>JBDLVT010000004.1:0-188509 GCA_039804625.1 Bacteroidota bacterium
TCAAAATAAAATCAAAA
This sequence comes from Bacteroidota bacterium, assembly GCA_039804625.1. Lineage (GTDB taxonomy): Bacteria > Bacteroidota > Bacteroidia > Flavobacteriales_D > Crocinitomicaceae > UBA952. Next base: position 18 of record JBDLVT010000004.1, read on the forward strand.
TAAAATCAAAATAAAATCAAAATAAAATCAAAATAAAATCAAAATAAAATCAAAATAAAATCAAAATAAAATCAAAATAAAACTATGAAAATCAAATTTCTCTTCTACTTCGCGCTTTTCAGCTTCGCGCTTTTTGCCAACGAACCAATCACTGTTAAAGGGCCGCTTACAGGTGTTACTGTTTACATGCAAGGGGCTCAGCTCCAACACAAAGCCAACTACACCATCAAAGCGGGTGTCAGCGAAGTGATCGTTGAAGGCATTTCGCCACAAATTTCACCCAGCACCATTCAAGTAAAAGCAACCGGTGCCGTCGTGATCCTCGACTCTAAATACGAATTTTACTATCCCCAGCCAACCAACAACGTTGCCATAGGCGAATTACCTCCCAAAATCAAAGCCGCAATTAAAGCATTAGAAGATTCTGTCCTTTTGGTGAATTTTGAGCTACGCGACATCAACGACGAAATTGAAGTATTGGTAGCCGCGCGCAAAATCATCATCTCAAATGGGGCTGTGAAAGGCCAAGGCAAAGTCAACGACAGCATTCAATTGTTGAAATCTACTGTAGATTATTATACCACAAAAGTGTCAGAGCTCAACAAAAAAATAAGTACCCTAGACCGTCAAAAAGTCAAAAAATCCGACCTCATTTCTAGCCTAGAGACCCGACTCAACGACTTACACAATTACGCCGAACAAAACAACCCAACTCCAGAAACAAAAGGAATTCCGCGCATCGTAATCACCTTCATGTCCAAAGAAGCTGCAACAGGCAAAATAGAGCTCTCCTACTTGGCATCCAATGCGAGCTGGACTCCCCTTTACGATATCCGCAGCGAAGCAACTTCTGGTAAAATCAGCCTCACTTACAAAGCACAAGTGCGCCAACAAACAGGTTTAGACTGGAACGACGTCAAGTTGAGCATCTCGACCAACAATCCTTACGCCAATAAAACCAAGCCAGAACTCAGCCCGTGGTATATTGACTACCAAGAATACAGAAGAACGCTCGACGAAAAAGCCAAACTCCGTAAAGATGCCTACGAAGATATTGACGACGCACCTGCGGTTAATCGTGCAGCCATGAACATGGGTTTTATGTACAGTACACAAGGAAATGGTCTTATACAGCAAGAGGCCCTTGGCGCAGAATCATTCACCACCATAGTGCAACAACTCATTTCCGCGGAATTCAAAATAGACCTCAACTACAGCATTGCCTCCGACAATCAAGTGCGCATGGTATTGGTCAAGCAATCGGAACTCAATACGAGCTTCCGTTATTTTGCAGTACCAAAACTCGATCCAGGTGTGTACCTCGTGGCGCAAATGACCAAATTAGACGAACTCCAGTTGGTTCCTGCCACTGCTAATATCTTCTTTGACGGCACGTACATTGGCGAAACTTATCTCGACCCCACCACTATGGATGATACACTTAATTTATCTTTAGGCAAGGATCCGAACATAGTCGTGAAACGCACCTTACTCAAAGACCAGAGTAAGGAACGGATCATTCAAGATAAGAAGGAACGCAACTTTGCTTATAACATCGAAGTGCGCAACCTCAAATCTTCCGAAATAGACCTTATCATTCAAGACCAAATTCCACTCACCACCAACCCTGAAATTACCATCGAAAAATCCAATTTAGGAAAAGGAACAATCGATGAAAAAACAGGGCTTATCGAATGGAAACTAAAGCTAAAAGCGAAAGAAAATCTCAACTTTGAATACGATTTCAAAGTGCGCCACCCCAAAGATAAGATGGTACAGATATAAAAATTTCTTGAATTGATAACTTGGCAATACCGTCGTTACTCACTGATGTAGCGGCGGTATTCCATTTTACTACTATCGAAGGTAAGCTTTTTAGCGAGCTCTCCTGCGTTGGCGCGATCTGTTAAACGATCAGACAAAAATTTAGCTGCGTCCAGACGGTTTTCGTCAAAAGAGAATAAATCCAATAATTGCGCCGCCTGAGCAGTCGTTAAACAGGTTTTGTTCAAGCCCAACTTTAAAGCCTCTAAACGGTCGTCTTCGAAAGATTGATCTTGGATTTCTGCTTTAAATGCCTCCAAACGGTTCATTGTTTGCGTACAGTTCACAGCGTGTCCTTGCGGCTGATATTGACTTGTATTGGCACTGACTTGCGCAGGTGGTTTTTGATTCACTTGTTGTTGTTGTTGTACAACTTGTGTATTCGTTTGATTCGGCATTCCTTGCCCTAAGGTTGAAGTAGCTGTAGTGCTCGACGACGAAATGGTGGAACTCGTTGTGGTAGTCGTTTCGCTTATACTGGTACTTGTTCCCAACCCTGTAGCGCTTGCATTCGCATTGAGATTGAGGTTGACACCACCCACAGACAAATTCATATTGAGGTTGACATTTTCATTCGGATCTGTATTCGTAACAGTCGTATTTGTGGTCGTTTCTTGTACATTCATGTTCATATTGAGACCTGCAGCATTGGTATTCACCCCAGTAGATTGAACATTTACATTAGAGGATCCGGAAGTATTTACCGTTCCATTTGCTGTATTATTGTTGGTGGTGTTGGTTTGAATTGCAGTTGTATTTGGACTCGGTATGGTATTAACTACAACGGCATCTGAATAAACCGCAGCGTCGGTCGGACGATAGACAACCGCTTCTTGAATTGCTCCCTGAGTTGGTTCCATACTCATAAGTTGTAATTTTCCTTGACCTTTTTTGAAAACGATGCGTGTAGTGATATCGTAAGGTGCATCTATCACGAAGTTTTTATCGATATCTGGTGTTTTGCCATCGGCAAAAATAACTTTGACAGCATAACTGCCATTTTTAATTTGACCCACCTGAACGTTGGTTTCGGGCTTCGAATTCTGGCGAATGCCATTCAAGACGACATAAAATTGTTGACCGTTGTTATTGAAAATACTTAAGTTACTTTGTGCAACTAATGAAGTAGCGCTCAAAATCAATAATAAAAAGAAGGCAGTTCTCATAAAATCTATTTTTTAGCAAAGAAAACGAAAAATTTGAAAGCATACAAAAACGCAGACCCACGCTTTTTTCTAACTTCGTAGACATGAACTATGTCATTGTCGATGTCGAAACAACAGGTGGCCACACCAAAGACTCCAAAATCACAGAATTGGCCATGTACAAACACGATGGAAAACAAGTCATTGATCACTTCCAGAGCCTCGTAGACCCCGAACAATCCATTCCAGAATTTATTGTGCGCCTCACGGGCATCACCGACAAAATGGTGGCCGGAGCGCCCAAATTCTATGAACTCGCCAAGCAAATCATAGAATTTTGCGAAGGCTGCACGTTTGTGGCCCACAATGTCGCTTTTGACTACGGCATGTTCAAGAGCGAATTCAAGCGCTTGGGTTACGAATTCAGAATGCCTCAACTTTGCACGGTTAGAGCCGCGCGCATTGTGCTTCCGGACCACGCTTCATACAGTCTTGGTAAAATTTGTGCAGATCTCGGCATCCCGAACGCTGCCAGGCACCGCGCAGACGGCGATGCCAAAGCCACCGCGCAACTCTTCACTATTTTAATTGAAAAAGACAAGAACCATCTTAAAACATTCATTCAAGACGTACTCAACCCTAAATCTGTGCATCCAAACCTCAGTTTAGAGAGCATCGAGGAACTGCCCAACAAAACTGGCATTTACAAACTCTACAACGAGTTCAACCAGCTCATTTACGTGGGTAAGAGCATCCATATCAAGAAGCGCATTGAACAACACCTGCGCAATCACAAAACCGCGAAAGGACTGCAAATGATCCAAGATATTTGCAGAGTTGAATACGAACTCACAGGCTCTGAGCTTATTGCCATGCTACTCGAGTCCAACCTCATCAAAGAACACAAGCCCATTTACAACCGCAAGCTCCGCAAGAGTTTATTTCCTTATGGCCTCTACGATCAACAAGATTTCGATGGTTACATCAGACTTAAAATAGAAAACACCGCAAAAAAAGAAGAAGAGCCCTTAATGCAATTCACTTCCAAAAAAGAAGGGCAAGCCTACCTCGAACACATCGCGGGTAAACTCGAATTGTGTCAAAAACTCTGCTACCTCTACCCTACGCAAGGTGCTTGCTTTCACTATACTATTCAACAGTGCAAAGGCGCATGCGTACAAGAAGAAGACCCTACAGCATACAACATCAGGGTTCAGCAATACATCGACCAACTGCAATTCAATGGGGACTCCTTCTTTCTGGTCGACAAAGGACGCAACAAAGGAGAAAAAAGCCTGGTCTGGATAGAAAATGGCATTTACAGAGGCTTTGGTTATGCACCCTTTCATTTTCATGGCAAAGAACCCCTACACTGGGCGCGCTACATCAATGTGGAGAAAGAAAACCGCGACAGCAAAACAATTGTTCATCAATTTATGCGAAAACCCACCGGGCAAAAACGCATAGACCTCAACACCAACGCCCAATGAGTGCCGCTCAAACTGGCAAACTCACTTTTTTAGGTTCCGGGACTTCTCAAGGCGTGCCGGTGATCGCCTGCAATTGCCCAACTTGTAGCTCCACTGACCCCAAAGACCAACGTTTGCGCGCAAGTGTGCTACTCGAATTTCCAGACTTGTGCATCGTTATAGATGCCGGCCCTGATTTCAGACAGCAAATGCTGCGGGCTAAAGTGCGCCACCTAGACGCCATTCTACTTACCCACGAACACAAAGACCACATTGCGGGCCTCGACGATATCCGCGCCTTCAATTACCAACGACAAGCCGATTTCCCGATTTATTGCACCCCAAAAGTTGAACTGGCACTCAAACGCGAGTTTTACTATGCTTTTGAATCCAATCCGTATCCGGGCGTACCGCGTTTTGAGATCCATCACCTCGATGTAGGGCGTTTTCAAATAGACACTTACACCATTGATGCCATTGAAGTTTGGCACCACCAAATGCAAGTATTGGGCTTTCGCTTTGGCAAATTAGCCTATATTACCGATGCCAAATCAGTAAGCGCATTAGAAAAATCTAAACTTCAAGATTTAGATATCCTCATCATCAATGCACTGCACCAATATCCGCATCCTTCGCACTTCAATTTAGCCGAAGCGCTGGAGTTTATTGAAGAAATCAAGCCCAAGCAAAGTTACCTCACGCACATCTCCCATCTGTTTGGCTTGCATGAACAAATCAATGAAACGCTGCCAGCCAATGTGCAATTGGCTTATGACGGATTGGAGCTCACTTTCAATTATTCAGTTTAAATTTACCGCATGTCCAAACAAGATTTAATCGACATCGAGGCGCTCATCAAGAGCAAAAATCCACGTTTGCTCAAGTGGTTGCCAAGCTTTGTCATTGCCTTCTTGAAACGCAAATTACATCAAGAGGAAATCAACGACTTCCTGCTCAACTACGGGCACCTCCAAGACCACGCCTTTTGCGAAGCACTCATCAATTACTTTGAAATTGATATCGCAATAGAGGGCTTAGAAAACATCCCCTCAAAAGGTGGTGCCATCTTGGCCTTGAATCATCCCTTGGGTGGCATGGACGGCATCGCACTAATTCATGCCATTCGCAGCAAACGACCCGATGTAGCATTAATTGTCAATGACTTACTTCTCAATATAAAACAGTTGTCTAACTTATTTGTGGGCGTGAATAAATTTGGCCGCAACCATGGCAGCGTCCGACAAAACATCAAGGGTGCCTTCGAAAAAGAACAAGTTGTGATCATCTTTCCAGCGGGGATGGTCACAAGAATCCATTATGGACAAATTATTGAAGCCGAATGGAAAAAAACATTTGTGAGCTACGCTCGGCAACTAGAACGACCAATTATACCAATTTACATCGACGGACGCTTGTCTCAAGCTTTTTATCGCCTCAACCGCTGGCGCAAACGCATCGGCATCAAAGCAAACATTGAAATGTTCTTGCTCGCCGATGAAATGTTTAAGCAGAAAAAAGGCAAGATTTCTTTTGTGATTGGTGCAGCCCTCAGCCCACAGCAGCTTCCTGCCGAACTCAACGACTACGACGCCGCCAACTGGGTAAAAAACCATGTTTACAGCCTAAAACCATCCGATGAAACAAATCATTGAACCCATAGACCGCGCCTTATTGCGCAAGGAACTAAATGCCGACCGTTTTTTGCGCACAACACGCAAAGGCGGCAATGAAATATATAGTGTCAATGCAGCCAATTCGCCAGCTGTTTTACAAGAAATCGGGCGCTTGCGCGAACTGACTTTTAGAGCAGCCGGAGGTGGTACGGGCGAAGAAATTGACCTAGATGCACATGATTTTGGCCCCTATGCTTACGACCAACTGATTGTGTGGTCTGCAGAGGACCAAGAAATCATCGGGGGCTACCGCTACAAAGTTTGTGCTGACGCCAAAGACAAAAACGGCGCTTTTGCGCTGTCAACAGCCCACTATTTTGAGTTCAGCGACTTATTCAAAAGCGATTTTTTACCCTATACCATAGAACTCGGCAGGAGCTGGGTGCAGCCGAATTTTCAGCCGAATGTGAATCCGAAGAAAGGTTTGTTTGCCCTAGACAACATCTGGGATGGCCTCGGAGCACTCATTCGCTTTTATCCGCAAATCAAGTATTTCTTCGGTAAGGTTACGATGTATCCAGACTACGACCGCGAAAGCCGGGATTTTTTACTGCAGTTTTTGCACCATTATTTCCAAGATCCGGATCAGCTCATTAGCGCTTTTCAACCCTTAGATTTCCGCTCCCAAACAGACTACACACCACTTGTTGCTGGCCTCGACTACAAAGAAGCATTCAAGGTGCTCAATCAATTTGTTAGAGATCACGGCACGTTTATTCCGCCGCTCATGAATATTTACATGAACCTCTCCCCGACCATGCGCACCTTTGACACCGCAGTCAACGCAGATTTCGGGGCAGTTGAAGAAACGGCCATTTTGGTAACCATCGCAGATATTTATTTAGAAAAGAAGGAAAGACACCTCAATTTTTAAGCCCAGTACTACTGCCAGACTTTTAAGCCTAAAACTACATCCAGTCGAGCTCAACACGACCTATTTTTTTCTTGATTTTTGCTTTGATGCGCGAGATGAGTACATCTACGTGCTGCAGCCCTAATCGCTGTTCTATTTCTTTGGAGCTGCGCTTGTATTCGTATTTCATTTTCAGTACCAACGCCTCTTTTTTGTCTACACAACCCAATGCTTCAAAATACAGCGCCTGTAATTCATACTCGCGCTGAGGCGCAAACTCTTGGGCAACAAGCACATGATGCACGGTGGTTTGTTGCCATACGCTGTTTTTTTGCGCTTTGTCTTTGCGCAATTGTGAAATACAAAAATGAACCAAGACCTTGCGCAACCAGGCCTGGGAATCAAAAAGATGAGCGTTTGCAGGCTGCTGCTGCTCGAGCAATGCGAAGAGGTGCAATGAAAAATCTTGCAAGACATCTTGTTGCTGCATGCCATTGAAATAGCGCGCAATTATTCGCTTGAAAAACCGCTGCTCCTGTGCATAGAGGCTTTCAAATTGCTGGTGGAGGGTACTTGTAGGCTTCATGTTTTCGCGATATACAATTATTGTTCCAAAGTAGTTGACGCTAAATTTTATTGTATTTTCACAATCTGATTCAAGGTTATGCGTTTACAGCTTATGAAATTTTTGGGATTGCTCTTTTTTGGCTTTGTTTACAGTGCTCAGGCGCAATACAGTTGGGGTACTCATGCATTTACCTACCTCAACCAACTCAACAACGCCCAAAATGCGGGAGTTGGCGGAAGACTATACGCAATCAATGACAAAGAAGTTGGCCTCAGTTTAGATCAGCCCGCACTGCTAGATGCTTCCCTCACCCATCAATACCATACTTCAGTGGGTATTTTACCTAGTGGCGTACATTATGGCACGCTAGTGAGTGCCTTTAAAACTAAATGGGGTGTTTTTGCGCCATACTTACGCTACATGAATTACGGTTCTTTCAATCAGACCAATCCTGAAGGGCAAGTCACGGGTACTTTTAATGCATTTGATTATAGTATTGGCACGAGCTATGCTTATACACCCAATCCTTATTTTAGAATCGGCGCACAAATTAACTTTCTTGGCTCAAATTTGGAACGATTCAGCGCTTATGGCTTTTCAGCACACTTTTCAGCACTTTTAGTGCACCCTAATCAACAATTTGTAGCAGCCTTAGGTGTTCGGAATGCTGGCATTATTTTCAAGGACTATACGCCGCAAGCTAATTCGATGCTACCTCTCGACATTTATGCTGCTGTAAGTTATCGCCTCGCCCATGCGCCGTTCCGCTTTCATTTGGTAGGGCACTCGCTTAACCAAGCTCAAAATATTTGGCTCGACCCAAATGCCACCGAAACATTAGATCCGCTTACCGGAGACACCATTCCGGTGTACATCCCTAACTTAGGTGAAAAGATAGCTAACCACTTACAATTTCAGCTCGAACTTATCCCTAAAGGCGCAATCCAAATTCGGATGGGCTTTGACTACAACCGCCGTCAACAACTTCAACTCAATGATTTTCCTGGCTTAGCCGGCTTCTCTTTGGGAACACGTTTGCACATCAAGCGCTTTGATTTAGATTACGCCGTTCAGTTTTATTCTAAAGCGGGCAGTATTCAAACGTTAGGCCTCAGCACAGATTTTGAACGACTCAAGCGAAAAATCTAGAGGGCTCTGTCGTGGAACTCCCCTGCGAGCTTGCGGTAGTCTGCGTGGTATCGACCGTCTAAGTCTCTGATAAAAAAGTGCCCAACATCCTTATAGAGCACATTTTGCTCAAAGCACAGCACCCAGCGCTTGTCCAGCTTTTGCGGATTTGCATGAAAATGCAGCTCCTGACGGCAAAACCAACCCAACGATTGAAAAAAAGATTGCGTCTGCAGCGCTAGTGCTGGTGGTAAAATGAGCCAAATTTGGCCATCGACTTGGCAGCGCAAGCACATATCTTGAAGTAAGTCAAAATAAGCTGGAGCAGCCATATGCTTGGCCTCTTGATCAGCTGTTTGCGCGGCCGGCAAACTATTGATGAAAAACGGTGGATTCGAAACCACCACAGCGTATTTTTCAGTTGAGGGTAAGTCTTTAGCTGCGCTTTGGAGTGCTGTTAAACGACCAGCATAATCTGACTGCTCAAAGTTGAATTGCGCGTCTAAAAAAGCGCCTTCACTGGGATCGATGCCGGTGATGACAGCTTCTTTATATCTGGAGGCGAGCAATAACGCAATGACGCCGTTTCCTGTGCCCACATCTAAGATACTGGCATTAGTTTTGGAAAGTTGCACGCTTGCACCAAGTAAGATGGCGTCTGTGCTGACCTTTAACGGACAATTTGCCTGACGAACATTAAAATCTCTAAAGGCAAATACGGACATTAATAAGCCTTAGCAAATACTACGCGACCAGCGGATGGCTTGCCTGTAACCATACAAAAGCCGGGCTCAGGTGCGGGTTCAAATGGAATACAGCGAATGGTGGCTTTGGTTTCTTGCTTGATGCGTTCTTCGGTTTCTGGCGTGCCGTCCCAATGCGCTAAGAAAAAACCTCCTTTTTCGATCTCGATTTTGAATTGTTCGTAAGAATCTATGGTGTGGGTATTAGCTGCACGGAAATCTTTGGCGCGCTGCAATAGATTTTGTTGGATGTCCTGGAGTAGGGCTTCGATAGTAACCGCCAAATTTTCAAAATCTAGGGTTTCTTTGGATTTGGTGTCGCGGCGAGCTACCTCTATTTTACCGTTCTCGAGGTCTCGCGGGCCCATGGCCAAACGGACAGGAACTCCTTTGGTTTCGTATTCGGCGAACTTCCATCCTGGACGGCGGTTGTCGTCGTTGTCGTATTTGAAACGGATGCCTTTGACCTTTAATTCTTGAGCCAACTGCTGGAATTTCGCATCGATTTGAGCAAGTTCTTCGTCGGTACGATAAATTGGCACCCCAACCACCTGAATGGGTGCTAATTTTGGCGGAACAACAAGCCCTTCGTCGTCGGAATGGGTCATGATGAGCGCTCCCATGAGACGCGTAGACACACCCCAAGAGGTGGCCCAAACGTAGTCGAGCTTGCCTTCTTTATCGGCAAATTTGACATCAAAAGCTTTGGCAAAATTTTGACCTAAAAAATGGCTCGTACCCGCTTGCAAAGCCTTGCCGTCTTGCATCATTGCTTCAATACAAAGGGTGTCATCGGCACCGGCAAAGCGCTCGTTGGCTGTTTTGCGTCCTTTGAGCACAGGCATGGCCATGTAGTTTTCGGCGAATTCGGCATAGACATCTAGCATTTGTTCCGCCTCGGCAATCGCTTCTGCTTTAGAGGCGTGGGCAGTATGCCCTTCTTGCCACAAGAACTCAGCGGTGCGCAAGAACAAACGGGTGCGCATCTCCCAACGGACCACATTGGCCCATTGATTGATTAAAATTGGGAGGTCGCGGTAAGATTGGATCCAATTTTTATAGGAATTCCAAATGATGGTTTCTGAGGTGGGGCGAACAATGAGTTCTTCTTGCAATTTGGCTTCAGGATCCACAATGAGCCCACTGCCGTCTTCGGCATTTTTGAGGCGATAGTGCGTCACTACTGCACACTCTTTGGCAAAACCATCGACGTGTGCCGCTTCTTTACTGAGGTAGCTCTTCGGAATAAATAGCGGGAAATAAGCATTAGAGTGACCTGTTTCTTTGAACTTAGCATCTAGGATATCGCGCATATTTTCCCAAATGGCATAGCCATGCGGTTTGATAACCATACAGCCGCGCACATCGGAGTGCTCCGCGAGGTCTGCTTTATAGACGAGGTCATTGTACCAGGTTGCGTAATCTTCTTGACGGGTGACTTTTTTTTCGGCCATAGGATGCTTTCTTTGAAAGCGCAAAGATAAGCAATTCTATGGTAAGCGGGGCTTGATCGTTTGCGCACTGCAACGGTTTTGCAACAAACCATTGGTGTAAAACTGATACAACGCGCTCATTTGCTGACTGACTTTGGCTTGTTCCTTGGTGTAATTGCGCTGCACATGGGGTGTCCAGGCAATCGGGAGCAGATTGGTCCCATTGTAAATAAAGGAAAGTAAATTGCCGTTGTCATAGACCATTTTCTGACCTTGTTCGTACTCAAAACAAGAAGAACCTAGTTGAAATGTTGCTTTCTCCAGGCCCAAAAGATCGAGTAAGGTTGGCATGATGTCAATTTGCTGAAAAACAACACCTTTGGCAGGTTTGGGGAGTTCGAGTGAGGGATGATAGAATGCAATCGGAATGCGGTAGCGCCAGTCAAGAGTTTGAAATTGGCGCTGACGGGTTGGCCCTACGTGGTCTGCAGTTATGACAAATAAGGTTTTTTTGAACCAATCTTCCTTTTGATAGCGCTTGAAAAAACGACGCAAGGCGACATCTGTGTAGGCGATGGTTTTACAGAGTGGCTCTGGTCCATTGGGCAATTGTTTATCAAATCCGGTAGGCAATGAATAGGGATGATGCGAACTCAGGGTAAAAATACTACTTAAAAAGGGTTCTTTGGTGCGGCTCAACTCTTGTCCAAAAAAGTGGAGCATGTGGTGATCCCAGACTCCCCAATTCCCGTCAAAATGTGCCTGATTCGGATAGGACTCTAAGCCTTTGTAGGTATCAATACCGATTGCTTTGGTAAAACTTTTGAAACTCATGGATCCTTCCTTTGCGCCATGATAAAAAGACGTTTGATAGCCTTTCTCTTTGAGCAACTGAGGCAAACTATTGAGCTGATTGCTGCAATACGGAGATAGAATATAAGATTCTGGAAGCCAAGACGGCATGCCGGCTAGAATAGCAGGAACGGCATCCATGGAAGTGCGACCATTGGCAATTGCGTATTCAAAGAACAAGCCTTTTTGCAGCAATGAATCCAGAAAAGGGCTGTACGACTTTGGGCTATTCGGGCCCGCATAATTGGTACCAAAACTCTCTAAAATCAATACCACTACATTGGTTTTAGAAGGAAGTGTGACGTGCGCTTGTTTGTCTTTGCGAGGCAAAAGATTTTGCAGCTCGTGCTCAGAATGGAGGGTCAGGAGTTGGCTACTGCCATCGTCGGTAGTTTTAAGTACTGTAAAAGCCGTATTGAGCACAATTGGAGCGTGCTCAAGGCTACTCAGGGCTGTTGCATCCACAATGCCAATTGGCCGCAACTGCACCCCGCCTCTACCCAAAACAAGCACCACACCCAACAATAGGAAGTAGCGCCAGACAATGCTTTTTATGCGGTTTTCCTCTAAAATATTTTTCAGTTGGGCAAGTGTGCGCCACAATACGTAGGCAAGACCAACAAATAGGAAAGGTAACCACCAGAATTCACGCAAAAACTCTCCGGCCAAACTGCTCGTTTCTGTTCCGTAAAGTAAATGCAGAAAATAGCTGAAGCCCGAACGTTTTTGGGTGTAAGAAAAATAGGCGATGTCCCAGCTGTTGAGCAATAATACAATCAAGCCAATCGAAACCAAGTAAATTTTGACCAGAGCTTGAAGTACCTTTTTACTCGAGTTTCCTAAATAAAGGCTGAGCGGATTCAATAATAAAAACAAGGGCAAACTCAGGAGCGCGAGCGTGACGGCATCGAAATAGCAACCGATGAAAAAATGCCACGTGTCAAGAGTCTTGAAGTATGCAGCGTTTTGGATCGCGAAAGCAACACGCAAAATACTCATACTGAGCAGTAAAGAAAGGAAAAACTTAAAGATTGGCTTGACGTTCAAAGTATTTAGTAGGCCATAAGTTTGTCGATGGTCGAAAGCAAGCGCTTACTCGCCAAGAACTGTTGCTCGAGGTCTGCGGCAAAAGGAACAGGTGTATCTAAGGAAGCTACGCGCAAAACAGGTGCGTCGAGCTGTTCAAAACAATATTCATTGACTAAGGCCACGATTTCACCGCCGATACCCGCTGTGAGGGTGTCTTCGTGTAGTACAAGTACGCGTCCGGTTTTGCTCGCTGCGGCAACAATTGCGTCGAGGTCTAGCGGCAATAAGGTGCGTAAATCGAGGATCTCAAAGGAGAAATCTGGACGCTGCGCCGCTGCATCTAAAGCCCAGTGAACCCCCAAACCATAGGTAATGATGGTGAGGTCTTGTCCTTCTTTGGCGAGCGCCGCCTTTCCGATTGGCGTATTGTAATAGCCTGCTGGAACCTCACCTTTTAAGCTGCGGTATAAAAATTTATGCTCGAAGAAAAGCACGGGGTTTGGATCTTCGAAAGCGGCAAGCAAAAGGCCTTTCGCATCTTGCGGATTGGACGGGTAAACGACTTTAAGCCCGGGTGTATGAACAAACCATGCTTCGTTGCTTTGGGAATGAAATGGGCCAGCCGCCGTGCCCGCGCCAGTAGGCATGCGCACCACAACATCTGCTTTTTGGCCCCAGCGCCAGTGCATTTTGGCCAAATTATTGACAATTTGATTGAAACCAACACTTACGAAATCGGCAAACTGCATCTCGACCATTGCCTTCATACCAGAAATGCTCAGGCCCAAACCTGCTCCAATGATGGCGGATTCACAAAGAGGGGTATTGCGCACGCGGTCTTTGCCAAAAGCCTCAACAAAGCCTTCAGTGACTTTAAAAGCGCCACCGTATTCTGCGATATCTTGCCCCATAAGCACAAGCTCAGGATGCTTGTGCATGGCCACGCGCAAGCCGTCTTGAATGGCGTCGATGAAACGCAGTTCAGCAGCTGCTTCTGTAGGTGCAACTGATTCAAAAGTGTGCGGCGCATAGACGTCGTTCATTTCTTGAGCGAGGTCTGGAACTATTTTGGGAGCAGCATTCGCTTGGTCAAAAGCGTGCTGGATATCTTCTTTGAATTGTTGCTTGATGCTTTCCATTGCCTGGGTATCGAGGACACCTTCTTGCAACAAATATGCTTCAAAATTGCTAACTGGGTCTTTGGGTTCCCACTCCGCTTGCAGGCCTTCTGGATAGTATTTTGTGCCTGACGCCTCCTCGTGCCCGCGCATGCGGAAGGTCATGAGCTCTAAAATGAAAGGACGCGGATTTTCTTGAATTTGCGTACGAATTTGGCGCACCGTTTCTATGACAGCTAAAATATTATTGCCATCTACCTGAATGGCGTCCATGCCGTAACCTATGCCCTTGTCGATGAATTGCTTGCAGCGAAATTGTTCTGACGAAGGCGTGCTGAGCCCCCAGCGGTTGTTCTCAATGGCAAAAATAACAGGGAGTTGCCACACTGCGGCGACATTGAGCGCCTCGTGAAAATCACCTTCTGAAGCACCTCCATCGCCTGTAAAAACCAGCGTTGTATCTTGGTTCTTGCGCACTTTAGAAGACAACGCAATACCATCGGCAATACCGAGTTGCGGCCCCAAGTGAGAAATCATACCCACTAATTTGTGGTCTTGGGTGCCAAAATGAAAACTGCGGTCGCGCCCTTTTGTGTAGCCATCGGCCTTGCCTTGAAACTGTGCAAATAAGCGCTGCAAAGGAATTTGGCGGGTGGTAAACACACCTAAATTGCGGTGCATTGGCAAAATGTATTCATGTTCGGACATGGCGTAGGCACAACCGACAGAAACAGCCTCCTGCCCCCAGCCGGAAAACCATTTGGTAATTTTTCCTTGTCTCAGTAGAATGAGCATCTTTTCCTCGATCAGGCGAGGTAAGACGAGTTGCTTATAAATAGAAATCAGTTCTTCTTTGGGGAAGGAATGTTGTTGAAAGTTGATGGGTTCTTGATCTGGCATTGGATTATACTTTTAAACCGCGGACTATGCGTTCTTTGCGCTTGGTGCGCTCTAGTTTTTTCTTGACGACTAATAAATGTGCTGCACGTGGAGCACCTCTCGTAAGATCCACTTTGTAATCGTTGCCACCGTAGCTGATGCGCGCACCGCCTTGAGCAGACCAATCTGCATCAAGGTAGTAGCGGCGTACACTTGCACCATCGGTTTTGGTTGCAAAAGGAATAGCGCGTTGGTCTCCGGTTTCAAAACGAACGAGGATTTGACCTGCATCGCCGAAGTTTTCAAAAATACAGCGTGTTCCTGCTGGAATCACAACAGATTCGGATTGTGAATTTGAACTCGAAACAAGTGCACCATTTTGGGTAGTGAGCTCACTGGATTGCTTGTTCGACTGGTTTAAAATGATGGTATGTGAGGTGTAAAACTGCACTTGACGCAGTTTTTCTTCTGAGTCTAGGCTAAATTCGTCGCGGATAGCTGTGGTGTAAGGTATTTTGGTTCCACAAGATACCGTGAGAAGAGCTAGCAAGATAAAAAGTGCGAATTGTTTCATAGTTGTTAAATTTGTTCAAAATTAATTAAAAAGATGCGTGCTTTGACAAAACTACCGGGCTATCTTTTAGCACTGACTTTCCCATTCCTTGTTGCCTGTAAAAACGAGGCGCCAAAAAGAACTTTTTCCTTAGATGAAATAAGGCCGAAGTCACCACAAAAAAAGAGCCAAAAGCCAAAAAAAAGCCAAACCGACACGCTTCAACAGCTCTGCAATTTTTATACCAATGATTCTGCATCCTTACGAATAAGCAAAATCAGCCTAGATTTAACCAATGACAAATTTTTCCTAGACAGATTTTGTTTTACACACCAACGTTACGTACTCACCGACTCACTCGACAAAATTTTTCAATACAAAACTTGGTCCTTTAAAGACAGTAGCACTTGTACCGAAGCATTTTATAATTGGCTCGATCAAGCAGGGAAAAATAAAACGAGTGTAGCTTTGAAATCCGGTAATATTTGGAGTTCAAGTCACGAAGTCTATTTGGTCGGCAAGCAACAAATCCTCCAAATAAGTAGCGCACAGCGCATCCAATTAAGAAATTGGCTGAAATGGTACAGCGGCACGTTAGATTATAAAGGATTCAAATACATCCTGTATGCACAGCCAAGAAAAAAAACCTTGTGGCTTCAATACGCCAACAATAAAATAGCAGCATTATGAAGATCGTCAACCGCGGATTTATTTTTATCAAGCCGAGCCCGGCATTTATTGAGTGGGCCAAACAAATCGACCCTGAACTACTCATAGACGAGCAAGCAGAGGGTAGTGTCTACCTCATTGAAGAAGAATTTTGGGACGATGACCTCATCTTGAAAAACTATGCCAAAAAAATCGCTGCTCAGGAAATGAGTGGTATTACAGAAGATGAAACGCAATGGTTCAAGTGGAGTAATATGGGAGACTTTGAAGCCCTCTTCTCAGTTGAAATGGGCTGTAGTTGTATTGATTTACTGACGCTTCCGCTCGAAAAAGAAGCAATTTAGACCTGTTAAAAATAATTCGGTATTAGAAAAAGAATTAAAGCCGCTCAATCAAATTGGAGTTGAGGTATGCGGGATCAAACGTCACCTCTTCTCCCAACCAATTGGGCTTGGAAAATTCTTGCGCTTCGTCTGAAAGTTCGAGTTCTGCAACAAGTAAACCTTCCAACGCGCCATGAAAAACATCGAGTTCCCAAGTATCGATTCCATTTTGGATATAATAACGCGTTTTGTGCAAACAGGGTAACCCTGCCTCGGTGATGATGTCGTTGGCTTCATTTTGCGGAATTTCGTATTCAAATTCACTGCGCGTAAGGCCTGTTCCTAGTTTAATGGTAAAAAAAGCCATATTGTCGGTAACCCGAATGCGCACGGAACGGTCGCTGCCTCGCAATAAATATGCTTGCTTTAACTCGCGCTGTCCAATACATTTTGCCTGTTTCCAAGCGTCGTTGGCAACTAAAAACTTCCTTTCGATTTCTTTCAAGATTCGATTTTTTGCATTATTTTTAGGCGCGCAAGCAACTTAATGCTGTTGTCTCGCGTCAAAGACAAAGCTAATCTTTCTACATGAAACTACACATCACTTTTTTCAGCTTGCTCTTAGTTAGCGGCTCTTTATTTGCTCAAAAGTCCATCAATCAGGCGGGTATTCAAATCACAACAGCCCCAATCCATTGCGATGTGCCTTCTGAGGGCTACCAAGCAGACCTTATAGCGCTCACCATTACGAACACCACTAACGAAGTTAAAAACGTCTCATATAGCTTTGAATTGTATTATGACAACAACTGCGCTACTTGCGGCCACGACGAATACCTCTACACCCAAACCCTGCAGCCCAAGCAATCCCTACAAGGTGTTTGCTTAGACCGAAACAACATGGGGCTCACCATTTTTGACCACATGCCCGCGCACCTCACCAAAACCGAACTTACCGACTACAACATCAAAAGCGTAACGGTTCAATAAACCAACCCATACCTAATTTCACATGAATTTCAAGCACCTACTTATAGGTCTTGCACTTACTTTTGGACTTGTACATCAAACACAAGCACAATGTACAGTTCAGGCCATCGCCCAAGATACCATCGTTCCGTGTAACGGATCCACTATCTTAAGTGTCAACGGAACAGGAACGAGCGTCGTGGCCTTTGGCGAAAACTTTAACGCCGGCCAGCCAGTCGGTTGGGACTTCTCTCAGGTCGTCACTATTGCCAACAATACTTGCGGTGTTCCTTCCTTAGACGGCTCTGATTTCATGTGGATGGGCAACCAATCTGTAGCGCCACGAGTAATGACTACCGTGCCACTAGATGTGTCCTCAGGCGGAACCGTTTGTTTTGAAATGCGCTACGCCATTCAGGCGCAAGCTTCTCCATGTGAAGGGCCCGATTTAGCAAGCGAAGGTGTTTACCTCCAGTATTCCATCGATAACGGCGCCACCTGGACCACCATAAACTATTGGAGCCCTAACGGCGGTACCGATCCTTACATGACTTCTTGGAATAACTACTGTGAAAGCATTCCTGTTGCAGCACAAACAGCCACAACGAAGTTTCGTTGGACCCAACTTGCCGTATCTGGTTCAGCTTATGACCACTGGGGTCTTGACAACATCGCTATTTCTGCAGCAATCCCAAATTACACGATCACTTGGCTTCACGACAACTACTCTTACCCTACTGGCGTTTATTATGGCAACAACCCCACTCCTGTTTCGCCAACTGGAACTACGAGCTATATCGTCATGATGACAGATAGCACCAATATCTGCTATGATACCATTACCCTCAGCATTTCTTATCCACAAATAGACAGCGTGCTGGAAAACAACCCCACTTGCGGGAGCAGCAACGGAAGTCTGGATGCAAGTGCCTCCGGCGGCGCTGGTGGCTACACCTACAGCATTGACAACGGTCAGAATTTTCAAACAAGCGGAACCTTCTCTGGACTTGGCATCAATACTTACACAGTCATTTTAGTGGATCAGAATAACTGTTCAGACACCATTCAAGCACCATTGATAGGGGTTGACTCCGTAGAAATCAATATGGTTGTCACGACCACCACCTGCGGTCTTGACAACGGTGTTGTTGACCTGAGTATTAATGGTGGAACGCCAAGCTATCAGTATAGTCTCAACAATGGCTCCACCTTTTCTGCGAGCCCTGTATTCAACAACCTATTGCCAGGAACCTATCAAGTTTACGTAGAAGATGTCAACGGATGTTTCGACACCACAACTGCCCATATTTACCCCTCTACCAATCCGATTCTTGGGCAAACAACTAGTAATCTTGAGTTCTGTAGTTTGCAAGACGGCAGTATCAGTACAAGCGCTACACTGGGTGTCTCTCCTTACGTATTTGTCTTGCACCAAGGTCCAACGCTTTCAGGCACAAGTCTTACAGGGGCTTTCAACAACCTAAATTCAGGAACGTACTGGGTCACGGTAATCGACCAAATTGGCTGTGCAGACAGTACTTTAATTGACGTAGACAGCATTCCCGCACCAATCTCACCAATGGCAGATACCATATTGTGCAACCTCACACTTCAAGTTTTTGGTGTACTCTCGTACACTGGCAGCAATTGGTCATCTAATTCCACTGATATTACTTTTAGCAATGCCTCAGGTCAAAATCCATTGTTGACCGCAGACACTTCTGGTATTTATTTGATCAATCTGCAAGATACTGTTTGTAACTTCAACGAAACATTCAGCCTCACGTTTGTTGCGGACCCATATACTTCTGTTGTTGATACCACGCTCTGTATTGGAGAAACTGCGACGCTTGCAGCTATTCAGCAGCCACAAAACGTAAGCTATCTCTGGAGCACTGGTGCCACCACTCCAACCATCCAAGTAACCGAACCGGGCAATTACCTCATTGCAACAACAAATATTTGTGGTACCATTACCGATACTGCGAGCATATCGTTTTACTACTGTGACATCGAGTTTCCTAACGTGTTTACGCCAAACAGCGACGGCACTAACGATTACTTCCAAATGCTATTTTACGGTGGCCTCAGCACTTTTGAATGCATCATCGTGAACCGCTGGGGAAATACTATACGCGAATTCGCTAACCCGGCATTCCAATGGGATGGCACCGACGAAAAGGGTGACAAAATGGAAGAAGGCGTTTATTTTTACATAGCGCGTACAGTAACCAACGCAGGCGACGAAATAGAAAAACACGGTCTAGTGCACCTCGTAAGAGAATAGCATTAATTGCTATCTTTGTATGTGCTCGGACTCAAGAAAAATACTCCAAGATGGGTAATAGTCGCTTTTGACTTGCTCATCCATCTTTTTGCCTTATTTTTTGCCTATCTAATCCGCTTTGACCTCAAGGCGGATTTCTCTTTAATTGCCACTGAATGGGCTATCTTATCCAAATCTATTTGGTATTACATCGCGATAAAAATGGTAGTATTTGCGTCGTTTCAGATCCACCAAGGCATTGTAAGACACAGTTCAACAGCTGACTTTAAACGTATTTTTATGGCCGAAATTAGCGCTACTTTGCTCTTTATTCTGGGCAGCATGGTGCGCTATTACCAGCTAGATGGTTACTTCTTGTTCCCGAATTCTGTGTTGATCATGGAGTTTATTTTCAGTACAGCATTTGTGATTTCAGGGCGTTTTGCGATCAAGCTATTGTACCTTGAGTATACCCGAGACAAAGGTGATGAAGAAGCGATCCTAATATTCGGCGCAGGGGTTTCGGGCCAACTCACCAAACGTCTCATTGAAAAAGACACCGCCAATTTACAGCACGTGATTGGTTTTATAGACGAAGCCGCACATTTGAAAGGCAAGCGAATTGAAGGCGCCAAAGTATTTCCACTGAGCGCGCTTAAACAGCTCAAAGAAAAATACAAGGTGGCCACGCTTGTCATTGCTGTTCAACATATTGAGCGCTACAAACTCCAAGAACTGACAGACCTTGCGCTCAATCTCGGTTTACAAATCAAGCGTGTGCCAGAAGCGCGCGCATGGGTAAACGGTGCCTTTGAGGTGCGCAAGCTCAAAAAAATCGACATCAATAGTTTGCTCGGCAGAGCAGTAATTACGCTAAATAACCCGAAGCTTGAGGAGCATTTTTTAAACAAAACCATTTTGGTTACCGGCGCTGCAGGCAGCATCGGAAGCGGCTTGGCTACTGCATTGCTGCCCTACAAAGCCACTAAGCTCATTTTACTCGACCAGGCTGAGTCGGCACTTTTTGAACTCGAACAGCAATTCAAGCAAGTCCAAGGCAAAATCGAAATCGAATATATAATTGGTGACATCTGCGATGCGCAGCGGATGCAGCGTCTTTTTGCGCTGTACAAACCACAGGTTGTTTTTCATGCAGCCGCCTACAAACATGTACCGCTCATGGAAGCAAACCCCGCAGAAGCCATTCGCAACAATATTGGCGGAACGCAACTCTTAGCAGAATTAGCTGCACAGCACCAAGCCGAACAATTCATCATGATTTCTACCGATAAGGCGGTCAACCCTACGAACGTCATGGGAGCCTCTAAGCGCATTGCAGAAATACTGGTGAGTGAACTCAATTCAAATCAACAAACGGCGTATATCACCACCCGTTTTGGCAATGTTTTGGGCTCAAATGGTTCGGTTATACCACTCTTTGAAAAACAAATTGCCAATGGCGGCCCCATTACACTCACAGACGAGCGCATCACGCGCTTCTTCATGACCATTCCAGAAGCTTGTCAACTGGTGTTGGAAGCCGCAACAATGGGCCATGGAGGGGAAATCTTTGTTTTTGATATGGGTGCGCCCGTTAAAATTCTCGATCTAGCCAAAAAAATGATCCAGCTTTCAGGCCTGCGGCCGTATG
The DNA here is from genome assembly GCA_039804625.1 of Bacteroidota bacterium. Lineage (GTDB taxonomy): Bacteria > Bacteroidota > Bacteroidia > Flavobacteriales_D > Crocinitomicaceae > UBA952. The sequence goes on from JBDLVT010000004.1 coordinate 21,163, forward strand.
AAGATATCGATATTCAAGTGACGGGCTTGCGCCCGGGAGAGAAACTCTTCGAAGAAGTCTTGGCCAATGCAGAAAATACCATCCCTACTTATCATCCACAGATATTAATAGCACAAACGAGACCCTCTACTCCTGAAGCGCAACTCATTACGTCGCTTCTAGATACTGCAAATCAGCAAGATAACGAAGCGAGTGTGCGGCTCATGAAACAAATCGTGCCAGAATACATCTCCAATAACTCCTTCTTTCAAAAACTAGACAAATGATCAAGCCAGCAGCCATTCAAGTCAGACTTACCGACATCGATATTTTAGGCCATGTCAACAACTCTATTTACTTGACCTATTTCGAAATGACCCGTATCCACTACTTTAGTCAGTTAGTTGGCCCCGATTGGGACTGGATGGAAAATGGCGTTGTATTGGTGCAGAACGAGGTTCAGTATCACTTGCCTGTGCTTTTGGCCGATGCGCCGCAAATCCATATGTTCTGCACAAAAATCGGCAACAAAAGCTTCACCCTAAGCTACGAACTCTACGTAAACGAGCAGCTCAGAACCACCGGAAGCAGTACGCTTGTAGGCTTCAACTCCAACAAACAACAAAGCATTGAAATCCCGGAACGCATGCGTGAAGCGCTCTTGCTCTTGCCTCAAAAATAAGCACGAAACAATGAGAAGCGGTTTGATTGTTTTGTCTTTATTGGTCCTGCTGCGTACAGTTGCTCTGGCACAGATTCCAGAACCCTGCAAAACAACCAGACAAGCTTGTCCGAGAAACAATGTGAAGTTTTGCCATGAGAGCGTGGCATTTGACGAAGAACACAACCTATATTTGTTGCGAAAAGACTACTCAACACCTTACACTGGTAGTTGCGTGAGTTGTTATCCAAGTTTTACGATTGAAGAAAAATTAAATTTCATCAATGGTAGGCGCCAAGGAACCGACACCTCCTTCTACAAAAGCGGCTGCTTACAATCAATCCAAAGTTATCAGATAGGCCTTCAAGACGGACCAACCTACGTTTATTACGACTCCACCAACCGCGTGCAATTTGAAATCTGGTATAATGCCGGCCTACTCCATGGGCCTTCTATTCAATATAACCGTCAATCTGGAGACACGCTCACCTACAAACACTACAAAGCTGGCAAATTCGATGGTCCTCAACGCACATACCTACCCAATGGGCAATTAAGAAAGGTGAGTAACTATGCCGAGGGCTTGGCTGATGGAGCTCAAATCACCTACAATTCAAGCGGACAAAAAGAGAGTGAACTCAACTTCAAAGCAGGTCAAAAACACGGAACCTGGACCTATTATTTTGACAGCGGAAAAATAGCCCGCAACGAAACTTGGAAAGACGGCAAAAAGAACGGCATGTTTGTCAGCTACAACGAATTGGGCAAAACACTGAGCACTGAAAAATATGCTGCCGGGCTGCCTATTGGCTTGCACCAGACCTTCTACGCCGACGGCAAACTCAACTATTCCTGCACCTACTCCAACAAAGGTGAAAAACTAGAAGAGTATGTCATTGACCAATATGGCGTCAAGAAGCAGTTATTCCCGAAAATTAATGAAAAGGAGTAAGCAATCCGAGCAGCATGGCTAAACCCATTGCAAACAACGCAACCCCGACAATAGTTGACATCTTGGCGTGGTTGATCTTTTGAATATACTTTCTGCCCACCAAAGTACCTGCCAAAGCAGAAGGCACGCAAATAAACATGATCCAAGTTGGATAGTAATTCTCAAACCAAGATCCTGAAAAATAAACACTCACTCTGGTGAGGTCAACGAGCAGTGAAATGATGGCTGTTGTAGCCACAAAAACTAAGGGTTCAATTTTGAGTTTCGATAGAAATAAGGCCCTTAGCGCGCCTTGGTGTCCGGAAAATCCGCCAAAAAAACCACTCAACACACCTCCAAAGCGCATGGCCCAAGGGCCTTGGATCGGAAGTTTCCATTTGAAAAACTCCAAAAGGGCAAAAAATATTAGAATTGCGCCAAAAATGGGCCCCAACTTTAAAGTTGTCGCTTCATTTAGTTTGTTCAAAAGGAAGGCGCCTAAAAAGGCAAAAAGCACAGCTGGAATGCCGAAATTTCGAAATAAGTGCCAATTGATGGACCGCGCCGTGAGCGCTACTTTTAAAATATTGTTACATAGGTGAACGATACCCGCCATCAGCACAGCAATGGGCGCATCCCAAAAAATCATAAATACCGGAACTAAAATGGTATTGAGACCGAAACCCGTGAAAAAAGTAGCAAGCGCACCAAAAAACGGCGTTAAAATAACGAGTGCTACGAAAAGCAGAAAAAGAACCACCTGAAATTGTATTTTTGTTAAAAGTACAAATATGATTGATTTACGCAGCGATACCGTTACCCAACCTAGTCAAGAAATGCGCCATACCATGGCCAATGCAGCTGTAGGAGACGACGTTTTCAAGGAAGACCCCACTGTTCTTGAACTCGAAGCATACGGCGCTCAGCTTTTTGGCAAAGAAGCCGCGCTTTTTTGCAGTTCAGGCACGCAAACCAACCAGATAGCCATCAACGTGCATGTGCAACCTGGTGGCGAGGTCATTTGCCACGAAGAAAGTCATATTTACAAATACGAAGGCGGTGGCATTGCCAAAAATTCGGGCGCATCTGTACGGCTTTTGCCTGGCGATCGCGGAAGGCTCACTGCCGACGCTATTGCACAATGGATCAATCCGGCGCACGACGTGCATTTTCCGCTCACCCAACTGGTTTCTTTGGAAGATACGGCCAACCGCGGTGGCGGTGCTGTTTACGATACCGCTGAACTCGCAAAAATCAGCGCGCTGTGTAAAGAACTCAACTTGCCGCTGCACCTAGATGGAGCACGCGTATTCAATGCACTGGCCGTCAATCAAATGCACCCAGGAGCTTATGGCGCTTTTTACGATAGCCTTTCGGTCTGTTTATCCAAAGGACTCGGCGCCCCTGTTGGTTCTTTGCTGATTGGCAGCGCTGCATTTATCGAAAAAGCCCGCCGGGTCAGAAAGGTATTTGGCGGTGGCATGCGCCAAGCGGGTATTATTGCAGCCGGTGGTTTGTATGCACTAGCGCACAATGTAGAACGCCTGCATGAAGACCACTTGCAGGCCCTTCAACTTGAAAAAGCGCTGCAAAACTGCGCTTACATTGACAGCGTTTTGCCCGTTCAAACCAATATTGTCGTAGCCCAGCTGAAGGATGCAGCAGAAAGAGACGCCTTCATTGAAAAACTCAAAGTACACGGTATCCTTTGCATGGCCTTTGGACCAGGCATGATCCGAATGGTGACGCATTTAGATTTCTCGGCAAACGATTGCGCTTTTTGTGTAGAAACCCTACTAAAAATGTAACTTTTTAGCCCAAGTTCGTTAAACCCGAGTGATGAAATTCATTACATTCCTTTGTTTAATCTGCTTGCTTTGCGCCGCTCCAAACATCTTTGGGCAAACGAGTAATTGCAGCACCTCTGACAAAAAAATCAATAAGGCCTTAGAAGAGGCCAACAACGCCACAAATTTTGAAGACCTCGTGCAAGGTTTGGCCGCCGTAGTGAGCAAGTACCCTGACAACGTACAGGCCTACTTCTATTTGGGCCGCATTCATTACCAGCAAGGAATGGCAAGCATGCCGCAAAACCGAACCGAAGCCGAAAAACTACTCCAAAAATCCTTGCTTTTTTACCAAGCAAGCATCCAAAAATGCCCGAGCTTTCATTCAGATGCATATTTCTATGCCGCCCGTCTACTCTACAGCTTTAGCGAAAAAACTGCCGCGCTTTCCTACCTTGAAACCTTCATGAAGTACGACTCTATTTATCCTGGAGAACAAGCCAGTAATTACGAAAAATTCAAGGCGGATATCCTACCCGTATACCGAGAATTGCGTTTTCCGATCGAGGCACAACAAAACCCTGTTCCGTTTGAGGTAGCGCGGGTAGCTCAAGTCAGCAGCAAGCAAGACGAATACTTTCCGATGCTGAGCCCCGACAACGCCCTGATTTTTTATACCCGAAAAGCCGACAAAACCAATCTTGGTGATATATCAGGGTATCTGCAAGAAGAATTTACCGTTTCTAGTGCAACAACATTTAATGAATTTGACTCTGGACGTCCGTTACCAAAGCCCTTTAACGACGGACAATTCACCAATTATGGGTCGGCGAGTTTAGCGGCAGACAACCGAGAAATGATCCTTTGCGCCTGCAAGGCTGAAAAAGTATACAACAAAGATTACCTCAATTGCGACCTGTACAGCAGTCGCTACCAACTTAAAAAAGGCAGCACCGACTCCTACGAATGGACACCCCTGCTCAATCTTGGGCCAAATATCAATACCAAAGATGGTTGGGAAGCACAGCCCTCGCTCTCTGCCGACGGCAAAATTCTCTATTTTACAACCCTTCGCAAAGGCAGTCATGACAACGACATTTACTACAGCGAAAAGCAAGCCGATGGCACGTGGGCTACAGCCAAACCTTTCCAAGAAGTCAATACCGCAGGCAAAGACAAGAGTCCTTTTTTCCATCAGGACGGCGAGACCTTCTATTTTGTCTCGGAGAGCAGTAGGCTCAGACCTGGAATGGGCGGGCTCGATATATTTATGATGCGCAAAGAAAACAACGGTTGGGGCCCAATTCAAAATATTGGCTACCCGATCAATACCAGCGCAGACGAACTCGGGCTATTTGTCTCGACTGACGGCAAGCAGGCTTATTTTAGTAGCCAACAAGCACAAAATTGGGATATCTTCAGTTTTGAACTCCATGAAGCTGCCCGACCAAAGGAAACAAGGATCTTAAGTGGAACCTTACAGGATAAAAATGGACGAAGTGTTGCCGCTGCCGAACTTACCGTCAGATACCAAGATACCAATACGCCTCAAACGATTGCGAAAACCAACGACGACGGCAGTTATGCAATTGCAGTACACGTCGATCAAAAAATTAGTATTGAGGCCAGCAAAGAAAACTACAGTTTCCAGGCGCAAGTCCTGAGTGTCGAGGAACTCCAAAAACCAAGTTTAAAAATTGAAGCCAAACCGCTGCAAATTGATACACTTGAAGAAGGTAGTGCCTATGCCATTGAGGCAATAGTCTTTGAAACTGACGCTGCACTTTTAAGTGCCGATGCCGAGCTCTTGCTGCAAGGCTTTGCGAACTATCTAAACAAACAAGCCGGTTTGCGCATTCAAATCAATGGACACACAGACGACGTCGGTGATGCCGTACGCAACCAAGTCCTCTCAGAGGAACGCGCCAAAGCTGTTGCAGCCTATTTAGAAGGCCAAGGTGTAGCTGCAGAGCGCATGCAATTCAAAGGTTATGGCGAAGCCCAACCACGCGTAGCCAACTCTTCAGCGGCCAATCGGGCGCTTAACAGGAGAACTGAATTTGAGATCATCTCTATTCAATAAAAAGCGCTTCCAAAAAATTTAAGTCATTAAAAGGAAAAAGTACAGGCATAAAAAAAAGGAGCCGAAGCTCCTTTTCAAATATGTGTTTTGCGAATGCTTATTTCGCAAAGTTCTTTTTCTCGCGGATACGTGCTGATTTACCAGTGCGCTCACGGAAGTAGAAAATACGTGCTCTACGAACTGCACCACGTTTAACGATGGTAATGCTGTCTATAAATGGCGAATGTACAGGTATGATACGCTCAACACCGATGTTGCCCGACATTTTGCGGATAGTGAAAGTTTCGGTAGCTCCTGCTCCGCGACGTTGTAAGACAACACCTTGGAATTGTTGGATACGCTCCTTGTTACCCTCTACAATACGGTATGAAACGATAATGGTATCACCTGCTCCGAAAGCTGGTAATTCATTTTTGGCGATTAGCTCCTGCTCGATTTGTTTAATGACGTTCATCTCTGAAAATTTAGCCCAATTCAACTGAACGGGGGTGCAATATTACAAATTATTTCTGATTCCGAATACAGGACCGCAGTTTTTTTTAAGTGCTAAATGTAAAAAGCTATTAAAAAAAGGAGCAAGGCGATGGCAATGTAGATGAAAATCAGTTGAAAACGCAATCCTTTTTGTTTTTCTTCGGCCACTTCTTTTTGTGCTTCTTTTGCAACAATTTCTGCGGGCGATATACCAAAAACATGCATCCAGTCTATGCGATTGGCGCCTATTGAAATTTCATCTCCGGCATCAAGTGCAATCGTTTGAGTGTTTAATTGGCCGTTGACTTGATAAAATGCCCCGGCTGTTCTGCTCGCTACCCAAACGTTACCAGCTTGATCTTGCCCCAATAACAAATGGAAAGGAACGCATTCTGTTGATGCGAGCTGTAGGTCATTTTGCGGATCGCTTCCGATACTAAAATAGCGCGTTGCTTTCATGGGTGTAAAATTAGGGAAAAATTCACAGCACAAAGTGAAGGCTAACGAGCTGTGAATGAAGGATATTGACAGAAGGTATATTAAAATGGTTAATAAGTTCCTTTTGGAAGGCTAAAAAGTATGCTGAACAACTTGTAATTTTATACTTCAATAGAACACTTATGGGTAAAATAATTGCCATTGCCAATCAAAAGGGGGGCGTCGGAAAAACTACAACAGCCATTAATTTGGGTGGTTGCCTTGGCGTACTCGAATACAAGACCCTCATTGTCGATGCTGACCCGCAAGCAAACGCCACTTCTGGCACTGGCTTTGACCCTAAATCTGTTAAAAATATTTACGATTGCTTGGTCAACAACCGTCCTGCGCAAGAAGCCATTCTCGAGACCAGCAACCCCAACTTATTTATCCTTCCATCTCACGTAGACCTCGTTGGAGCTGAGCTTGAAATGATCAATATGCCCAACCGAGAGTACCTTCTACGCGCAGCATTGGAGCAAATCAAAGCCGACTACGACTTCATCCTCATCGACTGCTCTCCATCTTTGGGTCTCATCACCGTCAACGCACTGGTAGCAGCAGACTCCGTCATGATTCCTGTGCAATGCGAATACTTTGCACTTGAGGGACTCAGTAAATTACTCAACACCATAAAAATTGTACAAGGCCGGCTCAATCCGGAACTTGAAATCGAAGGCATGGCCCTCACCATGTACGACACCCGTTTGCGTTTGGCCAACCAAGTTGTCGACGAGGTCAAGACCCACTTTCAAGAATTGGTCTTCGATACTGTTATCCACCGCAATACCACTCTTAGTGAAGCCTCCAGCCACGGCCAGACAGTCGTGATGCACGATGCCTCCTCCAAAGGCGCCATTAATTACCTGAATTTTGCGCGCGAACTTTTACAAAAGAACGACCTTACTAAAATCGGAAACGACGACAAAATCATAGAGATAGATCATGAGCTCTAATGCAAAAAAACAACCAGCCTTGGGCCGTGGCCTGAGCGCTTTGCTTCAAAATTCCGAAACCGATATCACGGGCGCAAGTGCTGTTCCTGCCGGAGCTGTAGCACTTATAGCCATTTCTTTAATAGAAGCCAATCCATTCAATCCGCGCACCCACTTTGAACGCAATGCATTAGAAGAACTCAAGACCTCTATCCAGACGCACGGCATTATTCAGCCACTCACCGTGCGCAAAATGGGCCGCGATCGCTACCAACTCATCTCGGGTGAGCGCCGTTTCAGAGCTGCACAACTTGCCGGGCTTACGGAAGTACCAGCCTATGTGCGCATCGCCAACGACCAAACCATGCTAGAGATGGCACTCGTTGAAAACATCCAACGCGAAGACCTCAACGCCATAGAAGTCGCCCTTTCCTATGAGCGCCTGCTCGAAGAATGCAAGCTCACCCAAGAACAACTCTCTGATAAAGTTGCCAAATCGCGCTCTCACATTGCCAATCATTTGCGTTTACTGAAGCTTCCAGACGCTATTCAAGCTGCCGTTCGAGACAAACAAGTCACTATGGGCCACGCCAGAGCACTCCTCTCCTTGCCCACTGAAAAAGAACAACTCGCTGCCTTGGAACGCATCTTGGCAGAGCAGCTCTCTGTGCGCGACGTCGAGGCCTTATCTAAACCAGAAGCCGTTAAAAAAGCAGTTTCCGCAGGCGCAAGTGCCAAAACCAAGCCCAGCCTCAGCACCACCGAAAAGCTCTACCTATCTTACCTTACGGAGCAACTCGGCACCAAGGTGAGCATTGACAAAACGCCTGAAGGCAAAGGTAAACTCATCGTTCACTTTGATCACGAAGCCGATTTACAGCGCCTCATCGAAATGCTCAAAAAATCAAAATGAGGTCCTGGCTCTGCTTCATTTTATTGTCATTTACCTCCTTTGCGCAAGATTCCATTCGGCCAACAGACAGCCTGAAGCTCAGTTACCACCAAAAAAGCATGCTAGCCTCGGCATTGGTTCCCGGTTTAGGACAAATCCGAAATTCGCATGACGCCCCTAATCTACAAGCACTTTGGAAAGTTCCACTCATTTACGGTGGTCTCGGTGCAGCTGGCTATTTTTTGATCAGCAATCAGCAAACCCAACTGAGCCTCAAGCAAGAATATACCAACCGCACAAATGGTGGCAGCCTCAACCCCACTTGGGCCCCCTACGACGACCAAGCCGTACTACAACTTTACCGCCAATATTTAGACTGGCGCGACCTCTCCATTCTCGGATTTGCCGCTATTTATCTTTTTCAGATTGCCGAAGCGGGCGCAGCCGCTCATTTCGTGCATTTTGACACCAGCCCTGATCTCAGTTGGCATCTCGTACCGCAAGTGCTGCCCAACAAATATATAGGCGCCAGCTTTCAGTTGACGTTTCGCTGATAAATTGTAACTTTAGAGCATGAGAATTGCATTACTCGGTTACGGTAAAATGGGAAAAGCCATTGAGGCTATCGCTTTAGAACGCGGTCATGTCATTGTGGCTAAAATCAACTCCCAAGTTCCGCTAGCTACTGTAAACTGGTCTGAGGTAGACGTCTGCATTGAATTCACAAGACCAGAGCTCGCCCCAAAGCACATCGCATTTTGTGCCCAAAAGCAAATCCCGATTGTCGTCGGGACGACCGCTTGGCAAGACGCCCTTGCAGAAATCACCGAATTGGTAAAAAATACCGACAGCGCGCTGCTCTACGCTAGCAATTTCAGTGTGGGAGTCAATTTATTCTTTGAACTCAACCGCCAACTTACGCAACTCATGAAAGCGCATACTGAATATAAAATTCAGGTGAGTGAGACCCATCACGTCCAAAAACTAGATGCGCCAAGCGGCACTGCGGTAAGCCTGCTCAACGACATCATCGACAACAACCCGAACTACGCTAGCTGGTCCCTATCCCCAACCAATGCGCAACAAATTCCAGTTCGAGCGCTGCGCATTCCGGATGTGCCCGGCACCCACGAAATCAGCTACAACAGCGAAATAGACAGCATTCGCATCGAACATATTGCCTATAACCGCAAAGGCTTTGCCCTTGGCGCAGTACTCGCAACAGAATTTATTTATCAGCGCAAAGGCATTTTCACGATGTCTGACGTCCTAAAAACCACCCTATGAGTTTCATTTATTTTTACCTACTCATTATTGTACATCCGTATTTGGCACAGTGGCACCGTATGTTCCCTAAATTAGGGCGCAAATCTTGGGAAGCCATGGTGCCGGGCTACAACTACTTTATCCTCTTTAAAGAAGTCCTCAATAAACCTTGGTGGTCTTTGCTGTTGGCTTTTCCAGGCGTGCACCTCGTTATGCTCATGACCATCAATGTAAGTGTGCTGCGTCGTTTCAAATTCTACAGCTTTACCGATACGCTTCAAGGCTTGTTATTTCCTTATTTGTTATTTGGAAAAATTTCCAAAGATGCACAGCTTCAATATGGCCCCGCTACCAATTGGGCCAACTCCAAAGAACTCGAAGAGCGCAAATGGGGTGACCACATCGTGCTATTTATGGCACTCCCTGTTATTGGGCACGTCATAGCCATCGTACTCGATAAAATTTCGCGAGACAAACCCGGAGCAAAACCGCGCGTCAAAGAGTACGGCGATTCATTTGTTTGGGCATTGGTAGCCGCTGCTGTCATTCGCACCTACTCATTCGAGCCTTTTCAAATCCCGACGGGTTCCATGGAAAAAACAATGGTTGTAGGCGACTTCCTTTTCGTCAACAAACTCGCTTACGGCTCTAAAGTGCCTATTACACCCCTATCCTATCCATTGGTTCACAACATTGTGCCAATTGTCAACATCAAATCCTATTTATCTTGGGAAAAGGGCACCTATACGCGCTTGCCAGGCTGGAGTAAAATTGAGCGCAACGATGTCGTTGTATTTAATTTCCCTTCTGGAGACACCGCCATTTTAGACCCCCGCACACCAAGCGGCCTCATGGGCCACGATTTTCACGGCTTGCTCAACCAAGAGGCCTTCAGTCAGTTCATCAATAGCAAGCGCAATATCAATCTTACCGGCCTCGATTCTTTGGGTCAAATCGCCCTATATAAAGAATATATCGCAGGTTTCGACAAATGGAAAGCGCGCGCACGCGCCCATTTTGCTGCAGGCTACTTCCCGCTCAATTCTCAAGAATATGCTGCCGGCATGACCCACGGAGGCCTCATTTACCGCCCAGTAGACAAGCGCGAGAACTACATCAAGCGCTGCGTGGGCGTGCCTGGTGATGTCATGGAAATTGTAAATTCAGTGCTTTACGTCAATGGAAAAAAAGCTTACGTAGCCCCTGGTCAGGCCTTATTGTATCGCATTGAAAAAACTAAGGTGAGTTTTCCTTCAACAGAAGAAATGTTGACGCGCTACGGATTAGAAAATTCTGCCGATGGAGCCCGCACCGACTTTGACGCGGTTTCTGATGCGCAATTTTACATCCTGAACCTTACGCGCAAAGAAAAACAGCAAATAGAGGCAGACTTCAAAATCAAACTCAGCAAAACACGCTACCCACAATACAGCGACCTCGCAGTAAACGGCGTGTATAATGTTGGACCAATGCAGCAAATATCAAATTTGGACCAATTCCCTAAAGACCTGAATGTCAACAACACCATGACCGATTTTCAGCGTTTTCAAATACCGCGTAAGGGACAACGCATTGCCATTAACACACAAAATATTGCCTGGTACAAGCGCATCATCAGTGCCTATGAAGGGCACCAATTGGCCATCAAAGGAGACAAAATTTACATTGATGGCAAGCGCGCCACTAGCTACCGTTTTGCCATGAACTATTACTGGATGATGGGTGACAACCGCTTCCATTCTGCAGACTCGCGCGTTTGGGGCTTTGTGCCCGAAGACCATATTGTTGGCCGCGCTTCTTTTATTTGGTTCTCCAAATCTCCGTTTGTTGATTCCTTCATGGGTATTCGTTTTGACCGCATCTTCCGCTTTATTGACTAACTGATGTCTGTCTTTTCGTGCGCCTATTTCCCCTCCTTGGCCTATGTGCGCGCGCTTTTGCACGAGCAGCATGTTGTCCTTGACCTACACGAACATTACGTAAAGCAAAGCATTCGTACGCGCACAGAAATCCTGAGTGCGAATGGTATTATTCAACTCAATGTACCAATCGTACATGCAGCTGCAGGCAAACAAGCCATGCATGCGCTCAAAATTGATTACAGCAAAAATTGGCGAGCCGAGCACTGGAGAGCTATTGAAAGTGCTTATGCCAATGCACCTCACTTCGAACACTACGCACACGACCTGCGCGCACTCTTTGCGCAGCAACCGGTTTATGTCAATGAATTGAATCAGTTGATCCTAGATTGGATCAATGCGGCGCTAGATCTGCAGTTAACACTCGAATGGAGCGAAACCTATACAGGACAAGCCAACGGCGATAAAAAAGCTTGGATGGGTCGGGACTTCAATCCGACGAAAGCATATCAGCAGGTTTTTGGCAATAAGAAGGAGTTTGTTCCGAATTTGTCTGTGCTAGATGGCCTAATGAACGAAGGCCCCTTGCTCAGGTGTCATTTTTTGCCAAGGTAAGCGCAGCACAACTGGGTGCAAGGTGTTGGCATCTGTAGCGAGTAAATCGCCATTGGGAGCAAAACTAATGAGTTTGGGTTCATTGATACCAGCAGGAAGCTGATGACGTGAGAGCAAGACACCTTGTTGATCTAAAATGACAACCTCTCCCGTTTTTGACAACAAATAGAATTCATTCGATAAAGGCTGAATGGCCATGGCGATAGGCTCAAACAATAGTTCTTTGCTATCAAAAGAAAAAAGAGGAACCTGACTCAGTTGACGCTTGCCGATGTGGAAAGTCTGGCAGACAAAACGACGCTCACCACTTTCCAATAAGGCACTATTTAATAGCAAAATGCGCTTGAGATTGGAATGATAACACAATAGTTGCTTGGCACCATCTTCGTTTTGAAGCGGATACGTTTGGGCAAATTCTACTGTATAGGGCGCTTGAATAAAATGTAATTCTTGGGCTTGGTCTAGGTAGACAAGCGTAGAATCATAGCCTGTGATTTGTGTGATTTTGTGATCTGCGGCCAAGCCAAACAATGGCGTGTAGGTGTTGTCTTGGCTGTTGTAGTGCAGCACTTGCATAGAATCTTGGCTGATGGCAACAGATTGAATGGAATCTAGGGAAGAAAGCGCTGCAAACGGCTGTAAGCCCATTGGCAAATACTTTGCAGCGGAGGGGTGATCGAAATCGATGAAACCAAGTTCTTTTTGAAAGCCAGACGCAACTTGCTCGTAATAGTTTTCTATACCCTCGCGCTGAATAGAGCGTGCCGCTATAAAAGAAATTGTAGCCAAGACAAAAGAAAAGAAATACTGCGTGCGCGACATACCTAACAAATTTAGATGAAAAACAAATACGAGCACAAAAAAAGAACAAGAAAAAGGCCCTATTTTTGTTGGAACAATTATTGATAGTCAATGCACATGAAATATATCAGCCTACTCCTATTCGCCGGACTACTCCAAGCACAACTTTTTGCTCAATTCAGTTACGGCGGAGGCCTGAGCCTCAACCACTTCTTGAATACCCAAAGCTTGCCTAACCGCAACCTTTCAATGCCAGGCATTCACGCCCACCTTGAAATTCCCAGAAGTGGCGACGTTACGCTCTATGGCAGATTGAGTTATTCCTTCCCGAAAGCCAACTATGATACCCTCGTCGGCTACGTTACAGGCGTCAATCAGAATATCAACCCCTATATTTTAGCAGTCAATAACCGCTATCAAACAAGTTATTTCAATATTGAAGGCGGCAACCGCTACTACATCGGCAACGACTACGACAACGGATTTGCAGGCTATGGTGGCTCTGGAATTGTGATTGGTATTGGTCAGGTTAGAAAAGTTTATGACGATACCGACATCACCGGTCAATACAGCTGGCAGCAAAGCCATCAAATTGATGCCAATGAACAAAGCCAAGGCAGGATTTTCAATTTAGGGGGCTACCTTCAAGGAGGTGTCAAGTATACGATTCCTGCTATTGGCACTATTTATACGGACGTCACGCTCAATTACCTCTTGTTAGCAAATTTCAGTAACAACACCGCAGCCGCGACCGAATACCTGTCCCCGCTCTACTTCAATTTCGCGGTGGGCTTCAAGAAAGATCTTTATTGATTTGTAGTTACTGCGCGCAAAGACAGCACTTCAGCTATAATTGCTTCGACTGACTGCTTGGCATCTATCTTGAAATGCGCTATGTTGTAACTCACTTCTCGTTCAGTAAATAATTGCATAAAAGCAGCGTAGTCTTGTAATTTAGGTCGCTGTTGGTCTCCTTTTATCCGATCGTACAAAAACGCTGGCGACGCCTCTAGGTAAATGACAGTGCCTTTGGCTGTCAATAACTCTATATTATTGAAAAAACAAGGTAAACCGCCCCCACAAGCCACCACGCCCGCTTGTTGAGGCAGCTGTTGCAAGAGCTGCCGCTCTTTTTCCCTAAAATACCCTTCTCCCTCCTGCTCAAAAATTTGTTGCACCGACCTACCCTCAACTTTTTCAATGGCCGCATCGGTATCGACAAATGGCAAAACCAATAATTCTGCAAGGCGCACACCGATAGTAGACTTGCCACTACCCATCATTCCTATCAAAAAGATTGTTTTCGCTTCCATCATTAGTCAGTTGGCAATCAATCAATTGCCTATATGCACTTATTTTTTATCAAATTTACCATATATTTCCTTGCCGAATCAAAACAATAGTTGTATATTTGCACCCTCAAAAAGGCAGATCCTGTAGCTCAGCTGGTAGAGCAATACACTTTTAATGTATGGGCCCTGGGTTCGAATCCCAGCGGGATCACTCTGATAAAAGCACCTCCTGTAGGTGCTTTTTTTATGGAATAAATTTTCGTTGGAAATGATTGAATGAAGGTCAAAACAAATGAAGCTTGCTTCAAATTTGGAGTGACCGAATGAAATGAATGCGCAGCATTTATTCCATAAAAAACAACGACAGAGGGCTTTTTTCCACTGCACGTCTGTCCAATGGGATCTTCAATCCCAGCATTTCGAAATATATTAATTTTGCATTCATGAAAAAATGGCTCTTCACCCTTCTCGTTTTTAATATCGCCACAAGCTTCGCGCAAACCGTTTCTATTTCCGATTTTTTTGAATACAACCTTTTCAACGCAGGCGTTTACGTGACAGCTGGCAATGGTTATGCTACGGGCAATAACGAATTAGGTGATCTAGAAAAGGGAATGCGTTTCAATGCCCAAACAGGTCTGCCCAACAGCAACGGCTACCTCACCAATGTGCTCGCCTGGATTCCGTTCAAAAGCAACAATTCAGGAACAGGGCAATTCACAGTAAAAATCTATGAATTTGCAACAATCGATAGCCTTGGCGCGCTACTTGGTTCACAAACATATACATTACAAAACCTAGATACGGTCACGGACAACTACTCTTATATAGGAGGTCCATTAGCGCTTGGTGGCAAACCATACAATTTAGATGTCGCTTTCAGTAATCCGGTAGCGATACCAAGTTCGAAAGATATTTTAGTTATGATTGAACTGCCTACCGCCCCTGGAGACAACATCGGTATTATGTCTAATCTCAATGGCGATTTCCCGTTGGCATCCAGTCATTCGTTTGAAGTGCAAGCAGATGGCACACTAGTCAATTTACACGATGCTTGGCAAAACCAACTTGATGTGGCCATGGCTATTTTTCCGGTGATCAACCTGACCAATTCAATAGAAGAACATGTTATAAATTGCGAAGTATTCCCGAATCCTACAAGCCAAAAATTATATTTTAGTACCGCTGAGGATATTGAATTAATCACAATTTATGCTCCTGACGGCAAATTACTCGGCACAACCCAAAGCTCATCTATTGACGTGAGTTATTTACAACAAGGTGCTTATCTTTACGCGCTAACTACCAAATCTGGTGGGGTCTCGAAAGGGAACTTTTTGAAGATTGATTGACCTGATCCCCTACTCTACCTCCGTAGAATAATCTTATTGGGGGAAGGGTAATCTAAAACAGAGCCTACTTTAAAATCTTCACACTCTCCACTCCCTGAGCAGTAGTAACTTGAAGCAAATACATGCCTTCTTGCAGCATACTCGTTTCTAAAGTCCATTCTTTTGAAGTAACATCAACTGCAAACAAGAGCACACCATTGGCTTGATTGAGCTCAATTTTTTTCAGATCTGCTTTACTTGTAATGTGCACCTGATCAGTAAATGGATTTGGCGCAACTTGAATAGAAGTAGGATTTACCACTTGGTCCGTAAGGGATGACGAAGGCGCAAATCTGGTCGGGCGCGATTCATAACAATCACTTTGGATGCGCATCATGTCAAAATAAAGTGCGCCCGTATTGCTTATGTTACCTTGTGACACGACCAAGCCGGTTTGTAACGAAACACCATAGATTGCCAGACCTGTACCAGAGCCGCTGATGAAGTAATATATCATATTGACGGGGTCAATGGTTGAGCTCCCGTTAACAGAAAAAGCAGTAACACCTAATGGTTGCGTACTGACTTTGGTTACCTCGCCCGTCATGGCATTCACTTTGCCAAGGTGTACGGCAGCTGAATCAAAAACTTGAGTGGTGATCATCGTTTGCGGATCGTAGAATTGCGAGTAGTAGTTGGTGCGAATCAAGCCATACAATGCGGTGTCTGCGCAGCTGTATGTGAAGTTATCGAAATACTGACCTCCGTTTGGATAACTCAAGGTCGGACTTGAGAAAATACCGCCTGTGTACATATCTAAGCCCACTAATTGCGAACCAGTAGAATAGTAAAACACCATTTGGTGAGGGTCAATAGCGCTGCCTGAAAATGCAAATCCTTGACCGATAGAATTGGGTGAAATTTCGTTAATAGTACCCGTATTTGCGTCTATTGTAGCCAAATACATGGCAGACACGAGACCTCCCGTTTGCGGATTAGGAATGTTTCTTCGAGATAAACCATACATCAGAGAATCGGAGGTGTTGAATCTAAAAAGATCAAAGTATCCGGTGCCATTTGGATTGTTAATTGTCGACGTACTCGTGAGCAAGCCAGTTGAAAGATCGATAGACTTTAAACCATTGTCGCCAAAAAAACAAAAATGGTTGGTGTAAGGATTCAAGGCCGCGCCAGTCAAATTGATACTGCTCGAAATCGATGTTGGACTGATATTCGTAGCAATTCCGGTTGTAGGATCCATGGTCGCAAGGAATACACCTGATGGGCTGTTGCGGGCAAGACCAAACATGGTAGAACCTAATTGGGCAAAAGAAAAAGTGGCAATGAGGATAAATGAGGTGAGTATCAGTGACTTCATGGAGTAGTAGTTTGCTAGCAGAACAACAAATTACAAAATTAAATATCTAATGATTATACTTCACAAATTTCCCATAGAGAATTGGAGCATCTTTGGAGCTCAACTTGTAGAAATATACCCCGCTTGGCAAATGTTGAATTGAACAAGTTTTTGTTTCGGAAAGATCAATTTCGGGCTGGAGCTTACCTTCCAAATTTGAAATTTGTAGCAGATATTCATTTGTTGAATCACCTGTAAGATAGAGAAGCTGAGCGTCTGGATGATATACTAATCGAAGTTTACTAGACACATTTGAAGTCAAGCCAGCACTTCCTTCAACTCGGATCAATGATACATCATCAATAAAATAATAAGCCAATTCAATAGGATGGTTTTCAATATTTTGAACAGTAGTATTTGCGTTGTTTTTAAAATTTCCAATAACGAGATGCTCATAAGCTGAATCCGCTACAAAAATATAACTAAGTTGCGTCCAGTTTGTATCGTAAATCAAGCTACTCTCTTCTAACTGAGGAGTAATAGTACTGAGTGGAGTAGTACCTAATTGTTGAGGCTCGTTCATGGTGAGTGCCACGCCCAAGTGATTGGCTGCGCTACCGCCATAGTTTCCGTTATAATGACCGTTAGACAGCCAACAAGACAATGTGTAAGTGGCTCCAATCACGAGCGGACTGCTCAACGAATGGCTGATGTATTCTCGGTAATCTGTTGAGACGCCATGGTAAGCAATAATGCCCATGATTGCGGATCCTCCGTGAGGTGATATTGTGGCATAAAATGAATTGGGCAATTGCACCAAACCCAAGCCGTTCAAATGAAAATAATCTGGGGTACCTCCTCCTCCTTGACTGCAGGCTGACCAACCCGTACATAATTGTGACTGCATTACATTCGTTGGCAAAGAACTATACGTTTCAAAATCGCCATTTTCAACAAGATTCTGAGCCCAAGTTTCTGGACTTAAGAATAGTAAAATGAAATAAAGGTATCGACTCATCAAAAAGATTTGAAGTAAAATTACAAAATGATAAAGGATTGAGAACTAAGTTTGTTTACTAGTCAATTATGTTTAACTTCATATCAAACTCAGGTATACATCATGATCGAAATCAAAAATCTCAGCTTTCGCTTCGGAACGCACCGCGCTTTAAACGAGCTCTCTTTTACGATTCCCGAAGGAAGTATTACCGCGCTGGTTGGCCCTAACGGGGCCGGAAAAACGACTTTAATGCGCTGCATGAGTGCGCTAGCGCATCCGACCGAGGGGCAAGTGCTCATAGATGGCATTGACAGCAGTGAAGACCCGCATGCGTGCCATCGGTTGTTGGGTTTTTTGGCCGATAATTTTGGACTTTACGAGGAGCTCACCGTTGAGCAGTCGCTTGCGTATTTTGCCGCTGCACACCAGATGGATCAGCAGCGCGTCGAGGAAGTCTTGGAGCAAGTCAATTTAACGGATAAGAAAAAGGAGCAGATCAAAAGTTTGTCGCGCGGTATGCGGCAGCGTGTGGGCATTGCGCAAGCCATCATTCATTTGCCCAAATACCTCATCCTAGACGAACCCGCATCGGGCCTAGACCCTGAAGCGCGTATCCAGTTGGCGGAGCTTTTCAAACAGCTCAACAAAGCGGGCATTACTTTGCTGGTTTCTTCGCACATTTTAGCCGAACTCGATCAGTATGCCAATCACCTCATCGTCTTGAAAGAAGGCAAGTTGGTGGAAACCGACTTTTCAATGGATACCGCTGCCCAAAAAGACTGCACTTACTTCATTGAAGCCGTCAATGCATCTTTATTGAACAGCCTCTCAGAACCGACGCTTTTCAACATGATAGCAAATGAAGGAGAAACCGCTATTTTTTCAATCGCAGCAGGCACGCCTCCTCATATGGCCCTTCAATACTTTTTGCAGCAAGGCATCCAAGTCAGGGCTTTTGGCAAACACAGCGTCAATATTCAGGACGCTTATTTGAAAACCATCAAAAACGCATAACATGTTATCCGATATCTTTCGCAACCCAGAACTCAAGCGCAATGCTTGGTTAGAGCTCAAGCCAAACCGTGTTTTCGCATTATTGGGCCTCAGCACCTTAGCTTTTGTAATTACCACCATCGCAATGGTTAAAGAAGACTTAAGTGAATATTTTGAGTTAGCAGAGGTCTTGATGAACACCGCACTATTCATTCTTTATTTGATCACGGGCATTTGGGGCAGTAAAAATGCTGCTGATGCCATCGCCGATGAAATCAATCAGAAAACCTGGGATCGCCAACGCATGAGTGGCCAAAGCCCCTTGACGCTCACCATTGGCAAAATTTTTGGCCCTACGCTCTTGCAATGGCTCGGCGGGCTCAGTGCCATGTTGGTTTATTTTTGCGCAGCGCTAATGAGTGAAAATGTGGGCCAGAGCTTCATAAACGGCCTGATCTACATCGCTTTGGTACTCCTGATGAACCTTAGCGCACTACTCTTTAGCTTACTGACCATTACCGGAAGTACGCAGTCAGCATTTAGCCACGCCAAAATCAATACAACACTCTTTTTTATCCTTGCTGTTATTAGTGTGGGTTGGCTTTCTTTCTACCTGGCCTTAATCGGCGAAGAAAAAGGCGCCATTAGTTGGTTCGGACTCATTTGGAACAACCTGACTATTTTGATTTCGCTGCTCATATTTATCGGTTGGAGCTTTATTGGCATCCATCAAAATTTGCGCAAAGAATTGCAGTACCGCAACAGCCAAAAATACTGGTTGGCTTTCCTCGTCTTTACAGGCCTCTACTTTTATGGTTTTACTTGGAATCTGCCCATCTATTTAACCGATTACGACACCAGCTATATTGACCCTCAACTTCTTGGTTTGAATGCCGTCTATTACCACCTGGCCTTGGTGTGTTTGGTGTTTTTCTTGCTCATGCAGTTTTTACTCATTTTTGAACGACACTCAGAAAATGACTACGCCTTGTTTTTACAAGCTTTGCGCAAAGGCCAATTCACAAAAACATGGCAACATGCGCCGCTATGGTTCAGTGTTCTGCTCGGCCTGACCCTTTCTTTGCTGTTGCTTTTTGCACTTCAAATTACTGGCTTGGCAAAGCATCAGCTCCCACATATTTTTCGAGCATTAGAAATTTTACAATACCAACACAACTTTGCTTGGTCTTTTTTGGCCCTCATTTTCTTGGTGCTGCGCGATGTATTGATGACGCGCACGTTGCTGTACCGCTCCAAATACAAAAACAAAATATTGAGTATTGCGCTCTATTACGCCCTAATTTATTGGGCAATACCACTGCTTTTTATGATTATCAGTGAACAAAATGTTACTGTCGAGAACTACTTTTTACCCTTTTTCAGAGCGGTTGGTTGGTTTTCTCCTGTGGTGCTCGCTGGCCAAGCATTGGTGGCTTGGGGCTTGCATAGGCGTTACTTGAGAAACTAACCCCTAGGCTCTTCCATCTTTCCATCGGCATGCTTGGCAAAGCGGCCTAATTTGGCGTCGTGGACTTGATCGTAGCGCGGCCAAGGCCAGCCTCCGAATTGGGTTTGCTGGTAATCTTGAAAGGCTTGGTAGATTTCTTCTTTGGAATTCATGACAAATGGGCCGTGCTGTACTACGGGCTCATTGATCGGACGACCCTGGAGCACCAATACTTTGGAGGCTTCGGTTCCATTTTTGAAAGTGCAGACCTGGGTAGCATCTACGTCGGCAGCGTGGTAATGCGCGATAGTTTGCCCACCAATTTGAAGGCCATTGCCCTCGTAGTAATAAATACTGCGATTGACACCACTTGCTGTTGCCGGAAGCTCAAAAGTAGCGTCTGGTTCTAACTGAATATTGTAGATAGCCACTTGGTTATTGAGATCTGCTGCCCAAGAATTTGGAGGCGTTGCTGCAGCCTGGTGCGCACCTAATTGGCCGACCAAGACTTCAATATTTGCTTTACCAGTAGCAGAAGCTACGCTAAACTTTGGCACAGACTCGGCCCAAAGCATTTTGAAATGCGGCTCCACCATTTTGCTGCGCTTGGGTAAGTTGAGCCAAATTTGAAAAAGTTCTAAGGGGTTATCTTTATCTTGATTGAGCAGTGGAAACATTTCTGCGTGTTGCACGCCTTTTCCGGCGGTCATCCATTGGACATCGCCGTTGCCATAGCGACCTGCAGCGCCCATGCTGTCCGCGTGGTCAACCAAACCTGTTCTGACGACCGTGATGGTCTCAAAACCACGGTGCGGATGGCCAGGAAAACCAGGTACCGTGGAGCCGTGATACATGCGAAAACCATCTTTAACGATGAAATCTTGGCCCATGTGGCGCCCCTCAAAATTGCTCGGGTCTGGCCCTAAATCGGCATTTCCTTTTGGAAAGTAATCTTCGTGGTGCACACAGAAAAGAAAAGGATCAAGGGTTTCCCACTGAAAACCGAGGGGTCTTGTTTTGAGAATAAGTGCTGACATGTCACTGGTTTTTGATTTCCCCCATTGGGTAAAAGGAAAAAATAGCGTACCTCCCAAACCCAATCCAAGTCTAGAGAGAAAAGATCTGCGTTCCATTTTCGAAGTCATTTCTTTTTTTGAGCTAAAATAGTTCAATTTGACTTGAAACCAACTTGATATACGTCAATAATTTACTCCACTTCTAGTTTGAAAGCTGATGTTTGGTGAAAAGTAAGTTCTGGGTAGTCTTGTTCGGCCATTTGCAATAAAAATGGCGTTTCGGCCAAGAAAACTAAATTTTCATCTTTATCTAAGGCTAAATAGTTGCTTTTGGCGCGCTTGAAACTAGCCAACTGCTCGGCGCTAGTGGAGGTGATCCAGCAAGCTTTAAAATAATTGCGCGGCACAAAGCGGCAATTGGCGCCGTACTCGTGAATGAGGCGGTAATTGATGACCTCGAACTGAAGCTGACCAACCGTACCCACAATTTTGCGGTTTCCGGGTTGCTGCACAAATAATTGCGCGACTCCTTCGTCGATGAGCTGACGAATGCCTTTCTCCAATTGCTTAGACTTGAGTGGATCTAAGTTCTCCAACTCTTGGAAAATTTCTGGCGAAAAGGATGGAATGCCTTTGAAAAGCATTTTTTCGCCGGTGGTGAGGGTGTCGCCAATTTTGAAAGAACCTGTGTCGTAAAGCCCAATGACATCGCCCGGGTAGGCGTCGTCGATGACGCTTTTGTCTTGGGCCATGAAAGACGTTGGATTCGGGAATTTCATGTCTTTGTTGAGGCGCACGTGGTGGTAAAACTTGTTGCGCTCAAAACGGCCAGAAACGATGCGCAAAAAGGCGATGCGGTCGCGGTGTTTGGGGTCGAGGTTGGCATGGATTTTAAAAACGAAGCCGGAAAATCGTTCGTCTTCGGGCTCCACCATACGGGTGTCGCTCTCTCGGCCTTGTGGCGATGGAGAAATCTCGCAAAAGGTATCGAGTAATTCCTTCACACCGAAGTTGTTGACTGCCGAACCAAAAAATACAGGTGCGACATCGCCAGCCAAATAAGAATTGCGGTCAAATGGATCGTACACACCTTCTACAGTATCGATTTCTTCACGGAGTTCGTTGGCCGGGTTTTCGCCGATGATTTCATCTAAAGTGGGGTCTGCTAAATTGGAAATAGAGACCACTTCTTCTGAAATCTTGGTTTTGTTGGCAGCAAATAAGTTGAGCCCTTTTTGATAGATGTTGTAGACACCCTGAAAGCGGTCGCCCATGCCGATTGGCCAAGTGAGCGGACGCACTTTGATGTCTAATTTGTCTTCGAGTTCGTCTAGCAAATCAAAGGCTTCTTTACCATCGCGGTCCATTTTATTGATAAAAATGATCACGGGAGTCTTGCGCATGCGACACACCTCCATGAGGCGGGCAGTTTGCGCTTCTACCCCATTGGCGCAGTCGATAACGAGAATGACGCTATCCACAGCCGTCAGCGTCCGAAAGGTGTCTTCGGCGAAGTCTTTGTGACCGGGCGTATCGAGGATATTGATTTGTTTGCCGTTGTATGCAAAAGCCATCACGGAGGTAGCAACGGAGATCCCGCGCTGCTTCTCGATTTCCATGAAGTCAGAGGTGGCCGATTTTTTGATTTTGTTGTTTTTGACGGCACCAGCGGTTTGTATTGCCCCACCGAAAAGCAAGAGTTTTTCGGTCAGGGTAGTTTTACCGGCATCTGGGTGAGAAATAATGCCAAAAGTGCGGCGTTTCTCGGTGGCTTCTGTGAATCTCATGAGGCTGTACATAAAAAAAGACCGCAGAGCGGTCTTTAAATGAATAGTTGATGGAAGAAATTAGAAAATTTCGTTCGCTGCAAAATGGAATGCACCTTCGATTGCTGCGTTTTCGTCTGAGTCTGAACCGTGAACGGCATTGCGTCCTTTGCTTTCTGCATAAGCCTTACGAATGGTACCGTCTGCTGCTTCAGCTGGGTCTGTAGCACCGATAAGTGCACGGAAATCTGCTACTGCGTTTTCTTTTTCGAGGATTGCTGCAACGATTGGGCCGCTGGTCATGTACTCGACGAGTTCGCCGTAGAACGGACGCTCGGCGTGTACAGCATAAAATTCTTTAGCCTGCGCCTCAGAAAGTTGCGTGTATTTCATTGCTTTGATGCTGAAACCAGCATTGATGATCATGTCGATGATTTTGCCCATGTGCCCGTTTTCGATTGCATCGGGCTTAAGCATTGTAAAAGTTCTGTTCGTTGCCATGTATTTTCTTTAATTTGGGTGCAAAGATACCACTTTTTTAAAAATTCAAAGCACATGGCTTACTTTGCTTTCTTCGTGACAAATTCAATAATAATACCGAGCGCCGGCTGCAAAATTCCTGAAGCATTTTCTAGCAATTTTGTTTGATAGCGCGTAGGATCATTCGGATCGACGAGCGGCTGGTTATAGGCATCTGTTTGCACGAGTAAAATTGGTGCCACCTTTGTTTTGAAGCCATAGGCGTTCTGCACATCGAAATAAAAGTTCATATTGAATTTGTCCAGGTAGAGCTTTTTGTCGACGCGTACATTCAACTGATGAAAGTTGCTTTCGCGCTGTGTATTGAGTTGCGAATAATCTAAGATGCCTACGCCATTGATATCCCAATTGCTGATGAGCGCTGAACTAGCAATGTTGTAAGGCGTGTAAGGCGCGCCACCTGAAAACAACCAGCGCATGCCAAATTCCCAGCCATTCTTAAAGCGCTTTCCGCCCGTGAGCGAGACAATATGACGGCTGTCCCAGGAAGTCGGAACATAGTTATTGTTCTTATCAAGGAATTCTGAACGCACCCAAGTGTAGGCGAGCACAGCATAAAAGCCTTTGTAAAGTTTTTGTTGGTACAAGAACTCAGCACCATAACTGCGGCCGCTAGAAGTCGAAGTGACGGCTTCATTCCCAACCACCCCGAAATCTGAACCAATATTGGCCAAAGAAATCGAATCTTTAAGCGAGAACGGATAGTAATTGTACTTTTTATAAAAACCCTCTAGCGTGATGCGCGCATTCCATTTGAGCAGGTATTCTGTACCCAATACAAAATGGTCTGCTTGGATGTAACGCACCCCGTTTTGTTGGTTAATGAGGTCTCCTGCAGGATTCCTATAACCGAGAATGGTATAAGAAGGCAATTGGTGGTATCGAGCGATATTCGTGTTTATTGCCCAGACTTCGGTGAGGCGATACGAAGCCGAAAACATAGGCGCGAACTGCTTGAAGGGGTTGCGCATTTGGGCGCTGTAGGAAGTGCCATCGGCACGCACACCAACCGACAAGCGCAACCTTTCATTCAAGAACGCACGACTGAGTTGGGAGAAAGCGGCGTATTTGTGTAAATGGAGCGTCGATTCAAAGTCAATGACGGCAGGCTGGCCAAAAATGGTAAGCTTTTGATAGGTATCTGAAAAATACTTTGCGTATTCATAACCTGCCCCCACATTCCAACGCCAACCGTTTTTGTTGTAAGTATGTTCAAAACGCAATTTATTTTCTGCTTCAAAAGAGGTGTAGTCTTGTAATAAAAACTGGGGCTCTTCGATGCGGTCTTTGTAACGATACGCGCGGTTGTTGAGCATATTGCGACTGGCCACTACCGTCTGGATCGAGGATTTGGAGGAGTGCTGCCAAACGGCGCCCATAGTGTAGTTCCATTGACCTTGTTGCGGCAAATTGCCGAGGATGAAATTGTTGTAAGCGATTTGAGCGGTGTCGGTGAGGCCTTCGTTGACACTGGCATTTAGGCCAAACTGATCGAGGGCACCAAGCCCAATAATCGAAAGTTTATTTTTGGGATCTAGCTGAAAGTTAAACTTGAACTGGTAGTCGTTGTAGGTCGGTAAAATCGGCAATTGGAGCGCAGCAAAAAGTAATTGCAGATAAGAACGACGAACTGAAAAAATAAAATCGCCTTTGTCGCCAATTGGGCCATCAAAAGTGAGGGCTGCGTCAGAGGAACCTAGTGCAAAATTGGTGATGAGGGCGTCTTTGTTGCCGTCTTTTTGCTTGAAAGAAAGCACAGAAGAAAGCCCGTTGGCGCGGTTGGCTGGAAATGCGCCAGAGTAAAATTCTACTTCTCTAATGAAGTTGACGTTGAGCAAACCCACGGGGCCGCCGCTGCTTCCTTGCGTTGCAAAGTGATTGATATTGGGCACTTCAATGCCGTCGAGATAAAATTTGTTTTCACCCGGTGAACCACCTCTGATGATGATATCGTTGCGGAATGTAGCGCGCGCAGCTACACCCGGAAGCGCCCCAATGACCTTGCTGACATCTCGGTTGGCACCAGGCAAGCGTTCAATTTCAGTTGCACTCAGGGTTTTGAGCGAGTTCGGCGACTCTACCTTGCGCTGAAACGGTGCAGCGGTGACTTTTACATCTTTAGCTGTCTGAATTTTTTCTTCGAGTTCTATATTAAGTTCTGTTGGGCGCGCATTAGTGACCTGAACCTCTGATTGTATTTTTTCGTCGAAGCCCGGCGCGGTAATTTTAACGGTATAAATACCTGGCTTGAGTGCCTCAAAGACAAAGCGTCCTTCTAAATCAACTGCTTTGAGTAACTGCAATTCGACGATTGCTACTTTGGCAGGTGAAACGGGTGTGCCATTCGCTGCATTGGTGAGGTTTCCGGAGAGCAGGCCGCTTTGGGCAAAAAGAGAAATAGGTAGGATGAAAAATAAGAGTGCTTGGAGAATTTGTTTCATTTTTTTGTTGAAGTTTGACATTACAAAACAACAACAAAAGTTCAACAAAAAGGTTTTAATCAGTCGGAATTTTATCGGTGCGGATCCATTCTTGGGTCCTGTAAAAGGGGCCAATGTAGCCACGCACATTCAGTTTGTCGTGGTTGCTTTCGTTCAGCCACATGGAGCAAGTGTAGGTTTTACCGTTATCCGGATCTAAAATAGTGCCTCCCTCCCATTCTGACCCATTCCATTTGAGCTGCTTGGCAATCAGCATTCCTAAAATGGGTTGATTATAGAGTTTACCTGAGCACTCAGTGCATTTAGAATTTGGGCCATCTTTACCCCGCTTGTAGATGTAAACGACCTTTCCGTAGAGTACGCCCTCTTTTTTGTAAAGTTCGACAATAGACTTTTTGTAACCTGTAGCGTCGTCAATGGTGATCCAAAGACCCGTGCAAGATTGCGCTTTGGCAAATACACCAATGAAAAACAATAAACTGAAGATGAAATACCTAAGCATGCCGAACAATTTGTATAAAATTGCGCAAAATTTCTTTTCCGAGCGGCGTCAGGACCGATTCTGGATGAAATTGGACACCGTATACCTTGATATCAGGCCGCTCTATGGCCATTGGCACTGCGCTTAAACTTTTGGCGGTAATCCAGTTTTCCGGACAACTTACCATCCAAGAGTGATAGAGCCCTACCTCAATTAGTGGAGGCAGATTTCGAAACAAGCCATCATGACTCTTAATGTCGATTGTTTCCTGAACGCCGTGTTTGACTTGTATTTGGTTGATCAAGCTGCCGCCAAGGTGCTCAACGATTGCTTGCATGCCCAAACACACCCCCAAAATTGGTTTTTTACCTATGTAGCGATGCAACAGCGCCTGAAGTCCTTCTTTCTCTGAGGGTAAACCAGGACCTGGGGATAAGATGAGTACATTGGCTTCTTCCAAAGCAGTGAATGAAAGTTTATCGTAGCGCTGCACGACCAACTGAAGGTCCATTGCCTCGAGGTAATGGGCAAGATTGAACGTAAAGGAGTCATAAAAATCGATCAAAAGAACCCTCACGTAGCTTGTTTTTTGTTACTTTGCAAAAGTAGTAAATTCATAGACTCGGCATGTCAGCAGCTAAAAAACCCATTCAAATTCCCAACGCCCCAGCACCTGTTGGCCCCTACAGCCAAGCAATTTTAAAAGGCGACACGCTTTACATAAGCGGTCAAATTCCACTGAATCCGGGAACTGGCTTGCTTGAGCTAGACAATATCGAAATGGCCACTACCCGCGTTCTCCAAAACATCGACGCCTTGTTGCAAGAAGCTGGCATGTGTGCCGATGACGTCGTGATGGTCAGTATTTTCATGCAAGACCTCAATGAATTTCAAGCTATGAATCAGGTGTATGCCGCCTACTTTAAAGGGACTGCACCCGCACGCCAAACAGTTCAGGTTTCGCGTTTGCCCCTTGACGTAACTATCGAAATCTCTTGCATCGCTCAAAAATGACCACTGCACACCAATTTGACCTGAGTGTCGTGATCGTCAACTACAACGTAGTGAACTTTCTCGAGCAGTGTTTGAATAGTGTTTTTGCCGCGAGCCAACACTTGCGCATCGAGGTTTTTGTTGTGGACAACAACAGTGTCGACGGATCGGTGGCTATGGTTCAAGAAAAATTTCCCACTGTTCGGCTGCTTGCCAACACAGACAACGTTGGC
The DNA here is from genome assembly GCA_039804625.1 of Bacteroidota bacterium. GTDB lineage: Bacteria > Bacteroidota > Bacteroidia > Flavobacteriales_D > Crocinitomicaceae > UBA952. The sequence continues at coordinate 48,813 of JBDLVT010000004.1, forward strand.
TTTTCTAGGGCCAACAACCAAGCCATTCACCTGAGTTCGGCACGTTATGTTTTACTGCTCAACCCAGATACCGTCGTGGAGCAAGACACCTTCGACAAATGCGTCGCCTACATGGACGCGCACCCAAAAGCCGGAGGCATGGGCGTGCGCATGCTCGATGGCAAAGGGCGCTTTTTACCAGAATCTAAGCGCGGCCTGCCCACCCCAGCGGTGTCGTTTTATAAAATATTTGGCCTCTCTAAGTTGTTTCCGAAAAGCAAAAAATTTGGAACGTATCACTTAGGATTTCTCGACGAACACCAAATTCACGAGGTAGACGTATTGAGTGGCGCTTTCATGCTGATGCGCAGCGAAACACTCGACAAAGTAGGTTTGCTCGACGAAGCGTTCTTCATGTACGGCGAGGATATCGATTTGTCTTATCGCATCCAGCTCGGTGGCTATTGCAATATCTATTTTCCAGAAACGAAGATCATTCACTACAAAGGCGAGAGCACCAAAAAAGGTTCTTTGAACTACGTGTTTGTGTTTTACAACGCAATGGTCATCTTTGCCAAAAAGCACTTTTCCGCACGCTACGCGAGCATCTTCTCGTTTGCCATTCACATGGCCATTTACTTGCGCGCCAGCGCCTCCATCCTCAAAAGATTGCTGACCAACCTCTTGTGGCCAGCTATTGACACTACAATCTCCGTTTGTTTTTTATATCTACTGGCCCAACAATGGAAACAGAACCAAATTCTCTTTCCTGAATGGGCCTATGACGTGTTGATTCCTTTTTATGTAGGTATTTGGATTTTTTGTTCGTGGCTTTTCGGCCTATACGACCGCGGCACACGCGTACAGCAAATTTGGAAAAGCACTTTTTTGGGCACCATCACCATTCTTGTCGCTTATGCGTTGTTTCCTAAAGAATGGCAGTTTTCAAGGCTCTTTATTCTTCTTGGCGCCGTTGGTTTTTTGGTTACCTTCTACCTCACACGGTCGGTTAAAGAACTCCTGACCAAAGGCCGCATCGATTTTGGCAAGCTTCCGAAAAAACGCTTCGGCATTGTAGCCAACCCAGAAGAGTTTGAGCGCATAGCCGGTTTGCTCAAAGCAACGTATCCCGAAATTGAACAAATAGAACAAATTTCCGTGAGCACGCTCCCGACAAATTCAAGCGCGCAGCTCGAAGACATCATCCGAGTGCACCAACTCAATGAAATGATTTTCTCGGCCCAAGATGTCGGCGCCTCCAAAATCATTCAGTACATGGCCGATACCGCCACCCTCGACCTCGAATACAAAATTGCCCAGCCCAACGCAAGTTATCTTATTGGCAGTTCGTCTATCGATCAAGCAGGTGCCTACTACAACATACATTTTGACGCCCTGCAGTTGCCTGCTAACAAACGCATCAAGCGCCTGCTTGACCTGATTTTAGCAAGTCTATTACTACTCTTGTTACCCTTGATTTTTTGGAAGTATCAAAAACCTAAACAATTACTTACCAATATTTTTCAAGTGCTCGCAGGCCGCTATTCCTTTGTGGGTGTTCAAGCTCATTCTGACGCTAGCAGAAAAGGTAAACTTTGTATCCTGCAACCCAAATTCAACAACGATCAACCAACTGAATTACAAGCATTTATTTACACCAAATCCTACACCCCTTTGCACGACCTTACAACGGTCTGGAAACAACTCGGGCACCTAGACAACGAACCACACTGATAATTGTCTGAATTTGCTTAATTTTGCAGGCAAATCAACGACATCAATTTTCAACACATGGCACAAATAGAAATTCGTCTTCCCAAAATGGGAGAAAGCGTTACAGAAGCAACCATTACCAATTGGCTTAAAAACATTGGCGATTCCGTTGCCATGGACGAACCGCTCGTTGAAGTTGCCACCGACAAAGTAGATAACGAACTGCCTTCAGAAGCAGCTGGTACCTTGGTGCAAATCCTATTCGAAAAAGACCAAGTTGCACAAGTTGGCGACGTCATTGCCATTTTATCTACAGACGGTGGCGCCGTAGCGGATGCTGCACCAGCACCAAGTGCTCCAGCTCCAGCTGCCGCTCCAGTTGTTGAAACGACCAACAGCGCACTAGCAAACACACACGCACCAATTGCAAAAGGTAGTTCAGACCGTTTCTATTCGCCGCTCGTACGCACCATTGCACAAAAAGAAAACATCAGCGCGCAAGAATTAGCAGCTATCCAAGGGACCGGTCAAGATGGCCGCGTCACCAAAAAAGACATGCTCAGCTACTTGGAAACAAGAGGCAGTGCGCCAGCGCCAACAGCAGCTCCTGCTGCGGCAGCAAGCACAGCAGCTGCACCCGAACTGACAACACAAGCAGCGGCAAACAACAACAGCATGCCTGCCATCAAAGCGCCAGTAGTAGTGCCAAATAGCGGAGACGAAATCATCGAGATGGACCGCATGCGCAAGCTCATCGCAGAGCATATGATTATGTCGGTACATGTATCTCCGCACGTGACCTCTTATGTCGAGGCAGACGTTACGACCATTGTCAAATGGCGCGAGCGCATGAAAAACGAATTCAAAAAACGCGAAGGTGAAAACCTCACCTTTACGCCAATTTTTATGGAAGCCGTGGCCAAAGCCATAAAAGACTTCCCTATGATCAACGTATCGGTTTCTGGTACGAACATCATCAAGCGCAAAGACATCAACATCGGCATGGCTGCGGCCTTACCGAGTGGCAACCTCATCGTTCCTGTCATCAAAAACGCAGACCGCATGAACCTCGTTGGCTTGGCAAAAGCCGTCAATGAGTTGGCCAACAACGCACGCAACAACAAACTCAAGCCAGAAGATATCCAAGGTGGCACCTACACCGTTACCAACGTCGGCACCTTCGGCAACGTCATGGGCACCCCGATCATCAATCAGCCACAAGTTGCTATTCTCGCACTTGGCGCCATCAGAAAAGTGCCAGCGGTTATTGAAACGCCAGAAGGAGACTTCATTGGTATCCGTCACAAAATGTTCTTGTCGCACTCCTATGACCACCGCGTGGTTGACGGAGCACTCGGAGGACAGTTTGTACGTCGCGTTGCCGATTACCTCGAAGGTTTTGATCCGGAAACCACCATTTAAGCATGGCGCTACAACTCGTCCGCCCGCTTTGTGTTTTTGACCTCGAAACAACCGGCCTACAAATCACCAAAGACCGCATTGTTCAAATTGCAGTCATCAAACTATTCCCAGACGGGCGCAGCGAGACCTTCAATGAATTGGTCAATCCTGGCCAGGCCATTCCTTTAGAAATTACCGCCATTCACGGCATCAGCAACGAAATGGTTGCAGCAGCTCCTGCTTTTGCTGAATTGGCCCCACGCCTACTCGACTTCATCGAAGATGCCGACCTTGCGGGCTACAACTCCAACAAATTCGACATCCCGGTACTTTCCGAAGAACTACTGCGCTGCGGTATCGACTTTGATTTAGGGGCGCGTCATTTTGTAGATGTACAAAACATCTTCCACAAAATGGAACAACGCACACTGGCAGCAGCTTATCAGTTCTATTGTGGCAAACATATCGAAAACGCACACAACGCACTTTACGACACCCTAGCCACTTTAGAAGTCTTGCAAGCGCAAACCGAAAAATATCCAGACCTCGATAACGATATTGCCGGGCTAGCTAAGTTTTCTACAGTAGGTAACAAGCAAGCCGACTTCGCTGGGCGCTTGGCCTTTGACGAAAACCAAGAGGTCTGTTACAATTTTGGCAAGCATAAGGGTAAAACCGTTGCGCAAGTACTCAAACTCGAACCAGGCTATTACGGCTGGATGCTCGAAGCTGATTTTCCGCTCTACACCAAACAAGTATTGCGCAAAGAAATGGAGCGCATCAAAGCTGGCAACAGCTCCCAACAAATCGAAGACAAGCTCGAATTATTGAAAAATAAATTCAAAAAGCCATGAAAATCATCTGTATTGGTCGCAACTATGCTGACCATGCCAAGGAAATGAACGCCGCGCTCCCTACCGAGCCCCTTTATTTTCTCAAACCAGATACCGCCTTACTCAGAGAAGGAGATTTTTATTACCCCAACTTCACCAAAGACTTGCATTTTGAATGCGAACTCGTGGTGCGCATCGAAAAAGTCGGCAAGCACATCTCTGCTGAATTTGCCCACAAATACTACACGCATTTTACGCTCGGCATCGATTTTACAGCCCGAGACATCCAACAACAGAGCAAAGAAAATGGCTTGCCCTGGGAAAAAGCCAAAGGTTTTGACCACAGCGCACCGCTATCCAATACGTGGATTGAGAAAAGTGAGGTCAATCTAGAAGACGCTGAATTCAAGTTGTTTCAGAACGGTGAACTCAGACAAATTGGGCACCCAAAAGATTTTATTTTCAGTATAGACACCATTATTGCGTATGTATCTCAATTTGTGACGCTCAAAACCGGTGATCTCATTTTTACCGGCACACCCGCAGGTGTCGGACCTGTACAAATTGGAGATATCCTGCAGGCCGAGCTCAATGGCAAGCAGCTACTCGAGTTAAAAATCAGTTGATTATTTTTTGATGACCAACGCGTTTTGCCCATTTGCCAAACGCAAAAAATAGGAGCCCTCCGTCAAAGTCGAAAGATCAAGTGTGTAGCCTTCACTGACTACTTTGAACGTATAGATAACCTGTCCCGTCAACGTCAATAAAACGCCACCACAAAACCCTTTCACTCCCGAAATAGTCAGCTGAGCAGCGGTAGGATTCGGATAAACGTGCAGTGGTTGCAACTCCAAAGATTCTAAACTGAGGTCTGATCCAGGCTCATTCTCAAGTAAAAATAAACCACCTGCATCTTGACCCACGATAAGCTCTAGGTGCGCATCGTTGTCTAGGTTTCCGATTGCAGTGGCTGCGTAAGCACCAATTTGCGCACTTAAGCCCAAAAAATCAGGGCTGCGCTCGTGAAATACAACACTCGGATCTGTAGAAATGCTGTCGTAAAAATGGATGCGTCCATCGAGGGCGCCCACCATAAGGTAAGTCGTATCTTGAAAGCGAAAGAAGTGCGGCACCGCATAACCATCTGGGCCGTTGCTTTGTACGTTTACACCGCCTATTTGAGTTGTTTCGAGCGCAAAAATGGGCGAAGCCGCTGAACCCGTATTGAGGTAATAATGAATGGAGCCTCCTTTATGACCGATCATTAAATCTAGTAAGCCATCTTGGTTGTAATCAAATAGTTGCGGCGCTGAAAAAAGTGGCACTTGGATCGCAGTATTGTTGGCATCGGGAAGTGCATTTGTTTGCAACTGAAAGTTCGGACTCGTGCCCGTACTGGTATTGATGAAATAAGCCAATTGCCCGTTGTCCCGACCTACGATCAAATCGGGCTTACCATCGGCGTTTAGGTCGCCCATGGTTGGCAGCAAACGCTGACCTAAGTTGGCAGCAGTTAGGTTTAAAAAGTCTTGATCGACCAATACGAAAGAGGGCGCAGTTGCCGTGCCGACATTCTGATAATAAGCAATTCTGGACTCTTTGTTGAGCACCGGCTTATAGGCAAAGAAATTGGCCACCAACAGGTCGGTGAGGCCATCCTGATTGACATCGAATAAAAGTGGTGCCGAACCCAAACCGTGGTCGATCATGTCGCCTTGCAGCCAATCGTTGTCTTGGTAAATAAAAACAGGGGCTTGGTTGCTACCTAAATTTTTGTAATACCACACACTATTCTCATTTTCTGATACATTGTTAGCATTAGGGGCAACCAATAAATCTTTCTTTTGATCGAAGTCAATATCTACGCTAAATGCTGCGGGGAATAGCTGCACATCGGCTGGGGTGGTATTGCTAGGAAAATTATAATCAGCACTTACCATGGGAGAATTGGTATTAGGAGCTGTACCTCCGTTCATGAGCCGCACCAGATTGCCGTAAGCGACATCGCCAAGCACCAGATCTAAGACGCCAGACTGATCGAGGTCTAGAGCTAAAACTGTAGATCCCGAATGCGCCTTCGCTTGTTCGTTGGGTTTCATTTCAGGATTGGTAACATTGCCATCGGTACAGTAAGAGCTCGTGTCATTTAAAAATAGTGAATTGCTCGTGACATCTTCACGGTATTTGCCCCAACACCTGTTCCTTAGGATGAAAACAAGTGAATCGGAATGCCCGTAAAGTTCTTGACTTTGATTTTGATGGTACTGGAGGTATTCGCCACTGATGTGATATGTAAGGATATCCATATCGCCATCGCCCTCGACATCGACCAGTGCGGGAATGTCTGCACCACTGATATACAAATTAAGCGTCGGGCCCGCATAATTGGAAAGTAAATAAGGACTATAAGCCTCCCACTGCAAACCGCTGGCCGCACTGCCCGTATTGCGATACGCCTGAATGCCGCCCACTGCATAGCAAAAGAGGTCTTTTCTGCCGTCGTAGTCGTAGTCAAAGGTGGTGACGCGGTAGTGTAAGTTAGGCGGAAAAAACAAGTGCGCACGCAAATCGATTTCATAAGTAGGGCCAGCAGCCGAATTTACTTGTTTGAAAACGCGAATTTGGTCTGCACTGCGGTCAAAAACGAGGAGGTCTTCGTCGCCGTCAAAATCGTAGTCTAGGGTAGAAAATTGCGGTGTATTGAGGCCGCCAGCCCAAGCTTTATCCAGATTTTGACCATCAGAAGACACCGGAATAAAGTTGCTGAAATTGAATTGGAATTGCGCCTGCGCAGCAAGGCTGCAAAAAATAAACACAAGCGTCCAACTCTTCATGCACTAAAATTACGGCGTTTTTGCATTGGATGCATGCCATGCGATGATTCTTTTGTCGTCGCCCGCACTTGCAAACCCATCAGCTAAGGAAATGAGCGCATTAATTGAATGGCGATGCCCAGCCATTTGTAGGTCGAGCTTCTGACCAATTTCATCGGTTTCTAGCGACCAAATTTTAAGGGTTTTATCTCTCGATGCCGACACGTATTGTCCGTTTGGTAGTTGCAATAATTGGTAGATGGTTCCGAGATGGGCCGGAAAGGCATTGAGCTTCTCGCCTGCTGGACTCCAACGCCTGATGTACGCATCTTTTCCGGCACTTAAAATACCCCCATTGGGCAAAAGACAAAGCGCTGTGCAACCTTCGTGGTGTGCATAGACCTGCTGCGTTTCATTGAAAAATGTTGTTTCGATTTTTCTGTAATAGCCGTCAGTACCCGCAACCACAAAATAAGATCCGTCTGGAGCGACCGCAATTTGGCGGATTTTGCCACATGCTAAAGGAAGCGTCAATAGTAGGTTCCAGTAGGCGTCCCAGATTAATACATTGCCCTCGGCATCGGCAGAGTAGCGCTGATCTAGGCAAGGATTGGCAGCCAGCGCAAAAACGGCACTCCGGTGCACCATGAGGTGTTTGAGCTCTACTTTTTGTACGGTATCGATAAGGTGCAAGCTGCCATCAGACAAACCAATTAATAGTTGGTTGTGATCGGGCAAAACAAGCAAGCTAAATGGCGCTTGCGTGCAGCGAATGGCAAAGGGATCTTGCTGTCCGGTTGTTTTGTGCCAACGCGCTACAAACTTGTCTGAAGACGCCGAATAAATATATTGCTCATCCTGAGCAAGTGCATAAATAGGGCCTTGGTGGCCATTGATTTGAAGTTGTTTAGAATAAAGCGTGTGCGACTTATTCTTGTTCATCGTCTAGGTCGTCGTCTGCATCGTCGTTGACTTGTTTGAGGCGGTCTGCGTATGATTTCGGAAGGAAATCAAAAAAGGTGTCGCCGCGCAAGCCCAAGCGCAAACACTCCAATGGAATGAGGTCGTTGGGTGCAATGTTGCCTAAATTGACTTCGGCACCAAAAAGCTTGATAAACCAAACTTGCTGGTTCTTTTGAGGTGCCTCCCAGAGAATGTCTTCTGGCTTGACATTGGCAATGATGCGGTTGATGAGCATGGTGTGGGCAGTGCCATTGGGTCTGAATACGCCAACATTACCTGCTTCGCGGCCTTCGGCAATGACTTTCCAGCTTCCGGCTTCTAATTCTGCTTTCATGAGACGCACCCATTTGGCAGGTGAAATAAGGATACCTGAATCTTTGGAACCTACCTCAGAGAGTACGGTTCTGGACTTGGAGAGTTCATGAATGAGCTTGCACTTTTCATCGTGTGGAATGATGATCGAGCCATCGGAAATTTCTGCAAGGTCGAGATCGTATTTATCGAGCAGTTGAACGTATTCCTTGAACATGCCACGCGCATAAAAGGCTTCGAAAAGTGTGCCGCCGAAGTAAGGTCTGATGCCCGCTTCGCGATACATTTTTATTTTTTCCTCGAGCTGACGCGTCACAAATGCGGTTCCAAAGCCAAATTTGACGATGTCGGTAAGGTGGGCAGAAGCTTCGATGAAGTGTTCGGTTTCGCGCAGCCCTAAACCCTTGTCCATCATCATGGTAACGCCTTTGTTACGGGGTTTTTCACTGCGTTTGGGAATAAAAGAAAGTTTAAAGTTCATGTTAGTCGGCTAAATATAAAAAATCGGTGTCGTCGAGTAGTTTGGGATTGATCTCAAAGATCTGTTTGGCGCTACTCGCGTTTTTGTTGAGGCATTCATTATAGAGATGCTTGGCTTCGGCAAACTGCCCCAATTGCCATTTGATATTGATGAGGTGCAGCTGGGCTTCGAAAACCGATGGGTGGTCTTGGCAAAACTGCAAAATGAATTGTTGCGCCTCTGCTAAAGACAGCTCACTTACAAAAGAAATGTAGTCTGACAGCGCTTCTTGGTCCTCTGGAAGGAGGGCTAAGCTTTTGAGGTAGTGAAACTCAGCTTCTGAACGGAGGTCGATTTTTTGATAAGCACCTGCCAAAACGTGATGAATACCTGCGTTTTCAGGGTCGTAATCTAGGGCTTTTTGGATCAGCACAATGCCCTCTTTAGTAGCGCCGAGAAGGTCTTCGATAATACCCAAGCCCAACCAAGCTTCTGGTAGCATAGGTTCGAGGTCAATGCTGAGCTTGTAATAGTGCTTGGATAGCTCGAGTTCGTTGAGTTGTTCGTAAGCTTCTCCGATGTAACAGAGCGCCATGGCATCGTCGCCGTCGTGCTTCATGCAAAGCTCAAAGTGCTCGATAGATTTGTGGTATTTTTCTAAAGAAAGATACGCATTGCCTAAGTTGAAGTGCGCTGGGCCAAATTCTTCATTGATGAGAATGGCGTATTCGTAGGCCCAAACGGCACGTTCGTAGTTTTCTAATTTACTGTAGGCATTGCCGAGGTTGTACCAAGCAGTGCTTGAGTATGGCTGTTCGTCAATGAATTTGAGGTAAGCTTCAATAGATGCTTCCGTTGCGCCAAGTGCATCATAGCAACGGCCGAGCTCATAGAGTGCAGCTTCGTTTTGCTTATTGGCTTCAAGAGCCTGGTGCAGGGTATCGATGGCATCTTGGTACTGAGAAAGGCGCTCGTACTCAATAGCGATATCGAGGTAGATATAGTCGTGCTCGGCAGGATCTGAGTGCTCCAGCGCTAATTTGAAATAGCGTATAGCTTGTTTGTGTTCGCGCTGTTGAGCGTGAATGGACGCTTTGGTGAGGTAGAGTTCAGCGCTGTCAATTTCTTGTTTTTCTAGCTGGACTACACAATCCATGGCCTCTTGTAATAAGCCCATTCCACCTAAAGCTTGTGCTTTGCGTAACTTGAAAAGCGGATTATATGCAAATTGATAAATGCCAAATTCTGAGGCGATTTTGGCCTTATTGAATTGACCTTGAATGAGGTAGTGATCGATGAGGCTTTCAAGACGGTCGCTGTCTATGAAATTGAGCTTTTGACCCTTCAAGTGCGCCTCGAAGTGTTCGATGTCTTCACTCAAACTGCTGTCGTTGTATTCTTCTTCGTCGTCGTCAAACATAGGGCCCTATTCTAATGTATAAAATTAGGCCCTTTGTGTCTTAATGACAACTAATGCTTTTGGCACTTATCAACAAATACCAAAAATGTTGAAAAGTTATCGGTTTTTCGAAGTAATACGTTGTTCAACCTGGTACTTCAAACTGACATAAAAATGCCTTCCAGGACCTGGCATACCAATATTTTTCAGACGCGATAGATGATCAATATACGTGCTATTTGTCAGGTTGCGGACACCTGTTTGCAACATCCAATTTCCATTCTTTTGGAGGTGCAATCTCGCATTTAGGTGCAGGAGCTGGTAACTTTTACTTGTGCTTTCTTGAAATGCAACACGGGTTTGCGCCGCAATCCAGATTTGGCTTACGCTAAGTTCTATTTTTTGAATTTTGCCTGAAAAATCCCAATGGTACTGCAGTTCGTTTTGCAAACGCGTTGGCGGCAATAAAGTGATAGCGCTATCCTGTGGGCTTTGAAAATTCAGGTATGAAAAGTTGCCTTCCCAATGCAAACGATGGAGCCAATGTGGATGGTAGTGCGCGCTCAAGTCCAAGCCATACAAACGGCCATGATATAGTTGCGTATAGGTAAACACGGGGATTCCATCTACACTAGTGCCGTTGGGTTGTAAATAAATATAGTCCTGCACCCAAGCATGATACGGATTGAAGATAAAACTGCCATATTCGGTGTTCAGACTACTCGACCAATCTAGCTGCAAGCTACGTTCTGGTACCAAAGCGTTGTCGCCAATTTCATAGCGCAAGGCACCATGATGAAATCCGTCGGCGAGTAACTCACTCAAATGCGGTGCTCGAAAGCCACTAGATAGGTTGAAGCGATTTTGTAAGTTTGAATTTGGCTGCCAATTCCAACCTAAGGAAACATTTGGACTTGCATAAAATTTCGCCAGCGGATTGACATCCGTTTGGGTTTGGATCCAGCGGGAATCTTGTCTGAGGCCAACTTGTAGCAATTGCGTTTTGGACAATTCGATTTTATACAAACCAAAGATACCTTGGTCGATGGTGAGTGCATTTGGCAAGAGTTGCTCCTCAGCTGAAGGCGCATTGAGATTCACTTGAAACATGCCCGCTGCACCAATAATCAGTTGTTGCTTGCTCCATTTGCGGGTCCATTTAGCTTGGTAAATGGAATTCAATAAATCCATCTCCATTGACGGAAAGTCGACCACTTCATCGTATTCTACCAAGTGATTATGGGTCTGCCCGAGCAAAAATTGTACATCTTGCCCATTCCAAAAGCGCTTGTATTCATAGCTGAGTAACTGATTGGTAAAAAATTGTGACGGCAAGGCATAGCGCCTTCCTTGAGTCGGGACTTGAAAACTTAGGGGTGATACCAGGGTGTCTTCCGTATGCCCAGGAATGCCTGCTACTGAATTGTTATAGGCATAGCGCAGCACGTGAATTTGATTGGGCTTGAACCAAGAGTAAGTTGCTTTACCTACCCATTCATGAAAGCGAGAATTCTTGGCAAACAAACCATTTGGCAACTGAAAATCTGCATGGTTTGCATAGCTGCCCGCAATGAGCACCCGCTTGTTAACTGTACTCTTTTTGTATAAAAGACTAGAAGTGCTTCCATTTGTATTTTGATTCCATTTTTGTTGCACACTCAACTCCTGATGACCAATTTGTTCAAAGGATTCATCAGCCAAATAAATCACACCGCCCAAGGCATCGGCTCCGTACAAAACAGAAGCTGGCCCTTTGATGACCTCCGCAGAACCTAAAGCGAGCTCACCTATCCCCAAACCGTGGTCTCCACCCCATTGTTGCCCTTCTAAACGCAAACCGTTGACCAACGTAACCACCCGCATCCCTTGCATGCCACGGATAACCGGTTTGGCAATACCATTGCCTGAAGAACTCATATAAACTCCTGGTATTTTTGTCAACAATTCAGAAACATGCATGCCTCCGGATAGCTGTAGTTCGCTGAGGCTGCGCACTTCTATGGGCACCGTGTTTTTGTGGCGCAAAGACAATTGCTGCCCGCTCACCGTAACCTCTTCAGTGGTCATATGCCCTACGTGCAACCCAAAACTTAAACTTGACGCCGTACATGAAATGAGGGTATCGAGTACTTGATAATCTGGATGTCTCAAGCGCAGTACTTGTTGTTCAGACCACGTAAAAGGAAAAATAAAAACGCCATTGGAATCTGTACGGACTTGTATTTGAAAAGCCGGTACAGCAATTACGACATTTTGAATGGGTAGATTGGTTTGCGCATCGCGCACAAACCCTGTGATTCCCTGCTGCGCAAGGAGTGGAAAGCTGCAGAGTACAGCCAACCCGAAAAATAAATTTTTCATGTGAAATTAGGGACTAAAAATTCATAACAAAGTGTTCTAGCACTTGAAATGAGGAGGCGCCCTAAGTTGATGAGAAGTGACTTTAGTACCGGAAAGATCTATGCAAGCCGTTTGATCATGAACAAATGGCATAGACCTGAAAGGGCGAAAAGAAAGCGTTGTAGGACTTGTAAAAACGCTAAGAGAGAGATCACAGACAGGGCAATCTTCTTCTATGGTTTGTTTCTGGCTAAGTGCGCTTTTTTTATGATCAGAATGGCTACAATGATGCCACCATTGCTTTGGTGTAAGCACAAGTGTAAAACAAATCAATAAGGAAATACTGAACGCTTTCACGAGGTGAAAATACCAATTTTAAATTTGATAGAATATAGAATTTCTTTATATTACAACAAAGCTTCTATGATGGCATCCATGCTGTAGCCTTCTGCCTCTGCGCGGTAATTGCGCACCAAGCGGTGACGAAGAATAGCTTTGGCAACAGCCTTGACGTCTTCGATGTCTGGTGAGTACTTTCCATGTAAAGCTGCGTGGCATTTAGCGGCGATGACAAGATTTTGAGAGGCGCGCGGCCCTGCTCCCCACGTGATAAAATCTTTGGTAATTTGAGGCGCTATAGGATCTTTGAGACGGGTTTTAGCGACTAAGGTTACGGCGTACTCAAGGACGTTTTCTGCGACTGGTATGCGGCGAATGAGCGCTTGGTAATCGATGATTTGCTGCGCATTAAGTACCGTTTGAAGTTCCACAACTTGATCAGAAGTGCTAGATTTAACAATTGCGAGTTCTTCTTGGTATGAAGGATAGTCAACCCAGATATTAAACATAAAGCGGTCGAGCTGTGCTTCTGGTAGCGGATACGTACCTTCTTGTTCGATGGGGTTTTGAGTTGCCAATACAAAAAATGGCGCCTCTAGTTTATAGGTTGTGCCGGCAGCCGTAACAGCGCGCTCTTGCATGGCTTCTAGCAAAGCAGCTTGGGTTTTGGGTGGCGTGCGGTTGATTTCATCGGCTAAGATCATGTTGGAAAAGATCGGGCCTTTGATGAACTTGAATTGCTTGGTTTCGTCAAGAATTTCGGAACCAACGATATCCGAAGGCATCAGGTCTGGTGTAAACTGGATGCGGTTGAAAGTTAAACCTAAGGTTTTGGCAATGGTATTGACCAACAAGGTTTTAGCCAAACCAGGCACCCCCACAAGCAAGCAATGCGAGCGCGAAAAAATGGCAATTAGGACTTGGTCAACGACGTCGTCTTGACCGATGATCACTTGGTGAATCTCTTTCTTTAAGGCCTGATAATCAATTACTAATTGATCAATTCTGTCTTTATCTGTCATAGGATATCAAGGAGTTTTAAGCCAATTAACACGAAAATCACAATCTTGAAATTGTGGATCGAGTCGGATGTAGGCATTTGGAATTTTTGTTTGTGTCCATTCATCGAGGACACGTTGTTTTTTATCGTTCTCTGCTGCAAGTTTGATCAAGGCGTAGTCTTGCTCTAAGTTAGCTTGATGCGCTGGCACGCGATTTTGTAGTCTTACCATCCGGATACCTTGCTTTCTTTCAAAGAGATCCATGTAAAGAGAAGGTTGCGAAACGCCACCACTTTCAAGCGCGTCAGTAAGCAAATAGATTTGTTGGTCAATTTCGTTGAGTTGCTCCATGTCCCAGTAGATGTCCATGGTGTACGGATTGGTAAGGACCCCTTTATTTTGCTTGGTGGCGTCGTCATTTGAGTAACGCAGCACTGCTTCGTCCCAGGTGATGGCGTTGCGAGTGAGCAATTGATAACAGCTATCCATGCGTTGAGATGCCACAGAAATACTCGAAGAGCTGTATTCTGGCATGATGAGGATATGCAAACAAGTATAGTCGTCGCCTTTGCGTGACACCAATTTAATGATATGATAACCGTACATGGTTTCAACGATTTCTGACACTTCTCCGGGTTTAAGGTCAAAAACAGTTGCCTCAAACTGCGGGACCATCATGCCTTTAGAAGCGGTAATTTTTCCTCCTTGACTCGCTGAACCCGGATCCATTGATTTGAGACGCGCCATGGTTTCAAAAGGCTTGCTACCGCTCACAATTTGCTTGCGGATGTCTACAAGTTGGTCATAAGCGAGTTTTTTGTCGGCCAAAGTAAGTTCAGGAAACTGTACAATTTGCTGAAAACTCAATTTCATATTGATAAACGGAATGCTGTCTTTAGGAAGCTTTGCGTAAAACGCGGCTACTTCTTTAGGTGTAACGGTGATATCGCCTGTGATTTTGCGCTCCATTTCTTGAGCGAGCATTTTGTTTTTGATAATGGATCTGAATTCTTCCTTGATGGCAATTGTAGATTTCCCGTAGAATTCCTCAAGGTTTTCTCGGCCACCCATTTTGTTTTCCATAATGCGCAAACGGTTCTCCATTTCGGCATCGACTTGTTCATCGGAAATTTCTAAGCTATCGATGAGCGCTTGATTCACGAGTAGCTCTTCCAATAAAAGTTGCTCGAGTATCTGACACTCTTTTCCGCTCACTGCGCGCTCCTTTTCTGTGAGCTGCAGGCGTTGGGTTTCGATATCTGACCAAAGGATAATGTTGTCACCAACTTGGGCCACAATTTGATTCACCAACTTTTGCGCCTGCAATTGACCCAAAAGTAAAAATTGAAAACTAAGTAAAAATAAGGTTCTATAGATCATTATTGGCCGATTTGATAAAGCACGTCTTCATTAATGACGATCTTGTGCTTTGAACGTAACGCCTCTATCCATTTTTTCTCGAGATAAGTTTGGTAATCTGAAGTGGCCAATCCTTTTGCTTCGCCGAACTCTTTGGGTGCAGGCGGCAAAATGGCAGCCACTTTAACTACATACCACTTGCCGTCCATTGAATACACAGGATTCAGGCCAGGTGTGAAATTGCGATCTTGCAAATAAGGCGTCTGTGCGATTTCAAATTTATTCATGCGCACCTTTAAATTGAGCTCTGAATCTTTGTTGATGACGTCGAGAACCGTCTTAGAATTGGTGGTATCCGCTTGCACGAGCATGCCATAAACTTGCACTGCAATGTGCTCGTCTTTACATTCGTAAACCGTTGCGTCTAAGCGGTTAGACCATGCGTATTTGCTGCGATTTTCCATGAAGAAGGCTCTTAAGCCAGCGGTATCCTTAACCGCTTTGTTCCATACTTGGTCTTGCATGATTTCGTAGAGAATGATGCCGTCGTGGTATTCTTGAACGAGCGCTTTGTAAGCTGGATATTTTGCTGGCAATAGTGCTTCTTCGTAGGCTAAAATTTCGCTTTTCTCCCATTGTTGGTAGAGTTGTTTAACCACTACCGCTGAGGAATCTTTGCGGACAGAACGGTAGTTTTTGACGACATATTTTGCAAAATCTTGTTGCTTGAATTTTTTGCCGTCCAATACAAAAAGTGTTTTGTTGGACTTGAGTTTGTCTGCAGTCCACTTGCCCAAAAAGAAACTAGAGTCAATGTTGGCAACGAACCATTCCAAGCCTTTTTCACTTTTATTTTGGTAGGCATATTGCGTGCGTAGTTTTTGCACAAAGGAATCTTGGGTTACTTTAGAACGCTCGTCTTTGTTAACCTTAGCTTGGAGTTCGCGGCGCATGTTTTCATAAGACTTGACAGGTGTCCATTCGATGAGTTTAATGATATGAAAACCGTATTGCGTTTTGACCGGTTTAGAGAATTCACCGACTTTTTTTAAAGCGAAAGCGGCATCTTCAAATTCCAAAACCATGCGCTGGCTTGTTCCGGAGCCGAATGCGGGCAACTCACCACCTTTTTTGATGCTGTTGGCATCTTCTGAATAGGCGTTGACCATTTTTTCCCAAGAAGAGCCTGCTGCTAGGCTGTCGTAAATTTCATTGATTTTCTTTTCGGCGTTTTGGCGCGTTTCGGTTGTGGCATCACGGCCTGTCGAAATCATGAGGTGCGCAACTTTGATGGTTCCGCGCGCAGGGCGCTTGTCTGTAACCTTTAAAATATGGTAGCCAAAACGCGTTCTAAATGGCTCACTGATTGTGCCCACTGGTGTGGTGTAAGCTTTTTCTTCAAAAGGATAGACCATCTGAAAAGCGGTAAAATAGCCGAGGTCTCCGCCATTGTTGACAACTGAAGGATCTTCGGATCCTAGTTTTGATTTGGCAACCGAGGCAAAATCTTCGCCTTTTTCAATGCGTGCCTTCAGGCTAATTAAGCGGTTGTAGGCCGCTAGTGTGTCTTTGGGGCTCGCGTTGGGGTCAAGTTTGATGAGAATATGTGAACAACGCACTTCTGTAGCTGTGCGGTTGTAGGCCTCCTGAACCATGGCTTGATTTTGAACTGAATCAATTAAATAAGGCAAGGCTAATTGTTTCTTGTAGCCCTCGAGTTCTTTTTGTAAGCGCGGGAGGGTGTCGTAACCCAGCGCCTCGGCCTCAGCTACTTTGAGTTTGAAAACTTCAAACAATTGCAAGTAGCGGTCGAGTGAATCTTTGTCAAAACTCGGATTGGGATTGTTTTTGGTGTAAATCTGTAAAAATTCTGATTTTGTGACAGGCTTATTGTTGATCGTCATGACGACTGGCTCTTTTTGAGCAAGAGCAAGGTTGGTCAAAAAGCCAAACAAGAATAATACAAGGGTCTTTTTCATTGGTTTTGATTAAAGCGGTTAAATCTATGAATTTATATTACTTGATGCTATAGTTTGGTGCCTCACGGGTAATGGTGACGTCGTGTGGATGCGATTCGCGCACGCCCGCAGAGGTTATGCGCACAAAGCGCGCGCCTTTTAGTTTGTCTATATTTGGGGCACCGCAGTAGCCCATACCAGCGCGCAAGCCTCCGATGAGTTGGAACATAACTTCAATAAGTTTGCCGCGGTAAGGAACGCGACCTGAGATACCTTCAGGCACTAATTTTTTGATGTCGTCTTCGGCATCTTGGAAATAGCGGTCTTTGCTGCCTTTTTGCATGGCTTCTAAGGAACCCATGCCGCGGTAAGACTTGAATTTACGGCCTTCGTAGATGATGGTCTCGCCTGGCGATTCTTCAACGCCTGCAAACATAGACCCGAGCATCACGATATCGGCTCCGGCTGCAATAGCCTTCACGATGTCGCCGGTATAGCGGATACCGCCATCTGCGATTACAGGTATGCCTGTGCCTTCAAGCGCTTTGGCCACCTCATTAATAGCTGTGAGTTGAGGAACCCCTACCCCCGCAATGACGCGAGTAGTGCAAATGGAACCTGGACCAATACCCACTTTAACGGCATCGGCACCGGCAACGGCTAAATATTTGGCTGCTTCTGCTGTAGCGATATTCCCCACCACAATTTGTAGTTCAGGGTAAACGGCCTTGACGGCTTTGAGTTGATCCACCACGCCTTTTGTATGGCCATGTGCGGTATCGATGACAATGGCGTCAACGCCAGCCTCAACAAGTGCTGCTACGCGCTCCATGGTGTCGAAAGTAACGCCAACCGCCGCTGCCACGCGCAATCGTCCTAAAGAATCTTTGCAAGAATTTGGATGTTCTTTGACTTTGATGATGTCGCGATAGGTAATTAGGCCAATTAGGCGGTTGTCTGAATCTACAACAGGTAGTTTTTCGATGCGGTTTTGCTGTAGAATAACCTCAGCAGTGGTGAGATCAGTGCTTTCGCCAGTAGTGATGATGTGTTCGGAGGTCATGATTTCGCGAACTGGGCGCTCGAGGTTCTTTTCGAAACGGAGGTCGCGGTTGGTGAGGATGCCTTTCAAAACACGGTTGGCGTCGATTACAGGAATACCGCCAATGCTGTTCTCGCGCATGAGCGTGAGTGCATCTTTTACCACTGCATCTTCGGGAAGTGTAATTGGATCGATGATCATGCCACTTTCAGAGCGTTTCACTTTGCGAACTTCTAATGCTTGCGCTTGGATGCTCATGTTTTTGTGAATGACGCCGATTCCGCCTTGTTGGGCAATTGAAACGGCCAACGCAGACTCCGTGACGGTGTCCATGGCGGCAGAAACAATTGGCGTATTAACGGCTATCTGCTTGGTGAATTTGCTTTTCAAGGAGACATCGCGAGGCAGCACCTCCGAGTAGGCAGGCGCCAAAAGGACGTCGTCATAGGTTAAACCTTCAGTGATCTGGGAGAGATTCGAGAGCGACATGAACTTATTTTTTAATAAATTCCTGCAAATTTAACAATAAAATTTGCCATTCGGTTACCTAAGTAGCTTTGATTCGTCATGTTATTCGTAAATTTATCATGTGAAACAAGCAATCTTTATTTTTTCTCTCTTTTTTTCTGCCTCCTCCTTGTTTGCGCAAGGTTCAGAAAAGACACTCATTCAGTTATCTGGCGTAGTGGTCACCGAAGAGGCCTTCGAACTCCCCTACACCACCGTTTACAACAAAACGCTAAATAAAGGCGTCATTTCGGATGGTTACGGTTTCTTTTCTATCGTCTGCCAACCTGGCGATACCCTCTACTTTTCCAGAAAAGGCTACAGCACCAGCCCATTTTGGGTTCCCGACACGCTCAATGACAACCGTTACAGCATCATCCACATGCTCACCCGCGACACACTCACAATGCCAGAAGTTCGGGTTTATCCTTGGCCCAACAAAGAAGCCTTTGCCCAACATTTTGTCAACATGAACCCCTACGAAGACGACATCCGCCGCGCCCAACGCGAACTCAGCGGTGAATCACTCGCTTTTGTAGCCGCGCGCCTAGACGCCGATGCATCTTTAGCTTACGGTGCCGTCACCAAACAACAAAACACCAAAATTTACACGAACGGCCAGTTGCCCCAAAACAACCTCCTCAACCCTTATGCATGGTCTAAGCTGATCCAAGATTGGAAGGCTGGGAATTTAAGCCGGCAATAAACGCAACTTTTCTTAGAGATTAAAATGCTTCTCTGCCTCCACAGCGATGTACTCGCCAATGGCTAAAGACGCCGTTGCAGCAGGTGATGGTGCGTTGAGCACGTGTATGGAGTTGCCGTGGTACTCGATGCGGAAGTCGTCGCGGGTGTCGCCGTCTTCAGCAAGCAAGAGTGCGCGAACACCAGAGCGCCCTGGATGGATGTCTTCCATGGTGAGCGACGGAATCATGCGTTGGAGCGTCTTGAGGAACAGTTTTTTAGAAAAGGCGCGGCGGTATTCATTGATGCCAAAAGACATATTGTTAAAGAAGAGTTTCCAGGTGCCTTTGTAGGTGAGTGCGTCGTAGGTGTCGCGCAGGGAGAAGTCGGTTTTGCCGTAGCCTTCGCGCTTGAAGGTGAAAACGGCGTTGGGGCCGCATTCAATTTCGCCGTCGGTCATACGGGTGAAGTGCACGCCAAGGAAGGGGAAGTCGGGGTTCGGGACCGGATAAATAAGGTTCTTGACTTTGTGTTTGGCTTCTGGAGTGAGTTCGTAGTAGTCTCCGCGGAAACCAACTACTTGTTCTTTGAGGCCAACGCCGTCTTTGCGCGCCAGGCGGTCTGCTTGTAAACCGGCGCAAAAAACCAGGTAGCGCGCTTCAAATTTTCCTTTGGATGTAAAGATGGTGCTGCTGGCCTCGCCTTTTTCGATGCCTTGTACTTCACATTCCAAATGCAGGGCGCTTTGTGGATTCGCTGCCAAAGCGAGCTCGGCCATTTTTTGGGTGGCGCCACGGAAATCGATGATGCCGGTGACTGGTACCCAAATGCCGCCAATACTTTTGACATGTGGTTCTATTTCGCTGACCTGTACGGCGGTGATTTTTTCGATGCCTTCAATGCCGTTTTCTAGACCAGTATTGAAGATTTTGTCCATGTTTGGAAGTTCGGAAGCATCGGTGGCCACCACTACCTTACCACAGACGTCGTGGGCGATTTTGTAATCTTTGGCAAATTGAACGAGTTTTTTGCGGCCTTGAATGCAGTTGCGCGCCTTGAGCGAACCCGGTTTGTAATAGAGCCCGGAGTGGATGACTCCAGAGTTGTTGCCAGTTTGGTGATCGGCGAGTACTTTTTCTTTTTCGAAAAGCACGATGCTGAGGTTGGGGAATTTTTTTTGAAGCTTGTAAAAAGTGGCTGCGCCAACAATTCCTCCTCCTATAACCGCGATATCGTACTTCATAACTTTAGTTTGATGCAAAGTTAAGGATTTTGTACTTTTGCAGCGATGAATCAATTCGAACGTGTTGCATTTTATACACTTGGTTGTAAACTTAACTTTTCGGAGACCTCTACAATCGCGCGGCTCTTTGAAGACGGCGGCTTTGCTAAGGTCGATTTCGAAGACAAACCCGATGTTTTTGTCATCAATACGTGCTCTGTAACGGAGAACGCCGACAAAAAATGCAAGCAGCTCGTGAAGCGCGCCAAGAAAATATCACCAGAGTCAATGGTGATCATTTTGGGTTGCTACGCGCAGCTCAAACCAGAAGAAATCAGCCGTATTCCCGGTGTTGACCTCGTTTTGGGGGCCAATGAAAAATTCAATGTACTAGCGCATCTAGAAAAGAAAAGCGAAGTAAAAGTGGTGCACGACAACATCAAGCACACCCACGACTTCATTCCATCGCATTCCTACGGAGACCGCACCCGTTCCTTTTTAAAAGTACAAGACGGCTGCGACTACTTCTGTACTTTTTGCACCATTCCGCTCGCTCGTGGCAAAAGCCGCAACGCATCCATTGCCGCTACTGTTGCCGAAGCGCAAAAAATTGCTCAAACGGCAGTCAAAGAAGTGGTGCTCACGGGTGTCAATATCGGTGACTTCGGACAAGGCGGTGATGAAAATTTCTTTGATTTAACCAAAGCTTTAGACGAAATAGCCGGCATTGAGCGCTTTCGGATTTCTTCTATCGAGCCCAACTTGCTCTCAGACGACATCATCGACTTTTGTTTAAAGGAATCCAAACGCTTTGCACCACACTTTCACATCCCGCTACAAAGTGGCTCCGACGACATCCTCGAAAAAATGCGCCGCAAATACAAAACGAGTTTGTATGCCCAAAGAGTGGCGCGCATCAAAGCAACCAACCCCGATGCCTGTATTGGCGTAGATGTCATTGTTGGTTTCCCCGGCGAGACCGACGAAGATTTTTTAGCGACAGTCCATTTTCTCAAGGATCTCGATATCTCTTACCTACACGTCTTTACGTATTCCGAAAGAGCCAACACAGGCGCCCCAAAACTCGGCACGAAAGTACCAATGGAGAATCGTCGCGAAAGGAGTAAAATCTTGCACCTGCTATCAGACCGCAAAAAATTAGCCTTTTACCAGACCCAAGTAGGCAAGCGAAAAGCTGTTCTTTTTGAACAAGAGGAAAACGAAGGTTGGCTATACGGCTTCAGTGAAAACTACGTGAAAGTCAAGACGCCGTATAATGAAGCGCTCATCAATCAAATTGTAGCCGTCGAATTGACAGAAATTGACCGCGATGGCCTCATGAAATGCCACATTCTTACTAACTTTGTATCGTAATTAGGCTATTGTCATGAAAACAACATATATCACCCGTCGCGAAACCTTCAATGCCGCCCATAAACTTTGGCGCCCTGAATGGTCCGACGAAAAAAATTGGGAAGTATTCGGGAAATGTGCCAACCATAACTGGCACGGCCACAACTTTGAGCTCTGGGTTACCGTCAAAGGTATTCCAGACGCCAACACCGGTTTCATCATGAACCTCAAACTCCTGAGCCAATTGATAAGGACACACATCATTGAAGTCCTCGACCACAAAAACCTCAACCTTGATGTACCCTTTCTAGCGGGCCAAATGGCTTCTACCGAAATCATGGCTATTGCCATCTGGGACATCCTAGCCCCGCTCGTACTAGAAAACGGCGGAGAACTCGCCAAAATCAAATTGGTCGAGACCGAAAACAACTACGTAGAATACTACGGCGGAAAAGAACCTTTTTAGGTCTATTACTCAGCGTACTAAAACATTTCACTTGGAAAATAGTCAATTGCAAGACCTCTACAAAGGCGTGCTCGAACAACTCGGCGAAGACCCCAACCGCGAGGGCTTGCTCAAAACACCCGAACGCGTGGCCAAAGCCATGCAATTTCTAACGAGCGGCTACGACCTCAACCCTGACTCCATCATAGATTCGGCTATTTTTCACGAAGCCTACTCTGAAATGGTCATTGTCAAAGACATCGAAGTTTACTCTATGTGCGAGCACCACATGCTGCCATTCTTTGGCAAAGCGCACATTGCCTATATTCCGGACGGCAAAATTGTTGGTCTCAGCAAAATTCCTCGCGTTGTAGACGCCTATGCCCGCAGGCTACAAGTACAAGAGAGGCTCACCATAGAAATCCGCGACTGCATACAGCGCACCCTCGCTCCTTTAGGCGTGGCCGTTGTTGTGGAGTGTGCACACATGTGCATGCAAATGCGCGGCGTACAAAAACAAAATTCGGTCACTACCACCAGTGCGTTTACCGGAATTTTCATGACCAACGATGCCACGCGCAAAGAATTTATTAATTTAGTGCAAGCAAAAATTCATTAACCATGGAAGATTACAACTATCAAAACTCAGGCTCCCTCAGCCAAGATTACGCACGCGATTTCATCAAGAGCGTTTACAACTACATGTTTGCAGCCCTCACCATCACCGGGGCCATTTCTTATATCATCGGTACCAACACCGAGTTAATGAGTTCACTTTTCATGACGGCGTCTGGCGGTGTATCCATGTTCTTTTATGTGGTATTATTTTCACCGATCCTGATTTCCTTTGTCATGGCTGGAGGCTTCAATAAATTCTCATTTGGCACCTTGATGGCGCTTTTTGTCATTTATTCTGTTTTATTAGGCATGAGCTTATCTATTTTGTTCATGAGCTATTCCACTGGAACGCTGGCCACCACCTTCCTTTTAACGGCAGGTTCTTTCGGCTTCATGGCTTTCTTGGGCTACACCACCAAAACCGACCTCACTAAGTTTGGCAGCTTGCTTTACATGCTTCTTTTTGGCGTCATTATCTCGAGCGTGGTCAATATGTTTTTAGGCAGCAGCGGCTTTGATTACATCATTTCTTTGGTGTCTGTCTTCATTTTCACAGGGTTAGTGGCCTACGAAATGCAAATGATCAAAAACATGGCGCACCAAGCCCAAATGGATGGCACCTTGCGTCAAAAGTTGGCTTTATTTGCTGGTTTTCAATTGTATTTAACTTTTGTGAATTTATTCTTGTCTTTATTGCGTCTTTTGGGCAACCGAGATTAAAAGATTTGTTATTTTTGAAATTCAAAAAACAACCTTATGTCAGATAATTTTTTCGAAGGATCTACTGCCGCAATTGGCACCATCATCACCGTAGCCCTCATCAGCATTTTAGTGTCTATCCTCATTTGGGGTTAAGCTACTTCTATTAACATATGCCGTTTAACACCTTATTTTCATGGTGGATTGGTCGGCGTATGGACCGTATTCACGACTACCGCGATCAAGCCCTTGCCAATCAAGCACGCACACTTGAGTTTTTATTGCTCGAAGGAGCTCAAACGCAATACGGCAAATCCTTTGATTTTGCTGAATTAGTCAATTACAACGATTTCAAAAAAAAGGTGCCGCTGTCAGATTACGGCACACTCAAGCCCTTCATCGACCGCGCCATAGAAGGCGAAACCGATTTGCTCTGGCCCGGAGCCACCAAATGGTTTGCTAAATCGTCGGGCACCACCGCAGACCGCATCAAAATACTGCCCATTACCGAGAGTTCGCTCTTAGAGAACCATTATGCAGGCGGCAAAGACTTACTCGCGCAGTATTACCACAATTTTGAAGGCCGCAAACTCTACAACGCCAAGCACCTTATTGTAGGCGGTACAGGCAAAATTGAGCAGCACAGCCACGGCGTCTTTATCGGCGACCTCTCGGCAATCATCATCAACAACCTCCCCATCTGGACCGAACTGCGCCGAACTCCTAAAAAAGAAATCGCACTTCTAGAAAACTGGGAAGAAAAGCTAGACCGCATGGCGGCTTCTGTTCTGGATCAAAATATCTGTATCATTGCGGGTGTGCCGAGCTGGACGCTCTTGCTTTTGCAAAAAGTCTTAGAAAAAAGCGAGAAAGCAACCATTGCAGAGGTTTGGCCCAACTTAGAGCTCTACATCCATGGCGGCGTTTCGTTTGTGCCTTATCGGCAAGCCTTTGAAAATATTATTGGCAAAACCGACATGAATTACGTCGAAAACTACAATGCCTCTGAGGGCTATTTTGGCTTGCAGGACCAAAAAGACAGCAAGGACTTGCTTTTGCTTACCAATTCGGAAGTTTTCTTTGAGTTCATCCCGATGTCAAGCTTTGAAGGTTTGGCTTCTTCAACCGTCTACTCACTCGAAGAAGTACAACCCGATACCGACTATGCTTTAGTCATTTCCACCTCTGCAGGCCTTTGGCGCTACATCATTGGAGACACCATCCGCTTTACCCAAACCCAGCCTTATCGCTTTGTGGTCAGTGGCCGTACTGCTCACTACATCAATGCTTTTGGAGAAAAACTCATTATTGAGCACGCCGAACAAGCCCTCAGCGAAGCTTGCCTTGCGCACCACGTACAAGTGCGCGACTACACTGTTGCACCAGATTTTTCTGAAGACACACAAGTAGGCCGCCACCATTGGCTCATTGAATTTGTACAAAACCCTAATGATAACGCTGCATTTTGTGCAACCCTAGACCAAGCGCTTAAAAATGGCAATGCCGATTACGACGCAAAGCGCAAAGGCAATATCAACATCGGATTTCCGTTACTTACCATGGCGACAGCAGGAACCTTTCACCGCTGGCTCAAGCAAAAAGGCAAACTTGGTGGCCAGCATAAGGTACCACGCTTGCAAAATTCAGATACCTTACTAAAAGAAATTTTAGGCCTGCGATGAAAATACTTGTCCCCATTATTTATATTTTAATTGGTCTTCATTCACTGGGGCAAACATGGATTTTAGAAAAAGAACTCACCCTCAAAGACAGCACTTACCACTGGACCAGCGACGAATGGGGCCAACTTTATCAATGGAAAAGCAACACCGTTTGGTTGCAAAACCAGCAAAATCAGCAGCCCTTTCAAGAAACATTTAAAACCTTAGCTGAAATAAGTGATGTACAAGCAATCAGTGGCTTGCGCGCTCTCCTTTTTTCAGAAGGTCAACAAATGATAGGCGTCGTAGATAACACCTTACAACTAAAGGATGGTTTATTGGCTTTTTTCGATTTTGGCTTTTCAAGCGTTGCCCAAGTAGCGATAAGCCAGCGGCCAGACTTCATTTGGCTGTTTGACCAGTATCGCGCGCGCTTGATTTTATTCAATATCAATGCAGCTCAAACCGTTCAAATTGTTGACAATTGTTTTGACGCCAGCAATGAGGCACAACTTGTTCATTTTTTTGAATGCGGACAAAAACTGATTTGTCTACTTAGCGACGGACGCTATTTTGAGTATGACCGCAACCTCACCTTGGTCAAAAACTTGACTTTAGCCCCGGGACTCACCCTATTTGGCTACCAAAATGAATGCTGGGTGCTGACTCAAAATCAGATAGAAAAATTGGACCCGAACCTTCAATCAAGCCCTATTGAACTCCCTATTCAAAACTACCAACAGCTACAAGTTTTACAAGATCAATTTTATTTTCAGCAAGGACAAAAAATCAAGGTTTATCGACTGAAAATGTAGGTCTCAATTTTTGACGTTTCACTGTAAATGTCGTACTTTAGCCCTCTAAATTTTTAGTTATGCACGTCGCTATCGCAGGAAATATCGGTTCCGGAAAAACCACCTTAACCAATTTACTTTCAAAACATTACAACTGGGACACCCACTTCGAAGACGTCGATCAAAACCCCTACCTCAACGATTTCTACCACGACATGCAGCGTTGGTCTTTCAATCTGCAAATCTATTACCTCAATAGCCGCTTTACGCAAATCCAAGAAATCAAAGAATCTACACATACCGTCATTCAAGACCGCACCATCTACGAAGACGCATTTATCTTTGCGCCCAACCTTCACTCCATGGGCCTCATGACCACCCGCGACTTCGAAAACTACTTTTCGCTGTTCAACCTCATGGATTCATTCGTGTCGGCGCCAGACTTACTCATTTACTTGCGTGCCAGCGTGCCTACATTGGTTTCTCAAATCCAGCAACGCGGTCGCGATTACGAAGAAAGCATTCGCCTAGACTACCTCAAGCGCCTCAACGAGCGCTATGAAGCCTGGATTTCTACCTATGACAAAGGAAAATTACTCATCATTGACGTCGACAACAACCGTTTCCCTGAGAACCAAGAAGACCTCGGAAAAATCATTAACGTAATTGACGCCGAAATCAACGGCTTGTTCTAACATGATTGTCGTTACCGGAGCAGCCGGCTTTATAGCCAGCTATTTAGCAGAAGCACTCAACGCTGCAGGGCAGCAAGACCTCATTTTAGTAGACGACTTTTCAGCAGAAGCTAAAAAACCAAACTGGACCAACCTTTCCTTTGAACAATGCATAGACCGCGAGGCCTTTTTGCCTTGGTTTGAAGAAAATGCGGCTTCCGTTTCATTCGTTTTCCACCTCGGTGCCCGCACCGACACCACCGAAAAAAGTCAAGCAGCACTTGATCACCTCAACCTGCACTACAGCCAAGCCATTTGGCGCATTTGTTCGGCGCAGCAAATTCCGTTGGTCTACGCAAGCTCAGCAGCCACCTACGGCCTTGGCGAATTCGGTTACAAAGACGAACACGCCCTGAGCAGTCAGTTGCAGCCACTCAACTTGTACGGCAAATCCAAGAACGACTTTGACATCTGGGCACTCGCACAAAACCAAACGCCCCCCAAATGGTACGGGCTCAAATTCTTTAACGTTTATGGCCCGAAAGAATACCATAAAGGCCGAATGGCAAGCGTGGTATTGCACACTTACAAACAAATTCAGGCCAACGGCGCCATGAACCTTTTCAGGTCCCATGACCCCAATTACAAAGACGGCGAACAACTCCGCGATTTCGTCTATGTGAAAGACGTGGCCAAAGTTTGTCAGTTTTTACAAGATTCGCTCCCTGCAAGCGGCCTTTACAACCTTGGGTCTGGTAAAGCGCGTACGTTTTACGATTTAGCACGCCTCACCTTTGAAGCCCTAGACCTCGCGCCAAACATATCCTTTATCGATACCCCTATCGACATCCGAGACAAATACCAATATTTTACTGAAGCTGACATGAGTAAACTTTTGGCTGCTGGTTACGCAGGTGGGTTCCATAGCCTAGAAGAAGGAGTGAGCAATTATGTAAAAGAATACCTGGTCAAAGCACTTTAATTCATTAGGAACTTTAATTTTATTTCTTTAGGAATTTTAAAGCATAAAAAAAGCCTCGCAAATTGCGAGGCTTTTTTTATGCTTTGTAGAATAGCTTATTCACTGATGACGTCAAATTTGAAGCTTTGCTTCACACCTTTGTAAAGGTTGGCTTCTGCTTCAAATGTTCCGAGCTCGCGAATTGGCTCATCTTTGATTTTGAGAGATTTGCGATCGATGTCGAATCCTTGGCCACGAAGAGCCTCTGCAAGCTGAACGGTGTTAACAGATCCGAAGATTTTGTTGTTTTCACCAGCCTTGGTAGCGATGCTTACAGCAACGTCTGCTAACTTAGTAGCAATTGCTTGGGCTTCAGCCAACATTTTGGATTCTTTGTGCGACTTCTGACGCATGATTTCTTCGTGTGCTTTCTTTGCACTTGCGGTAGCTAAAACAGCATACCCTTGTGGGATAAGGAAATTTCGTCCGTATCCTGGCTTCACAGTTACTACCTCATTGGTGTAACCGAGTTTATCTACATTTTTCTTTAGAATGACTTCCATGATTTCTCAGTTATATCGTTCAACAATGACTTATTTCAACATGTCGCCAACGTAAGGCAAAATCGCGAGGTGACGCGCACGCTTGATGGCTTTGTTGACACGTTTTTGATACTTTTGGGAAGTACCGGTAATGCGACGTGGTAAAATTTTACCTTGTTCGTTAACCAATTTCAATAAGAAACTAGCGTCTTTGTAGTCGATGAATTTAATTCCACTTTTCTTAAAGCGGCAGTACTTCTCCTTTTTAATATCGATGTTGATCGGAGTAAGGTAACGGATATCGTTTGACATGTCTCGTTGTTTAATGGGTTTGACAATAAATTAGGCAGTTGCTCCAGCTTTTGCACGACGCTTGTCAGCGTAGGCAAGGTGATCGGTATCCATTTTTACAGTTAAGAATCGGAGAACACGCTCGTCGCGCTTCATCATCAATTCGTAATCTGCAACAACGTTGCCTTCAGCTTCAAATTCAACTAGGAAGTAAAATCCTGTTGATTTTTTCTGGATTGGGTAGGCCAATTTGCGCAAACCCCAGCTCTCCGAATGCTTGATTTTACCTCCTTTTGAGGTGATCTCGCCTTCGAATTTCTGTACTGCTTCCTTTGCCTGCTCATCAGACAAAACGGGAGTTAAAATGAAAACAGTTTCGTAAGAATTCATAAGGTTAAACTTTAATTAATATACTATTTGGGGTGCAAAGATAGCGAGAATAAGCGAATTAACAAGTGTCTCGCTCATTTTTAGACGCCTATTGTTCTTTTCTAAGCAATTGATTGTAGTCTCGGAGCAGCTCGATTTCCGTTAAGGTATGCTCATAAGTTGCCAGCAAGGCCAAGTATTCCGTACTAAACTGCTTGAAAAAGTCGAAAGAAAGCACCTCGGAGATCAGCTTCAACAAACCAGTATCAATCGTTTTTCGCGAAAAGATAGAGTAGGCATTCTCTCTCGATTTATTGATGCGTTTGGCAAATTCCGTTACGGTCATTCCGCGTTTCTCAACAATCTCTCGAATTTGCACACCAATAAGTTGCTCCATGATGCAAAGCTGCAAAATACTCAGCGCTAGGTGTTACTAAATATGTTATAATATTTTCACATATACGTTTGTAATTGTACATTTTACTACATCAGTTAAGCAAATTAGGGTTCGCAAAAATTGTATTTGGTATTGAACGCTTTTTGACTCAATCTGCCAAGGCCCCAGTATCCTACACTTGTATGGATTATTACTTAGTCGTTTGACTTTTTTGCGCAGATGGAATTAATCTTTTCCTGATTATTCCTCCTCATTAAAAAATTTATCTTCAAACACTTAACAACATTCCCGATACATAAAGAAGGGCTATATCAAGGATTGAGGCTGAAAATAAAGCGCAAATTGATGCGTTTTTTTGTGAATCAAAAACAAACAACACTATTTGATCTATGAGTCATGATTTATCCTCCCTTCTTTTACAAATTAGTGAATTGGACCGTCAATTGACAAACCGAGCCGTAAAATCGATTGACCGCCTGTTAACATTGCGCAATTTGTTAATTGGAGGATATATTTTTGAATTTGAACAAAATGGTGCTGTTAAAGCAATTTATGGCACCAAATTAGAGCAAACGCTTGCCGAAAAACTTAATAGAAAGGGATTGTCTGAAAGGAATTTAAAATTGTTTAAACAGTTTTATCAGGCGTATCCTCAAATAATGCAGACAGTGTCTGCATAATTCAAATTACCTAAAAGTATATTGCTAACAGCCTCTGCATCCTCTATTGACGCACATGAATATACCGCAAAATTATTAGACAAGATATCATTCTCCCATTTCACTGAGTTGCTTAAAATTTCGAGCAAGGAGAAAAGAGAATTCTACGAAATACAGTGCATAAAAGGTATTTGGACAGTCCGTGAGCTAAAACGGCAAATAAATAGTTTAACTTTTGAACGAACCGCCGTTTCAAAAAACAAAGGTAAAATAATCAATAGCTCTACTACAGCTGCAGAAATGCAATCAGCGAGTTCCATTATCAAGACGCCATTTGTTTTTGATTTTCTAGATCTACCGGTCAATCTCTTCGCAGATGAATCAAAGTTTGAAAATGCACTTCTCAACGATTTGAAAAATTTCATGTTGGAATTAGGACATGGCTTTTGTTTCGAAGTTATGCACCACTAAAAACGATGAATTGGTTGAATATGCATTAGGGGGCATTGATCAAAACTTGTTTGTCTCCACATATCAAACCGCCCTACCTAGTTCAGAAGAATTGAAACAGTTCTTACAAGCAGAAAAAGCAAAATTAAATGTAAAATAAAACGCTCATCGGACACAATAAATGGAATATTACATTGAGTATCCTGTCAAAAACGCCTATCCCCTCATAATTAAGCGGCTTTTTGTATTTTTACCACATGTCCTTTTTCACAGAAGATTACCTACTGTTCTTTCAAGAGCTCGCAGCCAACAACCACAGAGAATGGTTTGATGCCAACCGCAAGCGCTATGAAAAGAGCGTGAAAGAACCTTTTAAAGCTTTTACGCAGCACCTCATCGACGAACTGGCCAAAACAGAGCCTGTTTTCAAGGAACTCAAAGCTGCCGATTGTATTTTTCGCATCAATAGAGACATCCGTTTTTCCAAAGACAAAACGCCTTACAAGACGCAGTGTTCGGCCGTTATTTCGCCGCAAGGCAAGAAAAGCAGTTCAATTCACGGTATTTATTTTGAGTTTGGGCCAGAGCATGTGCGGGCCTATGGAGGCGTTTACGAAATCGAAAAAGACGATTTGTATGCGCTTAGAGAAGGCATTGCGAATGACCTCAGCACCTTTCAAAAACTATATACTGCCAAGGATTTCAAGTCGCTTTTTGGCGAAATTCACGGAGAAAAAAATAAGAAACTAGATAAGGTATTTCAGGAAGCGGCCGCTCAAGAGCCCCTACTCTTTAACAAGCAATTTTATTTTTATAGTACATTTGAAGCCGAAACGCTACTCAAGCCTGAGCTCGATCAAATCATGCTCAAATGCTACCACACGGGGCGGCCTATCGAATTATTTTTCAATCAATTTATACAACGTTCATGAAACACTTCTTTCAATTCCTATTCATCGGACTGGCTTTCGTTAGTTTTGGTCAAAAGAAATCCTTTGACCTCAAGGAGTCTGTTTTAAAGCAAAGAGCACTTTCGCCGGTGCGCCTCAATAATTTCCAATGGATACCCGAAACGGATTCTTACTCTTTTTGCAGTGCCGATTGGCAGAGTCTGCAGCAAAGTTCAGTCGCTTCGGACAAAGCATTCGAATTGACGAGCGTCAAAGAAATCAATGAAAAACTGGGTACTTCCTTTGCGCACCTTGCTTTTGCCAAATGGGTAAGTAAAGATGTTTTAGAAGTTTCAGACGGTGGAAGCGTATTTGCGTTATACAATACAACAAGTAAAACAGGCAGCACGCATCAAGTTCAAAATGGCGGCGAAAACGTGCATTTTCATGCCGCAAGTAAGCGCTTGGCTTATACCATAGACAACAATTTATATGTCGACGGGCGTGCGGTCACCAAAAACAAAGACAAAAACATTGTGTCTGGCCAAACCTATGCACGCAGTGAGTTCGGCATTACAGAAGGGATTTTTTGGTCAAACTCAGGGGCTTTGCTCGCTTTTTATCAAAAGGATGAAAGTGCAGTTCACGACTACCCGCTCTTAGACATCAACCAAACACCAGGTGCGGTCAAGTTCATCAAGTACCCAATGGCTGGCCAAGCGTCAGAAAAACCGCGCGTGGGCATTTACAACCTCAAGACCAAGAAAACAACCTATATTAGCCCGCGTTCAGCCGCAGATTCCTACCTTACCAACGTGGCTTTTACACCGAGTGAAGAATACCTTTTGGTGGCAGAGGTGAACCGCGACCAGAACCATATGTGGTTGTTTCTCTACGATTTAAAAGGAAACCTCGTTCGCACTTTATGGGAGGAACAAAACGACAAATGGGTAGAGCCAGAGCACCCAGCATTTTTCCCTTCCAAAACATCCGACAACTTCATCTGGATATCAGAAAAGAATGGCTTCAACAACCTTTATTATGTAGACATCAACGGCCAAATTATCAAGACATTAACTTCCAACAAATTTGTAGTAAAGGACATCCTTGAGGCGAGTGAAGACGGCAGTAAAATTTATTTTTCTGCAACCGGAGCCAATCCATGTAATACCCTAGTTTACGAGGTAGATTTGCAAGGCAACCAACGCCTACTCACCAACGCAGAAGGCACACACCGTTTTGCTTTGGCACCAAAAGGCGCTTATTATTACGATGGCTACAGCAGTGTAGAAGTTGCAAACAAGGAATACGTCATGACCTTGAACGGGAAAATGGCCAAACTCTTGCAAGATTCTCCGGATAAACTAGCTGAATACAACATCGGTAGTACCGAGATTGGCAATATCAAAGGAAAAGATGGTTCGGCACTTTATTACCGCATGATCAAGCCTGCGGACTTTGACCCGACTAAAAAATACCCCGTGCTGGTATATGTCTACGGCGGGCCCCATGCCCAAATGGTGACGAACAGTTGGTTGGCGGGTGCCAATTTATGGATGCATTGGCTGGCCAATCAGGGCTACATTGTGTTTACCCTAGACAACCGCGGTTCGGGCGAGCGCGGCTTTGCTTTCGAAAGCCAAATTCACCGCCAACTCGGTACCGTAGAAATGGAAGATCAGCTCACGGGTGTAGACTACCTGAAGTCTTTGCCTTACATTGATGGCCAGCGCATGGCGGTCCATGGTTGGTCTTTTGGGGGCTTCATGACAACCAGCTTGATGCTGCGCCAAGCAGGTGTGTTCAATGTTGGCGTTGCAGGAGGCCCTGTTACCGACTGGAAATTCTATGAAATAATGTACGGTGAGCGCTACATGGACCGCCCCGAACAAAATCCAGAGGGCTACCAAGCCAACTCACTCTTGAACCACACCAAAAATTTAAAAGGCAAATTATTGCTCATTCATGGTACCGTAGACGATGTTGTCGTGATGCAGCACAACGAGGCTTTGCTTAAGTCTTTTATCGAAAACGGCGTGCAGGCAGATTACTTTGTATACCCCATGCACCCGCACAACGTGAGCGGCAAAGATCGCGCACATTTGATGGAAAAGGTGTTGCTCTATATTCTGGAGTACAATAAATAAAAAATCTATGCAACAAAAAAAGGCGACCATTGGTCGCCTTTTTTTGTTGGTATAAATCCTAGATTTTGCTTTTGAGGCTCATCCAGCCGCCGCCGTTGTGCACGGTATAGCCAGCTGCCTTGAGCAAGCTTTTGGCACTACCGCTGCGCATTCCTGACGCGCAACAAGTAATGATCGTTTTGTTTTTGGGAATCTTGCTCATGTTGGCTTGCAAAGACTGCAAAGGCATATTGACTGCGCCTTTGACATGCCCACCTTTGAATTCTGCAGGTGAACGCACATCGATGATCATGGCTCCTTGCTTGACGAGCGTTGCGAAATCTACGCTTGTTCCGCCGAATAATTTCTTAAGTAAAGACATTGCTTATTGTTGAGAAGCTAAGTAATTCACATCTAACCAAGAACCTCCGTTTTCGCAATTTACACCAATAGATTGAAAATATTGCGTTGCTTGAGCAGAACGAACACCTGCCGCACAGCAAAAAATAATCGGCTGCTCCATGGCTTTGATTTCGTCGATATGTTCAGTGATTTCTTGGAGTGGAATATTGATGGATCCGGCTACGTGGCCACCAGCAAATTCGGCGTGCGTGCGCACGTCAATGATTGTTTTCGACATCTTTCTATTTTTTATGGATTAAATCAATTCTTATTCATTTCGAGTACAAAGTTAAGAACTTGTTACATTTTGATTTGTAGCCCAAGTTACACAGAATGAAAAGCGAGAAATAAACTACCTTTGCCAAAATTATTTTATGAAACAAGTTTCTTTAGCGGCCATCGAAAAGGCCATTGAGGTCGTGGACAACCTCACCGACGAACAACTCGAAAACATCACGGAGCGCTATGCCGATGCACAAGAAGCCTTATTGGGCTATGTCATGACGGCACCTGAGGAATACAAAAACGAAGACCTTGAAGGCTTGTTGATCTACTATTTCTGCTTGGTACTTGAAGCATTCAAACAAGATGGCGTGGAGCTGCGAACCATTACCGAAGACGACATCGATGCGCTAGAAGAACCTTTCTTTGACATGCTCGATCAGTATTTTGAAAGCGAAGACGAAGAAATCATCGAATCTTTCTGCGACCAACCATTCTTGGCTCAATTCATGGCGATGGAGGTTTCAGAAGAAGATGAAGACGGATCTGCACTCTCCGAAGAAACTGCCACCCAGCTCTTTATTGTGACTTTAGCCATGATTTCTTTATTGAACCGCGCAATTATTGCATAGAATCACAAGAAATTCGTATTTTTGCATGGGGTAAGTCTTTTACGACCAGCTCCCTCTGAATCCTCCAGGACAGGAATGTAGCAAAGGTAAGAGGTTGTAGCGGTGCGATAAAAGTAGCTTACCCCATCTTTTTTTGTGTCTACCATGAAAATTTCAGCATCCATTTATTCCGACGCCGCTCGCCCTTTGC
This sequence comes from Bacteroidota bacterium, assembly GCA_039804625.1. GTDB lineage: Bacteria > Bacteroidota > Bacteroidia > Flavobacteriales_D > Crocinitomicaceae > UBA952. The sequence continues at coordinate 83,513 of JBDLVT010000004.1, forward strand.
AAGCCGTTATTGCTGACCTAGTAGCCCATCAAGTAGATCTCCTCCACATCGATTGCAACAACGACCTCCGCATTTTTGACGACATCAAAAAAATCCGCGAATGGTGCACCCTCCCACTCGATTTGCACATCATTACCCCTGACCCGAGCAAATTTTACCCTTACCTACTCGAAAACCCCGTTGAGTACCTCACTTTTCAAGTAGAAGATTTAAATACTGAACTTCAAATTCCTGCAGCAATTACCGGCAAAAAAGGCCTGGCCCTCATTACCCCTACGCCAATTTCAGCTTTTGAACCCTTCGAACACTTCGATTTCATCCTGATCATGGCCACTATTCCAGGGCAATCTGGTGGTGTTTTTGACCGACTCAATTTTGATAAAATTCGCAATTTCAGAAAGCGCTACCCCAACAAATCTATACACGTGGACGGCGGCGTGAATCCTGAAGTCTCGTTTATCTTAAGACAAATGGGCGTGAGCACGGCCGTTTCGGGCTCTTATCTTTTCAAAGAGGCTAGCGTGGGCAATGCGCTCATGAACCTCACCAAGCGCAGCATTGGCTCCGCCTTCAAGGTGGCAGATTTCATGACACCCTTGCACGAAACCCCGAAGTTCAGCATTGAAAATTTGGATTTAAAAAATGTGCTACAAACTGTAGAAGATGGTCAAATGGGTGTCGCTATGGCTGTAGATGCTCACAATACCTTCATTGGTTTGGTATCGAGTGCCGACATCAGAAAAGCCTTTCTGAAAAACCTCCATAACTGTTCAGACCTCAACTTCATTGACCCAAATAGCATGATCAATCACCAACCTATTTGCATCCATGAAGATGCAAGCGTTGTTGAACTCTTGCAACTCATTAAAAACAGCCCCTTTGCGGTGCTTTACTTACCTGTCATCGACGCTGCCAAACAACTCAAAGGCATCGTTCAATTCTCCAACTTGATCAAAGCAGAAATATGATCATCGAACTCAAAAACAACACCAACGCAGCTGCACTTGCTGCCACACACCACGCTTTTCACATCCACTATTTAGGAAAAGACTACCTGATTACCGGTAGCGGCCTCAAAGAAGTGCCAGCAGCGCTGCAAGACCACAGCCAAAACCATTGGGTTTTTGCCAACGACATCCAACTCGCATCGCGCAAGTTCCAAGACCAAAAACGCGAAGTTAAACTTGGAAATGTCAGTATTGGTGGCCAAACCAACAACACCATCTTGATTGGCGGACCTTGTTCTGTCGAATCAGAAGAGCAGCTCCGCGGTTCGGCAGAGTTACTCGTGAGCATGGGCCTCACCACCCTCAGAGGTGGCGCCTACAAACCGCGCACGAGCCCCTACTCTTTTCAAGGCATGGGCCTAGAAGGCTTGCAACTTTTAGCCAAAATGCGCAAAGACTACGGCCTCAACGTGGTCACCGAAGCCCGCGATGCCACCCATATCGACGAAATCATCGAACACACCGACATCATTCAGGTGGGTGCCAAAGCCATGTACGACCAAGGTATTTTACGCGCCTGTTCAAAAATCAAAAAACCCGTGCTCATCAAGCGCGGTTTTGGCACAACCCTCCAAGAATTTGTACAAGCAGCCGAATTCGTGCTTTCAGGCGGCAACGAAAATGTGGTGCTCTGCGAGCGCGGCATCCGCACCTTTGAAACGGGTACCCGTTTTACGCTCGACTTATGTGGCGTTGCCTGGTTGCAGGAACACACCAATTTACCCATCATACTAGATCCATCTCACGCCATGGGCTACGCTTACGGAGTGAATCCGCTGGCACGCGCTTGCGTGGCCATGGGCATAGACGGCTTGCTCATCGAGGCGCATCCGAACCCTAAGGTTGCCAAATCAGATGCCTCACAGCAGCTCAACTACAACGAATTCAGAAAACTCCATTCCGACATTCAGAAAGTAGCACAAAGTGTTGGTTATCAAATTATTTAATTATGTTACTTGAACTAAACATTAAAGGTCTGTGCAAGGCAAACGGTATCGAATTTGACGATTTCTTAGCAGACCTCGACGCCGATAATGTTTTTGAACTTTCCATCTACGACCTCGAAGCTGTTTGCGAAGAATACGAAGTCGATTTACAAGCACTCTTGTTCAAACCGCTTTTTTCGCAAGCCAACCTTGACAAAAAAATCAAAGGCCTCAAAATGCTGATCCTCGACGTCGATGGCGTCCTAACCGACGGCGGCATGTACGTTAGTGAAAAAGGTGATCAAATGAAGCGCTACAACACCCACGACGGCCTGGCGCTACTCGAACTCAGCAAGAGTAAAAAACTAGAACTCGGCATCATTTCTTCGGGTTTTACCGAACACATGGTCCAGGACCGCGCTGCACTTTTAGGCATTGAGCGCGTGTATGTAGGCCGCGAACCCAAACTCAGCATCTTAGAGAAATGGTGCAAAGAAATGAACATCTCGCCTAAAGAAGTAGCCTTCATCGGCGACGACCGCAACGACACCGAAGTCATGAAAGCTGTTGGCTTGGCTGTTTGCCCTGCATCGGCTGTGGCCTCCATCAAAAGCATTTCAGATATTGTCTTAAGCCGCAAAGGTGGCGCTGCCTGCGTGCGCGAGTTCATCGACAACTACCTGAGCTAAAGATTTATACTCTCATCAACTTCAACTAAAAATGTCCATCATTCACATCGGCATCATCCGCGAAGGCAAAACCCCGCCAGATTTCAGGGTGCCACTCAGCCCCGCACAATGCATCCAATTAGAAAAGCAGTACCCCAACGTTAAAGTAACGGTACAAAACTCCCCAATTCGCTGCTTTTCAGATGAAAAATACGCCGAACTTGGCCTAACCGTTCAAGAAGACCTGAGCCATTGCGACATCTTATTAGGCGTCAAAGAGGTGCCCAAAGACCAACTACTGGCAAACAAAACTTACCTTTTCTTTTCTCATACTTTCAAGAAACAGCCCTACAATAGAGCGCTTCTTCAAGAAATCTTAGACAAGAGAATTCGCCTTATTGACTACGAAGTACTCAAAGACGTCAACAACAAACGCATCATTGGTTTTGGTCGTTATGCAGGCGTAGTGGGTGCTTACAATGCCTTTTTGACCTATGGACTCAAAACGGGTGCGTACAGCCTCAAACCAGCGCATTTGTGTACAGACCGCAAAGAGGTAGAAGCTGAATTGAAAAAAGTTGTGTTGCCCCCTGACTTCAAATTGGTACTTACCGGCTTTGGCCGTGTCGGAAATGGCGCCAGAGAAATCGTCAAGCTATTACCGATAAAAGAAGTCGATCCTGACACCTATCTGAACGGACAACATAACGAAGCCGTATATACACACCTCGACACCCACCAATACTTCTGTAGAAAAACAGATGCTGGCTTCGATAAAAGCGAATTTTACACCCAACCCGAATTGTATCAAAGCAACTTTGGGCCTTTTGCGCAAAAGAGCAATATGTACATTCCTTGTCATTTTTGGTCTTCGAAGTCACCGTTTATCCTGACCCAACAAATGCTCCAAGACCCGGCGTGTCCTATGCAAGTGGTTGCCGATGTTTCTTGCGATATCGACGGCCCAATTGCCTGCACCATTCGCCCAAGTAAAATTGGCACGTCCATGTATGGCTACGACCCCAACACTGGTCAGGAGGTTGACATGCTACAATCAGGCGCAATTGCCGTGATGGCCGTAGACAACTTGCCGTGTGAACTCTCCAAAGATGCCGCTGAAGATTTTGGCTCAGAATTGCTCAAGGAAGTTTTCCCTGTCTTATTGGGCCCTGATCCTGATCAAATCATTTTTCGCGGCACCCAAACAACACTGACAGGCGAGCTCAATGAGCCATTTACCTACCTTAAACCCTATCTTGCAGGACTCGAATGAGACAAGATTTTTACGATATCGAAGTCACGACTATCGAAGAATTCCAGGAAAAATCCAGTTATGAAGCCTGTCGATTTATAGGTTTGGATTTTACGGCCGTCAAGTTAGCCCAATCCAAATTTTTAGACTGCACTTTTGAGGAATGCAATTTATCCAATTGTAGTTTGGCAGACACCGTACTGAATAGCGTTTCCTTTCACAATTGCAAATTATTAGGGCTGCATTTTGAATACGCCAATTCTTTTGGTTTTGCGTGTCACTTCGACAATTGCTTTCTGAAACATGCGAGCTTTTACCAAATGAATCTTCAAAACTGCGCGTTTTTGAACTGCGATTTAGAAGGTGTCGAATTCACCGAAGCCAAAGCCATGGGGGTCTCTTTTGAAAATTCTCATTTGCTGAGCGCCCATTTTGAACGCAGCGACCTCAGAAAGGCAAATTTGTGTGGCGTGCAACACCTGAGCTTAGATCCAGAAGTAAATTCCATCAAAGAAGCCAAGATTCAAATCACGCAACTCATTGGTTTGCTTTCGAAATACGGTCTGCACATCTTAGACTAAAGATATTTGTCTAAATTTGAATTATGCAGCAAAAAGGGAACAAACGCACCATCACCGGATGGGTCTTCTACGACTGGGCCAATTCAGTTTATCCGCTGATCATTAGCTCGGCTATTTTTCCAATTCTTTACGAGACCCAAACGAGTGTCAAAAACGAGGCTGGCCGCACAGTCTACGACACCGTTAGCTTTTTAGGTCGCGAATTCCACAACACCGAATTCTATGCTTACGTCATTTGCTTATCTTATATTGTTGTTGCACTGATTTCACCGCTCTTGTCTGGCATTGCAGATGCAGGCGGAAAGCGCAAACTTTTCATGCAGTTTTTCTGCTACATGGGTGCCATTTCGAGCGGACTACTTTACTTTTTTCAAACACCGCCAAGCGGAGAATTAGGGCACAGCCCCTTCTTGATCAGCTGGAGCATGTTGCCTTTATTTTTCGGCTCTATAGGCTTTTGGGCCAGTTTGGTTTACTACAACGCTTATTTGCCCGACATCGCTGAGGTAAAAGACCACGACCGCGTTTCGGCGCGCGGCTTCTCAATGGGTTATTTAGGGAGCTCTACACTGCTGATCATCATTTTGATTTTGACCGTTTTTACCAAAGTGATCCAGATTCGCTGGGCTTTTCCGTTGGTGAGCCTCTGGTGGATTGCCTTTGCCACCTTCTCTTTTTCGAGACTACCCAAGACGAGCGCCACGCAAAAAGACAGCAAGAACCTCATTCGCAAAGGCTATTCGGAGGTGTATGGTGTCTGGAAGCAAATCAGGCAAAACAAAACGCTCAAAGGATACTTAGGATCTTATTTCATGTTCAACATGGCCGTCCAAACCATTATGGTCATGGCGGTGGCCTTTGCCAACAAGGAAGTGATTGGCATCAAGCAGCAAGACCTCATCATCTCAATCCTCATCATTCAGTTCATCGGAATTGGCGGCGCCTACCTGATGTCGTTTATCTCCAAGCAAATTGGTAATTTCAAGGCCCTTGGTGGCGCCATTATCATTTGGATTGCCCTTTGCATTTACGTGTACCAATTTGTGTGGTATCCTTGGCAGTTCTTTATTGCGGCCGCTGGCGTAGGCTTGGTCATGGGCGGGATTCAATCTTTGTCTAGATCGACCTATTCTAAATTACTACCAGAAACCAAAGACCTCACGTCGTACTTCAGTTTTTACGATTTAGCTGAAAAATTAGGCTTGGCACTCGGCACACTCACTTTTGGGCTCATTGAAGGCCTGCTCGACATCCGCACTTCCATTTTAGCCCTCGTCGTATTTTTTGCCGTTGGCTTCATATTATTGATCAGAATCCCCAAACCAGAACAACAAGCGCATGAGACAAGCCATTGAAGCCGCGTGGGAAAACCGCGCACTATTAAGTGAAAAAGCAACTATTGAAGCCATTGAACATGTCATCGAAGACCTCGACAAAGGACTACTGCGGGTTGCCGAACCGCTAGACGACGGCACTTGGCAAGTCAACGAATGGGTTAAAAAAGCCGTTGTGCTTTATTTTCCGATCCGCCAAATGGAAACCATTGAAGTAGGACCTTTTGAATTTCACGACAAAATGGCGCTCAAACACAATTACAAAGATTTGGGTGTCCGCGTGGTACCGCACGCCATCGCTCGCTATGGCGCATATGTTGCCCCAGGCGTGATCATGATGCCCTCTTACATCAATATTGGCGCTTACGTAGACAGCAACACCATGGTAGACACCTGGGCAACTGTTGGCAGCTGCGCGCAAATTGGCAAAGACGTCCATTTGAGTGGCGGCGTGGGTATTGGTGGCGTTTTGGAGCCGCTTCAGGCCGCACCCGTTGTGATTGAAGACGGCGCGTTCATTGGCTCGCGCTGTATTGTAGTTGAAGGCGTGCGCGTGGGCAAAGAAGCCGTCCTCGGCGCCAATGTAGTACTGACCAAATCGACAAAAATCATCGATGTTACGGGCCCAGAACCTATTGAATTCAACGGCTATGTTCCCGAAAGATCGGTAGTTATTCCGGGTTCATACACCAAAACTTTTACAGCCGGAGACTACCAAGTTCCTTGCGCGCTCATTATCGGCGAACGCAAGGCCTCCACAGATCTCAAAACCTCGCTCAACGATGCGCTGCGCGAACACAATGTCGCTGTCTAATGAATGAAAAAATGCAACTCTGGAATACACTCGATCGGGCATCGCTAGAAAAACAATTGCAGGCAATTGGCCACGATTACATTACCATTTCCTTTTACCAATACGCCCACATTCTAGATCCGCAGGCATTTAGAAACAAACTTTACCTCGAGTGGACTGCACTGGACATCGTGGGGCGCACCTATGTTGCCAAAGAGGGCATCAATGCGCAAATCGCCGTCCCGACAGCCAACTTAGGTCGTTTTCGAGAAGAACTCTACCAAATCGATTTTCTAAATGGCATCCGACTCAATTTTGCCGTAGACGACGCCGAAGCGGAGTTCCCTTTTTTAAAGCTCAAAATCAAGGTCAGGTCTAAAATTTTGGCCGATGGACTCAACGACACCACATTTGATGTCACCAATAAAGGCGTGCACCTAGACGCAGCCGCTTTCAACGCCCTCACCGACGACCCCAATACCCTTCTGATCGATTTTCGCAATCATTACGAATGGGAAGTAGGCCATTTCAAAGGGGCGGTGCTCCCAGATGTCGATACCTTCAGAGAATCCCTGCCTTACATTGAGGAAACGGTGCTCAAAGGCAACGAAGACAAAAATATCGTGATGTATTGTACCGGTGGCGTGCGCTGCGAGAAGGCTTCGGCTTGGTTCAAGCACCGCGGTTTTGCAAATGTTCACCAGCTCGAAGGCGGCATCATCAAATACGCCAACGACTGCAAAGAACAAGGGATCGAAAACAAATTCATCGGTAAAAACTTTGTTTTTGATGAACGCCGCGGCGAGCGCATTACGCCTGACATCATTGCGGTTTGCCACCAGTGCGGAAACCCTGCCGATACCCACACCAATTGCGTTAACGACGCCTGCCACTTACTTTTTATTCAATGTGAAGATTGTAAGGCGCAAATGGAAAACTGCTGCAGCCAGGCTTGTTTGGATACCATTCACCTCCCGCTAGAGGTCCAGAAAGAACTCAGAAAAGGCCAAAACAAAAGCAATCTTATTTTCAAGAAAGGGCGCTCTGCAGCGCTGCCTTTCCAAGGTCACCAAGAAAAACCTCAAGCCCTTGTCGAACAAGCGCTCAAAAACCAAAACGCATGATGCTTTCAATCCACTGGGCTATAGACTCCCAACTGATCGATGGGTGGCGCACCCCTAACTTATATGGCCTACTCTTCGTTTCGGGCATCGTGATGGGCTATTTTGTGATCCGAAAAATGTTCAGAGCTGAACATGTCGAAGACAAGGTGCTGGACACACTCGTTACCTACATGGTACTCGCTACAATTGTGGGCGCGCGCCTCGGACATGTACTTTTTTATGGCCCATACTGGGACAAAATAGAACACGGGCAAGTAGTAGAGACGGGGTATTTTTCGCATCCTGGCGAAATCATCAAGATTTGGGAAGGCGGTTTGGCCAGCCATGGCGCGGCAATTGCCATTCTGATTGCCTTGTATATTTTCACCAAAAAAGTATCAAACCGTTCTTACATCTGGATTTTAGACCGCATTGCAGCGCCAATTGCGATCGCCGCTACGTTCATCCGCTTGGGCAATTTGGTCAATCACGAAATGGTCGGCTACGTTACAGATGTACCTTGGGCCTTTGAATTCGCGTATTTCTACAATGAAGCCATTGGTAACTACGACCCCACTCCACGCCATCCAGCGCAGTTGTACGAGGCCATCTGCTACTTCATTTCATTTGGCATCTTGCTTTACCTCTATTGGAAACTCAAAAAATGGCAGCAACCCGGCTTTGTTTTTGGGAGCTTTCTGATCCTGATTTTTGGTTCGCGTATCTTTTGCGAGTTTTTCAAGCTCGGCCAAACAGCCCGCGACTACACCTTACCACTCAATACTGGTCAACTCCTCAGTATTCCCCTCGTCATTGCCGGTATTTACTTGATTATGAAGGCCACTAAAAAAACAACTTATGAAGCTTAAAACTATTTCCCTATTTTCGCTAGCATTTTTAGTGGTGTTTGCCTGCCAGACTGAAGCGAAATCCAAAAAAGAAGTTCGAACAGTCAAGAAAAAAGCGCAAAAAGAAACAGAGGTTCAGGCCCAGGAAGTCAATCCAAAAGATACCACCTTACTCATTTCAGGAGCGGACAGCGTGCTCATTTCCAAAAAGAAAGTTGTCGAAGATTGGGACAAACAATGGTCAAAAGTTGTCTATCAATTTTACAATGCATCTCTACCTCTAGCTAAATGGCAGGTAGCCATCAATAACTTTATCCGTAAAGGCTTGCACCGAACGGATGGTCAAGCGCCATACACTGCACCACTTAGTGCTGAACTGATTCACAAATCCCTTTTAGCATTTAAAAAAGAGGCGCTACCTTATGCCGAAGAAAGCATTTGGAACATGACCGATACCTTCCAAATTGACGACCACTTTGCATCATTTGCTTGTGTAAAATGGTATTCTAGCTCCAATACGGGTGGCGCCCATGGAATGTATGGGATCGGCTATTATTACTTTGATAAAGTTAGCTCAAAAACTATGGGCATTAAAGATCTCTTGCGAGTCGACGAAGGCTTATTAAAGCTAGCCGAAGGCCTATTTAGAAAATCTGTAGGAATCAAAGCAAATACCCCATTTGAAAATACAGAATATAGTTTTGGAGGACGTTTCTATTTACCGGACAACTTTAAAATTACTGCCAATGAAATTACCTTCATATACAACCCGTACGAAGTTTCGAATTGGGCAAATGGCGTCGTGGAATTTTCGATGCCACTGCGTCAAATCAAGCCCTATTTGATGCGAACAATTTAAATCTGAAAACACTTAGTGTAAAATTGACATTTTGAACAATGTTTGTGAATCATTTGTATATTTGTGACCGATAAAAAAAGTAGTTATGTGCGCAAAAGCCGTTAAAAGTTCAGATAAGCCCAAGTTTTCAAAGGAAACCTACGTCAAGTGGTACAAAGACATGCTCTTGATCCGCAAATTTGAGGACAAAACTGGGCAGCTATATATCCAGCAAAAATTTGGCGGATTCTGTCACCTTTACATCGGACAAGAAGCGATTGTAGTTGGTACAGCAAGTGCTTGTCTACCAGACGATAAACACATGACCGCCTACCGCGACCACGCGCATCCAATTGCGCTCGGAACAGACCCACGTGTGCTCATGGCCGAACTTTATGGCCGCACTACAGGCTGTTCAAAAGGAAAAGGTGGTTCTATGCACTTTTTCGATAAAAAAGTAAATTTCATGGGCGGCCACGGTATCGTGGGTGCTCAAATCGGCATGGGAGCCGGTGTTGCCTTTGCAGAAATGTACAAAGGCACCAAAAACGTTGCCTTTGTTTCTATGGGCGACGGCGCTGTGCGTCAAGGCATGCTCCACGAAACCTTCAATATGGCCATGAACTGGAAAATCCCAGTCATTTTCATCATTGAAAACAACAACTACGCCATGGGAACCTCCGTAGAGCGCACCACCAACGTCACCGACCTTTCACAAATCGGACTTTCTTACGGAATGCCTTCCAAAATTGTCAACGGAATGCGACCAGAATCTGTTCACGAAGCCATCGAAGAAGCAGCTACCCGCGCCCGCAACGGCGAAGGCCCTACCCTGCTCGATATCCGCACTTATCGCTACAAAGGACACTCGATGTCTGACCCACAAAAATACCGCACCAAAGAGGAGGTTGCCGAATGGATTGAACAAGACCCCATTGAGCACTGCCTTCGCGTGATCAACACTCAAAAATGGCTTTCTGACAAAGAACTCGCCGACATCGATGCATGGGTGAAAAAAGAGGTAGAAGAATCTGTCGCCTTTGCAGAAAATTCACCTTACCCAGCAGCCCACGAACTCTACGAAGACGTTTACACGCAAGCAGATTACCCTTATATCAAAGAATACTAAAACCCAAAAAAAAGACATGGCTGAAGTAGTATACATGCCCAAATTAAGCGACACCATGACAGAAGGTGTTGTTGCCGCCTGGACAAAAAACGTTGGTGATGCAGTGAAATCCGGTGAAGTACTCGCCGAGATCGAAACAGACAAAGCCACTATGGAATTTGAGTCTTTTTACGATGGTGTTTTGTTACACATTGGTGTAGAAACCGGAAAAACTGCGCCTGTCAACAGCGTGCTTGCCATTATCGGTGAAGCAGGTGAAGACATCTCTGGCATTTTAGCCAATGCAGGTGCTCCTGCTCCTGCTGCTTCACCTGAAGCGGCGCCTGTTGCCGCAGCGCCTGTAGCCGCTCCTGTCAGTACGCCTGCACCGAGCCCAGCACCAGTTGCTGCGCCTGTATCAGCTCCTGTGGCTGTTGCCAACAACTCAGACCGTGTATTTGCTTCTCCATTGGCCAAAAAGATGGCAGCAGAACGCGGCATCGATATCCATGCTGTGGGTGGCACCGGTGAAAACGGCCGCATCGTGAAGCGCGACGTCGATCATTATGTACCTTATACCCCTGCCGCAAACGCGCCAGCTTACAGTGCAGCTCCTATGGGAACTGTTTCATACACAGACGAGCCCGTTTCGCAAATGCGCAAAACCATCGCGCGCCGCTTGGCAGAAAGCAAATTTACAGCACCTCACTTTTACCTCACTTTAGACATCGATATGGATGCCGCAATGGCGATCCGCAAAGGCCTCAACAGCCTAGATGGCGTAAAAGTATCTTTCAACGACATGGTAATCAAAGCCGTGGCAATGGCCCTGCGCAAGCACCCAGCTGTGAATAGCGCCTGGATGGGCGATTTCATTCGCCGCAATAACCACGTCAATATTGGCGTAGCAGTTGCCGTAGAAGATGGTCTACTTGTTCCTGTTGTGCGCTTCGCCGACGGCAAGGGACTCACCCAAATTTCTGCTGAGGTCAGAGAATTTGCACAGAAAGCCAAAGACAAAAAATTACAACCGAGCGATTGGGAAGGCAACACCTTTACGATCTCTAACCTAGGCATGTTCGGCATTGAATCGTTTACTGCAATTGTGAACCCACCAGACGCTTGTATATTAGCGATTGGAGGTATCAAAGCAGTGCCAGTAGTGAAGAACGGTCAGGTTGTACCAGGAAACATCATGAAAGTGACCCTATCTTGTGACCACCGCGCTGTAGACGGTGCCTCTGGAGCAGCCTTCTTACAAACCTTTAAGACCTACATGGAGCAACCAGCTGCCATGTTGCTCTAAGCTACTGGGTATTCACTCACTTAAGACAAGATCTTCTTGAAATACTAAAAATACGTGCATGCACCAATGCACGTATTTTTTTTGGCTATAAATCTTTGTGGATGGCATGGACGTCATTGTGGTTTTCCTCAATGCGGTCCTTAATGACCTGAATAGATTTAGCCAAAATGATCAATTCTGGGCTCGTGTTTTTTCGGAGCCAAAACCAGCTCTCTTGCTCGTGTTCTACCGCCATAGCAATGTGATACAATACATCGTAGCCAAATTGTCGCAACCATTTTTGCGCCTTCTCGTTTCCTTCTGCCGCACTGATCAAGGCCATGAGCTCGGGGTAACCGTTTTTGAGCAACCATTGCCTTGCGGGGTCATGTAGGCGTATAGCTTGGGTGGCCATCCAAAGTTCTGGGTAGCCATTCTCTTGTAGCCAATTGTGTAGTGTGTCATGACCTTCCACGGCTTTAGCCCAAGCTAGGATCACGAGTGAAGGATAAGAAAGTGTATTCGCCTTCATTGTTTAGAAAAACCAGAGTGCTACGCCAATAGCGGTGAGTACACAAATGAGATCCACCAAAAGCATGGTACCAAGGGTATAGCGCGTGTTGCGCACTTGAATAGAGCCAAAATAAACGGCAATGACATAAAAAGTGGTTTCGGCCGAACACTGAAAAATAGAAGACAGCCTTCCGGCCAAACTATCTGGCCCAAACTGGTTCATGGCATCGAGCATAAAACCTCTTGAACCCGAACTGCTAAAAGGCCGCAATAACGCTACCGGCAATGAGTCTGTGATTTCTTTACTCACGCCTACATACCTAAAAACCTCTGAAATACCACCCGCAATGACTTCGAACAAGCCAGAATTGCGGAAAACGGAAATGGCTACAAGCATACCTAATACATAAGGAAAGATCTTGATGCCTGTATCCAAACCTGAGCGCGCACCTTCTACAAATGCATCAAAAACGGTGGTGTCTTTTTCCTTGAAGCGCGCTTCATTTTTAAACGCAAAAAGCAAAGTAAGCAAGATGATCACAAAGAGTAAAATGCCCGAAAAATTACCCGTGAAGTAATTCTTTTCGACCAAATTGAGGGAACCCACATAAAAAAGCAGACCAAAAATAGCGCCGATAATGGCCATAATGACACCCAACAACAAACCGCTTTTGAAGGAAATGCGCTGGCGCAAACCAACTATAAAGAATGCCGCTAATGTGCCAATAAAAGAAGTAATGATACACGGCAGCATGACATCTGCCGGATTGGCGGCGTTTGCGGCTGCGCGGTAACCAATAATGGAAGTCGGGATGAGGGTCAGCCCCGCCGCGTGCAAGCACAAAAACATGATCTGCGCATCAGAAGCCTTGTCTTTTTCTGTATTGAGTTCTTGCAAACTCTCCATGGCCTTGAGGCCAAACGGCGTAGCAGCAGAGTCAAGACCGAGGAAATTAGCCGAAAAATTCATGGTCATGTAAGTGATCGACGGATGCCCCGCTGGCACCTGCGGAAACACCTTAGAAAAAAACGGACTCAGGCGTTTGGCCAAGCGTTCGGTGGCGCCAGAATCGATGAGTAGCTGCATGATTCCCGCAAAAAAGGCCAAATAGGCCATCAAGGGTAAAATCAGGTCAAATAAGCTATTCTTAGCCGTTACCAATAAACCGTCGGATTTCTGCACCCCGGAATAAACCATGACGGTCTTTTCTTTCATGACGTAGGTGGTGTCGGGGTCTGAAGGATTTTTATCTACAATGTAAGTATCGTTATCGGCCCGAGCCATGTTTTCAACGTATCTGTGAGGCAATTTCCAATGGTAGGTTTCTTTGATGAGAATAGGGTCGTCTTTTTTGCCGTTCAAGACGTAATCAATACTGTAAAACTGCCCTGAAAACACAGCAAAAAGGACAAATAAAATAGAGCTGATGAAAATGATCAGCCAAAAACGACTCAATACCATTTAACGAAATTGCACAATTTCTACCAATGACCAACATCTCCCAACAAAAAGAATTAACATGTGTTATTGAATTCAGCACCGTTCTATCCTTTACTTTGCACAAAAAAACACCATGAAAACCGTTTTTCATTCTGCTGCTTCTCGCGGACACGCCGACCACGGCTGGCTCAACGCCAAGCATTCATTTAGTTTTGCCTCTTGGTACAATCCGGAGCGCATTCATTTTGGCATGTTGCGGGTACTCAATGACGACATCGTTGCAGGCGGAATGGGCTTTGGTAAGCACCCCCACGACAACATGGAAATCATTACCATTCCATTAAGCGGCGCCATTCAACACCAAGACAGCATGGGTTTTAGCGAAATCATTGAGACGGGCAAAGTGCAAGTGATGTCTGCAGGAACGGGTATTTACCACAGCGAATTCAACCCCAAACCAGACCAAGAACTCAATTTATTTCAAATCTGGATTTTTCCCAATCAAAAACAAGTGACGCCGCGCTATGCGCAAAGGAAATACGATATCAAATCAGGTGCTTTTACAGCGCTTGTTGGCCCACAAGAAAGCAATCTAGCTACCTGGATCCATCAAGACGCCTGGATATCTTTAGGTGAGTTTAGTGCCCAAACCACCGCAAAATACACTATCAATAAACAGAAAAACGGAATTTACCTGATGGTCGTTGAAGGAGAAATTCAGATAGGAGAACAACGCCTTCAAAGAAGAGATGCGCTAGGAATCAGCGAAATCGAACAAATCGACATCCAGATGGAACAAAACAGCAAAATACTTGTCATTGAAGTACCAATGAACTAAAGACATGAAAGACCAACTTATCCAAGCACTCGAATGGCGCTATGCAGCCAAGAAATACGATCCAATTTATCAATTATCCGCTTACGACAAAGAAACGATAGAACGCGTCCTGCAACTCACTCCTTCAAGTTACGGACTTCAGCCGCTGCATTTTATCTGGATTGAAGACGGCGCCTTGCGCGAACAAGTCAAGACACTTGCCTGGAACCAACAACAAATTGTCGACGCCGCAGCCGTACTTGTGCTTTGCGCCAAAAACGACCTCGACACGACCTACCTAGACCAACATGCCGACAACATGCGCGATACTCGCTCTATGGCTGAGGATCAAATCCAGGGATTTAGAAACCATTTGCATGCTGCCATTGGGAAAAAGGCTGCAGCTGATATCAAAAGTTGGAATGGTAAGCAAGCTTACATTGCACTCGGCCAATTACTAACGGCCTGCGCGCTACTCGAACTCGACGCCACACCTATGGAAGGTTTTGACCCTGCGGGGCTAGACCAACTCCTCGACCTCCATGCGCAGGGCCTTCACAGCGTATTGCTATGCCCCATTGGCAAGCGCGCCGTAGACGACCATTACCAAACCCTTAAAAAAGTCAGAAGACCTAAAAAATTGCTATTCAGCACGCGTTAAATAAAGGAATTTCCTTACATTTGAGGATGTCTCGAATTGTACTGTTTTATACGCTAGCGCTTTGCATATTAAGTTTTCAGGCGTGGTCGGCTCCAAAAATGAGCCAAGCAGACCAACATGAGCTCCAACAAATTCAAAACGAGCTCCTGCGCCAAAAAGGCGCTGTTTCAGCTCAATTGCAAGCCAACTATCCTATTTACAACATCGACGGACGTTGGTATTTATCCATGCTGGGGCGCTGTAACACTCAATTTAAAGCAGAAGAACTGCAATGGCAGCGTATTTTGTTTCAAAAACCCATTGCGAACCTGCTTTCGCTCAAAGTTCCACTCCAAAAACTCGCCGCCTTGGCAAGCCTCAAAGGCTTAGATTACCTCGAAATCGCGGGGCGTATCAATCCTAACCTAGACAAAGCCGTCATAGACCTCCATGCCGACTCCGTTCACGCAGGCATTGGCCTTCCACAAGGCTACGCAGGCAAAGATGTACTCATTGGCGTAACCGATTGGGGTTTTGACTACACCCACCCCGTTTTTTACGACACCTTGCTGCAGCAGCACCGCATCTACGCCGCTTGGGATCAATTCAAAACCAGTGGCCCCGCACCCAACGGCTTCAATTACGGAACCGAATACGCAGACACCCCTAGCCTTTTGGCAGCTGGTAGCGACACCGCAAATATTTACAGCTACGGCACGCACGGCACACACGTTGCTGGCATTGCCGGTGGCGCAGGTGCAACGAGTCCGTATCGCGGCGTGGCCTATGAAGCACAATTTTTGTTTGTCACGTTTTTGGTAGACGAAGGCGCCGTGCTAGACGCTTGGCAATGGATGTATCAAAAAGCGCTGGCTGCAGACAAACGTTTGGTGGTGAACATGAGTTGGGGGCTCTACCATTTTGGTACCCTAGATGGCACTTCTATTTTGAGTCAAGCTATTACGGCTTTCAGCAACTTAGGGGTTGTGTTTGTCAATTCTGGAGGCAATAACGGCAACGTCAACTTCCACCTCAAAAAAACCTTCAACAACGACCAACTCAAGTCCAGAATTGAATTCTACGACTACGCTGCCAACCCAAATATGTGGGGTCAAAGTATCCATGCTTGGGGAGAGGCCAATCAAAGCTTTGCCAACGGCATTATTGTCACCAATAGTTCAAACGCCCCGTTGGCTGAAAGTCCATATTACAGCACAGCAACCACCTCAACTTACGTCGATACCTTTTTAGTGGTCAACCAAGACACCATCTGGTACAACATTTCTGCCGACGCGGCGCATCCGCTCAACGGCAAACCACAAATGCGCTTGCGCGTCAAAAATACTAATACCAGCTTACGTATTCAACTCAAATCGCAAGCGAGTAGCGGCACCGTTCATTTCTGGAACGTCACCGAGCTCAGCACCGATGTCGGCAACTGGGGTATGGCCTTTTTAGCAGCAGGCAGCGGCACCACATCCGGCGACAACCAAAATGGCATCAGCGAGCCATCTTGTGCCGACGACGTCATTAGTGTTGGCGCTTACGCCACCCAATACGCCACCAGCTCCGGCTCTTTGGTGGGAGGTGCATTGGCCTCATTTTCGAGTAAAGGTCCGCGCTATGATGGCGCCATGAAGCCCGACATCGCCGCACCAGGCGTTGCCATTGCCTCAGCCATTTCTTCTTTTACAGATGGAACATATACTAGTGTAGCCACTATAGATTTCAACAATACAACTTATCGTTTTGCCAAATTCTCAGGCACCTCAATGGCTTCACCAATGGTGGCTGGCGTGGTGGCCCTCATGTTAGAAGCGAACCCATATTTATCTGCAGCTCAGGTCAAGGAAATCATCATGCAAACTGCGCGTCAAGACAACTACACCGGCGTAATTCCAACAGAAGGGAGCCCGCAGTGGGGCGCTGGCAAGATCAATGCCTATGCTGCCGTTCAGCTCGCCGTTCAAACGCTAGGTCTATTAGAATCGGCGCCAATGATGGAATGGTCGGTTTATCCAAACCCTGTTCAAAACTACCTGCATTTTACCATTGTTGAGCTACCAGAATTTGCTGAAATCGTAGGCCTAGATGGCAAGCGCTATTGGGTTGCCATTGAAAACGGCAAAATGTCTGTTCAAGACCTACCAGCAGGCACCTACTACGTTCGTTTGCAGCAGAACGGACGCATCCAGCAAGCACCTTTCGTCAAAATCTAACATGAACATCCGACTGGCGAGCACAAACGAACTTCCAATTCTAGAAAGTTTAGCACGGAAGATTTGGCCTCAGGCCTACGCCAATATCATTAGCCCAGTTCAAATTGAATTCATGCTCAACTGGATGTACAGCGCTGAGACGCTTGAAAAGCAACAAACAGTAGGCCATGAATTTTACATCTTAGCAAGCGATGGCCAAGACATCGGGTTTATGGCGTTGGAATGGGTCAATGGGGCGCATGCGGTGTTCAAACGACAGCTGAAAATCAATAAACTGTATGTCCTGACCAATTTCCAAGGCAAAGGAGCTGGCCGCGCTTTGGTTCAAAAAGCAAAGGAACGCGCAGCAACAACTCAGTGCAAGGCTATTTTTCTGCAGGTCAACAAAGTGAATCCGGCCAAGAACTTCTACCTCCAATTAGGTTTTCAGGTAAGAGAAGAAGCGGTTTTTGACATCGGCAACGGTTTTGTCATGGACGACTATATCATGGAAGTACAGCTCTGAGCTTTTTTGTATCTTCGTAAACCTAAAAAAATCACCGATGCTCAAAATTGATATGCACAGCCATATTTTGCCGCAAACCATGCCCAATTGGACGCAAAAATTTGGTTACGGTAAATTCATTCACCTCGAACCCAATACCGATGGTAGCGCCAACATGATGCAAGGCGGGCAATTTTTTAGACGCATCGTTGAAAATTGTTGGGATGCACCCCTGCGCGTTGAGGAATACACCCAATACAACACGCAAGTGCAAGTAGTTTGCACTATACCGGTCATGTTCTCTTATTGGGCCAAAACGGCCGATGCATTAGAGCTGTCGCGTTTTCTCAACGACCATATCGCCGAACTCGTGCAGCGCTATCCTAAAAACTATATTGGCTTGGCGACCATCCCCATGCAAGACGCTGAAGCCGCCATTTTAGAATTAGAGCGCGCGAAAGCTATTGGACACGTGGGCATTCAAATTGGTTCCAACATCAACGACGAAAATTTATCTGAAGAGAAGTTCTTTCCGATTTTTGAAGCTTGTGAACGCCTTGGCATGGCCGTTATGATCCACCCTTGGCAAATGATGGGCTTTGACAGCATGAAAAAATACTGGCTACCGTGGTTAGTTGGCATGCCAGCCGAAACTTCGCGCGCGGCTTGTTCACTGATTTTTGGAGGGGTCTTGGAACGCCTTCCCAATTTGCGCGTTTGCTTCTCCCATGCAGGCGGCTCGTTCTTACCGACACTCGGACGCATCGAACACGGTTTCAATTGCCGTCCTGATTTGGTGGCCATAGACAACCCGCACAACCCACGCACTTACCTGGGTAAGTTTTGGGTAGATAGCATTACGCACGACATCGCCGCGCTCGAATACATTCTTCAAATGCAGGGTTCCAAACGCGTGTGCTTAGGCAGTGACTACCCCTTCCCGCTTGGCGATTTAGAAATTGGTCAGTTCATCGAAGACAGCAACCTGAGCGCCCAGACCAAAGAAGATATCTTTTGTAACGCGACCCTGGAATGGCTACAACTCGATAAAAAGTTGTTTCTCTGATTAATCGATTTTATATTTCAAGCGAATGGTTACGCTAGCCGTTTTGCGGCGAGAGCTCGTATTGAAGCTTCCTCCCCATTCGTATTCTTCAGAAGAGTTTTCGGCTGTAATTTGAAACACTCCCATGTCGGCAAACATCAGTTTACCCAAACTACCACCACCATTTTCGGCAATTTTGGCCGCTCGTTCGTGTGCATCTTTGGTAGCGGCCTCGATCATTTTGAGTTTCAATTGCGCCAACTTCGTATAGTAGTATTCTGGGGCATCTGAATTGAGTTCGATACCTGCATCTATCAACTCCGATACCTGTCGCGATGTTTGTTCGACCACATTGACTTTTTTGGAACTCACCTTCACGCTTTGATTCAACGAATACCCATCAAAAATCGTTTGACGGATATTGCCTTCATCGTCGTAGATATTGCTCCATTCTTTGGAAATATCCGCTGCTTCGAATACCATTTCATCATCTGAAATTCCGCGAGATTTGAGGTATGATTTTACTTTTCGAATATCTGCATTAAGTTGGGCGTATGCGTCTTTGAGTTCCATACTTCTGCGAGAAAAGGAGGCGCGCCAAACAATTAGATCAGAGTCAAAGGATTCTTCTCCCAAACCAATCACCGAAACGGTGTCATCGGGCTTACCTTTTGACATATACGCCTTTCCTAAAATAAGGCCCGTAATGATGACTGCAGCAGAGATGAGGAGGGTTGCAAAGTGATTTTTGAGGAAATTCATCTTGATTTTTTTAACAATTCTAAACCAAGGTAGTGCAAATTTGTTACAAAAACATGGAAACCAAAAATATCGCTATTATCGGCGCATCGAAAGGCATCGGATTTGCCTTAGCCACCCAACTGCTTGAAGCAGGCCACCACGTTTTTGCAACGTTTGCAAACACAAGCCCTACTTTTACACATCCCAATTTAAGTTGGGTACACCATAATGTGTTAGAACCTACTACGCTTGCGTTTCCCGATGTGTTAGACGGTTTGGTTTATTGCCCTGGTACCATTTCTTTGAAGCCTTTCAACAGATTTGGCACTGCAGATTTTCAAGCCGATTACCAACTTCAGGTTTTGGGTGCCGTTCAAAGCATCCAAGCAGCGCTTCCTTCACTCAAAAAAAGCACACAAGCCGCTGTAGTGCTGTTTTCGACCGTAGCCGTTCAGCAAGGCTTGCCATTTCATAGTTTGGTTTCTGCCTCAAAAGGCGCTATTGAAGGCCTCACGAGAGCACTTGCTGCAGAATTTGCACCTCAAATTCGCGTCAACGCCATTGCACCATCGCTCACCAATACTCCGCTTGCTGAGAATTTACTCAACTCCGATGCAAAAAAAGAAGCCAACGGCGCCAGACACCCACTCAAACGCGTTGGCGAACCCGCAGATATCGCTGCAATGGTTGCTTTCCTCTTAGGTGAAAATGCCACTTGGATTACCGGTCAAGTTATGCATGTAGACGGCGGTATATCCAGTCTGCGCGTATGATGCCACTGCTTTCCATAGCAGAAATCTATGCGCTCATTGATCAGTTCGATCCAGTGGGCTATGGAAAAACCCGCAATTACCAAAATGGTGGGGTATCCAAGCTGTCTGCCTATTTGTCAAGAGGCATCATCTCTACCCGCCAAGTATACGAACGCTTGCGTGAGAGGGGATTTACGCTGTATGAAATGGAGGCCTTTCTTATGGAGCTTTGTTGGCGAGACCATTCCCAAAGGGTTTGGCAGTACCACGACCCTCAACTTGAAGCGCGTGCAGCCCAGCATTACATCCACAACGACCAACAATTGCCAACGGCTATTTTAGAGGCAAACACCGGTATTCAGGCGATTGACGACGCGCTGCGCGAACTCAAGGCCACCGGTTACATGCACAATCACCTGCGCATGTATTTGGCGGCGCTTGTCTGCAACCATTACGGTGCACATTGGCGCACCGCTGCCAAATGGTTCTTTGGCCAGCTCTGCGACGCCGACGCAGCGAGCAATCACCTCAGTTGGCAATGGGTTTGCGGCGCCAACGCACCCAAAGTATATTACGCCAATCAAGACAACATCAATAAGTACACTGGCAGCTCCCAAAAAGGGAGTCCGCTCGATACTTCCTATGAAGAGCTACCCGCCCTGCACATTGAAACTTCTTGGCAAACACCCAGTTATCTATTTGAACCAAGTCGAACAAATACGGCATTGATTGACACTACGCTTCCTACGCATCTTTACACGCCGTATCACCTTGACCCAAATTGGAGAAATACAGCTACTGCCAACAACATTTTATTCTGGGATCTCCAACACTGGGACAACTACCCTTTTAGCGAAGCGGTATTCAACTGGATCAACGACCTCGCGAAGGTCCAAATTCCAAATATACAGTTGGTAGTGGGCACATGGGCTGAACTGCAATCGAGACTCAACTTGCAAAATACATTTACAAAGGAACACCCCCTTACTGCTGCCTACGGCGTCAATGTAGATCAGAGAGCTTGGCTGTGGCCATTGAGCGAAGAAAAACCGGGGTCTTTTTTCAATTACTGGAAAAAAGTTCAAAAACAACTGCGTTGTGAAAACTAAAATAGGTGTGGTTTGGTTCAAGCGAGACTTGCGCCTCCAAGACCACGCCGCGTTGTGCGCAGCAGAACAAAGCAATTTAGCACTCCTCTACATTTGGCTGCTCGAGCCCCAAGAGTGGTCGGCTCCTGAAAACGCCTTGCGCCATTGGCAATTTCAGTATGCGTCGGTGCTGCAAATCAACTTAGAATTGGCTCAAATTGGCAGAAAAATCCACATTTGCATGGGTGAGGCCATTGAAGTCTTTGAACGTTTGCACAGCGAATTCGACATCAAAGCCGTCTGGAGCTACCAAGAGTCGGGGCCGCCAAGAACATTTAATCGAGACCGTGCGCTACAAGCTTTTTTTAAGCAAGAGCAGATCGCTTGGACAGAATTTCAGCGAGACGGCATTGTACGAGGTCTCAAAAACCGCAAAAACTGGGACAAATCTTGGTTTGCCTATGTCAACAGCCCCATCTTGCATTTTACACCAAACCCCGAAAACAAATTTGTGGCTTGGGAGCCCACCTTTCAACTGTCAGAAGCCCTTTTAGCGCAACTTGAAGACTACCCCGAAAGCTTCCAAAAAGCAGGGCCTTACTATGCCCATCGTTACCTTTCTGATTTCTTAGAAAAAAGAAGTTGGTTCTACCAAAAAGGCATCTCCAAACCAGCTATGAGCAGAAAGAGTTGCAGCCGCCTCTCCCCTTTTTTAGCCTGGGGCAATCTATCGATTCGCCAAGTGGTACGGGCCAGCTCCGCATATCTCAAACAGCCTCAAAACAAACAAAACCTCGACGCATTTTTAACGCGCCTGCATTGGCATTGTCATTTTATTCAAAAGTTCGAAACCGATTGTACTTATTCCACGCACTGCATCAACAAAGCATATGAAGGATTGAGCTATCCGAAAGACGACGCCTTACTTGCAGCCTGGAAAACCGGTACAACTGGCTTTCCGCTGGTAGATGCCAATATGCGCTGTTTACAGCAAACGGGCTGGATCAATTTTCGGATGCGGGCTCTGGTGGTCTCTTTTTTGTGTCATCATTTGCTGCAAAACTGGCAAGATGGCGTCAATCATTTGGCAAACCTTTTTTTGGATTTTGAACCAGGCATACATTACCCGCAATTTCAGATGCAGGCCGGCACCACTGGCGTCAATACCATCCGTGTGTACAATCCTGTCCACAATAGCTACAAACACGATCCCGATGCGGTTTTCATCAAACAATGGGTTCCGGAGCTCGCTGAACTTCCGCTGCCCTATATTCATGAGCCATGGAAAATGACTGAAATGGACATGACCCTCTACAAGTTTAAATTGGGGCGAGACTACCCCTTGCCCGTTGTAGATCCGAAAGATGCGCGAAAAGAGGAACGTAAATTTCTCTGGGACATCCGCAAAAGTGCGAAAGGAAAAAGCGAAGGTCAGAAAATCATTGAGACTTTAGTACGGCCCTCAAAGGCGCGCCAAGAACCAAAACGCAAGCAGACCCAAAGTAAGCGAAACAAAGATATTGAGTCCAAACAAGGCCAGTTGCCCTTGTTGTAGGAGCTGATAATTCTCTAAAGAAAAGGTACTAAACGTAGACAAACCGCCACAGAAACCGACAATTATGAGGGGTTGTAGGCTTGTCCATTTCGGATGGTCCTTGAATTGAAAAATGAGCACTGCCAATAGCAAACTAGCAATGACATTACTCAGCAAAGTAGACCAAGGAAAAATAGTTTTGTCGATTGGCAAGACGCGCGCCAAAAACCAACGCAAGATGCTGCCCAAGCCACCTCCTACAAATACTAACAATATTGTTTTTAGTCCCATTTGGAAAGCAATTGAGCAAATAAATGTTGCCTAAACAGCCAACCAATCAATGCGCCCAACAATGCGCCGCAAAACACATCAGATGGGAAATGCACGCCTAGATATACGCGACTGTAGGCCACCAAAAAAACGTAAATACCAAGTAGATAAATTGAAAAGGGATACTTTTTCAGATAAGGCAAGGTAAAGGCGAACATAGCGGCCAAATTGGCTGCATGCGACGACAAAAAGCCAAACTGCCCTCCTAAGTACGGGTCATTGGGACCTATCATGTAATAATGCAAGTAGTGGCTTACACTTGGGTCGTGCGAAGGACGCAATCTTTCAAAATAATCTTTGAAGAGTTGGGTAGAAATGACATCTGTCAAGGATATCACCACCAGGGCTAATAAAAATAGAAGGCTCGTTTTTTTCCAGGAAAATTGACTTTTGAGCAACAACAAGATGCAAAGAGCCAAAGGAAGATTGATCCATTTGGAGGAGAGTACCCACATGATTTCGTCGAGCCAAGGCGCATGCAGCGCATTGATGCGCAACAACAAGCCATAATCAAGACGAAATAGAAATTCAGTCATGATTGAGGTGCTTCCAGATCAAGTCTTTGAGCTCCGTGAGGCCTTGTTGGGCAACCGAAGAAATAAATACATGTGGAATGGCAGGTAAGTCTTTGCTTATTTCTGCCTTGAGTTCGTCGTCGAGCATATCGGATTTGGTGATAGCCAACAAGCGTTCTTTGTGCAATAACTCAGGGTTGTATTGCTTGAGTTCATTCAAGAGAATGTCGTATTCTTTTTGGATGTCGTCGGAATCTGCAGGCAGCATGAAGAGCAATAGTGAATTTCGTTCGATATGGCGCAAAAAGCGCAAGCCTAGGCCTTTACCTGCGTGCGCACCTTCGATGATGCCCGGAATATCGGCCATAATGAACGAGCGAAAATCGCGGTAAGAGACAATTCCTAAATTGGGGCGCAAAGTCGTGAACGGATAATCGCCGATTTCGGGTTTGGCCGAAGAAAGCACGGATAGCAAAGTACTTTTGCCTGCATTTGGGAAGCCCACCAAACCGACGTCAGCCAAGATTTTGAGCTCGAGGATTTTCCAGCTTTCAATGCCCTCTTCGCCTGGTTGGGCGTGGCGCGGCGTTTGATTGGTTGGAGATTTGAAATGGTTATTGCCCATGCCACCGCGGCCACCGCGCTGAATGATGCGCTCTTCACCGTCTTCAGTGATTTCAAATAGGACTTCACCAGTTTCGCCATCTTTGGCTAAGGTGCCAAGCGGCACGTCGATATAGACGTCTTCACCTTGTGAACCCGTTTTGAGGTTGCCTGAGCCATGAGCGCCGTGTCCGGCCTTGATGTGTTTTTTAAACTTAAGGTGCAGGAGCGTCCAAAGTTGTTTGTTGCCGCGCAAATAGACGTGTCCGCCACGGCCGCCATCACCTCCATCAGGACCACCTTTTGGAATGTATTTTTCGCGTCTGAAGTGGGTAGAACCCCCACCTCCATTACCTGATGTACAGTGAATTTTTACGTAATCAACAAAGTTGTCTGAAGCCATGTATTAGTTTGTATCGATGGCAGAGAATAATCTTTGCGTGATGTCATCGATGCTACCAATGCCATCGATGGCAATAAATTTGTGTTGTGCTTGATAAAATGCCTTGACCGGAGCGGTTTCTTGATTGTAAACGGAGATGCGTTTTTCAATGACTGCCGGATCAGCATCGTCCGGACGACCAGATACCTCAGCTCTTTTGAGTAAGCGGGTTTTGAGTTCGTTTTCTTCTACTTCTAGGGCCAACATCAATGAAATTTCAGTTTGCAGGCCCGCCAAAAACTCGTCGAGCGCTAGGGCTTGGGCATTGGTGCGCGGAAAGCCGTCGAAAATAAAACCTTTTGGAGCGTCGTGCTTGACAACTTCTGAGCGCAGCATGTTGATAGTAACCTCATCTGGCACGAGCTGACCTGCATCCATGTAGCTTTTGGCAAGCTTGCCTAGTTCGGTTTCGCCTTTGATATTGGCGCGAAAGACATCGCCGGTGGATAAATGTATAAGACCATATTTTTCGATGAGTCTTTCGGATTGGGTTCCTTTACCTGCTCCTGGAGGGCCAAAAAGTACAATATTTAACATAACTAATTGATTAATTGATAAACAGCTGGAAGTTCGCGACCGTGTTCTTTGTAGTCGAGGCCGTAACCGACCACAAAGCGATCTTCTATCTCAAAGCCAATATATTGGGGTTGATGTTTTCCTTTATAAGCATCTGGCTTCAGTAAAAGTGCACAAACGGCCATTGAAGCGGGTTGTTCGGACTGAAGCAAGGTAAAAATTTTGTCCATGGTGACGCCGGTGTCGAGGATGTCTTCGATGATAATGACATGGCGATCTTTGAGGGCGGTTTGCAAGCCGATGAGCTCGTCTACTCTTCCTCTCGACTGCGTTCCGACATAAGAACGCACCTTTACAAAAGTAAGCTCCGGCTTGCACTGCAATTGCTTGAACAAATCAGAGGCAAACATAAACGCACCATTGAGCACCGCTAAGAATATAGGATCCTTGCCTGTGTAATCAGTGTCTAACTGACTTGCCAATTCTTTTATGCGCGTTTGTATTGTCGTTTCCGAAATGAAGGGCGCGAAAGAAAGGTCGTGTATGTGAACCACTGTACGCATCGTCGTACAAAGGTACAATTTTAAACGTATCTTTGCCGCATGACAAAAACATGGTACGGTAGGGGACTACAAATTGGCGTGCTCGGCGGTGGTCAGTTGGGGCGCATGCTCATCCAAGCAGCCAATAGTTTGGACATTCAATTGCATATGCTCGACCCCGACCCAACAGCTCCTTGCGCTGCTATTGCCTACAGTTTTGAAGTGGGTTCACTCACCGATTACAACACCGTTCTGGCTTTTGGTCAAAACAAAGACCTCCTCACCGTAGAAATCGAAAACGTCAATACCGCTGCCCTACGCGAACTCGAAAAGCAGGGCGTTAAAGTTTTTCCGCAGCCGCACATCCTCGAACTCATCCGAGACAAAGGCCTGCAAAAACAATTTTACCTAGACCACAACATCCCAACGGCACCTTTTGTGTTTTGCGATCCCGCTGCGCCTTGCGAGAATCCATTTGGTTTTCCGGTTGTTCACAAGCTACGAACAGGTGGCTACGACGGCAAAGGTGTCAACATCATTCAAGAAACGAGTCAATTCAGAACAAGTTTTACTGAACCTTCCATATTCGAGCAGTGCATTCCTTTCGCCAAAGAATTGTCGGTCATTGTTGCGCGCAACGAATCTGGACAAACCAACTGTTTCCCAATTGTTGAGTGCGAGTTCAACCCCGAAGCTAATTTGGTTGAGTTTTTATTTTCACCAGCTGCAGTTTCTGAACAAATTGAAGCGAAAGCACAGCAAATTGCCACCGACATCATTGAAAAACTCGATATGGTGGGGCTGCTCGCCGTTGAGTTATTCCTGACCAAAGAAGGCGAACTGCTCGTCAATGAAATTGCACCAAGGCCGCACAACAGTGGGCATCATACCATAGAAATTGCGCGTTGTTCTCAATTTGAGCAGCATTTACGCGCTATTCTCAACTTACCGCTCGGCGCTACCCAACTCCATAGTGCAGGCGCTATGCTCAACCTTGTTGGCGAAAAAGGCCACGAAGGCCCCGTTTATTACCAAGGGCTCGAAGAAATCTTGAAATTGCCGGGTGTCCATCCACATTTATATGGCAAGAGCCACACCAAACCTTTTCGCAAGATGGGACACGTCACCATCAGTGCAGCCCACATGGACGACGTCCGCCGGACCGCCGAAAAGGTAAAAGCTACCATCAAAGTCCTTTCTACAAAATAAAAAGAGCCGCTTGTAGCGGCTCTTTTATTAAATCTATTGGAGTAGTCAGCTTACCTGATCACCAATTTCTTTTGAACGCGTTGGCCATTCATTTGCAGCTCTACAATGTAAAGACCTGGTGCATAGTTGCTCGTGTTGAATCCGATTTCGAAATCGCCCTGAAGACTGCCAAACTGACGCGCTTGCAATATGCCACCTTTCGCATCGAGCACACGTACACTCACAGGCGCTGATGTAGGTATATGTAGCGTGATGTTTGCGAAGTCAGTTGCTGGATTTGGTGCAATTGTGAGCATTTGCTCTAAGTTAACAGAACCAATGAGTTCGTTCACCCCAACATAACCATTCTGAACAGCCTCATTGATATTGGTGTAACCCGCATTGTCAATTTGACCTTGCGGATCGATGAGCATACCAACGATATGCATTTGGGTTTCATCCCAAGTTGCAGGCAGGGTAAAGCTGAAGTTAGCGGTGTAGTTGTCGCCTACGGTAGTAGAGGCAGCAATGACACCCGTTTGCCCCGCAAAACCCGGCGCTATGGCACGCGCCACGTGGTTGTAAACCATTTGTGCAGCTGGCACTGGGTTTGACAAGCCCTCAAAGCCTCCCATTACGCCGTTGTTACCACCAGCATAAGCGTTAGATTGATTGTAACCAGAACCTGTTCCGGTAACGTCATCTTCAGTTAGCACGCAAGCTACATTGTATGAGCCGGTTGTGGCTTGCAGCATTTCTGTACTCACAGATACATTGAGAATGCGCGTTACTGGATCCCAGGTTGCGCCGTTGGTAAGCACGCCTTTGGGAGCAGTTTGTAAACGGGTAAAGAAATCAGAACTCATTTGTGATGGATCTACATCGCCCACGCGGTCTACGAGTGCACTTGGGTATCCGCCAATCAAAGTACCAATGCCTGCATCGTAGTCTGTAACGGTCATGGGGTCGCCGTTATGTACAGCCACTCCAGCCCAGAATCCGTGGTAGTCAGCAGCAAACATGTCCATAAAGACTGCCCCTCTCGGGCACCACTGGCACCAAGTACCTGTCGCTTCTTCACCAACAACTATTTTTCCTGCTGCAGGAACAACTGGGTCAACTTCTTGTGTAAGGGTATTATCAGCAGCGTTGTCGTCGTTGCCGCCATTGATATTCGAAATAGTGACCAGAGCGCTATTTAGACCTGCCGCCAACTGCAAAGCAGGAATATTTACAGTGTAACTTGCGATACTCGCAACGTTAACACCTGTAATGTTTTGTGTATAATTTTGGCCGTTGTAGTTGAGATTGACATCAAATGAGGTTAAGGCCGTTTGACCAGCATTCAGAATTGAAATCGTTGGACTCACATTTTGACTTGCAATTTCTCCACCCATATCTAAAGAGGCTACCATTGCATTGAGCGATGGGAGCGCATACGTTTGGTGATCAAAACTCACGTTATCCATGTAAAATTGATTGTTTTGGAGTGGATAGAAATCCGCTGAAGCAACCGAATTGACTCCATTTACCCAAGTGCCGACTAAAACGTTATTGACATAAGCCTTCCAAACATGCAGCGTTAAATTGGCCTCAATTTTTAAATTGAACCAAGCTGCCTCAGGATAAATACCCACACACAAGTTCGGGGTGTTGCCGTCGTCTATAGCTAAAGCGCCAGCATCCATGTTCACATTGAGCGCCCATAAATTTCCGATAGTAGTGGCGCCTTGAATATTGTAATAGGCTCCTTTGCCGCTATTCACGTACAAATCTGTGTTGAGTGTAAAAATTCCGGAATTGTAGAGTTGTCCAAAATTAAGTACAACATCTTGCGGACCACCAGCAGCCACTGTAGAAGAAAAATAGACTGAGTTTGGGGCGCTAGCCGCGTTATTATTGGTAATGGTGACATCTGAAGTATTTCCTTCAGTGCCTGACCACGTAGACCAAGATGCAGACTGCGGACCTAAATAAGATCCTGCGGCGTAAGCATCAAAATTGTCAGAAAAGAGTTGGGCCGAAGCCAATTGGACACTCATGATGCCCGCAATTAGTAAAAAGCTTTTTTTCATAGTTTGGCTTATTTGAGAGCCAAAAGTTACACAAATGCAAGAAATAAAACTAATTTATGACTGAACTTTAGACAAATAGCGCAAAACTTCAGCGGCACCAATGAGGCCAAAAAGGGCTGGCATGTAGCTCACCGTTCCATAAAAACTCTTCTTGTAGCGCGTACCGTCGGTCATTTTCAAAGAATGTGGCTGCTGTATTTCTGTGGAAAAAACGACTTTGACCCCGCGGTACGATGCATTTTTGCGCTTCATGCGTTTTTTGATGTGCGCGCCTAGCTTACAACCCGACAGCTGTTCCATATTGGCAACCCGGACTTGCGAAGGGTCGGTTTTCCCACCCGCACCCATGTGCGAAATGATTTTAATTTTAAGGCGCTTGCATGCTAAAATCCATTCGAGCTTAGGTGTCACTGAATCGATGCAATCCATCACATAACTCGGGCGGTCTTCCTGAAGTATCTCCCAAACGCGCGCTGGCAACACAAATTCTTCTATCACGGTCAGCTGACAATCCGGATTGATTTCTTTGATCCGCTCGGCCAACACCACCGCTTTGTTCCGACCCAAAGTAGAATCGAGCGCAGTCAGTTGACGGTTTTTATTCGAGGCGTCAAAATCATCACCATCTATGATTGTCATGCGCCCCACACCCGCTCTGGCAATAAATTCTGCCGCGTAAGAGCCAATGCCGCCGAGCCCAACAATCAGTACATGTGCATTTCGGAGTTGCTCCATACTTTGTGCACTCAACAAAAGTTCGGTGCGTTCTAACCAGTTTGTCATTTTGTTCATTTTCGCGGCAAAATTAGTATATTCGGCAGGTAAACTAAAATTGCATTATGGAAAATACAAAAAAGAATGGCCATCCAACAGGACTTTGGTACTTGTTTGGAACTGAAATGTGGGAACGATTTGGTTACTATCTGATGTTAGGGATTTTCTCCCTTTACATGATCGATGGATGGAATAACGGAGGAATGGGATTTGATGCCCAGAAAAAATCTGATATCTACGGAACTTACTTAGGTCTTGTTTACCTCACACCTTTCATTGGTGGTTTGTTAGCTGACCGTATTCTTGGTTATCGCCGTTCCATTATTATCGGTGGATTAATGATGTCAGCTGGCTATTTTGCCCTCTCCTTACACAGCGAAACCTCTTTTTACATCGCCTTGCTTTTGATTATTTTGGGCAACGGTTTTTTCAAGCCAAACATTTCTACACTAGTTGGTAATTTGTATTCGTCCGACGAAATGAAAGACAAAAAAGATGCTGGTTACAATATCTTTTACATGGGCATCAATATCGGCGCTTTCATTTGCAACTTCGTGGCGGCCTACATGCGCATCAACTACGGTTGGGGACACGCATTTGCAGCAGCCGGTGTGGGTATGCTCATTGGTGTGGGAGTCTTTTTACTTGGCACGAAGCATATCAAGCATGTCGATGTCGTTAAACCGGTTCAGGACGGCGACATGACAACTGTCAAAATCCTATCCTACACTGTTTTACCAATGTTCGCTTTTGGCGTCCTCGGTTATTTAATTCCAGGAAATTTCCTTGGGTCGGATACAAACGATGCCTTCATCATCGGTTGTTTACCCGTTATCGCTTTCTTCATCTACCTCGCCTTTACAGGAGACGCCAAAGAAAGTCGTGCGATCAAAGCACTATTGGCTGTGTTTGCGTGTGTGATTCTCTTCTTTGCCATTTTCCATCAAAATGGAGATGCGCTCACCGTTTGGGCTGAGGACCACACCGACCGCGAAATGAGCGCTGGCATTGCAGATGTTGCAGACCAACTCGGAATGGCTCAAATTGTAGTCAATAACAAAATTGTAAGTGCACCAGAAGCTGATTTCAAAGCAACGATCGACTCTTTGCGTGGCGTTGAGGAAAATATGCCTGCAGTGACCAAAAAAGAAATCAAAGCAAAATCAGATTTCTCAGGAAGTATATCACAGCTCGAAAAATCTAGAAAATACTTTGAAACACTACCAGCAGACAAAGTTCCTGCAGAAGGAAAGGACTTAAAACTTTATTCAACAGAGCTTTACCAATCCATGAATCCATTCTGGGTGGTTGTACTTACACCAGTAGTAGTTGGTTTCTTTGGCTGGATGCGCCGCCGCAAGCGCGAACCATCAACACCAACGAAAATTGCCATCGGATTGGTGATCACTGCACTTTCTGCCTTAGTGATGGTAGGTGCTGTATTCGCTACCAACGACATGACCATTAAAGCTGGATCCATGTGGTTATTTGCTTCTTACGGTGTGATAACAATCGGGGAGCTTTGCCTTTCTCCGATGGGCCTATCATTGGTATCTAAATTATCGCCACCAAGAATAACTGCGCTCATGATGGGCGGGTATTTCTTAGCCATTTCTGTCGGCAACAAGTTGTCCGGAATGTTGTCAAGCCTATGGGAAACATTCCCTCAAAAAGAGAATTTCTTCTACTTGAACTTCGGACTTGTTTTGGCGGCTGCTATTATTTTGATACTCATGCTGAAATGGCTAAATAGTGTGATGCGTGAAAACAACGTACAATAAACACTTGAATCAATAGTTTTTCAGAAAGGCCCCAATCGGGGCCTTTTTTTTATTATCTTCACTTTATGAACACATTAGAATCTATCCAAGACTTCAAAGGCACCTACCCCAAACAATTATGGAGCCTCTTTTTTACAGAAATGTGGGAACGTTTCTGTTTTTATGGCAACCGCGGCATGCTCATGATTTTCATGACCGATATCTTGTTATTTAAAGAAGGTGACGCGAATTTAAAGTATGGCGCAATCCAAGCGTTTGTCTATGCATTCACGTTTATCGGCGGGCTTTTTGCAGACAAAATATTGGGCTTCCAGAAATCTTTGCTTTGGGGCGGCGCACTCATGATTTTAGGTAGTACTATTTTGGGAATCGATGCGGCAAATTACTTCTTTTACGGCATCTGCTTAATCATTGTTGGAACCGGTTTTTTCAAACCAAATATTTCAACCATGGTTGGTGAGCTCTACAAACCGGGCGATGTGCGCCGAGACGCAGGCTTTAGTTTGTTTTACGCCGGTATCAACATAGGCGCCCTACTTGGTGGAGGTCTTTGTGTTTATGTCGGGAAATCTTACAGCTGGAATCTCGCCTTTTTGTTGTCAGGAATTTTCATGGCAATTGGGCTACTTAATTTCTTGTTGACCCGAAAAAATCTCGGACCAATTGGCCTAGAGCCTAAAGCAGCCAACCCCGAAACCATCAAGCGCAACCAAAATTTAGTTTACGCTGGTACTTTGCTTGCATTACCAGTGGTCTACATCATGATCAACAACACAGCATATACCGATATTTTCATGTATATCATCGGGCCTCTTACCCTGATCTATCTTCTTTTTGAAATGAAAAAACTCGACAGCGCACAAATCAAACAATTATTTGCCGCACTCATATTCATCTTTTTAAGCATTGTTTTTTGGGCATTTTTTGAGCAAAGTGGTGGATCTTTGAGTTTGGTTGCCCGCGATTTATTGAGCAAAGACCTCGGTCCTATACAAATCGATCCAAATGTAGTGAATAACAGCGCCAATTCTTTATTTGTTATTCTACTTAGCACGGCAATTGGGGGTCTATGGATTTGGCTCAAGAAACGCAATATTGAGCCCAATTACTATCAAAAATTTGGCTTTGCGTTTTTATTTCTTGGCTTGGCTTTCTATATCTTTTATTCCCTGCGTTTTTATTTAAATAGTGAAGGAATGGCGTCTCTATGGCTGTTTACTTTGGCCTATTTAGTGATTTCAATTGGTGAATTATTCCTTTCTCCGATTGGTCTTTCACTCATGACCAAACTTTCTCCCAAACATCTTTGGGGCATCATGATGGGGATGTGGTTCTTGGCTTCGGCTTATGGCCAGTATTTTGCGGGTATTCTTGGTGCAGGAATGGCCAGCCCGGATGAAAAAGCAAGTTTAGCTACCCGACTCGACGGTTACACACAAGGATACCATCAATTAGCGATTTACGCCTTCATCACCGGCGCAATCGTTATCCTAGCATCGCGTTGGTTAAAAGGGCTGATGCAAACCAAAGAAGAAGCCTAGTTCAAGCGCTTCTGCACCAAAGCCGCAACCTTTTGATAAAAATGTTGGGGCTGATACGTGCGCCACTCAATTTCTTCGAGTTCGCCGCCCATGACAAAATAGTGGTCTATGCCGACGTGTTCAAATTCGCGGATGACGTGGTCGTGGAAATTGACCATGGCGATCCATCCGTCTTCTACGTCGTCGAACCATTCTTCGTAATAGCAGTCGTCGGAATGGTGAAAATTCAGGACGTTTTCGCCTATTAAAATAAAGGCATTGATACCCGAATCAATTAGTACATCAATGACATCGCGCTTGAGCAGCATGATGTCGTTTTCTATTGCGTCGTTCCATTCGCCAATGAGTTCAATGATGGCGTAGTGCTCGTCGTAGTCTGCGTAAAGCACCTTCAAAAAAAGCGTGGGCGAGCCAAATTCATCCCATTGTGGATGGATGTAGAAGTTGTAGATGGTGTTGCTGAAGGCAAACTCGCTGTATTCCCTGCCGTAAAATGGTGAGCTTGGGTCTTCGTCGGCAATATAGTAGCCGCGCCAATTGTAAAAGGGTTCAACGAAATGCATGGCGCAAAATTACAAGGAATCTCTTAACTTTGCGGCGTGGGAAAAGATAAGTTAAAACGCTTTGCAGCGATCAAAACATTTGCCAATGTATTCGAACCCGTTATGGGCGAACCATTCGCGCCGAAAGGAAATTGGAGAGCCAACATTTTCCAAAATAACAATCCTATCATCCTTGAACTCGGTTGCGGAAAGGGCGAATACGCCGTCGGGATGGGCCGTCAGTTTCCAGACTGCAACTTCATCGGTGTAGACCTCAAGGGCAACCGCATCTATATTGGCGCAAAAGAAGCACTCGAAACCAACCTGAGCAACGTTGCGTTTTTGCGCACCCGCATCGATTTTATTTTAGATTACTTCGAAGAAGGAGAAGTCGATGAAATTTGGCTCACGTTCTCTGATCCGCAGCCCCAAAAAGCCCGCAAAAGACTCTCCTCGCCTATTTTTACGGCGCGCTACAAAAAAATCCTCAAACCAGGCGGCATCATACACATGAAAACAGACTCCGATGTCTTGTTCGACTACACCCTAGAGCAAATCAAAGAACACGGCCACCAAATGCTCGAGTGCTACCCCAATCTGTACGCCAACCTACCCGAAGATTTAGATGCACAAACCAAAGAAATCTTCCACATCAAAACGTATTACGAAGAATTCTTCAGCAAGCGTGGGCATATCATTAAGTACTGTAAGTTTCGATTAGCTGAAAAAGCCTAACGAATGCGCGTGTAATTCGCGTAGTTGGTATCGATACCTATAACTTTTAGGAGGTCTTTGATCCTATTTTTTAAAGTCTTTTTGTTTCGGGCGATATCTGACTGAAAAGTCCAGTTGCGCGCTGCAATACGCTCAGCAATCCATTGTGGGTGCGTACCTTCAAAACGCGCAAGTTCATGGATGTGGTCTTCGTAATCAAAAGAAGCAGCCACTTTAACGTTTTTTTCGAGCCAAGCGTCGTCGTGCCACAACCTGTGAAAGCGCTCTTGTTTGCGCTGCATGGCTTGCGGATCCTTGACCCAGCCGTAATGATGCACTTTGGCATTGGCCAAGGCTACTTTCAGTTTTTGATCTGGTGCTTTGCGGAAACCTTGGGCGTCTCTAAATGAGTAGATGCCCCTGCGCGGCTTGATGATGCGAATTTCTTTTTTGTACCAATTGTTCGAGACGCCAATGTAGTCGTAAGAACCGTAAAAGTGCAGGTAATCGAACAACAAGCCATCTACTTCTTGGTCATTTTGATATTGCTCCATGGCGCTGCGAATGGCGGCATGATCTGCTTCGTGCAGTACTTCATCGCCTTGAATATAAATGGCCCAATCGGCGTCAGGGGCAATGGCTGCAAGCGCTTTGTCGGTCTCGACGGCGAGTACGCGGCCGTTTTGCCGCAGGGAATCGTCCCAAATAGTTTGGATGACTTTGACTTTAGGATCGATATTTTGGATCAGGCCGAGGGTGTCGTCGTCTGAGTTGCCAACAGCTACCACTACTTCATCGCACAAAGGCAAGATGGATTGAATGGATGCTACTACCGGGTAATCGAGTAGAATGGCGTTTCTGATGAATGTAAAGCCGCTAACCTTCAAGGCTATTTGTCTAGAACTTTCGGAATTCTGAAATAATCGGAGTCTTTTTTAGGCGCATTGCGCAGCGCTTCTTCGTGGCTGACGCTTTGTTCGGTGATGTCGTCGCGGAGTCGGTTGACTTCTTTGGACATAAAAATAAGTGGCTCTACACCGGTGGTGTCGAGTTCGGAGAGTTTGTCTACAAAGGCGATCATGCGCTGTAAATCTTGACGAATTGCCTCCTTTTCTGAGCCTTCAAAAGATAATTTAGAAAGGTTGGCGATGTGATCGAGTAAAGCTTCGTTGATTTCCATGAGACAAAATTACGATTTTTTAAATAGATGCGGGTGTGCAGCTTTGAGCGGCGCTTCAATGAGCTCAAAACATTTGTTGCTAATTTCCTCCGTACCGCACATAGCGATTTCTTCAACTGAGATATATGGATGAATATGCACCTCCACAACACCCGGGTGCGCTGGGCCTAAGATTTGGGTTGGGTCTGAAAAAAGGTGAAAGTTTTGGGTAAAGGTCAAAGGTAAAATGGGCACATTTAAGTTTTTGGCCAAGCGAAAGGCACCATTTTTAAATGGAAACAATTGCGGAATGTTTTCCTCTGGGATGGTCCCCTCCGGAAAAATAACGATAGACCAACCGCCTTCCATCGCTTTTTTGGCCTGTCCAAGCGCTTGCCCGGCTTTTGATTTGTCTTTGCGATACACTGGAATGTTGAGTGCTTTAAAGTAAGTCCGGACAATTGGGTATTTGAGTATTTCTGCCTTGCCCAAAAAAGCAAAAGGGTGCTTGGGAAGAATGGAGGGTAGGAGAAAGATGTCCAGGTATGAGCTGTGATTGGACACAATAATGAAGGGCGCATTTGGTAAAGGAGAATTGAGCTTGACCCGAACAGGATAAAAACAAAAAATGCGCAGCAACCAGCTCCAAAGAATAAAGATCTGAAAGCAGTGTTTGCGCCAAGATGGCCTGAGTTGTAAAACCCAGAAGAAAGGATAAAACAATAGCGCGAAAATAAAAAAGACTACGGCTATGTAGAGCTTCCAAATGAGACCGAACACACCAACAATTTTCTGCATGGCTCAAAGTTAGCAATTACAAGAGTGCAACAGCCACCCAAAAACGCTGCAAAATGACTAATTTTGAACAAAATTAACGCAATGTCTCGCATTTTAACCGGAATTCAAAGTACAGGAACACCCC
The DNA here is from genome assembly GCA_039804625.1 of Bacteroidota bacterium. Classification (GTDB taxonomy): domain Bacteria; phylum Bacteroidota; class Bacteroidia; order Flavobacteriales_D; family Crocinitomicaceae; genus UBA952. Next base: position 120,174 of record JBDLVT010000004.1, read on the forward strand.
ACTTAGGCAATATCTTAGGCGCCATTCTACCTGCAATACGCTTGGCTCAAGACCCCGTCAACGAATCCTTTTTGTTCATTGCCGACATGCATTCACTGACGCAAATCAAAGATGGAGCAGCTTTGCGCAACAATACCTACGCTACTGCTGCCACGTGGTTGGCTTTTGGTCTCGACCCTGAAAAAACCGTTTTTTACCGCCAATCTGACGTTCCTGAAGTGAGTGAACTCACTTGGTATTTACTTTGTCAATACCCCTACCAACGCCTCACCCTTGCGCATTCTTTCAAAGACAAAGCCGACCGCCTAGACGACGTCAATGGTGGTTTATTCACCTACCCCATCTTGATGGCGGCCGATATTTTGCTTTATGATGCAGAAATTGTACCCGTTGGCAAAGACCAAAAACAACACATCGAAATGGCTAGAGATGTGGCCAACCGCTTCAATCTTACCTACGGAGACACCTTCGTACTACCCGAAGAACAAATCCAGCCAGACACCATGCTCATCCCCGGCACCGACGGCGAAAAGATGAGTAAGTCGCGCAATAATTACATCGATATCTTCTTGCCGGAAAAACAACTCCGCAAGCAAATCATGTCTATCGTCTCGGATAGCACGCCTCTAGAAGAACCGAAGAACACCGCAACTTGCCATACGTTTGCACTCTACAAATTATTGGCCTCACCAGCGCAAATTGAGCAAATGATTGCCAACTATCAAGGAGGTAACTACGGTTACGGACATGCCAAGCAAGCGCTCTACGAGCTCATTTTAGAGAAATTCAGCAAGGAAAGAGCTACTTTTGACCATTTAATGGCCAACAGAGCAGAAATTGACGCAGCACTCTCTATTGGTGCGAAAAAAGCCAGAAGTGTAGCACAGGAAGTACTTAAGCGTGTGCGAACCAAAGTTGGCTATTGAGAACAAGTTTAGCTTTACGGTCTAGGATTAGCAATTGCACTATGGCTAAAAGTGAGCCCCAGCTTAAACCATCGTCCGGGCATTTGGACAAAGCCCGCTTCCACATATTGTGTATTCGTTAGGTTGTTCCCTTCTACAAAAACAGTCCATTTATTTTTGATAGGCACGAGCATTTTAACATCAATTACTTGATACAAAGGTTGCGCAATGCGTTGCACCAAACGGTAAGTGACATTGAGTTGGACATTTTCACTCAAATCAATCTGGGCTACACCATTGAGCTGTTGGCGCATACTCGTAATAGCATAGCGCGATTCTTGCTCGCTCTTAAAATTGTGCTGAGCAGAAATATATGTGTAATTGACATTGAGTTTGTTTAGGCCCCAAGTACTGCGCTTCTTAAGACTGAGTTGCAAACTAGTTTCAAAACCTGTAAATGCTACATTTGCTATGTTCACTGGTGTCCAAGGATTTGGGTTGGGTGTGATTTCAGAAGTAGCCCGGACCCAGTCAATCATGTTGGTATGCTGGCGATAAAATAGAGCAGCTTCTGCTTGATAACTCAAACGCGTACCATTGTCATTTTTTGGTGTTTGTCTCCAACCGAGCTCGGCAGCATGCGAAAATTCAGGCTGTAAATTCGGGTTACCCACATTAGATGGATCTGTGTAATACATTTCGGTCCAGCTAGGCACGCGGTTGCCTCTGCTATAATTGGCAAACACATACTGACGACTTGCCATAGAACGGCCTAATTGAAGGCTTGGCATCAGTTGTGGGTTTTGCCAGTTGTACGCAAAAACCAAAAGCCCTGCTGCATAATTGAAACCATTGAATACACCCTGGGCTTGAACAAACGAACTTTGATATTGCCGCTCGCGCAAGCCCAAATTGCTGCTATTGAGTTGTTCTAAGCGTTGTTCCAAACCAAAAAGTATTTGTTGCCTTTTAACATTCATCGACATTTGGGCCTCATAACTCAGTACGTTAGAAACGTGGGTGTTGGTATAAAATGAAGGGTCATAGCGCTTCAGACGAAATTCATCGGCATGGCTTCGAAGCATTACTTGTTGGCGAAATTGATACCAAGTTGAGCTTCCTTCGTGTTTAGAATTCCAATTAAAGTTGTGCTTGGCACCTGCCATAGCCATTGTGGTGCGCTCCCACTGATCCGGGAACTTATTGGTATAAAAACCATTAGCTCCAAAATCTCTATCTGTATAAGCCCCTAAATAGGTCAGGCGGTGTTTTTCCTTCGCACCCAACGTGTGGGAACCCGTATAAAGTAGCTGATGATTTTTGTAATCTGAATTATACCAATGTCCTGCCGATTGGTCTCTGGCCACAGCCAGCATTTGTTGATACTTTTTAATTTTCATGCGTACCATAGCTTGAGCCCCAAAACTATTGAAACTCCCACCATATGCAGTTGTCTTGACTTGAAAAGCGTCACTAGCATATGCGCCAACATGCACCGCTCCAGTTAAGGCACTTTGACCAAATTGCAAGACGGTCGGGCTTTTGAAAACTTGAATTTCTGAGACAGCGATGAGTGGAATGGGTAAGTTGGCCGCGTGGTGCCCCGTTTGAGGATCGGTCATTTTAAAGCCGTTAACTACAATCAAACTTTGTTCGAAATTACCACCTCGGATACCGATATCTGCCTGCGTTCCGCTCAAACCACGTTGACGTACATCTACCCCTCCAGCAAAAGAGAGCACTTCTGGTAAGCTTCGTACAGGTAGCATAGTAATTTGCGCTGCGGACAACTTATCTATGCTTTGCATGCGTGTATCAAACGACATGTTGCTGCGCCCTGCGATGAGTTCAACTAGACGGGTAGTCAGGACTCTTGATGGAATCCGACTTAAGACCGTGTCGATAGTAGGTTGCTGTGCACGAAGTGTAGTGCTTGGCAAAATGATTAGAAAAAGAAAGGAAAGAAAACTGTGTTTATTCAAAAAAGTGGTAATTGTTGTCATATTGCGATTATACTTTGGGGATTTTCTCGACAAAAAGCTGCAAAAGTAAGTAAACAAAATAAATCAGCGCTTCGATATCTTGTTTCCAGTGATATTGCGCTGTAAGTTGCATTTGTGACGCCCTACCTCAAAACCTCGGAGCCCGCTGTGCTTTGTGGCTCTGCCCTGAACACGAGCGCGCCACATCCGCCAAGAGCTTGGTTTCATTTCTCTGCGCATGAGGGCAATTACATCGGCTTCTTTGAGACCAAACTGCAAGAGAATGGCATCGAAAGGCGTGCGGTCTTCCCAGGCCATCTCGATGATGCGGTCGATATCTTGCTCAGAAAGTAGTTTGAGGTCCATACGTTTCAAACAAGATTTGCTACTTTTTGTTTTGCTATTATGAAAGGAGTTAAAAAACAGCACTTACCCGAAAAAACCTGTCTTTCGTGTCAAAAACCATTTAATTGGCGCAAAAAGTGGGAGAAAAACTGGACTGAAGTGAAATACTGCTCAGACCGCTGCAGGACTCAGCGTAGCAAATAAGAGAATTCGCCTAAAGACGGCAAATGGTCTTGGTAAGTAAATTCCAAGGTGTGCTTACCCGGTAATAGCGTTTCAAAATTGTGTTTAAAATGGAGTTCTTGGTTTTTGCTATAAATCCAAAAGTCTATTAAAGGTTGTGGTGTCTCCACGTGTACAACAGCTTTTTTCAAAATAGGATCAAGGAGTTCGATTGTCAAATTCACTTGCACTTCTGGTGCTTTTCTTTTGGGAATAAAAGTAAACAAGCGCTCGTAGCGTTCATCAATTACAACCTTTACAAAACCGATATACGTTTCTGTAATGCCCATCAATACTTGGGTTTGATAGGCCCGAACGGGATAGGTTTTGCGTTCTTTTCTTTGAAAAACCCCTTTAGCATCGTAAAACTGAACTTCAACGGTTACGAGCGTATCCTCAGGAACCTCGCTACATAGCACTAAAAAACGGAGCTCATCTTGGTATTTTTCCAGTACGGCAATCGAACGATAGTCATCTTGAGCCGCATAATGCAGCGCCTTCCAATTGCCAAAATAATCGATACTAGACCATGTGGGGGCAGGCCAACAATCATTGAGCTGCCAATAAACGGTCCCCATACAGCGCGGTGCATCAGCTCTGTGCCCAGCAATTGCCATGCTGACAGCTTTGCGCTGGGTGAGCTGCGAGTAATAAACAAAGGTCTCGAAGTCTTTAGCTTTTCCGTAATAGGTTTTTGCGTGTTTTTCGATCATGCCATTGCCAACGTATGATTTTTGATGCGTCTTCATGACCGCAGAATGTAGGTGTTGGTCCGCTGGCAATGCAAACCGATCTATGGTACTGGGTTCAGGAAAACTCTGAAAGCCATATTCAGCATTGAAACGACCAATTTTACTGGCGAAATCAGTGAGCGGATCTTTGCCGTGCCAAACGCCCCAATAATGCATGGTGCCGTGGTTGAAATAGGCATCGTTACCCCAGTTGCTCAGCGGTGAGGTATGGATATATGGTAAATTCGTGAAGGCTTGAACTTGAGCAGGGAGCACTTCCAAAAAGACAGTTTTGTAAGCTTTTTCTATTGTTTGTTGTGCTGCTTCATCGAGTTGATACTGCAGCTGAAAGCCCCAGTTTTTCCAGGCCACATCTACTTCGTTATTGCCGTTGAAATAGACCAATGACGGATGCGCCGCTAAGCGAGGTATTTGCTGCTTAATTTCTTTAGTGACAAGATCCAAAAAAGTGGTGTCTCCAGGATACATGGCGCAAGCAAACATGAAGTCATGCCAAACCATAATTCCGGCGCGGTCACAAGCTTGCATAAAAGCGTCTGGTGCATACATGCCGCCACCCCAGATGCGCACCAAATTAAAATTAGCAGCTTGCATTTGCGGCACAAGCGCAACATAAGCGCTATCAAGTGCCGGACCCGCAAAAATTCCGGGTGGAATCATGTTGGCTCCTTTAGCAAAAATCTGGCGGCCATTGATTTGAAATGCAAAAGACGTACCCCACTCATCTTGCGCTTGTATCAATTCTGCCTTGCGAATACCAAAAGTAAAAGGATGTTCCAATAAGAGCATTCCTTGTGCATCGTAAAAACGAAGGGTATCTTTATATAAGTACTGAGCGCCCTGCCCTACTGGCCACCACAATTGCACATTGGTAAGGTTTTGCTCCAATTTAAAATCTTCTTGCTGAGCGATATTAAAATCCTTGAAATAAGTGCTGCTGCAATGGAATGCTTTGCCTTCGCCAATAAGTCCTCCTTTTAGTTCTAGTTTTGCCTCGTTTTCTTTGATTTCAAGAGTATTTACCAACAAATAATCTATGCGCAACTGGGGCTGAACTGCAATTGTGATGGGGTAAGCAAAACCCATAGTTGCGATGCGTGGTGCCCAATCCCAACCAAAATGATACTGGGGTTTACGGCTCAATGATGCAACTTTAACCGTACCAGCATCATTTGGAGATGGATAGGTAAATGATTTATATTGAGCCGATTGCGCGTGGTAACTTATTGGCGGTTCAATCTCTATTTCAATGGTATTGTATCCGCACAATAATTCTTTAACTGCAATTGGTATGCGGTAATGAATAAAAAAATTAGCAGTTTTTGTCAATAATGTACCATTCAGGTAAATTTGAGCGTAGGTATCGAGATTAGGAATATCCAATGTGAGGTAAGCTGCATTGAAAAAACTTTCTTGTAGAAAAAACTTTGTGCGAAAATGCCATTTTTCCTCCTCTACCCACTGATATAAAGCCTCATTTTCACCAAAAAATGGATCGGGGAGCTCACCTTTATGCCATAAAAATTCCTGTACCGTTCCGGCCTGACCGAAAGGCAGCCAAGTTTTTTGAACGGGATGGTACATTTCCCAATCAAGTGTCAATTGCGCGTAGGATTGCAAAGCCGTCAGACTCAATAACAAAGAGCAAAGAAGCAGTTTCATCCTTACCAATTGCGGTCAAATTTCGCATCGATGAGCGCCTCACCGGCGTTGTTGCGCAAAGCGTAATTGAAGCCAGCAAAGATGGAGTAGCCGCCGTAATTGCCGTTTTTATCGATGGCAATAAAGCCACATTGCAAGCCCGTGAGGTCTTTGTTTTTGCGAATAATGCGCATGCAGGCTTCTTTACAGGCAGCTTCTGGCGCTAAACCTTGGCGCATGAGCTCCACAACGGTGTGGCTGCCCGCTACGCGGACAATCGCTTCGCCCAAACCGGTGGCGGTGGCCGCCCCCACTTCTTCGTCTACAAACAAACCTGCGCCAATAATCGGAGAATCGCCCACGCGCCCATGCATTTTGTAGGCCCAGCCACTTGTGGTGCAAGCACCCGCAAGCAGACCATTTGCATCTATGGCTATCATGCCAATAGTGTCGTGGTTTTCGTGGTTGATTTCGGGTTTCTTAAATAAATCTTTGTTCTCTTTGCGCCATTGCTCGTAGTCTTTCTTGACTTCTGGAATGGGCATTTTGGCTGTTTCAAATCCTTGTTCGAGGGCAAATTTCTTGGCGCCTGCACCCACTAGCATGACGTGCTGAGTGCGCTCCATAACCGCACGGGCTACATTTATTGGGTGCGCAAGGCCTTCTAAAAACGCCACCGAGCCACAGCGAGAGTCGCCGCTCATGATACACGCATCAAGCGTAACGTGTCCATCGCGGTCTGGGCGGCCGCCAACTCCTACACTGCGGTTGCTGAGATCAGCTTCGGTCACCATGACGCCTTTTTCGACAGCATCGAGCGCAGAGCCGCCTTTGGAAAGCACCTGCCAGGCGCCCTCGTTGGCTGCCAAGCCGTGGTTCCAGGTAGAGAGCACAAGTGGGCCGTCGGCCTTTCCGGAGAAAGATTGGCTAAAGGTCTGACTCGCTTTGGGTTTGTCGACCAAACTGAGTGCGCCTAAAATAGCGCCAAAGCGAATAAATTGTCTTCTTTTCATAGGTTTATCTGTTGCGGAGTTCTGCCGCTAGCCAATTTTGAAAGGCCGTGGCATTTTTTGCGTGTTCAGTTCCTGAGGCTGTGAAATTATGGGTGCCAGAGTAGTCTGGCTTGGCACACATAAAAATATAATCGTTCTTGTCAGGATTCAGCACTGCTTCAATAACGCCAACGGGCGGCAAATAAATCGGCCCCGGCGGTAAGCCTTGGATTTTATAGGTGTTGTAGGCGCAATCGATGTCGCGGTGAACAGCCAGTAAGCGTTGAACGCCTTTGAGTTGGTCTCCCCAGCAAAATTTAAAAGTCGGGTCGGACTGCAATTTGACACCCTGCTTGATACGGTTCAGGTAAAGCCCCGCAATAACCGGCCATTCCTCAGCCCTTCTCGACTGCTCTGAATAGACGATACTCGCCAGCGTTACCGCTTCACTAGGTGCATTTAAACCCACTTCTTTTAACTTGGTCTTGCGGGCTGGGGTCCAGAAATTCTTGAATTCTTGAGCCATACGCGCCACAAATTGAGCGGGTGTTTGGTCCCAATACATTTCGTAGGTGTTCGGAATAAACAATGCGGGCAGTTGCTCTAGTGTAAATCCTAAACTAGAAAGTGTTTGGCCATTTTGAAGATGTGCCATCAATGCGGCGCTGTCGAGGTCTAGTTGATTTTGCAGCTTGCCCGCAAGGTCATTGAGGGTGCGGCAATTTTCAAAATTCACTTTGACAGTTTGCTCGGCGTTTCCGTTCAACTTGCTATTTAAAGTAAATCCATTCCAAATATGGCGATAAGCCGTTCCGGGTTCAATGATGTACTTTCCAGGAGCAATATTGCGTGGACTCATTTGTTTTTCTGAACCAACTAATTCAAATTGCTCAAGACTAGAAATGATGCCTTTTTCTTGAAGCAAGCGCGCAACGCTTTTTATATCCAAAGCATCGTCTTGACCCGAAAGGTAAATAACAACTGATGAGGTGTTGCTCGACTTTTGGAAAGCCGCATAAAAATACTTGAGTTTGGGTAGCAAAACAATTGCAATACCTAAGACTACGGCGCAAATAAGGAGGATTATTTTTTGTTTCCTAGACATAATTGATAAGTGAGTTCGTCGAAATATTGATTTTTATAACGGAGCCAGTTTTTACGGGTGCCAGCATGCTCGAATCCTGCTTTTTCGAAAAGCCGGACGCTGGCATGGTTGTCGCAGTGAATTTGACAATATAAATTGCGGAGTTCTAATGTTTCGTTGCAATAGCTTATGAGTAAGGAGAGGGCATCTGTAGCAAAACCATGGCCTTTGTCTTGATCTTCGGCAATGAGAATGCCCACTGCGGCATAGCCATGCTTGAAATTAAGGTCGTAGAGGTCTATGACGCCAACAGGGCGTGCGTCTGTGTTGGTTTGCAGTACCAAGCGCATTTGGCCAGACTTTCGGATATCCGATTGCTGCTCGATGAGCTGATGGATGTCGTACATTGAAAAAGGCACCTCGGTATTGGAAACCTTCCAGTTGGCAGGATTGTTTTCCCAGAGAAAAATAGTGCCTGCGTCTTCCTTTTCGACGGCTCTCAATGTAATTAGACTACCCCTCAAGCTCATAAATTCCGTTATAAACGCGTTTGGCTGGCCCAGTGAGGTACACTTCGCAAAAAGATAAATCTGCTAGCTGTTGCCATTCGACCATTAAGCTACCGCCTTTGGTTTGCACAATCACCTTGCCAGAAGATAAATTCTGAAGTTGCGCAAAAACAAGCGCTGCAGCAGTGACGCCTGTACCACAAGAAAGCGTTTCGTCTTCTACCCCTCTTTCATAGGTCGCCACTTGAATGTTGTTTTCTTGGATGGCCAACAAATTGACGTTGACGCCTGCTTTACAATAAGTGTCGTTGTAGCGAATGCTGCGCCCCACTTCTACTAAGTGTGAGGTGTCGTGGTTGGTGTCTATTAAAATAAAGTGTGGCGAACCCGTTTGGACTTCATAACCATTTTCAAGCACCAAAATGGGTGGCACATTGGCCATTTTGAGGCGCACTTCGTCTTGGCACAACCAAGCTTCATGTGGGCCGTCTATAGCTAAAAAATGGGTGTGTGGCGTTTTCAAAAGGCCAAGGGTATGGGCAAAAGCGACCGCACAGCGCGCGCCATTCCCACAAAAAGACTGCGTGCCATCGGCGTTGTAATAAACCACTTCAAAATCCAGGCTCGCGTGTGTTTGCAGCAGAATAAGGCCGTCTGCGCCTATGCCAAATTTGCGCTTGCAGAGCATTTGAATGTCAGCAATTGACAAATTGTCATATGCACCTAATGTGTTGTCTAGCATGATGAAATCATTGCCAGTACCATGATATTTGGAGAAATGTAGTGTCATTGCGCTCGAACAAAAATAGTTGAATATTCGTTACCAATTCTTAACAAAATTTAACATTTTTCAAGCAATTTTTGGAACGCTCTTTGCGTTTATGAAGCAGTAATTTTAAATCTGACAGTATGACACTTACCAGCACACTCAAATTATTTGGCTTGGGTATTTTAGGAGGTACCCTTCCTTTGGCTACTTATGTCATTATTCAACACAATGCTAGCCGACTTTCCGATCAAGTTCTAGACGGCAAGCTCCGCGCACCGATCCAGCAAGTAGACTACAACGGTGTACCCCAAGGCCTCGACTTCACTGCAGCAGCAGAAAGCACCGTTCATTCCGTTGTACATATCACCACCAAAGTTGTTCAAACCACCTTTCAGCGCGATCCCTTCCAAGAATTTTTCTATGGCCCAGGTGCTGGAGGCCGTGAGTTCAAACAATACGGTGCAGGTGCCGGATCAGGCGTTATCGTCTCTTCCAAAGGCTATATCGTGACCAACAATCACGTCATAGAAAACGCAAGCGAAATTGAGGTCATTCTCAACGACAACTCCAAATACGCCGCGAAAGTGGTGGGCGCAGACCCTTCAACAGATATTGCTGTGCTCAAAATTGAAGGAGAAAACTTCCCCGCCATTCCAATTGGCAATTCTGACGAACTCAAAATTGGCGAATGGGTATTAGCTGTGGGCAACCCCTTCAACCTCACCTCTACCGTAACAGCAGGCATTGTATCGGCCAAAGCGCGCAATATCAATCTGCTCTCTGAGCGCAATTCCAAAGAAGTGGTGCCAATCGAATCCTTCATCCAAACCGATGCTGCCGTGAATCCAGGTAACAGTGGTGGCGCACTCGTTAATACCCGCGGCGAGCTCATCGGCATCAATACAGCAATTGCTTCTCAAACCGGTTCTTACGCAGGCTATTCTTTCGCTGTTCCGGTCAATCTCGTAGATAAAGTCATGCGCGACCTCATCGATTTTGGCATCGTACAGCGCGGTTATTTAGGGGTGCAAATTGCCGATGTATCGCAAGAAATCAAAGAAAAAAACAAACTCCCCGACCTCAAAGGTGTTTTTATTGCCAAAGTTGTCGAAGGCGGCTCTGCCGACAAAGCTGGGCTCAAAGACGGCGATGTTGTGCTCAAAATTGGCAGCAAGGAGGTCAATTCGGTGGCTGCGCTGCAAGAAGAAATCGGCAAGCGCCGCCCTGGCGATAAAGTCACGCTCAGCGTGCGTCAAAAAGACGGCGATATCATCACCAAAGATTTGGTACTGCGCAATCAAGACGGCGAAACCGAGCTGCTCACCAAAGAAGAAATCAGCAAGAATTACGCACTAGGGGCTACTTTTATCCCGCTCACCGAGAAGGAGAAAAAAGAGCTCAACATCAGCTTTGGGGTTAAAATCAAAACCATTAGCACCGGCAAACTCAAATCAATAGGCTTGAGCGAAGGTATCATCATTACCAAGATCAACAACGAACCGATCGAAACCGTCGAAGAACTCACCGAAAAGTTAAGTGGTGTGAACAGAGGCGTCTTGCTCGAAATCATGGATGAAACAGGTAAAAGAGACTACCGCGGCTTAGGTTTATAGCGCATTTTCGTCTAAATCAGGCTGCGTTGAAAAAGTTAAGAACTCGTTAATAACTCAACAAAAAAAGCCTTGTTCAGATTTTTTTATCCCTGATTTTCGGCGTTACTTTGCTTCATAAGCAGAAGTCGAACTTCACCTTGTAATTCAGTATAGATAAGCGCATGAGACAGTTAAAAATCACCAAATCCATCACCAATCGCGAGAGCCAATCTCTCGATAAATACCTTCAAGATATCGGTCGTGAAGAACTCATTACCGCAGAAGAAGAAGTAGAATTAGCACGCCGCATCAAAGCCGGAGACCAAAAAGCATTAGAGAAACTCACTAGAGCCAACCTTCGCTTTGTGGTTTCTGTAGCCAAGCAATACCAAAACCAAGGCCTCACCCTTCCTGACCTCATCAATGAAGGTAATTTAGGTCTCATCAAGGCAGCTCAAAAATTTGATGAAACCCGTGGTTTCAAATTCATCTCCTACGCCGTATGGTGGATCCGACAGTCTATTCTTCAAGCTTTGGCTGAACAAGCACGTATCGTACGTTTGCCACTCAACCAGGTGGGTTCACTCAACAAAATCAATAAGGCATTTTCTCGTCTAGAGCAAGAGTTTGAGCGACCACCAAGTGCAGAAGAATTGGCAGAAGCACTAGAAGTGCCTGAAGACAAAATCAAAGAAAGTCTCAATGTATCTGGTCGCCACGTATCTATGGACGCGCCGCTAACTACCAATGACGACGGCGGCACCCTTATGGACGTCATGTCCAACCCTGACTCCCCGCGCACCGACCACATGCTCATGGCAGAGTCTCTGCAAAAAGAAATCGAGCGTTCACTGAGCACACTCACAGACAAAGAACGCGAAATCATCCGCTTGTTCTTCGGTATTGGCATGAATCACGGCCTCACTTTAGAAGAGATTGGCGCCAAATTCAACCTTACCCGAGAGCGCGTGCGTCAAATCAAAGAAAAGGCAATCCGCCGACTCCGACACACCTCGCGAAACAAACTCTTGAAGTCTTATTTAGGCTAAAAAATTCAAGGCTACCTACATGTGGGTAGCCTTTTTCTTTTCATCAGTAATCAATTATCCACATCAATCAACAACAACATGGAAAACAACAACGGTTATGAAAAAGAGCTCAACCTCCACATTGAGCGCGAAAGAGCAGCTGTTAAATTGCAAAGTAAGGTCGGAGAACTCCTCTACGACAAAGGGATCGAACTGGTTTTATTCAGAAACCACCTCACCGATATCACGATTTCAGAAATCCTGAACTTACACGAATACGCCAAGCAAGTCGTAAACAAACCAATCGACGTTTTCACGACAGCCGCTTTGGCTGAAACCCTCATGACCCTAGATATTCCTGCCTCAAAATTGGACATCGGTTTATTGGCTAGCGAATGGTTAGCTGGGCAAACCGAGCAAAGCGGAATGGCACGATTTCTCATGGAAAAATTAGGTGATTTGCAAACGCCACAAGCTATTGAGCCCCGCGACGTCGTACTTTATGGTTTTGGTCGAATTGGCCGCTTGGCTGCACGCGAGCTCATCAAGCAAGCGGGCAAAGGGCAGCAATTGCGTTTGCGTGCAATAGTGACACGTGGTTCTTCAGATGCAGACATCATCAAAAGAGCATCCTTGTTGCGCAACGACTCCGTGCACGGCGCATTTAAAGGAACTGTAATCGAAGACCTTGCCAATAAAAGCCTGATCATCAATGGCCAAATTGTGCACATGATTGATGCAGCCAACCCGGAAGACATCGACTACACCACCTTTGGCATCCAAAACGCTTTGATCATCGACAACACAGGTGTTTTTACCAACCGCGAAGCACTATCTCGTCACCTTCAGGCGAAAGGCGTAGGCAAAGTATTGCTTACAGCGCCAGGTAAAGAAATCCCTAATGTGGTATATGGAATTAATCAAGGCACACTAGATGTTGCAAACGAAAATATTTTCTCGGCCGCATCTTGTACCACCAATGCCATCTCCCCTATTCTCAAAGTGGTCAATGATCATTTTGGAGTGGTGAAAGGACATATCGAAACAGTACACGCCTACACCAACGACCAAAACCTATTAGACAACATGCACAAAAAACCACGCCGTGGTCGTGCAGCGGCTGTCAATATGGTCATTACCTCAACAGGTGCTGGTGCTGCAGTCACAAAAGTGATTCCTGAACTCAAAGACAAACTCACTGCCAACGCCGTGCGTGTCCCGACACCAAACGGATCTTTGGCTATTTTAAGCCTAGAACTCGACAAACAAGTAACGCTAGAGCAAGTCAATGGAGCCATCAAAGATGCGGCTCTACACGGCGAGTTGGTCAATCAGATTTTTTATTCTTTTGACCCTGAATTGGTTTCATCTGATATCATCGGCAACACATGTTGTAGTGTTTTTGACTCCAATGCAAGCATTGTTTCGGTAGACGGCAAAAATGTGGTGCTTTATGCTTGGTACGACAACGAATTTGGTTACACCAAGCAAGTGATTCGCATGGCCAAATACATCACACAAGTACGCAGAGCTATTTATTATTGATGCATAAAAAAATCACCATAGCAATTGATGGCTATGCCGGTTGTGGCAAAAGTACGCTTGCCAAAGCCCTCGCTAAGGCACTCAATTACACTTTTATAGACTCCGGCGCGATGTATCGCGCCGTTGCCTATTATTGCCTAGAGAAAGGATTTATTTCTGATCAGGATGAAATAGACAGCACTGAGTTACTCCAGCTGCTCGATGATGTCGTTATCAAATTGAGCCCAGATCAAAAAGTGTGGCTCAACAACAAAGACATCACAGAAGTCATTCGCTCACCAAAAGTGGCTGGTGTTGTATCTAAGGTTGCCGCCATCAAAGCGGTGCGCACCAAATTAGTGGAGCTTCAACGCCAAATGAGTATAGGTGGAGGCATTGTAATGGATGGCCGAGACATTGGGACGGTCGTGTTCCCAAATGCTGAACTCAAAATCTTTGTAACAGCATCAATAGAAGTAAGGACCCAAAGGCGCTTAGCAGAACTCAAGGCCAAAGATGAAGATATTGACCAAGTGTCAGTACAACAAAATCTCCTTGACCGCGATCACCAAGACAGCACACGTTCGGAAAGCCCGCTCAAACAGGCTAGCGATGCCGTGATTTTAGATACTTCTGAACTAAGCCGCGAAGAACAATTAAATTGGGCGCTTGCGCGCGTGGCTTTACTCGTAACCGATTAAAGCAAAAACCGAGAACGACGACAACCAGTGATCGATGTCGTAGTTGCCTTTTCCGATGCTTTCTTGAGCGTAATCCCACATGGCATTCATGTTTGTTACCCATGCGGCTTTAGTGGCTTCGTCTAAAGTTCCGGCTGGCAAGGTTTTGAGCATGCCATTTAGACACCAAATACGGTTGAGGTGGTAGCCATCCCAGTGAGATTCATAGCCATCGTGTTTGTCGGTCTTTTTGATCTGTAAATCTTTACCAGCCGTTTGCGCAGCAAATAGCCCCGGGCTAAATTTCTTCAACCACACCAAGTAATCTTCTGTATTATATACTTTGCGCATGAGGTCGGTCACGAGCAAAGACGCCGACATGAAATCGTACTCAAAGGGTTCGGCACGCAAAGGCGCGTTGGTCATTTTACCAAAATAGCGTTTGCTCGCTTTGAGAGCGACCTTCAGAAGGTCTTCGTCGCCAAAAGTACGGGCGTAGTCAATGGCAAAAGAAAGATTGAGTGAAGGCGCATCGTGCGAACCTGATAATTTGACTTCTTTGATGTCTTTCCAAATGACTTGGGAGGCCGCTGCACACAAATGATGCAAAGGCGCTAGGTTTTCCAACCAACGTGTGGCATCAGGATCATTCCAATTGGCGAGTTCGTCTGCAACTTTTAAGAGCCAACCTTGTCCGTAAGGGAATTCAAATACATAGCGTTCTTTGTTGGTCTCAAAGTATTGGTATTCCTGACGGATGTTTTCTTCGCTGAAACTTTCATTTAACTTGGCCCGAATGGCTTCAGCTTCCGGAATACTGGGATACGTTTTCAGGATTTTTATCAAAGCCCAGTGGTTGTGGACAGCGCTATGCCAGTCGTAACAACCGTAGAACGATGGCCAAATATCTGTAGGCGTTTGGGTATCTCCGGGTTGACGCAACGCTTGGTAGTAATAATGCGGTGTTGGCTTGGAGGTGCAATCCAATGATAGTTTAGCAAAATACGATGCGCCTTCAGTGGAAAGCGTGTAACGACCATCTGAGGTAGTAGTTACCAATTGGGCAAACAAGAAGCTAACACTTAAAAAAGCACCTAAAAAGGACGTGAATTTGAGCATGGGATACGCGTAAATTTTGTTAAAAATCAGGATTTGAGCGGTTTTTTGAAGCCATTTTTGAAAATCGAAAGCGCTTCGGTCCCGATGCCAACTATAGAAACAATATTGAGTGGAAACTCGAGCAAGACGTGAGAAAAACTCAAGAAAAACAACAAGCTAAGGCCTAAAGAGTAATCGTACGCATAAAAGACAGAAGAAGCAATCCAGGCAACCAGCACCAAAATAAAACGCACTTTAGGTACTTTATGCCAGCGAATGATTTCTGTCTTGCTGAACCAGTTGAGGTAATGGTAGAGGTAAGCAAAGGCGATGAAGCGCATGAGCATGATACCGACTTCTGAGAAGAAAATGAGACCGTCGGTTTCTTTTTTGGTGCGCGATTTCATGACCTTTCTCGGCAATGGCTCAAAGCGGTACTCATTGATGCTATTGATGTAGCGACTAGAAGTATCGAAGAAATACAAGAGGTGATCGTACTGAAATTGAGGTGCTAAATTAGCCGTATTGATGGCCATTGGCTTCACTACAAATGGGCGGTCAGCTATTTTGGTAAGTGAATCGGTGTGGGCCTTAAAAGCGGCGCTATCGATAAGCCCCTGACGTAAAAAGTAGCTTTTGTTGCCCTCTTTGGTGATGATGTCGAGGTATTCTTTATTGGTGAGCTTTTGCTCTTCAATGAGATCGAAATGATCTAAAATGAGGTAGTTGGTGTTGTAGAAACCATCGCCTTTTGCATAATACGCATCTTTGCCGTAGTTGGACAAAAATGCGTCTTTGGTATCTACTGGAAGGCTAAAAACCAACAGCAGTGGAACAGCTACAAAGCCGACCATTTGCCACATACCAGAAACACTGCGGCTTTTGAGCGCGCCGTAAAGCATAAACAATCCAGTGAACACATAGACGTGAATGAGCGTTGGAATGAGTGCTGTCAGTGCAAAAATTGTTGTGCTGTCGGCGTTTTCTTGTGCGCGTTCAGGGCTGAGCCAACCTCCAACAAAGATGTAAAGCAAGAAAATTGCGCCCAATTTGATCCAAAGGCTCTTGACTAAGGCAAAAAGTATGGAGGCAAAAAGTGCAAAAACCAAAAGTTTATCAAAAAGATTCATTTCGACGAAGTAGTCGTAGACGTCTTTACTGAAGCCAAAATCTTTGGCGTAGGCGGCATAGGAGAGTAAAATACCGATGATCAGCAGCACGAGGAAGTCCCATTTGCCTTTGGCGTAGTATTGGCGGTCGTGGAGCCAGCTGATTTCGGTGAGGTAGTGCAGCGGACCGAGGTAAGCATAGGCCAAAAGGAAGGTTTCAAATGGGAAGTAATAGGCCAACACCGCGGTGACGAACATTAAACCGATGTTGAGGTAATTGATGCGGTCTTCTTTGAGCACTTTCATTTGCTGCTGTTTTTAGATAGATACAAAAATAAGCAAAGCCCTTTCGGCAAAAAAATGATATTGCTCATTTATTTCAAGGTTGTTTATTCGGCTTCTGGATCTTCTACAAAAAGTGGAATCTGATCAGGGTTGTCGTCTTCTTTTTTGGAGAGGTCCCACTCCATGCTGGCTGGCTCTGCTTCATCTTCGGCTTGTTGGCCCTCGATTTCAGGCAACTCCTCTTGCGGCCATGGTTCTGGACTCTCGTCTATTGGATGGGTCAAGATAATTTCTTTGACCTTCATTTTGGTCATTTGATTGCCCTGCGCTTTCATGCCCTTGACATCAATGAGGTCCGCTAAGTTCAAAACTTGATCAGGTAAATTCTTGGTTTCTTTGAGCAATTTATTGAATACTATTCGAGCCTCAGGGCGATACGCCGTAGAAACGATATCTAGGTAAGAGCCAGGTGTCTCGGAAATGAAACTTACGCGTTTGTCTTGGGTCACTTCGCAGGTAAAGCGCTTGACGTAATGCAGTTCTTTGTCGGCGTCGAAATAGACCGCAGAAATGGGGCGGTCATGGATCCATTTTTCGATGTGGATCATGTCTTCGTCGAAATGCGTTGCTAAATCAAAAGTACTGAGTCGGTATTCGCCGTTTTTGTAAAGCGTTAAGATGCGGTCTTCGCCTTTGAAAGAGCCCAAAAACTTGCCCCGGCCTTCATCATTGAGACGCCCTACAACGGTATCGTACCAAATTTTGCGGGCAGCAAGCGTCGATCCTCCCACCTCTTTTTGGACAATTTTCTGAATGATTTCTTTGGTGACACGGTTACCCGAAGAGTTGCGGCCTTTGATGAGCAGCGCACCGAGGTCGATGTCAAAACGCAAGCGCTTGAGGTGCGGTCGAGGTCGAAGCAAGACACTCACGACTTCGCGTTCACCGTTCGGATGCACGCTAAAATAAAGCATTTTGGATCCTTTGGTACCTTTGGTGAGATCGTATTCGGTGTCTCGGGTAATGGAATTGACGTAAAAACGCTTCATCATGGTAGGGCCACCAGTGCCGTCTTGGTAAAAAAGATGATAAATGGTGCGGGTATCGCCTTTTTTCCAGACGTTGGCGTAAATAAGGCCTTTACCTATGAACTTTTTATCGGCTACTTTGGTGATCATCAGCTTGCCCGAGGAGAAAAAGCAAATGACGTCGTCGATTTCAGAGCAATCGGATACGGGCTCATTCTTTTTGAGGCCATAACCAATAAATCCTTCTTCGTAGTCTACGTATAGTTTGCGATTGGCTATGATGACTTTGCTGGCGGTAATGGTATCAAAGGTTTTGATTTCGGTCTTACGCTCACGGCCTGCTCCAAATCGTTTTTTGAGGTCTTTGAAGTAGTCGATGGCGTATTCAACCAAATTAGCTAAATGATGCTTGACCTGCTGCATCTCCTCCTCTATTTTGAGCAAGGCTTCGTCAGCTTTGTCGGCATCAAAGCGCGTGATGCGGATCATGGGGATCTGCGTCAGCTTGTGTAAATCTTCGTCTTGGATTTCGCGCAGGAGCTGCTTTTTATAAGGTTTGAAACGCTCGTAGAGATAAGCATAGAGTGCCTCGCGGTCGCTGTAATGCTTGAAATCGATGTACATTTCGTGGTTAATGAAGAGTTTCTCTAAAGTAGAGAAATGCCATTGACGCTCGAGTTCATCTAACTTGATTTCTAGTTCGAGTTTGAGTAACTGAACGGTATGATCTGTATTGACTTTCAGGATTTCTGTAACGCCCATAAAACGCGGGCGTTCACCGTCAATAATAGACGAATTGGGAGAAACCGAAACCTCGCAGTCGGTAAAGGCATAAAGCGCATCTATGGTGTTGTCTGGCGAAACACCCGGGGCCAAATGCACAATAATTTCGGCTTCAGAGGAGGTGTTATCTTCAATTTTTTTGATCTTGATCTTGGCTTTGTCGTTGGCTTTGATCACAGATTCTATCAATGAAGTGGTGGTGGTTCCATACGGAATTTCATTGATGATCAGCGTTTTGTTATCGACCTTGCGGATTTTGGCGCGGATGCGCACGCGACCGCCGCGCAAACCATCGTTGTAGCCCGAGAAGTCGGCCATTCCGCCGTTCGGGAAATCGGGTAAAATCTCTACTTTTTTGCCGCGCAGGTGATTGATAGACTGCTCAATGAGCTCGATAAAGTTGTGGGGTAAAAATTTACAGGCCATCCCGACCGCAATTCCTTCTGCCCCCTGAGCGAGCAGCAAAGGAAACTTCATGGGGAGTTGTTGTGGCTCTTTGTTGCGGCCATCGTAAGAAGACAACCAATTGGTAGTTTTAGGATTGAAAGCCACATGCAAAGCAAATTTGCTCAAGCGCGCCTCGATGTAACGGGCTGCCGCAGCGCCGTCGCCGGTGAGGGTGTTGCCCCAGTTTCCTTGGCAGTCTATCAGGAGGTCTTTTTGACCAATTTGCACCAAAGCGTCGCCAATAGAGGCATCGCCGTGCGGGTGGTATTTCATGGTGTTGCCGATGATGTTGGCCACCTTGTTATATCGGCCGTCTTCCATCTCGCGCATGGAGTGCAAAATGCGGCGCTGCACAGGTTTGAGGCCGTCGTAAAGACTAGGTACCGCACGCTCCAAGATGACATAACTTGCGTAATCAAGGAACCAACTTTGGTACAAGCCGTTAAGTGGGACAATTTTGTCGTCCACGTGCTGTTTTTCAAATGGATTATGCCCGCTTTCTTCTTGTGGCATTTGGTCTTCAATTTCGTCTTCTGCCATATTAAGATGCTAATTCTGTGGTGGGTGCTTCTTCTGTAGAGTCGGCCGCTGGGGTTTCGGGTAGGTCTTTTTCGACACGCAAGTTATCGATGATGAAATCTTGCCTTTCTGGGGTGTTTTTACCCATAAAATAGGATAAGATGGAATCGATGGAAGCGTCTTTGGTTAAGATGACCGGTTCGAGACGGATGTCTTCGCCAATGAAGTGTATGAATTCGTCTGGAGAGATTTCACCCAAACCTTTGAAGCGCGTGATCTCGGGATTTTTGCCGAGCTCCGCTATGGCCGCGCGGCGTTCCTCGTCTGAATAACAATAGATTGTTTTCTTTTTGTTGCGCACTCTGAATAATGGTGTTTGCAGCACATAAACATGGTTGCGCTTGACGAGATCCGGGAAAAACTGCAAGAAAAACGTAAGTAAGAGCATGCGGATGTGCATACCGTCGACATCGGCATCTGTGGCTATGACAATGCGGTTGTAGCGCAGGTTGTCCATGTCATCTTCTATGTCTAGGGCAGCTTGAATGAGGTTGAACTCTTCGTTTTCATAAACCACCTTTTTGGTAAGCCCATAGCAGTTGAGCGGCTTACCTCTTAGAGAGAAAACTGCCTGTGTATTGACATCTCTGGACTTTGTAATCGAGCCACTCGCAGAATCACCTTCTGTAATGAACAGCGTGGTGTCTTCTCTGCGCTCGTCTTTAAGGTCGGTGAGGTGGGTGCGGCAATCGCGCAGCTTTTTATTGTGCAAGCTGGCTTTTTTGGAGCGGTCTCGGGCTAGTTTACGAATGCCGGCCAAATCTTTGCGCTCACGCTCAGATTGCTTGATTTTCTTTTCAATGATTTCCGCAACATCTGGCTTGCGGTGAAGGTAGTTGTCTAGCTTATCTTTGAGAAAATCGTTGATAAATGCCCGCATGGACTTTCCGCCCGGCTCAATTTCTTGTGAACCTAACTTTGTTTTGGTCTGGGATTCAAATACCGGCTCGACAACCTTGACGGCAATTGCCGCAACAATAGATTGACGGATATCAGATGCTTCGTAGTTTTTGTTGTAGAAATCGCGAATGACTTTGGCAACAGATTCTCTGAATGCACTTTGGTGCGTTCCACCTTGGGTGGTGTGTTGGCCATTGACAAATGAATAGTAGTCTTCGCCGTAAGTGCGACCGTGCGTGAAAGCGACTTCGATGTCGTCGTCTTCTAAGTGCATGATGGGATAAAGCGGATCACCGTCCATGTTGTTCTCAAGCAAATCTTTGAGACCATCTTTGGAATTGAATTTCTCGCCGTTGTAGTAGATAGACAATCCTCTATTGAGGTAGCAATAGTTCCACATCATTTTGTCGAGGTAGGCCGTTTTAAAGGCGTACTTCTTGAAAATGGTGTCGTCGGGAGTGAATTCAACGTAAGTGCCGTTCGCTTCTTCGGTGGCTTCAATTGCCGTCTCGGAAACGAGCTCACCGCGCTCAAAAATGGCGGTCTTCTTTTGGCCATCTCGGACTGCGTAAAGCATAAAGTAAGAAGAGAGTGCATTCACTGCCTTTGTACCTACCCCGTTCAGACCAACAGATTTTTTGAAGGCTTTGGAGTCGTACTTTCCGCCCGTGTTCATTTTGGAGACCACCTCCACTACTTTACCCAAGGGAATGCCACGACCGTAATCGCGAACCGACACTTTGCCGTCTTTGACTTTGATGTCGATGCGCTTGCCGTTGCCCATAACGAATTCATCGATACAGTTGTCGACAACTTCTTTGACAAGGATATAAATACCGTCGTCGGCCGCAGCGCCATCGCCTAGCTTTCCAATGTACATTCCGGGACGCAAACGAATGTGTTCTTTCCAGTCTAAGGAACGTATGTTGTCTTCGGTGTATTGATTTTCAGCCATGTAGCTTTACAAAATTTGGAACAAACAAAAATAACAATCTAATGGGCTCGCAAGTCGCTTAATGATTGGAAATTATAAACTAAATGTGTTGATAACAATAGGAATTCGGCTATATTTGCGCAAAATTGAATTAGAATTATGGCAACAACTGCAGATATCCGCAACGGTTTGTGCATCAAGCACAACGAAAAACTCTTTCAAATCATCGAATTCCAACACGTGAAGCCCGGTAAAGGCCCCGCGTTTGTACGTACCAAAATGCGTCAAATTGAAAGTGGTAAGGTTCTAGACCACACTTTTTCTGCCGGTCACAAAATTGAACCTGTTCGCATCGAAAACCGCGAGTACCAATACCTCTATCAAGAGGCAGAAGGCTACATTTTCATGAACAACGAATCCTTCGAACAAGTGAGCATTCCACTCAAAATGGTAGAAAAACCTGGTTTCTTGCAAGAAGGCATGACCGTGAACATCTTGTATCATGCAGAAGAAGAAATGCCTTTAGTTGTCGAATTGCCAATGTACATTATCTCGGAGGTTACTTACACCGAGCCAGGCGTCAAAGGAGACACCGCAACCAATTCTATGAAGCCAGCCACTATCGCTACGGGCGCAGAAGTACGCGTTCCTTTGTTCATCGACAACGGAGAGGTCATCAAAATTGATACGCGCACAGGCGTTTACGTAGAACGCGTTAAAGGATAACATGAAAAACACAGCCCTCAGTTATAAGCACAACGAACTCGGCGCCAAAATGGTACCTTTCGCAGGCTACAACATGCCCGTACAATACGAAGGCGTCAATGCCGAACATGACACCGTCCGCAATGGCGTGGGTGTTTTTGACGTTTCTCACATGGGCGAGTTCTTGTTAAAAGGACCAAATGCCTTAGCACTCATTCAAAAAGTTTGCACCAACGACGCAGCAGTTCTTTTTGACGGCAAAGCGCAATATAGCTGTATGCCCAATGGCAAAGGCGGCATTGTAGACGACCTCATCATCTACCGCATCGACGCCGAGACCTACTTTATTGTTGTCAATGCTTCCAACATCGAAAAAGACTGGAACTGGATCGCCAGCCACAACGATCTCGGTGTCGAAATGCAAAACTTATCAGATCAATATGCTCTACTAGCTATTCAAGGCCCCAAAGCAGCAGAAGCGATGCAAAGCCTCACCGCTATTGATTTGAGCAACATGACCTACTATACTTTCCAATACGGCAACTTCGCCGGCATTGAAAACGTAATGGTTTCTGCTACAGGCTATACAGGTTCTGGAGGTTTTGAAGTGTACGTGAAAAACGAAGATGCTGAAAAACTTTGGGACGCCGTCTTTCATGCTGGCGCCAACTGGGGCATTAAGCCCATCGGCCTCGCCGCCCGCGACACCCTTCGTTTAGAAATGGGCTTTTGTTTATACGGCAACGACATCGACGACAGCACCTCTCCTTTAGAGGCTGGCCTTGGCTGGATTACCAAATTCACTAAAGATTTCACTGACTCCGCATTCTTAAAATCACAAAAAGAAGCTGGACTTACCCGCAAATTGGTTGCTTTTGAAATGATAGACCGCGGCATTCCACGCCACGACTACCCTATTTTAGATGCAAACGGTGCCGTCATTGGCAAAGTTACTTCAGGCACGATGTCGCCAAGCATGAAAGTGGCCATTGGCCTAGGCTATGTAAATATATCACACAGCGAGCTCGATTCAGAAATCTTCATCGAAATCAGAGAAAAAGGCATCAAAGCGAAAGTAGTAAAATTGCCTTTTTACAAGGCTTAACATCAATCTCTAATGACCAACGCTCCGCGGGGGTCATCTGCTAATATTGCCGAGGGCTGCTTTTGTAAAGCGGCCCTTTGCTTTTTACTCGAGCGCATTTCAAAAAGATAACTTTCCTTGCCCTGCGTTTTCAAATAAGCAATTTGCTCGGCAGTGATATCCTTGCTGCGCATCATTAAACCCGTTAGGCTGGGCACTTTTTCGAGTTGTTGAAGCCCTTCATTGAAAGTTACAGTAGAAAATACGACCTGGAAATCTTGACTAATTTCTGCCAACCAATTTGGATTTGATGAATCTAAAACAATTTGATCCCTAAATTCCGAAGGAATAGCGTACAAAGCTTCTTTAAAACGCTGCATATCGACATAACCTGCTGTACATTGATTCCAATGCTTGAGGTCTAAAATTACTTTGTGCTGCGGATGCAGCAATGGCCAAATTTGATCCAGACGCGCTAATTTTTCATGACGCAGGCTTTTGTAGCGCACCTTTTCAAGTGCTTGGTCTGTCGTTTCAAAAATACAACCCTCACCATCTGTATGTGCTTCCAAAGTATTTTCATGATACAACCACAGCGTACCGTCTGCACTCATGCGCACATCAACCTCCACACCATTGATTGAAGGTAACGACAAAGCAAGTTGTATGGCCTCTAGCGAATTGTCGTGAAAGGCACTCATGCCGATATCCATTCCCATTCCTGCATGACCAAAAATCTGAACTTCAGGATAGCTTTCTTGTTTGCGACAAGCTAACAAGAGTGAGCTCAGCAGCAAAAAAAGAACGAAATGATTGAGGTATTTAATCACGAAATAAAAAGTAATTTAATTGCAATTGGGGATTGAAAAAGATGGGCTTATTTTGATAGTTGAGGCCGGATAAAGTTTCCATAGCAAACCCAGCAAAAAGTGCCACTCCCCATTCATATTTTGGACCAAATGCCAAACCTAGACCACTATAAACACCCTGATGCAGGTCTAAAAAAGTAGTTTTTTGCATATCGCATTCATAGCGAAACGAATAAAAAGGCAAGGTTCTCTTGAA
The DNA here is from genome assembly GCA_039804625.1 of Bacteroidota bacterium. Lineage (GTDB taxonomy): Bacteria > Bacteroidota > Bacteroidia > Flavobacteriales_D > Crocinitomicaceae > UBA952. Next base: position 144,216 of record JBDLVT010000004.1, read on the forward strand.
TGTATTACGGGTAAGCGCATCTATCCAAAAAAGACCTAGCCTTGGCGCCAAGGCACCTTGCAAACTGCGTTCAACTCCCAAACCAAGTTCTATACCTAAGCCGCCTAAATCGAAAGACTTGAATACGTTAACACTCAGCACCTGGTCATATCGGTGTACCGCAGCGCCCATGCCAACGAAATATTGAGCACGGACATTTAAAAAGGAAGCAACGCAGCATACGATGAGCAGTCGGATCGGCATAGGGTGCAAAAATAAAAAAGGCCTCCGAAAGAAGGCCTTTTCCTATGAATTATATTTTGACGGCTTAAACCAATCCTTGATCAAGCATTGCGTCGGCTACTTTAACGAATCCAGCGACGTTTGCGCCTTTTACGTAATCAACAGTGCCATCGGCGTCTTTGCCGTATTTGACACACGCTTCATGGATAGAAACCATGATGTTGTGCAAACGCTCGTCAACTTCTTCTGCTGACCAAGACAAGCGCAAAGAGTTTTGCGACATTTCTAGACCTGAAGTAGCTACCCCACCAGCATTAGATGCTTTTCCTGGAGCAAACAATATTTTTGCCGCTTGGAAAACTGAAATAGCTTCTGGTGTAGAAGGCATGTTGGCACCTTCAGCGACACACATGACGCCGTTGGAAACGAGTGCTTGTGCTTCTTCCCCGTTAAGTTCGTTTTGTGTGGCACAAGGAAGTGCAATATGCGCTTTTACTTCCCAAGGACGCTTGCCAGCTACAAACTGTGCTCCAGGGAATTGCTTCGCGTATTCTGAAATACGGCCGCGGCGCACATTTTTTAGGTCCATGACCCAAGCTAATTTTTCTGCATCTATACCAGCTGCGTCGTAAATGTAGCCTTCTGAGTCAGATAGAGTAACTACGGTTGCACCGAGTTGGGTTGCTTTTTCACAAGCGTATTGTGCTACATTTCCAGAACCAGAAACCGCTACAATTTTGCCATTGAATGACTCGCCTTTTGTGGCTAGCATTTCTTTTGCAAAATAAACTGTACCGTAACCGGTTGCCTCTGGACGGATCAATGAACCACCCCAGTTGCGGCCTTTACCAGTTAAGACACCTGTAAATTCGTTACGCAAACGCTTGTACTGACCAAACATGTAGCCAATTTCACGACCACCGACACCGATGTCACCAGCAGGCACGTCGGTATCAGGACCAATATGACGAGCGAGTTCAGACATAAATGACTGACAGAATTTCATGACTTCATTATCTGATTTGCCTTTCGGGTCAAAATCAGAACCACCTTTACCACCGCCCATAGGCAAGGTAGTTAGGGAGTTTTTAAAGATTTGCTCAAAGCCCAAGAACTTCAGAATAGAGAGGTTCACAGAAGGGTGAAAACGCAAACCACCTTTGTACGGTCCAATAGCACTATTGAATTCTACGCGGTAACCTCGGTTCACTTGAATGTCTCCGTTGTCATCTAGCCAAGGAATGCGGAAAATAATTGTGCGTTCTGGCTCAACGATACGGTCGAGAATTTTAGCTGTTTTGTATTTCGGATTAGCCTCAATAAAAGGAATAACCGCTTCGGCAACTTCCTGAACCGCTTGCAAAAACTCTGGCTCATGGCCGTTTTTTGCGCGAACACGACCCATGAAAGCCTCGATTTCTGCGTGATACTGATTTGACATAATAAATAAGGTGTTTTAGTTTGTAAACTTGGGCAAAAATAATTCAAAATAAGGTCCAAGAGTCATCTTTTTTCAACATTTTATTAGTGTCAAAATGACACTAATTTAAAGCATATATAAAAAGCATGAATAGAAATTTGACCTTAGGTAAAAAAGTCATTATTTTTACAACGCTCAAAGCAACCCAACAACTCGCTTTTACGTTTGACATGAGTACCTACTATTTGAATACAACCTACATGAAAATAAAATCTTCTTTACTCGCAACTTTTTCAGGCATTTTAATCCTAGTGCTTTCATTACTTAACACCTCCTATTCAAATGCCCAAGGCCCCGTGACCTTATGTTTAGGGCAAGATGCAACTGTTTGCCCTGGGCAAGCAGTGGTCATCAATAATTGCAACACCGGAATTACACCTGGAACCGCAGCAGGCCTTTACCTAGATGCTCCTACCAGCGTACAGCTTTCTGACGACTTTTGGTCGGGTTCAGTGGCAATTGGGTTTCCCTTTAGCTTCTACGGCAATACCTACTCTCAATGTGTGATTGGTTCAAATGGCCTCATTTCTTTTAACTTAGCCAATGCAAGCACTTACTGCCCATGGGCGCTAGGCAGTGTCGGCACCTTGCCAAATGCCGGATTTGCTACCGCCAAAAACAGCATCATGCTGACATATCAAGACATCAACCCATCTTTAGGGGGGCAAATTCAATATCAAACTTTGGGCACGGCTCCAAATAGAAAATTTGTCGTTTTGTACAAAAACATCATGATGTTTAGTTGTACTTCGCAATGCAACTACATGGCAATAGTATTGTATGAAACCTCAAACATCTTTGAGCTGCACATCGGTAACAAACCCATTTGTGCAGGTTGGAACGGCGGTTTAGCTATTCAAGGTTCGGAGAACAACTTGCCGGTGCCAACTGCGCACATCACTCCTGGCCGCAACAACACGGTTTGGGGCGCCAACCAAGACGGCCGCAGGTTCTTGCCAACTTCGCCAAGCAACACAGCTTCTTACACGATGTCGCAAATCCCTTACGTCATGGTGAATAGTCCAGGTAGTAATTTTGTTTGGGCCAATACCCTAGGTCAAACTTTTCCTTATAACAACGGCACGCTCAACATCAGTACTGTTCCGCCCGGAACAACCGGTTATTTTTTAGCCGGAGCAGCATGTGGAACCAATATAGGCTCCATTACCCAAGACACAACCTGGATTACCCGTTCTGTGCCTTCGGTAACGGCAACCGCAATACCCGATGTTTGTACACAGGGTGTTGGAATTGCTACTGCTCAACCCGGCGCAGGCTCACCTGCTCCGTGTTCCTACACATGGAACCCCGGTGGAATAACTGGCAACACCATCAGCAACCTTTTTGCAGGCACCTACACGGTTACACAAATTGATGGAAATGGTTGTAGCTCGACAGCAACAGCAGTGGTTGGAGACACCCCAGCTACTTTTACAGCGACCTCTACACTGGTTTCTTGTCCGGGTGGCAGTAACGGAACGGCAACAGCGAGTGTCATTCCAGCAACTGGTTTCGTCAACTATCTTTGGAGCAATGGTCAAACAACTCAAACAGCTACAGGTTTAAGTGCTGGTAATTATTGGTGCTATGCCTCCAACGCAACGGGATGTTCAGACACCATTTATGTCACAGTATCCGAAATTCCCGCTATGGTGCTAAGCGCTGTGAATGTGGTAGATGCAGATTGTTACACGATTGCCAACGGGGAAGCTACAATCGCTGTGCAATTAGGTACAGCTCCGTATACTTTTGACTGGGACATCTCAGCATCTTTAGCTGCCACTGCGCTCGACCTCGGCGCTGGTCTTAATACCTGCACTGTTACTGATGCCAACGGTTGTATACAAACGATTTCAGTGAACATCGACCAACCGAACCCTCTCGACATCACATTTTTGACACATGACACCATGATTTGTTCGGAAGCTAGTATTTTACTTTCTGCCACAGGTGCGGGTGGTTCAAGTGCTTACACTTTCTCTTGGACAGAAAATGGTATTCCTGTAGGAAACGGCAGTAGCGTTACTGTTGACCCAATCAATTCAGGAACCGTCTATTGCGTTACGCTCAGTGAGGCTTGTGGCTCTCCAATTACAACCGAGTGCATGACCATCGTTTTCCCTTTAGAAATTATCCCGGTGATCACTGCTGTAGACGATCAAATTTGTACGCCAGGTGATTTCCAATTGCACAACATGTCGAGTAATGGTCAGGACATCTCTAGTACATCCTACCTCTTCTCTAATGGAGACAGCTTTACGGTTCCCAACCAAGACGATCTTTTCCATACTATTGTTCAGCCAGGCGTCTATGACCTTTCTGTTGTAATTACCTCTATTCATGGCTGTATTTACAATGGTTTTTTTGATGACCACGTAACTGTCACCGACAACCCAACTGCTAACTTCACTATTTCTAAAAACCCAGTAACTTGGTTTGAAACTACTGTTCAAACCAACGACATTTCCATAGGCAATATTGCTCAGTACTCTTGGTCTTCACCCGGCGCCACTAACGTCATTAGCACTGGCTCTAGCGCCATGATTACCTATCCAGAAGGCATTATTGGGACTTATCCCATTGTGCTGAACGTAACAACTGTAGATGGTTGTTCTGATTCAATAACAATTGAAATTGACGTGGTTTCTGACGTGATTTTTTATGCACCAACAGCATTCACGCCAGACGACGATGAACACAACCAAGTTTGGTCTTTTTATGTAGAGGGCATCGACTTCGAAAACTTTCACCTAGAAATCTACAACCGTTGGGGCGAAGTTATTTGGGAAACCTACGACACCAAAGGCTACTGGGATGGCTATTACAACGGTAACAAAGTTCAGCCGGGCACCTATTCTTGGAAGGCTTGGTTCAAGGATAAAGACACCGACGGTAAAACGGAAAAAACGGGCATGATTCACGTTATTCGCTAAGCTGCCATGAAAATTCTACTGGTTTCTTTTCTTTCTCTTTTTGTAGCACAATGTTCTAAGATTTCTCAAGAACTATTGACCATGGCCAATGGAGTAGGCACCGTAACAACTACACCAACTGCACCCCAACTCACCAACTCCGAAGTCATTTCTGGCCTCAAAGAAGCGTTGCAAGTCGGCATCAAGAATGCTGTCAACCAAAGCGCCGTTTTGGATGGCTTTTTGGGGAATGCACAAATACGGCTACCCTTCCCTCCTGACGCGCTAAAAGTTAAGGAGAAAGCACTGCAACTTGGAATGAACAACCAAGTCGAGCAGTTTGAAACCACTCTCAATAGAGCGGCAGAAGAAGCAGTTAAAGAAGCACTACCAATTTTTACACAAGCTATTCTCAACATGAGTGTGCAAGATGGTTTTGCCATATTGAAAGGTGGAAACGGAGCTGCTACCGCTTTTCTTAAAAACCAAACAAGCCAACAGCTTTACAATGCTTTCTTACCAAAGGTAAAGGAAGCTACTTCTAAAGTGAGCCTCACTGCAAAGTGGACACCACTCATGAACAAATACAACCAAGCTATGGCCCTTACCGGCGGTGAAAAAATAAACCCAGATCTAGACGCGTTCGTTACGCAACGTGCCATAGACGGTTTGTTTTTGATGGTTCAGCAAGAAGAAGACAACATTCGAGTCAATCCGGCAGCCCGCGTCACAGACCTTCTTGTTAAGGTATTCGGATCGCTTTGATTGACACTTTTCCATCCTGATCGATGCAGTTTCCAGCAACAGAATTGGTTCTTGACGCAAACGGAGCTGTTTATCATCTCGGGCTGCAACCCCACCAATTAGCCTCCAAAATCATTTTAGTTGGCGACCAAGATCGGGTTGCTAAAATCTCGCGATTTTTTGAAACAATCGAATATCGAATACAGCACCGTGAGTTTGTCAGTCATACAGGTACCTTCCAAGGTAAGCGCCTGACCGTGCTCTCCACTGGCATTGGCACCGACAACATCGATATTTGCATGGCTGAGCTCGATGCGTTGGTCAATATCGATTTAAGCACAAGATCTGAGAAAGCAAGTAAATCGAGCCTAGAAATCGTTCGCATTGGCACCTGCGGCATGCTGCAACCAGACATGGAATTACATAGTTTCGTGTTAGCTAGCCACGCGTTAGGCCTCGACAACATTGCGCATTTCTACCCTATCAATTGGAGTCAGGAAGAACAACATTTATTAGCTCAGGTGAGCACCCAAGTGGTTTTCCCTGAAGGCATAGCGCCTTACTTGAGCGCAGCCTGTCCAGAAATGGTTCAAAAATTTGATTCGGCAGAGGTGCGAAAAGGAATCACCGTGACGAGTTCTGGTTTTTACGGACCCCAAGGACGCTCCTTGCGCCTGCCTAGCCTCATGCCAAATATCCATCATGCTTTAGGCAATTTTGAATTTGAGGGGCTACAAATTGTCAACTTTGAAATGGAAAGCTCTGCTATTTTTGCGCTCGGAAAAGCTCTAGGGCATCAGTGCACATCTATTTGTCTTGGTGTAGCAAATCGGCCTCAAGAGGTTTTTTCAACAGGCATTGATCAAGCCATGGACGAACTGATTGCGTTTGTTCTCGAACGGATTTAAAGCGGCGTTCTATTCGCGTTGCAGCTTATTTCAAGAATTTGTCTAAGGTAATATGTAGGTTCAGGCCATGCAGTTCTGCACCACTTGCTACAATAACACCATTGCCATCAAGAAGAAAGGCATTTGGAATGGTGGCTACTTGGTAATTGGCCGCTGCCAAGCCTTGTACATCGAGCACATGGTATTTCCAGGCGAGTTTATCCGCAAGAATTGCTTGCTTCCAAGCCTCGGCGTCGCGGTCTAGAGACACGCTAAATACCTCAAAGCCCATTGCATCTTTAAACGATTTTTGGTGGTATTTTTGATACGCTTCTACCACATTTGGGCTTTCTTTGCGGCACGGACCACACCAAGATGCCCAAAAATCTACTAACACCATCTTGCCGCGCAAGCTCGAAAGCTTCAGGACCTTACCTTTTGGCGAAGCTAAGGCGATTTCAGGCGCTATAGTGTCGGTTGGAGCAGTTGTAGGCGCCTCTTGACGAAAGCAAAGCGCATAGCAAGCAAAAGCAGCTACAAGTACGATAAAGAGGATGCTTGACTTTTTCATCCGACTCGTCTGATGTCTGCACCAATGTTGTTGAGGCGGTATTCGATGTCTTGATAGCCGCGATCAATTTGCTCGATGTTGTGGATCACGCTTTTGCCTTTGGCAGACAAAGCGGCAATCAAAAGCGACACACCTGCGCGGATATCCGGAGAAGTCATTTCAATGCCCTTGAGGTCGTGTTCGCGGTTGAGACCAATGACGGTGGCGCGGTGCGGATCACAAAGGATAATTTGTGCGCCCATGTCGATGAGTTTATCTACAAAGAAGAGACGCGATTCAAACATTTTTTGATGAATGAGTACCGAACCTTTGGCTTGGGTAGCCACAACTAAGATGATGGAAAGAAGGTCTGGCGTAAAACCAGGCCAAGGCGCATCGTAGATGGTCATGATAGATCCATCGATGAAAGTTTCAATTTCGTATTTTTCTTGAGCGGGAATAAAGATGTCATCGCCACGGCGCTCTAATTTGATGCCGAGCCTTCTAAAGACATTAGGAATGATGCCGAGGTTGTCCCAGGAAACGTCTTTGATCGTGATTTCGGATTGAGTCATGGCAGCCAAGCCAATGAAGCTACCAATTTCGATCATGTCGGGCAGAATGCGGTGAAAACAACCCCCGAGAGACTTAACGCCTTGGATTTTGAGCATATTGGAGCCGATGCCTGTAATTTGTGCACCCATGGCTTTGAGCATTTTACACAGTTGCTGAATGTAAGGCTCGCAAGCGGCGTTGTAAAAGGTGGTTTCACCTTCAGCCATGACAGCCGCCATGAGGATATTGGCTGTACCGGTAACAGATGCTTCGTCTAGATGGATGAAAGTGCCTTTGAGATTGGCAGCCTCTACGGAATAGAAATGCTCGCCGGCGTCATAGTTGAATTTGGCACCTAAGAGTGCAAAACCTTCAAAGTGGGTATCTAGGCGACGGCGACCGATTTTGTCTCCACCTGGCTTAGGAATGAATCCGCGACCATAGCGGGCCAACAACGGGCCAACGATCATGATAGAACCGCGCAAAGAGGAGGCGCGTTTTTTGAAATCTTCAGTTTCTAGGTAGGCGAGGTCAATTTCTTTGGCCTGAAAAATATACGTGCCCTTCTCGACCTTTTCTACCTTCACACCCATCGTTTGCAACAAGGCAATAAGTTTATTGACATCGACTATATCTGGGATGTTGGAAATGGTGACTTTTTCTGAGGTCAACAAAGGGGCACAAAGCACCTGTAGGGCTTCGTTTTTTGCACCTTGCGGAATGATTTCACCTTTGAGTGGTTTGCCACCGTATATTTCAAAAGAAGCCATGCTTTATTTTTTGATAAATTTTTTCTTTTTGTACTTGTTATTGTTATTGCTCTTTTGCTTGTTAAAGCGCTGGTTTTTCTGCTGATTTTGACCAATACCCATGGTTTTGAGCAGGGTGTTGGTGTGGACTAAATCATCGGGATTCTCTAAAATGAGGTCTCCTTTGGACAGTTCTTTAAGTTGTTGGGCAATTACATTATTTTCGACGGTGTCGTTGTTGTAGGCCAAAAACTGTTTTTTCATGAAGTTGGCCATGGTAGTTTTGAGGAATTCTTTTTCCTCTGGAATCATGACATCTTTAGATGCTTCTAAGATGGTTTGCGTGTACTTACCGTAATGCCCATAGCGGATTTTACTTGACGGATAAACCATGCGCTGTGGCTTTTCGTTAAGCACTTCTTGTTTAGGTTTTTCGTACGGAGAATCTACATCGAACTCAAAATTTGACATCACAAACAAGTGTGTCCAAAGCTTGTGGCGGTAATCCTCGACATCGCGCAGGTGCGGATTGAGCTGGCCCATTACTTCGATAATAGCTTTGGCCGCGAGGTTGCGCTCAGTGCGGTTGGTGAGTTCCATGGCATGAGCGATCATGTTTTGGACATTGCGACCGTATTCTGGCAAAATAAGCGGACCACGCGTGGTGTTGTATTCCATGTTTATTTTTCTAAGTGTGCGCCCAAGGCGTTGTCGAATATTGCTTTGGCTTCAGTAATAAAACCGTAATGTTCTTCGTCTATTTGAAGTTTACCTTTGGTGACATGTCCTAGGAGCGTCATGTTGACACCAGAGGCAACCATAAATTCAACAAATGCTTCTTCTTGTTCTTCGGTAACAGAAACAACTGCGCGGCCCTGGCCTTCGCCAAATAAGAAGGCATCTAGACGGATGTCGGCATCTGAAACGATGTCAAAACCTAAACCCCTCGGCATAGACATCTCGACGAGCGCAACGTATAGCCCTCCATCGGCGATGTCGTGAACGGCGTTGACCAAACCTTCGGCAATTAGGCCTTTGATCGCTTGGTGCATTTGGAATTCTTTGTCGAGGTCGAAATACGGAGCTGGCGATGCCTTGACGCCATGGTAAGTAGCAAGGTACTCTGAGGACGCGATGTCTTCGGTGTAGTCGCCGATCAAGAAAATGAGATCCCCTTTTTGCTTGAAATCGAGGGTCATGATTTTGTTTTTGTCTGGTACAATACCGATCATGCCGATGGTTGGTGTCGGGAACACCGGCACTTCTTTGCCGTTCATGACGGTTTGATTGTAGAAAGAGACGTTACCGCCGGTTACTGGCGTTTCAAATTTTAAGCACGCGGCTGACATGCCTTTGATGGCACCTACAAACTGCCAGTAAGATTCTGGATTGTAGGGATTTCCAAAGTTGAGGCAGTTGGTGATGGCGCTCGGGTTACCACCGGCACAAGTAATGTTGCGGGCGGCCTCAGAGACGGCGATCATGGTGCCAACTTCTGGATCGGCATTGACGTAGCGCGAGTTGCAGTCTACGGTCATGGCGAGGGCTTTATTGGTGCCTTTAATATTGACGATGCCGGCATCTGACGGGCGATTGGTGGTCATGTTGCGGGTACCTACCATGGAGTCGTACTGTTCGTAGACCCAACGCTTAGAGGCAATATTTGGCAAAGCGAGCATGGCGTCAGCTACCGCTTTGAGGTCTTGTGGCTCAGCAACTTGAGAGATATCAAATTTTTTGAACTCTTGGTAGTAAGCAGGTTCGGTATATTCTCTTTTGTATTGTGGTGCACCGCCACCCAAAACGAGTGATTCGGCAGGAACATCGCCCACGAGCTCACCGCCCATATAGTAGCGAATGCGGCCGGTGTCGGTGACGTGCCCGATTTCTTCGGCGTGGAGGTCCCACTTATCAAAGATGTCTTTGACGATTTGCTCTTTGCCTTTTTGAACCACCACAAGCATGCGCTCTTGAGATTCTGACAAGAGGATTTCGTAGGGCAACATGTTTTCTTGGCGCGTAGGAACGCGGTCTAGGTAGATTTCCATACCGACGTTGCCTGCAGCACTCATTTCACAGGTGGAACACGTAATGCCCGCAGCGCCCATGTCTTGCATCCCGACGATGGCATCGGTTGTGGAGAGTTCCATGGTGGCTTCGAGGAGTAGTTTTTCCATGAAGGGATCTCCAACCTGAACCGATGGAAGGTCGTTGGCAGATTCTTCGGTGATGTCTTTGGAAGCAAATGCAGCACCTGCAATACCGTCTTTGCCGGTAGCTGAACCAACGATAAAAACGGGATTACCTGGGCCTTTTGCCGTGGCTGAAATAATTTTTTTAGTATCGATAATACCCGCAGAGAAAGCATTCACGAGCGGATTGGTGTTGTAAGATTCGTCAAAGAAGACTTCGCCTCCGACAATTGGAATACCAAAAGCATTGCCGTAGTCGCCGATGCCTTTAGTGACACCTTTGACCAACCATTTAGTGCGCGCTTCTTCGATATTGCCAAAACGCAAGGAGTTGAGCTGGGCGATAGGACGTGCGCCCATGGTAAAGATGTCTCGGTTGATACCCCCCACACCGGTTGCGGCGCCTTGGTAAGGCTCTAGTGCACTTGGGTGATTATGCGACTCAATTTTGAATACGCAACCCAAGCCGTCGCCGATATCGACTAAACCGGCGTTTTCTTCGCCGGCCTTCACCAACATGTGTGGACCATCTTTAGGCAGCGTCTTGAGCCAAAGGATAGAGTTTTTATAAGAGCAGTGCTCACTCCACATGACAGAGTAAACAGCTGTTTCGGTAAAATTTGGAGTGCGACCAAGGATTTCTTTGACATGTTCAAATTCATCGGCGCGGAGGCCTAAATCGATGGCTTGTTCTAGCGTAGCTTCTTTTTGGTGATTGGTTTCCATACAGTGTTGAGAATTCAAAGACAAAAGTAACGATTAATCGGATAGCATCTTTCAATTTTTCGCCTTAAATTTGTCCCTTAAAACTTTGAAAAAATGAGTTACGACATCATTGTTGTGGGTAGCGGCCCGGGCGGTTACGTCACCGCTATTCGCGCCTCTCAGTTGGGCCTAAAAACTGCTATTGTAGAAAGAGAATCTTTAGGCGGAATCTGCCTCAATTGGGGTTGTATCCCCACCAAAGCGCTCCTCAAAAGCGCCAATGTATACGAATACCTCCAGCACGCCGCAGATTACGGTATCAACGTCAAAGAAAGCAGTGCGGACTTCGGAGCCATGATCAAGCGCAGCCGCGACGTCGCGAGCGGAATGTCTAACGGCATCCAGTTCTTGATGAAGAAAAACAAAATTGACGTACTCAAAGGCAACGGGGTTTTGAAGGCGGGCAAAGCGGTAGAAGTAACCGACGAAAGCCGCAACAAAACCACTTACACTGCTGCCAAAGGTGTCATTATTGCAACCGGAGCACGTTCACGCGAACTTCCTAACCTACCCCAAGACGGCACCAAAATCATTGGGTACCGCCAAGCCATGACCCTCCCTACCCAACCTAAAAAATTAGTTGTTGTGGGTTCAGGTGCCATTGGTGTTGAATTTGCCTATTTCTACAATGCAATTGGTACCGAAGTTACCATCGTAGAATACCTTCCAAATATTGTACCTGTAGAAGACGAAGACGTTTCAAAACAACTCGAAAAATCCTTCAAAAAATCAGGCATCAACATCCTCACCAACGCCTCTGTTGAATCTGTAGACACCAGCGGCAAAGGCTGCGTGGTTAGCATCAAAACGGCGAAAGGCGAAGAAAAAATAGAATGCGATGTCGTCCTTTCAGCCGCAGGTGTTGTCACCAACATCGAAAACATTGGCCTAGAAGAACTCGGAATCATCGTAGATAAAGGCCGTATTCTTGTTGACGACTACTACCAAACGAATTTACCGGGCTATTATGCTATTGGCGATGTTGTTCCTGGTCCAGCTTTGGCACACGTTGCCTCTGCCGAAGGGATCATTTGCGTCGAGAAAATCGCAGGTCACCACCCAGAGCCACTCAACTACGGCAACATCCCGGGTTGTACTTACTGTTCTCCAGAAGTAGCAAGCGTCGGCATGACCGAAAAAGCAGCCAAAGAGGCAGGTTACGAAATCAAAGTCGGCAAATTCCCTTTCTCGGCCTCAGGTAAAGCAAGCGCTGCCGGTGCCAAAGACGGTTTTGTGAAACTCATTTTCGATGCCAAATACGGCGAACTCCTCGGCGGACACATGATTGGCGCCAACGTTACCGAAATGGTAGCTGAGCTCGTTGCGGTTCGCAAACTAGAAACAACCGGCGAAGAACTCATCAAAACAGTTCACCCGCACCCAACAATGTCCGAAGCCATTATGGAAGCTGCAGCAGCGGCTTACGGCGAGGTCATTCACTTGTAAGATCAAATCTGGAATAAATGTAAAAAGCGCCCAAAAGGCGCTTTTTTTTGTTTGAAATATTTTGAACGGGGTATCCTTAATCACAAATCAAAGCCCCAAAGCCTCATATATAAAATCAAAAGTGGATAAGATTACTGGGGCGCCATCGACAACTGCCACGTTGTGTTCGAAGTGCGCACTAGGTTGGCGGTCGGCGGTAACGATGGTCCATTTGTCGTCGAGGGTTTCGACTTTTTCGGTGCCCATATTGATCATGGGTTCGATGGCGATGGTGAGGCCATTTTGAATTTTTTTGCCGCGTCCGCGTCGGCCGTAGTTGGGTACTTGTGGCTCTTCGTGGAGTTCTTTGCCCAAGCCATGCCCAACGAGGTCGCGGACAACACCATAGCCATGCGCTTCGGCGTGCTGTTGAATGGCCCAACCGATGTCTTCGATGCGGTTTGACGTAGTAACTTGCTCAATGCCTAGATACAGGCATTCTTTAGTGACTTTGCACAATTGTTTTTTCTCGGCGCTTACGTCTCCTACTTCAAAGGTATAGGCGTGATCGCCGTAGTAGCCTTTGTAGATAGATCCGCAGTCGACCGAAACGATGTCGCCATCTTGGATGGGTTTGTCGGTCGGCAAGCCGTGTACCACTTGTTCGTTCACAGAAATCAAAAGCGTGCTCGGGCATCCGTACAAGCCTTTGAAACCTGGGATCGCATTTTGGGTGCGGATGTAATCTTCGGCCAATTGATCTAGAAAGCGCGGCGTCACGCCAGGCTTCATGTGCTTGGCAACCAAACCAAGGGTGCGGCTCACTACCTGCGCGGCTTCGCGCATGATTTCAATTTCTTGGGGCGTTTTGTAACGGATCATGAATTTATCTAAAAGAGACATGAGGCAAAGTTACCAAGAAATTGCATGGTGTCGATGCCGTCGGCGTAATCTGTGAGTTGCGGACACTGCGCTGAACCAAAAGGCAGGTATCCGTGACCAACTGCGCATTGTATTTCTTCTCGATTTGCTTCAAGATAGGATTCAACCTCATTTATAGCTGCGTAACGATGGTAGTGCAGCATGCCTAGCGGCGAGTGAAGATCAAGGCTTTCCTTGAGTAGCAAAAAATGGTTGTCGAGGATGGGCACTTGGTTCATGAGGTGAATGGCCTTGTTGTAGTCGTAGTTGTTGCCGTATTTTTTATGATTGACCACCTCGGCATAAGGAACCATGGCTTCAAAAAATCGATTGAGTTCAAAAGACTCCGGAACGAACATAAGCGTGACGTTTCTACAGCCACGGCCATAATATTGAAAGATGTCTTGTCCGAATTGGGTGAGTTCTGCTGCTGTTTCTGAACCGTCTAGCACAGCAATTGAACTGCGGTGCCCGCGCAATAAATGCGGAACACCCGTAAAGTATTGCTTGAAATGCAACATGCTATTGTTTGAACCTGTTGCAATTACCGCGCTGTAATTGGAGAGTTTTCCGTGCACAAATTCAATTCTGGACTGCAAAGCCGGTTCAAAAAGCACCAGCATTTTGGCCAATGCAGGAAGCAAGCGCGCATCTTCACTAGATAACTTCACAAGTGCCTTGTGGCCCGAGCAAAGCACGCAAAGAAAGTCGTGAAAACCAACCAATGGCAGGTTGCCGGGCAAAATCAAGGCCACAGTTTGAGGCTGCTCGGCAAAAGCATAAGGCGAAAGCCATTCTTCAAGGCGCTCTGTTTGTAACCAAAAGGAAATTTCTTGAAGAGCCATTTTGATGGCATCTTCGGTAAACCAGCCGTTGTGATGTTGCTCTCTTTGTATGATTTCGAGCAGTGCGTCCCATTCTTCGGTTGTATAGGTCGCTGGACGCGGTTGATCTTTGGCAATTGCAGCTAGGATTGCTCCGAGGGCCGCAAAAGCGGAGGTAATTTGGCTTCTTTCCACGGTGCAAAAGTACGCTTTTCTAAATTTTTTGTTCGCGAACGCACAAAAGATTCGCTCAGTCGTTGTTATATTTGCACAAAAATATTGACTTATGGCCATCATGATCACCGACGAATGCATTAACTGCGGAGCTTGCGAGCCCGAGTGTCCTAATAATGCCATTTACGAAGGCGGCGCCGAGTGGAAATTTACTGATGGCACCACCCTCAAAGGCCTGATCCAAACGCTTGACGGCGAAGAAATCGAAGCTGATCACGCTTTTGAACCTGTCAACATGGATGTCTACTACATCGCACACGAAAAGTGCACTGAATGTGTAGGTTTCCACGACGAGCCACAATGTGCTGCCGTGTGCCCCGTAGACTGCTGCGTAGACGACCCAGCCTACCGCGAATCCGAAGACGAACTTTTAGCAAAAAAGAACTTCATGCACTTGTAAGGTGTATCGCTACTTCCTTTTTACCCTTCTCTTTCTTTTTAATCCCCTTTCGTTTCTTGCCGATAACGGCAGAGTTGTTCATATTGCTTGGACAGAAAACCGCGATGGCAGCATCCAGCACGCAAAAGGGCCACAACATGGCTTGGTCTTTTTTGAACAGCGCAATCAATTCCTCAATTACAAAGATCCGAATAACCCGTTTTTTAAAATTCGTTATTCTTTGCTAGGCATCGATTGGACCCTCGTTCACTTATTAGCCTTGCTCCTGACTATCCTACTTCAATTACTGACATTTCGGCGCATCAATCGACGCATGGCCGAAAGCCGTTTTTTCAAGCGCTGGTCTTATCGCCTGCTGAAGCTCTTTTTGTGGGCAGCAGTTGTTGCAGGCAACGCCGTCGCCATTTGGGCCATCGATTTTTACAATACACAGATCCACTTTCGCTTTCACCAACTCAGCGATTTCAAACACGCTTCCGTCACCACCCTCAACAAGGGCCGAAACAACCGCACCTATTTTCTGGCCAAGGAAACCAGCCACACCCGCAATCAGCTCTACATCAAAAGAAAACAAAAATGGTACACCCAGCGTGCCTCACCCGTTCTTCATTTTGAGCAGCAAGAAGACGGCAAACTATTCTTTAAATACGATAAGCGCTACTTCAAACCACATCCAGATTCAACACGAGTTCTGGCCAGTGGTCAGTTGTTTGTTTTCCACCTCAAAAAAGCCGACGGCAAAGACACAGCACTTATCTACGAGTTCGCCAACAAACAACTCGTTGCGTTTGAATTGAAAAAAGACCGTCCCAAACGGGTACTTTTACTTGTAAATGGTTACCGGCCAACTTCTTCGAGTCAAGACCCCGAAAAAGCACTGCAAGCTATCAACGACAAAGGACTTGAGCACCCGCGGTCTAGGAATTTGATTTACGGATCAGATCTTTTTCATTATTGGCCCCAAGAAAATTTCATCCCTGTATTTGAAAAACGTTTGAAAATAGAACGCACATTCTATGCCGATGGCCACCATAGCGTGCGCACCTCCAACCACCGTTCCTTACTGCAATTCATGAGCAGCGCCTCATTATATCCACAGCCTTGCGTGGGCACACACCATTGTTCGACGACAAAAATCGCCAACCAACAAGAAGTCAGGACCTACAACCTATTAGCCACCAAGTCCAATAAGGAAGGCTTCAACCAGCGCTACCAAGCAGGCAAGCAAGCAGGTCGCAACCTCCTACAAGAACTCTCCAAAAATGGAAACGACCCACAAAACGACACCCTATACGTCGTGAGCCACAGCATGGGACACGCCTATTTAATGGGCATGGCTCGTGTAATAAAAGGAAAAATACAGTTGGGCAACTATTATGCTTTTGCGCCAGAAAATCCGAAAGGAAAAACATTTCGATCGAGTTGGTGGCAAGTTGCATACCAATACGGCACCAAACTCTATGGCCCTCAAAGACATGCACCATGTCAGCAAGATGGCGTAGCGCCACAGTGGCGCATGAGCGGGCTCTCAGCTGCGCAGCAAATTGGCTTTCCAAAAGAACTCCGCGCGCGCTTAGGCTATTTTAGTTCGCATTTCATCGGCTACTATACTTGGGTTTTTGACATTCCAAAAGGCAAACCAGGCTACATCGGACTGCCTTAAAAAGGCTCAAAAGCGCTCATGACGAGCTCAATTCTTGAAGCACCTACTGTGCCATTACTCCATTGTGCGTCGTTCATGGACATACCACCATGCGACAAAACCAATTGTTTGATTTCTTTCTTTAGCCTACCTTCGCCCACACCGTGAATCACCAAAAATTTAGCTTTTCTTGAATAAAATTGTTGGTTACAGTAACGTTGAAAAGCGACAATTTGAGCGCACAAAACTTCATGTGCTGTATAATAAAGAGGTAAACCGAGCACTTCTGCATGCAAATCGATGCTTGGTAGGGCATTATCTTTGGTAGAAGAAGGCTTTTGTCGGTGGGTGTGTGAGCTTGGATTTTCGTCCTTATATTTAATTTTATGAACCTCAATGGCTTGCCGCGCAACCACTAAGTCATGCGTATAAGTGTAAGAAAAACCATTTTCATCGGTGAGAACCAACTGTGTTTTCCGAATTTCCTGAATGGTAAAGATGCCAGACTCTCGCAAGACACTCACCTGCTGTCCTACAAACCAACTCATTGAAACTTGATGGCTTTTATTGGTGAAATACGCGCTACAACCCTACTCGGCAACAATAAAGCAACCATACAAGTGCTAAAGGTCAAGACATTGATAAAGATGAAATTCCAAATACTGAGATCGACCGGAACGGCATCTAGGTAATAGACCGCCGGATCGAGTTTAAACAGGGTAAAGCGGTCTTGCAACCTGCACAAAACGAGCGCGAGGGAATTACCTATGAGCAAACCCCGCAACAATAGGTAAGCTGCTTGCCACAAAAAGATGCGACGAATCGAGCGGTTGTTGGCGCCTAAAGCCTTCAGCAAGCCCACAAAGGAAGTGCGCACAACAATCAATACAAGCACTGCTGAACCTACATTAATAATCCCAATAAGCAACATTAAAAATATAATAATCAAGACATTAAAATCTAAAAAATGTAACCAAGCGAATAAATCGGCTTCTGTATCTTGAATGTTAGTTACTTGCAAAAGATGTTGATTCACTGGCCGCATTTCCACAGCCTCTTTGAGTGCTTTTTCGGTGCTAGCAAGCTTCTCAAAATCACTTACCCCCACCTCGAAACCCGAAATAAACTGCGTGCTTGTTCCGCTACCATCTTTGAAGTGAAAGCGCAGCGGCCCCTTTTTGGTAGCGAACACTTGTTCATCGAGGCCATCTACCAGACAAAGTGGTGCGCCGTTTTCGAGTTGCAAATCGGCATAAGATAATACACCTGGCGCATCAATTTGAAGCGCTGCGCTATCGATGAGTACAGCCTGGCCTCCATCATTTTGGTAGCGGTAAGCATATACTTTGAGTGTTGTATCCTTTAAAGATGCAAAGCGGTGAGCGGTATAAACATCTTGACCTAAACCCCAATCAAACAATAAATTAGATGCATCTCCTTTAACCTCTACTTTAATTAAAAACTGTCCTTTTCCATCGAGTTCAGGGCGCAAGGAAAGCTGCGTGCCGTTGTCGCTCATTTGCTGTACCAATGCCAAATTACCGAATACCAGCTTTTGGTCGTACTCCAAAAAACCTGTGTTGTAAATACCGACAACTTTTAGTTTTTTAAGAATTGGTTGCTGCTTGATATGATAAGCAGAAACGTCATTATTTAAATTGATATTCAGTTTTTTAGAAACATCTAACGAAAGTAATACTTCATTTAAATTTTGTTGCTTTGGTAGCCTTCCCTTCACGAGATGTGATTGAATAAAGGACCAATTATATTGCGCATCGACTCCTTTGAGCATGAGCCCTTGCATATCTTGGCGCTGCACCAATGAATCTTGACCGCTCGCCACTTGAATGGTATCGTTGAAGCGTGTTGACTGCAGTAAAACAGGTTTGAATGCAACGGCCTGAATGCTCCCGACTCCAGGGATTTGTTCTAGTTCATTTAGAAAAGGAATGCGGCGATCGAGGGCTTCAGCCTCAAAAATATGTGCAGAACCCGCCTTGGAAATGAAAAGCGGAGCATTAAAACCCGTAATTTTGTCTTTGATTTTTTGCTGAAAACCGCGCACAATTGCCAGCGTCAAGGAATTGACCAAAATAGCAAGCGCAATACTCAGTACTGAAATCCGAAGTACAGGCCTAGAAACCCGAAGCCCTAAGTGCTTTTGACGTATCAGCCGAGAAGATATGAAGCGTTCGAATGACAAATTAGTTTTTTTTCAAGTCCAAAAATACACAAAGGTTTTGGCATCTGTCGCGCTGCTCCTATTTTTGCTTTCTGCTTGCGGGCTTTTTGCACCAAAATCTTTTAGCCCTAGTCCAGTTCAGTTTGCCGAAACCATCGTCATAGAGGAAGATGCTAGCTCCTTGGCCGGTTTCCCAAACCAAACCAGTCAACAAAAACCAAGCATTGCCGCTCCTCAACTCGGCATAGATAGACTTCACCTATTCGTCGATTCACTGAGCGGCAAACGTATTGCAGTTGTAGCAAATCAAACATCGGTAGTTAAAGGAATTCATTTAGTGGATACGCTTTTAGCACTGAATCTCAATGTGGTAAAAGTCTTTGCTCCTGAGCATGGATTCAGAGGTGACGCCGACGCGGGGCAACACATTAGCCACAGCATTGATGAAAAAACAGGACTTCCATTGGTTTCCTTGTACGGCTCAAACAAAAAGCCCACCGACCAACAATTACAAGACGTAGATATCGTCATCTACGACATCCAGGACGTTGGCGTCAGGTTTTATACCTACATCTCTACTTTGCATTATGTGATGGAGGCCTGCGCCGAAAACAACAAACAATTGGTGGTCTTGGACCGACCCAATCCGAATGGCCACTACATCGACGGCCCTGTACTTGAACCCGCTTTCAAATCTTTTGTAGGCATGCACCCCGTGCCTATTGTCTACGGCATGACCATCGGCGAATACGCCATGATGATCAACGGCGAGGGCTGGCTGCACAACAGCAGACGCTGTCAATTATGGGTCATTCCCTGTAGAAATTACAAGCACAAACTGCCTTACAGCCTGCCGGTAGCGCCCTCCCCCAACCTGCGCACAGATGCAGCCATTTCACTGTATCCGAGCCTCTGTCTTTTTGAAGCCACCACAGTAAGTGTTGGTCGCGGAACCGACAAACCATTTGAAATCTACGGACACCCACAATTCCCTGCCCTGAGCTACCAATTTATGCCCATCCCAACCATTGGCGCCAAAAACCCATTGCACCTCAACAAAATTTGTCAAGGTATTGACCTGAGTCAAAATGCCAGCAAAAGAAGCTATCAACTCAACCTGAATTACCTCATTAACGCTAAAGAACTTTTAGGAGATACCATCGCTTTTATTGATCAGCCCTCTTTTTTCAATAGACTTGCCGGCACCGCCAGCCTCAAAGAACAACTCGATAAAGGTTGGTCGGCCAAAGAAATACGCGCCACTTGGAAACCAGGCCTAGACGCGTTTTTGGTGACGCGTAGCAAGTACTTGCTCTACGAATAAACGCAAAGTGGAAGGCAAATACAAAATTGAAGTTTACAGCTTAGCGTCGAGCACTTGCTGGGCCATATCGGCCATGTAGGCGTCCATTTGGACTTGAACAGATGGATCAAAGGCAGCAATGATGCGCGCGGCCAACAGACCCGCGTTTTTAGCGCCATTGAGGGCTACTGTAGCAACGGGAATGCCGTTGGGCATTTGCAAAATCGAAAGAATGGAGTCCCAGCCGTCTATAGAATTTGAAGACTTGATGGGCACGCCAATTACGGGCAAGGATGTCATTGAGGCGGTCATGCCTGGCAAATGCGCTGCACCACCAGCACCCGCAATGATCACTTTCAAACCTCTTTCAGCAGCAGACTTGGCGTAAGCAAACATTTTGTCTGGCGTGCGGTGTGCAGATACAACCTCAGCTTCCACTGCGATGCCAAATTGTTCCAAAATAATTTTCGCTTCTTGCATGATTGGCCAGTCTGACTTACTGCCCATGATGATGCCGACTTGTGTCATGATTCAGGGTTTGAAGGTGCTTGTTCTTGGATATCCTGTTTTTCAGTGATATCGGAAGGTTCTTCTACGGGGTTACCGGCCGTGACTTGTTGCTTGACTTGCTTGGGCAAGCTGCCGTAGTGCATCGTGTTGTCGATGTCGGTGGTCATTTGATCCAAAGGAGCCACGAGCGTTTCTTCGGTCTCTTTGAGAATACCCTCTAAATTGAGGTCGGCTTTCATTTCCTGACCTGACCTTCTGATTTCTTGCTGGAGCTCGTTAGAGGCGTTGCGCACTTGATACAGCGCCTGACCGAGGGTTTTGGCAATGCCTGGAACGCTCTTTGAACCAAAGAACAATAACACAACCAAAACGATGACGATGACTTCAGAGCCAGCTACATCGCTTAAAAAGAGTGGGATGCTAAGCATAGTGCAAAGCTACAAATAAAAGTCTTAGGATTGCTGCATTTTGGCGATGATCGCAGCCGTAATGGAGCTCGGCATAAAGGGCAAGAGTCCTTTGATGAGGAAGGTAAACTTGAAGTCGGAGATGCAAATGACCTTGCCTTTTTCCATGGCTTTGTAACCTTTGAGAGCCGTTTTGTATGCGCTTGCGGCACCGTCGAACATTTGCGAACCGCCAAAGCCTGCCACTTGAGCAAATTCGGTCTCAACAGGGCCCGGGCAAAGTGCCGTTACCGTAACACCGCTTCCTTTGAGCTCATGCGCCAAACCTTGCGTGTGCGAAACCACAAACGCCTTGGTGGCAAAATAGGTGTTCTGATTTGGGCCTGGTAAAAAACCTGCAGTGCTCGCGGTTTGCAATATTTTACCCTTTCCTCTGGCTTTCATATCCTTTCCAAACAAATGCGTCAATTTCAAGAGGGCCATGACGTTGAGGCGCACCATTTCGACATCAGCTTCCAGGTCGCGGTCTAAAAAAGCACCTTTGCCGCCAAAACCGGCGTTGTTGAACAAATAATCAACTTGCCAACCATTTTGCGTCACTTCGTCATAAACGGCTTGAGACGAGCCCAACACACTGAGGTCTTTTTGAATCACTTGAACGGTGACCTTGTATTTTTGAACGAGCTCTTCCTTTAAGCTATTGAGTAATTCGATTCTTCTTGCTACTAAAATCAAATCTCCTCCTTTGGCCGCATGGATGCGGGCGAGTTCTTTTCCGATTCCGGACGAAGCGCCGGTGATGAGTGCGGTGTTTTTCATGATATGGTAACGATTTGAAAGGTTTGTTTGTTTAAAGTTTCGAAAAAATGGCATGAAATTCAGCTTCTGGAATCTCTAAGAAAGATTGATTGGCCCGTAGCATTTCTTGTAGACGCAATAAATCCGGAAATTGCTCCACCGTAAATTGGTACACAAACCATTTGCTGCCAACTTGTTGGAGTTCCACAAATTGGTTGGGCGCCGTAATTTTGTAAAGTGACTTGCCATTCTCGAGTTTTCTGAACTGCGGAAATTCCATTTTGATTGTATCTTCGTGCAAAGTTAGTGTATCAATGGGTGAGATTTCAAGTAAAGACAAGGAAATATTGACTTTGGCTAAAACCAATTTCAAGAGCAACCAACAACACCTCAAGAAATGGAACAAACAAAAACCCAAAGACCTCGATCAGCGATTTTCTGCGGCGCATCAAAAAGAATTTGCGCAACGCGATTGCTTGAAGTGTGCTAATTGCTGCAAAACAACGAGTCCGATTTTCAGACAGCCCGACATCCGCCGCATGGCCAAAGCATTGCGCTTGAAAGAAAGTCAGTTGGTGGAACGCTACCTCAAACGCGACGAAGACGACGATTACGTCCTCAAGACTTCTCCATGCTTTAATTTACTTGAAGACAACACTTGTGCCGTCTACGACGACCGCCCATTGGCTTGCCGCGAATACCCCCACACCGACCGCAAAAACATGTATCAAATCATGGATTTAACAGCGCAAAACACGCTCATTTGCCCGGCAGTGGCAAGCATTGTGGAGAAAATCTTGAATGGCTAAAATTGCTGAAAAAAACCTAAATTTGCGCATCAATCAATATCCTTATGGAACCCGTTCAAGCATACATCCCACAACATAAAATCCGCATCGTAACTGCTGCGGCACTCTTCGACGGCCACGACGCTGCTATCAACATCATGCGCCGCATTATTCAGGCAACGGGCTGCGAAGTCATTCACTTGGGCCACGACCGCTCTGTGGAAGAAGTGGTCAACTGCGCTATTCAGGAAGATGCCCAGGCTATTGCCATGACCTCCTACCAAGGCGGCCACATGGAATACTTCAAATACATGCACGACCTTTTGCAAGAAAAAGGAGCGCCACACATCAAAATATTTGGCGGCGGTGGCGGCACCATCTTGCCTTCTGAAATCGAAGAACTACAAGCTTACGGCATCACGCGCATATACCACCCCGACGACGGACGTTCTATGGGCCTACAAGGCATGATCAACGACCTGATTCAAAAATGTGATTTTGCGGTGGGTCAAGCCAAAAAAGAGTCTAGCGAAAGTATCTTGGCGGCTGTAGCGCAAAAATCCATTCCAACTTTGGCACACTGCATCAGTGCTGCCGAAAACTATCCCGAAGAAAATACCGAATTGTTGAATGCCTTGCGCACAGCAGGTGCACAAACCGCAGTTCCGGTATTGGGCATCACCGGTACAGGCGGAGCGGGTAAATCTTCTTTGGTAGATGAGCTCGTGCGCCGTTTCTTGCTCGACTTCCCAGAAAAGCAACTAGCGGTGGTCTCCGTAGACCCTTCGAAAAGAAAAACCGGCGGCGCACTCCTCGGCGACCGCATCCGCATGAACGCCATTAAAAGCCCGCGTGTTTATATGCGCTCTTTGGCCACGCGTCAGTCTAACCTTGCACTTTCCAAGCACGTAGCGGAAGCCATTTCTATCTTGAAAGCGGCCAACTACGACCTCATTATCCTAGAAACCTCTGGTATCGGGCAATCTGACACCGAGATTTTAGACCACTCCGATGTGTCTTTGTACGTCATGACGCCCGAATACGGCGCCGCGACCCAACTAGAGAAAATCGACATGCTCGACTTCGCCGACGTCATTGCACTCAACAAATTCGACAAGCGCGGCGCCCTAGACGCCCTTCGCGATGTCCGCAAGCAATACCAACGCAACCACAACCTTTGGGACAGCCAAGTAGACGACATGCCTGTATATGGCACCATCGCTTCACAATTCAACGACCCCGGCATGAACACGCTATACAAGGTGATCATGGATCATATCGTGAAAAAGACAGGCGGCAACCTCAAGTCTACATTTGCCATTACCCGCGAGATGTCGCAAAAAATTTATGTGATTCCGCCAGAACGCACTCGCTACCTTTCCGAAATTTCTGAAAGCAACCGCGCTTATGACAATTGGGTCGAGGCACAAGTAAATGTGGCAACCAAACTCCACGGCCTACAGGTATCCATGGACACCCTAAAAGCTTCCAATCTAGAAGACAAAGACCGCCTCGTAAAAGGCCTACAAGAAGCCTTTGAGCAAGAAAAACTCAACTTTGACCCCAAAAACTGGGAAATCCTTCAAAACTGGGATGCCAAAAAACAGGCCTTCAAGAATCCGGAATACCAGTTCAAGGTCCGCGACAAAATCTTAACAATCCAAACACACACCGAGTCTTTATCACATTTGCAGATCCCGAAAGTAGCCACGCCAAACTACCACAGTTGGGGTGACATCCTGCGTTGGGTTTTACAAGAAAACGTACCAGGTGAGTTCCCTTACACGGCCGGTTTGTTTCCATTCAAGCGCGAAGGTGAAGACCCCACGCGCATGTTTGCAGGCGAAGGAGGCCCTGAGCGCACCAACAAGCGTTTCCACTATGTTTCGCTCGGCATGCCCGCCAAACGCCTTTCTACTGCTTTTGACTCCGTTACGCTTTACGGCAACGACCCCGACTTGCGTCCGGACATTTACGGCAAAATTGGCAACTCTGGGGTGTCTATTTGCTGTCTAGACGACGCCAAAAAATTGTACTCAGGTTTTGACCTCAGCCATCCGGCAACATCAGTTTCCATGACCATCAATGGCCCAGCACCGATGTTGTTGGCTTATTTTATGAATGCCGCCATCGATCAAAACTGCGAGAAATACATCAAGGCTAATGGCTTAGAAACAGAAATAGAAGCTAAAATTGCCGCAATTTACAAAGCCAAAGGAAGCGCGCGCCCAGCGTATCAAGGTGAACTTCCTGAAGGAAACGACGGCCTCGGCCTCATGCTACTCGGTGTCACCGGTGATCAAGTCTTGCCAGCCGACGTGTATGCGCAAATCAAGTCCGACACGCTCAAGCAAGTGCGCGGCACCGTACAAGCAGACATCCTCAAAGAAGACCAAGCACAAAATACTTGTATTTTCTCTACCGAATTTGCACTGCGCCTCATGGGCGACGTCCAGGAATACTTTATTGCCAACGGCGTGCGCAACTTCTATTCGGTCTCTATTTCTGGTTACCACATCGCAGAAGCAGGCGCCAACCCCATTACCCAATTGGCCTTTACGCTCGCCAACGGCTTCACATACGTTGAATACTACCTGAGCCGCGGCATGGACATCAATGAATTTGGGCCCAATTTGTCGTTCTTCTTCTCGAATGGCATTGACCCAGAATATGCCGTCATTGGCCGTGTGGCGCGCCGCGTTTGGGCCAAAGCCCTTGCGCGAAAATACGGTGCAAACGCACGTGCACAAATGCTCAAGTACCACATCCAGACCTCCGGGCGCTCTTTGCACGCGCAAGAAATCGACTTCAACGACATCCGCACCACCCTACAGGCACTTTACGCCATCTACGACAACTGCAATTCGTTGCACACCAACGCCTACGACGAAGCCATTACCACGCCTACCGAAGAATCTGTGCGCAGGGCCATGGCCATTCAGCTCATCATCAACCGCGAACTCGGCTTGGCCAAAAATGAGAATCCGCTGCAAGGTGCATTTATCATAGAAGAGCTCACCGAACTTGTAGAAGCTGCCGTACTCACTGAATTTGACCGCATCACCGAACGCGGAGGCGTTTTGGGTGCCATGGAAACCATGTACCAACGCTCCAAAATTCAAGAAGAGTCTTTGTATTACGAAACACTCAAACACACCGGCGAATTCCCGATCATTGGCGTCAATACCTTCTTGAGCTCCAAAGGCTCGCCAACGGTATTGCCCAAAGAAGTGATCCGCGCTACCGAAGAAGAAAAAGCCTACCAAATCAGTATGCTCAGCAATTTGCACAGCGCGCAGCAAGTAGCGGCGAGCGAAGGCATTGCCAAAGTGCAAGAAGCAGCTGTACAGAACTTCAATATCTTCGCAGAGCTCATGGAAACATGTAAAGTCGCTTCATTGGGGCAGGTCACCAACGCCTTGTTTGAGGTCGGCGGCCAGTACCGACGCAATATGTAAAATGACAGACGCTCTATTTTCTTCCTTTGCCCAGCAAATTGCACTCAAAAAGCAAAGTTTCTCTGCCGAGCAGCGCACGCTTTTGACGGAGGTATTGGAAGAAAAATACAAGGGCCTTTCGGTTTCAGAAAAGCTCAAAAATAATTTAGCACTTCTACAAGACCCCAATACTTTTACCATCACCACAGGGCATCAGCTCTGCTTAATGACGGGCCCTTTGTATTTTATTTACAAGATTTTACACGTCATCAGACTGAGCACCGACCTCAATGCAAAGTTCCCCGAACAACATTTTGTGCCAGTGTACTGGATGGCTTCCGAAGACCATGATTTCGAAGAAATCAGGAGCTTTCTGCTCTTTGGTCAAAAATGGACCTGGGAGAGCGCGCAAAAAGGTGCTGTAGGACGTTTTGACACCTCGGAGCTGCGCCCACTGCTCCATGACTTGAAGGCGAAATTTGAAAATCATCCGGACAGCGAAATCCATCACTTACTACCTTCTCTGGAAGAAAGGAAGTATGGAGAGGGATTTTTCTCTTTTGTACACGCCTTATTTAATGAATATGGACTGCTGATCATCGATGCCGACGACGCACGCTTGAAAGCAAGCGCTTGGCCCATATGGCAAAAAGATTTATTTACTGCTGAGCTTCATCAGGCCGTTGTTCAAAATACCCGAACACTTCAAGAAAAGAACCTTCCCACACCAATTGAAAGCAAGGAATCGAACTTGTTTTTATTGGCAGAGGCGAAAAGAGAACGGATCGAGAAAACAGGCCCTCTTCAATACGAGCCGAAAGACAGCGCGCAACTTTCACCAAATGTAGTACTCAGGCCGCTCTATCAAGAATGGATTTTACCCAATTTGGCCTACGTTGGCGGCCCCAGTGAAATCGCGTATTGGCAACAACTGCCGCAAGCATTTGCTTGTCTGAACCTTCCCTTTCCGCTGAGCATTCAACGCGCTGGGGGCTATTTATTGCAAACCAAAGACCTCTACCAAATCGAAAACTTAGGTTTTGAAAAACAAGATTTGCTGACTGACAAAACGGCACTTAAAAAACGTTACCTCGAACAAGTCGGCGATCAAGAACCCAATTATGGTCATTTGGAAGAACTTTGGAGTAGCTACAAGGACACTTTTTTCAAATTTGTTGAAGCAGCACTACCCCAAGAAAAAAGAACAATCGAAGCCGAACTGACCCGCATTCAAAAACAACGCGAAGCACTCGAGCAACGATTTGAAAAAACACGCAAGGCCAAATACGACAAAGCGCTCAAGCAAATTGAGCAACTCTCAGAAAAAATTCAACCCAAGGGCCAACTCCAAGAGCGCAGTACGAACATCCTGAATTTTTGCCCAGACGGTGAGCTTTCTGAGCGAATAGCGCAGATCTATGAACAACTCGACCCCTACAACCAAGAAAAACAATGGTTTGTGGTGTCGTAAACGAAAAATAACGACCTTTGTGTCAAATTGACAATATGGCTCAAAACGACATCCGCAACGTCCTTTCTCAACACCCGACCATCCCCGTCGTGACTTTTAATAGTACCGATGAAGTTATACCTAAAATGGACGCGCTTATTGCGCGCGGCATTTTTTGCATAGAAATTACACTGCGCACATCAGCTGCTTACGACTGCATTGCACTTGCCAAAAAATTGTATGGCGACCGCTGCGCAATTGGCATGGGTACGGTTGTGAAAGCTGAACAAATCGAAAAAGCAGTTGAACTCGGCATCGATTTTATGGTCAGCCCGGGCCTCAATACCACCCTCGCCCCACTTTTTGAACAAAGTAAAATCGCATTCATTCCGGGAGTGGCTACACCAAGTGAAATCATCGAAGGCATCCAGTTTGGTTGGGACACCTTTAAATTTTTCCCTGCTAATTTATTTGGTGGCTTAGGTGCACTCAAAGCATATGGTCAAGTATTTCCGAACATTCAATTCTGCCCCACTGGCGGCATCACGGAAGAAACCTACCCGGAATACTTAGCGCTGCCAAATATCATTTCCGTAGGCGGATCCTGGATGTAATATGCTCTTTCTCCTTTTTCTTCTCCTCCTTGTTGTCTCTGAATGGATCTTTTTGCTCGCCATTTGGAGCATTCCCAACGTTTATTTAGCCGCTTTGGGCTTCTTACATTTAAGCCTGATTATTGGCAGCATCTTGCTTTTCATGTGGGGCTTTCGCAATGTCAAAATGCGCAGCAATTACAAACTAGGCTTCTCGATATTTGGCCTATTTGTGGCACTTGCCTTACCTGCAATTGTTTATTTGCTTCCGGGCTTGGTATTTCTCACCTTTCAACTCGAACTCGCCCGCAACATTGGTTTTACACTCGCCTTCCTGCATTTTTTAGCAATATTGTACGGTATTTTCTTTGGGCGCTGGAACTGGAAAGTACGCCCGGTAGAACTTTTCTTTGAACACCTCCCTGCGGCCATGGATGGTGCCACATTCATTCAAATTTCTGATGTACACATCGGGAGTTTCTATGGGCAAACCCACAAAGTACAAAAGGCCATTGACCTCATCAATTCCCGCAACGCCGACTACTTTCTGTTCACCGGCGATTTAGTCAACAACAAAGCCGACGAATTCAAGGGTTGGGAGCCACTCTTTTCGCAAATTGAAGTTAAAAAAGGCAAATACAGCATTTTGGGCAACCACGACTACGGCGACTACATCTCCTGGGACTACGACCACGAAAAAGCCGCCAACCTCCAAGAACTCGTCCGGATGCATGAACGCGTCGGCTGGACACCCCTACTCAATAGAGCGGTCGAACTCGACAACAACTTCTGGCTCTTAGGCGTCGAAAACTGGGGGCGCTCGATGTTCAGACAAAGCGGCAAACTCGAAGAAACGTTGGCTCAAACGGGCGAAGGCTTCAAACTTTTACTCAGCCACGACCCCAGCCATTTTGACGCACAAGTGATCCATACGGACATCGACCTCACGCTCTCCGGCCACACCCACGGCATGCAATTCGGCATCGAGCGCTTTGGCCTGCGCTGGAGCCCTGTATCTTTCGTATACCCCAAATGGGCGGGCTTGTATCAAGTAGAAAAGCAGTTTTTGTATGTCAACCGCGGCTTCGGCTACCTCGGCTTCCCGGGCAGAGTGGGCATTTATCCGGAAATTACAGAATTTACGCTAAGATGTTCAAAAGCACAATAAAAATTTATTAAATTTGCAGCCGTTGTTAGCTCCTTTTTAGGAAATAACTACCGGTCCTATAGCTCAGTTGGTTAGAGCAACAGACTCATAATCTGTGGGTCCACGGTTCGAGCCCGTGTGGGACCACTTCACCCTAAAAGCCCCTAAAAAAGGGGCTTTTTTGTGAAAAATAAGTATTATGGTTTGATCACCTGAATTTTTCCATCTTTGCTTACAACCACACTTTGGCCATTTGCTCGTTTAGAAGCAACCAATTTTTGAGCCGACAATTGAATAGCTTTCTTAATCTTCTCTTTCAATAATTCTTTTTCTTCGTTACTCATTTGCGATTTTTTGTAATTGGATGAATTTTTCGTTATGAATAATCTTGAAATGCTGTTGCATTTCTTTCTCAGCAATCAGTTCCGGATTAAGTGAAGAATTATCGTAGATTAAAATTGAATCAACTTCTTCGGAATACAAATTAAATAAATTTTTGATACCCGACACGTATCTTCTCTCGATAACTGCTGGTTCAATGTTGTGACCTCCTTCTGCAACTCTTCTTTGCACTCGGTCTTTGGCTAAATCAATTGAGTCGAGCCAGAAGAAAATCAGCGTCACAAAATAACCATTTGCCTTTGCTATTTGAATAGTTTTGACAAAAGACCTTGTTGAAAGTGTTGTTTCAAATGAAAAATCTTGTTTTGATTGTATCAATTCATCTATTCGAGTTAGCATAAGTTTACCTGCCTCTATAGAAACTTTTTCGGGTTGAAATGGAGATAATCCTCGAGCAATTTCGTCTGCATTCACAAACTCTTTGCAATTGAGTAATTCAGGAAGGATATTAAACGAAGCAGTTGTTTTACCAGCCCCATTGCATCCTCCTATGATATATAGTTTTTTAATATCCACACTCAAAGGTAAGATTCTTTTGAATTGATTTAATACGGAGGAACTTTGATTCTTTTACTTTTTTGAAATCATGATATGCTCATCAATTAAACTTTTGATATCACTCAAATCCTCCCTCAACAAGTTCGATATTTCAGACCTTTCGCCCACAAAAAAAGCCCCAGTGATGGGGCTTTGTTAGTTTTGGATAAAATTATTTTTTCAGATTGTGTTCTAATCAGCAGCTTATTAAACAGGGTAGTATTACTAGCCAACGGACATCCTTCTTTCATGAACTCAACCACTTTTTATAATAAGCCAAATGCATTGTTTAATTTATGTTTTGGCCAAGTATAAAAATTATATATTATCAAATAATGCATCCATCGTCACCTCGTTATCCATTGAATCAGAGTTATTTGATTTAGATTTTACTCCAAATGTAGTTACCATTGTAACAAATATATTTTTTCGATTTTTTAATTCTTTAGAAAATTCTCTTTTCTTATTTAACAGCGAGTCCTTGTAAGCTTTTGAAATTATAAATTCCGAAACAGAGAATTTCATTTCGCATAAATTGATACAGTTATCACTCCTATCTATAACCAAATCAATTTGAGCATGAGCATTTCGCCAACTTGAACTATTTGCACTTACCCCAGCTATCCCAAAAGCTTTTTTGATCTGAGTAACATGTTTTAGACATACCGCTTCAATAGACACTTTTTCCGGTTGAAATGGAGATAATCCTCGAGCAATTTCGTCTGCATTTACAAACTCTTTGCAATTGAGTAATTCAGGAAGGATATTAAACGAAGCAGTTGTTTTCCCAGCTCCAGAATTGATTTAATACGGAGGAACTTTGATTCTTTTACTTTTTTGAAATCATGATATGCTCATCAATTAAACTTTTGATATCACTCAAATCCTCCTTCAACAAGTTCGATATTTCAGACCTTTCGCCCACCCAAGTGGGGATTTCGTTTGAAAAAGCGGAATCCCTTTTTTTATATCCTTCTGTATTGTTTTCCAGATAAAGGTTTGCCTTAATACATCTTTAAACTGCGTTGAAAGGTGTTCATATCCCTACCCCCCAATCGGCTGATACAAGCCTTTCTCAATGCAAATGCGGGCGAAGTCGGCGGTGGTTTTGGCGTGGAGAACTTTGAATAATTTGGAGCGGGTGCGGTCAATGCTTTTCTTGGAAAGGCCAATGCGGTCGGCAATTGATTCGCTGGTGCTTCCGGAACAGATCAGACGGATGACCATCATTTCTCGATCTGAAAAATTAAAGTGAGCCATGGCCTCCTGTCTTTTATGATTCTTTTGAACTTGAATTAACAAGGCCTCATTGACAATATCCGATTGGTGAATACCTTTATCGAGCACATTGTAGAACGCATCAACAAGCTCTTCGACACTACAATCCTTTTTCAGATAACCTTTAGCACCCATTTGGATCAGTTCTCCAGCGATTTGCACATTAGTGTGCATACTAATGAAAATGACACAAATTTCAGGGTACTTTTTTAATAATATCTCCAAAACCTCTTTGCCATTCATTTCTGGCATGTCAAGGTCTAGTAAAGCGACATCAATAGGTTTAGATTTGAGTTTTTCCAGAAATTCAATGCCATTTTGAGCAACAAAGGAAATGGTAATTCCTTCTTCATCTTTAAGCGCAGCGCTTAAGCCCTGAAGAACTATGGTATGGTCATCTGCAATAGCGATTCTAATTTTTGGACCGCCTTTCTCACCTCGTTGCTTTTTTGTCATTGCAAGTGAAATTAGTTATTATAGAGAAAAAACCAATAAGATTTTCCCTCCTCGTTCAGCACGTTCAAAATTCAAAGAACCTTTCAAAACGGCTATTCTATGCGCAATGGAAGACAAACCAATACCAGCATTTTTCAATTGCAAATACTCGTAGTCTGACTGACTAATCGCAACACCATCGTGTTTGATTGTAAATTGAACTTGAGCACCCATCATTTGGAATTCACCATCGATATAAGAAGGTTTGGCGTGTTTAACAGTATTATTAAGTAATTCAGAAATGATATAATAAACTTGAATCTCTTGCTCCTTGGTTAGGGTAATATGAGCAGGTAAATGCTCCATCACAAGACACGGCTTTCCAATGCTTTTTTGCGCATTCTCAAACAGGCGATCTATGGATTTTCTTAAGCCAAAATTCAGCAAATAATGCGGCAACATCCCATTGGTGATAGACCGCAAGCTTGTTACAGACTTCTCGATCATATCAGCTATCGACAGTATTTGTTGAATGGCATCAGTATCCTTACTGAAATGTTGAGTCGCTTCCGACAACTTTTGTTGTGTCATCGAAAGCGTAGCCCCAACATCATCATGCAAATTTCTGGCAATTTGTGTCCGCTCATCTTCTTGCGCTTTCACAACCGCATTGATCATTTCGAGTTCTTTTTCACGGAGCACTCGTTCATGCTCTTCCTCCAAGCGTTTCCGCTTTTTGTATGAATTAAAAAGCACAAGAACAATCCCAACAGACAACCCGCTGGTAAACAAAACTGAAAGAATCAGTTGAATTAAGCTTCTCTCAATTTCCATAGGGAGTAGGTTATTCCTAGGTTCAAAACAATTTCAATAAAGTTATAATAGACTATAAGAAAGAAATTTGCGAATGATTGCTTTTGAGCAATACCTGTTTCGAATAAACTCAAAATAAGAAATGAACCGTTATAGACCAATATAGAGCTAATTAAATAAAAATTAAACTTCGAAAACTCTGTATTTATTTGGTTTGTAATCATGTACAAATACGGAATAGCAATTGCCGTTAAACTAACATTACTAAAATTGGTCATTAATTCATTATTTACCCACCATCCATTTTGGTAAATACTCTCAAAATAAAATAGGCAACTCGCTAGTGATAGGCAAATCCAAAACAACCTAGGTTTATTTCGTATATCATTTAGTATGAGTAGAAAAAAAATGTATCGAATAAAAATTGCAACATGATATATAGGAACCGCACTTCCTTTCTCAATAGCAAAAATTCGACCTGTTAATGAGAATATCAATGAGGTTAATAGAAATAAACTTAATAATGATATTATTTTACCTCTTATTTTTTTGCGCCAAATAACGATGAGCGGCACAACATAGCTTAAATATTTTGTGATGAGGAAAAAATATATCGTTACTATCATTTATGAATTTAATCTATTGATAACTGAACAGAATGAAGGGCAAGGATCACCTTTTTCTAGAATTAATCCATCCACCAAGTCATTTTGACTGCGATCTGCTCCTACCAACACTAAAACTTTTTGACCTTCATCATTGATTGCGTAGTAAAAACGAATTCCAACACAACCCTCTTGATTCAACAATTCGAGTAGCTTTTCTTTACCTTGGAATTCAGCAATCGTATCGCCCAGCTGTATCGTATTACGATAATTAGCAGTCCAGCGTGAGGCATCGTTCAAAGTTACAAATTCTCCTTCGTTCCCGTTAAATGACATATTTTTTGATTTAATTGGTTAGGGTTCAAAAATAAGAGATTTCAAATTTTGCGTTTAGTGGTATTAGGGACGAAAATAATATGCAACATATTGTTTTACTGATGTTTAGTTGTTTTTCGTGGTGATTTCATTTTGAGTACATGTACTCACATTATTAGTACATGTACTCATTTATTAAAATTAGTATAAGTAACCGCATTTTTAGTACCCATACTCATCTTTTGACGTATCAAAAGCATAAAAGATGAATCGAAAAAAAACGAAATTTATTGAGGGTTCTGGATACTTTAGTTTATTTGACCAGCTTATTGAATCCATGTATAATGGGAAAAAGGTTAGAGCGAATGGCTCAACTATTTCAAGAGGTACTATTGCCAACTATGAGGTATTGCGCAAGCACTTGCAAGGCTTTGCTGACCAGGACAACTTTACGCTTCGGATCTACAATGACCTACAATTGACAGCTCGCGAGCGCAAAAGTGCAGCGCATTACCATATGAAACTTTATAAAGCTTTTTTGAAATATCTATATGCCAAAGGCTTGTATGACAACTACGTTGGGCTATTGATCAGAAACTGGCGCTCATTTTACAATTACCTCAATGACGATCTGCACATGTATGTGGGGAGTTACCACAAGAAATTTCATGTCCCTAAAGATGAAATCCCTGTAGTGGCATTAACTAAAAAGCAACTCTTCACACTTTTGTACGATGAGGAACTGCAAGCTGAATTGACATCAAGAAAACTAATAGAAGTCAGGGACTTATTTATTGTAGGTTGCACCGTAGCCTTGCGTTACTCGGATTTAAAAAGACTCAGCAAGTTGCAACTCCAAAAAAAAGAGCAGCACTATTACCTCGATGTTCGAGCCGCAAAAACGCAAATAGAAACCCGCATGCTACTCCCCTCCTACTGTGTCGACATTTTTCAGAAATACCTCAAAAGAGGCGACCACCTCCTACCTCAAATTTCACTGCAATACTTCAACAGAAAAGTAAAAGAACTCAGCGAACTGATTCCTGAAAACGACTACTTACACAAAGTACGAGAGCGAAAAGGAAAAACCATCATTAGGCAAAAAGACCCCAAAACACAACGAAAGCTCAAGTTATCTGACCACATCTCCTCACACACCATGCGCCGCACCGCCATTTCCATCATGCTCGAATCCGGAATGGACGAAATACTAGTCCGCCGCATCTCTGGCCACGCCCCAAATAGCAAAGAATTTTACCGCTACGTGCGTCTAGCACAACACCGCCTGGATGCAGAAACCACTAGGGTGTTTAGTTTTGAGGATATGAAGGGTTAATTTCTGCAGAATTCCTCGTTTTTCTGAATAATTACTCAGGAATTCCTTGATTTTATTTTGAACTAGGGTATTTTACAATATTTGAGTCCAGGATAAACATCTGATTTTTGTCGATTATTTTGCCATTGCAAGGCCTGCAGGTTTGACAATTCATCTTTACCACCAAGTATCACAGGTTTTATATGATCAATTTCCCAACCAAAGCCAGTTTCAGTTGTATCTCCATATTTATCCCAATGAATTATCGCTCCACACCTATCTTTTCTCTTTTGATCTTTATTTTCATATGGGATAATTTCAGCCTTTTCCCAAACAGCCTTTTTCATATCATTACGAAAATCATATCCATTTAAATCTGTGCTAAAATTTCTTTTCATCCATCATAATTTTAAAGATTGGATAAACTTAGCCAGTTTGAAAATTTGTATTTGGCCAATGTAAACATGAAAAAGCCTATGGATGGAATTAAGAACTCATAAATTATTAATAACCAATACTTAGCGAGAAACGAAGGATACACAACGATATTCTACTCTTAGTACATGTACTATATATTTTAGTACATGTACTTTTTTAAGAATTCCACAAAACATTTATTTTGAAATTTATTTCATCAAATTTCATCCATGCTATTGGATAACAAAGAAGCCTGAATATGCATTAGAAACGTTAATACAATTTAATAAGGTGGATTAACTTTTGAGCCTATTTTGCATGACCGTCAGAAGATACATCGTGCTTATTTTGACAACCAATAAGAAATAAATTACCTATTTTTTCATCAATTTAACA
Organism: Bacteroidota bacterium; assembly: GCA_039804625.1. Classification (GTDB taxonomy): domain Bacteria; phylum Bacteroidota; class Bacteroidia; order Flavobacteriales_D; family Crocinitomicaceae; genus UBA952. The sequence continues at coordinate 179,846 of JBDLVT010000004.1, forward strand.
AGGTTTTTTCAACTTATCCATAGAATTCCCCGGAACTTACTGCAACATTCCAGAATTTTCAAAGAGTGAAAGATTATACACCTCAAATTACTTTTATTTTTACATTTGTTTGGTAAAATTCCTTTGTAACAACTGAAAAAATCTCATTTCTTTTGCTTCAATATATTTGTGGGAGGTAATAATGCCGTTGATGTGAAACATTTTACCTCCTTTCAATTATTGAAATGCCAGCAAGTACAGGAAGAACTTTTAAGAGTAATCCGGGAGTGAAGGATGAAAGTATAATCTTGTTTTAAACGGTGAAAATAAAAAAGGCTGCCCGATGTTGGACAGCCTTCGTAAATAAAGCGGAAACGTAATGTATTCATATTCCTTAAAGAACTTTATTCGTATTCAGGAACGTAATCATATGTTACTGTATCCATACTAAATTCTCTACCTATTTCACCAACTCCTATGATAATAAAACTAATATTTTTTTCAACAATATTAAAAGACTTTTTTAATTCCTTTCCAGAAATTAATTCTCGAAAATTGAAATTATACTCATCATAACCTTGGTATTTTTTTCGAAAACTTATTTGGTGAAATTGTTCTTTTATATTGGGAATTGTTATTGTATCCAATATCTCAGAATTCAAACTTACTTCTAAAATCATGTCAAATTCTGAACTGTTTTCATAAATAACTACAAGGGTTTCTCTATTACATGATAATAAAATTTGCAAAAATAGTACACCAATAACCTTTATTATTCTCATGACTAATTATTAATTCTTCTTGGCGTTTTTTCACCCTTTTTCACATCCATATCGTAAGGCTCCATATTACTACTTGTATGCCAAAATGTATTATCTTCTGTTTCATATTGTATTGACCAATTTCTTGCTTTATTTATGTCATCTATACTCCCATGAATAGTTTGAAACTGTTCAAAATCAAAATGTGTCCTACTCTTATCGTAAGACATATAATTTCCTGAACCATTAGCAACATGTGGTAACCCCATGTTATGACCAAACTCGTGAATCATAGTTGATGCCATCCAAGAAAAGTTGCCTGTGTTTTCAACGTATGCTATTTTACCAGTTAATAATGCAAGTCCACCTGCATCTCCCCCACCGAGATTCTTATCGGAGGTTCCTGTAACTTCATCAACAATTACTATAATATGGTCTGACTCCTTTACATCTTTCATTGAAGAAACAACATCAAATTGTACATCTAACTTATATTCAACAACAACTCCGTTAGACACTTGACTTGCACTCAGTCCATTTATTTCCTTTTCAAATGCAGCTTCTAATAAATACATACCGTTTTTAGGACTTGAGCATCCCCCTCCACCAACCTGAACCCCCGAAAGGTCCAATATTTTTCCCGTTACATGAATTGTGTTTGTAATATACTGAGTTCTTTGCCCACCAACATTTTTGTAATAAGAAGTTGTAGTAACCCAAATGCTATCACCGTTAAGATCTATTGCTGCAACAGGATTATTTCCAGCAAAAGTATATGGAGATTGATATGCAAATTTTCCAGAATAGGTATCCATTCTAATAAATCGTGCTATCCTCTGGTCATACATTCTATTTCCAAAATCATAGCTGTTTCCTTCTCCCTTAATCTCATCATCCTTTTCCTGATTCTGAAACCCAAACCTATACCCCTCCAAACTCACCGTTCTACCATCCAATTCTACACCAAAAGGGCTGTAGTCTGTTGAGTTTCTAATCCCAACCCGATTTGGGGATGGAACACTTTTATTTGCACTAAAATTTTTCAAATCATCAAATTGTTTAAAGTGCATCAAATTACAATTTTTGTACTCTCTTTCACAATCATACTATCTAATTTTCTTTTTTTTCACAGATCTTTTTCCTTTTTAAATTTCCATCTGGATAAAAGTACATGGTCACTCGCTTGGTGTGCAGGGCATTCGTGAACTCAAGATGGGAAACCGTACCGGTCACGGGGTAATAAAAAATGTGGTATTGATTCCGCAGTTCATCAAAATAAATGAGTTCTTTGTTGATACCGTTGTTGGCGATATAAGTCATTTTGACCTGCCAATTAGAGCCGATTCGTTCTTCTTGAATCAACTCGTAATATTTTGGTTTGGTTGTTGCTGATACTTCGCTCGCACTATCCGACGGTACCATTTTATAACGTATACGCGCTGAAGTACTCAGTTGGATGATTTGCATAGAATCGGTAGTAATGGGCAAGGTTTTTGGTAGCTTTTCAACTTGTAAACTGGTGTCTTGATATTGCGTAAAAATCAATTTTCCGTCTTGCCAACGCTGAATCTGCTCAAGTTTCCCGTTTTGAAAAATTCGCCCTTCACCGTCTTGAACCGAAACAACCCGAACCCCTTTCAGTAATTGGTACTGTTTGTATGGGATGGTATCTTTAAAATAATTCAGACAATTATGCATGACATAAATGGTATCGCCATTTTCTTCTAACTTAAAATGATTCCCTTCGGTTAGTGGTGAATTGAGGTATTTACCTTTTAGCCGACCTGACGGATAATAGCTTGAAGAAATAGTTTTAAATGAATCTACATTATTCAATCTCAAACTCCACAACGTGCTTGATGTTCTATCAAACATGTACTCCGATTCATCGTTTCCATGTAAATTCTTGAAAGAATAAATAAAGGGAACTCCTTCGTTGGCAGCATTCAAAAGAATGTTACTCCAAGAAGTATCACTTTTCACCGAAATATAAAATCCAAAATGACAAAAATGATAGGGTGGTAAATTCAAGTAGTAGGAATGATAAAGCGTTTTGATTTGGATTGTGTCATTCAAGAAATAATCATTAGCGATAGATACCTTTTCTGATTTCTCAGCAGTTTTTTTTTGCGTGTTTTGCTCAGCCGAAACTGTTTTGTGCACAATGCTGCATGACTGCATTAATGTGCCTAAAAAACAAAGTATGAAAAGTGAAGAAAGAGACTTATTCATTTTTAATTTTATATCCTTTTTTTGTGGCATTCACTTTTATTTGAAAATCATCATTCTCATATTCTTCTGGATCACCTGTAACTAACAAGTTAAAATTCACCTTCCCATGAAAATTAAAATCAATTATTCCTTTATTACTTATTTCTAATTTGTCGTTATTGTTTCCATACATCAACATAAAATCATTATTGGTTACCTGAAAAGTATTTGGTATTCCCAAATCATCAAACTCAATACTGTAAGAAACATTGCCATCATCAGAAAAAGGGTTTTCATAAAAAAATATTCCTTCACCATTATTAAATCGAAGATCATTTGCGCTTAATTTCAATGGAGATGTTTGTTCCTCAAAAAAATAAATGTTTAAATCTAGATCATTTACATTTTGGCAATCTGGAATTAAAACACCAAATGATTCATGAAACTCATATCCATTTTCAGAATTTGTTAGACAAGTTGCAGGAAGCTTACCTTCACCATTTAGTAAGATTGAATGTTGATCTGTGGCAAAAGTTAATTTTCCATTTCCAAATATTTCTTGAAGCTGCTGATAACCAAAATCTAGGTTATTAAAATCATCAGTTGTAAAAATCAACTCTTCGGTGTTTCCTAAAGTGCCAGCTGGAACTCTCAATCGATAACTTGCCGATGCATTGTATTTAATTTGATCATCACCTGCGAAGACAAGTACTAGTTGATTATTATCTGTTGAATGGATAAAACCTATTATCATAATTGCTTGCTTACCTTCCAATTCAATACATTGAATTAGTTTATTTTCAGAAAAAGCATAAGCACTATTATAAGGGTAATCTTTTGAAAGGGGATCAACCGCAAAAAACCTCCCCAACCTCGGATCATGCATCCTAAATGTATAATTTACTGAGTTACCTTCTCCTTTAATCTCATCATCCTTCTCCTGATCCTGAAAACCAAACCTATACCCACCACTCACCGTTCTACCATCCAACTCAACTCCAAAAGGACTGTAATCTGTTGAGTTTCTAATCCCAACCCGATTTGGGGAAATATTATTTTCATCTAGTAATTTACCGGGCATGATTTAGCACTTATTTTCGTACTTTGCCTTCTCAAAATATCCAAAGACGTTATCCAATTTACCGTATACAATTCTAATAAAGTATTATCAAATACTTTAAAGTTCCGCTCATTTATTGTGTTAATTATTAGACTGTCTCCAGATGAATCATCATCGCACCAATCACTTTCTTGAATTTGAGACGAATTAAATCTTATTAGTTTAAATCTACCTGTAGGGACACTAAAAATATAATAGTAATTGTAATTACCTCTAATACGAAGGCTTTCCACACTATAACCGTAATCATCATTTAACAAATAAAGTTTTGATGGTAGAAAAATAATTTTGGTGCATGAATCAAAATTCTGATTAATAGTAAGGTTACCATTATATTTTAAGAAGCAACCCTTTATCCTTTTGGATTGTTTATTTTTTGAAATTTCATTTTTGAATGTGTTTTCGCCGCATGAAACAATAATAAATACCCAAATGAATATGATGCTTTTTAAGATTCTAAATTTATTCATTTTTGTGTTTTTTTATAAAAATCATATGACCCATCAGGCTTCCGGACAACTCCAAAATCTTTTTGGCTCTTGATGTCATGAACTATCAAATATTTATGTCCATTCACATCTTTTGCTTCTTTTGCCAGGCTTGAATCAAACCTTATTTGCCCCAGATTTTGAAAATTGGTTTTGTTTTTTATAATTTTTTCAGTTCCATCCAAGTTTATTTTTATAACACTTCCATCTTTTTGTTCTTTTAATACTCCAACAGTAGCTTGATTTATTGCCTCTGGGTCTTGAGAATAGAATTTTGTATCTAAAACTTCATTTGGATTTAATCTACCAGTCATCCCAAGCCCCGGACTAGGTGAGCTTCTAAGTTCAAAATGTAAATGTGCGTCTTCTGCGGGTTGCCCCTTTGCATTTCCTGTTTGACCGGTTAAACCAATTTCATCTCCTTCGTCCACTTTCTGATTTTTTGAAACAGAGACAACAGAAAGATGAGCATAGAATGCATAAGACTTTGTACCTTTTTCATCCGTAATTTCAAGAGTTACCGTATTACCATATGATGAAGAATAACTAACGTCATAAACGACAGCATTTTTAACCGCCTTCGCAGATGTCCCCGGAGCAGCATACAAATCAAAACCTTGATGTGCCCTTGTTCCGCTATTTCTTGCTTTTGCACCTTGTAAGTTACTCGCTCTGTTTCTTCTTATTTTCATAACCTCTAAAGGATCTCCCAGTCCGAATAAATCGATAACAGAAATTGGTGAATTGTGAACATATTGATATGGTGAGTAGTATGGATATTTATGAGTTAATAAATCAATACATAACCACCTTCCCAATCTCGGATCCAATTGTCTAAATTCTGTCGTGTAGCTGTTTCCTTCACCTTTGAATTCATTGTCTTTTTCTGAGCCTTGGTAACCATATCGATACCCATCCACACTCACCGTTCTACCATCCAACTCAACTCCAAAAGGACTGTAATCTGTTGAGTTTCTAATCCCAACCCGATTTGGAGGAAAATTAAAATATGTTGTTTTTTTAGACAAAATTCGAATGATGGTTTTTTTTCGAAGAATACAACTCTTTTTAGTATGTTATAAGTAGTTTTTCCTTTTGGAAAGAGGTCATTATTGAAATATGTAATCTCTCATAGATTTGTATAGTTTAAAAAAGGTAAATTCAGTTAAAATCATAGAGAGAAAGAAGATAAAATTTACGATTAATTTATCTGGATTTACCCAAAGTTTCCAAGTTTTATCACCTAATAGAATTTGAATAAACATTAAGTTTATAAAAATGGAACAAACAAAGGCGATTATACTGATGAATATTGCAGTAAATAGGCATTTAATTATACCTTTTATTCTAAAGTGAAAAGTAAATAATAATGCAGAACAAAAAAACATAGCAAATAATGCTTTTATTTGAAATTCTTCTACACCTCCTTTTTGAAATAAATTATCTGAAAACAAAATATATAAGAAAGAAAAAGAAAAGTAAAGCAAATAAATTATTTTTTTACGCATCATCTAGATCGTTAAAATTAGAAATTATGGTTTTGTGTTACCAGTTTGAAATGTTCCAATTTTGCCCCAGCCATTTATACTCCTTCTTATAGGGAGCGCAACATTTTGCTTGTTTTGATTTAGGTCATTTAATATTCTATATCCACCAACCATATATGTTTTTTGTACCTTAAAAGTACTTTGGGTTTGATCAATCAATTGAGGAATGAATGGTGGACCAATTACAATGTTTTTTGAAGTATTTAATACAATTTTATCAAGTAAATATAGGCTATGATCATCCCCCCTTTCTTTATCATCCCTATAATTGGTGTAAATTGAAGGAAAGGCTGAACTAGTTTGACCATACACGGTAACATTTTTAAAGTTGGGCAATCCTGAAATATTAGAGGAAAATGATTTTTTATTTTCTCCTGGATCAACCCCAGTTTGGCAACCGTAAAAAAATGCTCTTGAATTTTGATCCCAATTATAATTTGTTTTAGACCAGCCATATAGCGTCATTTGCTCGCCTTCAAGTGCATTCGATGATGTGCTCACCGTTCCAATCGGGCCATCTAAACCAGCATGAGACCATATTCCAAATTCAATAGTTTTACCGTAAGTAGTACTATACTTCGAAATTGCCGATTCAACCTTGTTTTTAACATTAGCCATGTCCGTAATTTTGATGAGAACAACCTTATCGGTTTTTGGGTTAAAGTAGCCAGAATTTTTGATGTCGTACTCTCTTGTTAAGGCAGCATTTTTGAACATTTCATCACCACGAGTATTACCTACTGTGTATGTCAAAATATATAAACTATCACCATTTATATCAATACCCATAATAGGTGTATTTCCAGAAATTAGATATGTTGATTGACCTTCGAATTTTGAGGCAAATCCATCTATGCTTAAAAACCTTCCCAAACGTGAATCATAAATTCTTGCTCCATAATCATATGAGTTTCCAGCACCTTTAAATTCATTGTCTTTTTCAGAGCCCTGAAAACCAAACCTATACCCATCCACACTCACCGTTCTACCATCCAACTCCACACCGAACGGGCTGTAATCTGTTGAGTTTCTAATCCCAACCCGATTTAGGGAGGGTTGAGTGGGGTTGGGCATTTAAATTTAATATAATTAATTATTTTGATGTACACCTACCTTTTTCCTTAAATGGATTTATCCATTATCTGAATCGCTCCTTTGACTTCCTTATTTGTACCTTGATCTATTCCTCTTAAAATTCTTACATCATAAACTTCTAAATTGGAATTCACAAAAAATGATGCGATAATAATTCCCTTTACATCAAATAAATCATTTCCCCAATTTATGTTTTGTTTAACTGCTGCATGGATTAAATTAAAGCAAGAGGAATCGATCTTATAGGAGGGTCTGAAACTAAGAATTCTTTCACCCTTCAAATCATAATAGTAAATGCTATCCACCGTTGATTGGTGCGAATAGAATATTTGTTCTGCTAAAATACCGTCAGTGTCATATTTCAAGCAAATACCTATGCTCTGACTGCAATTCTGAATATTCTCTAAAACCTTAAAATCTATTTGTTGTGAATGGATTTCAAAGCAAATACATATGATTATAAAAAAAATGTTGAATTTCATTTTAGTTACAATTACAGTTTTTCATCGATTCAGCTTCCCTTTGATTTATTTGAAGTTCTAGACCTAGATTGCCAGTTTCAAGATTTTTGCTGCTACCACCATGCGTTGGGTCTTTTCCGATTATGAAAAAATAAGCATGTCCGAATAATTCATGACCAACATTTGCTGCTTTTTCTTCCGATGAAGTACCAACAGGGTTTACATAAACTTCAATGTTTTTTCCTTTTGCAATTTTTCCCCCTTGAAACTCATTTTGCATACTAATAGGTCTCAGTGTAGATCCAAAATTTCCGTTTACAGTAGTTTCATCAAAAAATCCTTTTTCAATAAGCCTTTGTCCATAGAGCTTTTTTTCTTCTTCTGACCCGTTAAATTTCTTCATTAATTCTTGGTATGAATTCTCCCGGGATGGAGCGTTAAAGTAATCAATCTGTTCAACATAGTTAATTTCTCCAGTATTTTCATCTTTTTCTTTTGTAAAATATTTATAGCTGGTTTCTTCTGAATAAAATTCAATTGTTCTTTTATCTTTAACCAAAATATAAAGAGCCTGTAAGTTTTCGCTATTTGAATTTTTAAGAGCTTCTTTTACTGAGCTTGACTTAATATATCCTCTCCAATTGACTTTGATTTTGGCCCGGTCTTCAGGCGCCAATGAAGATAATAAAACACTTAAGGCTTCTTTACTCATTACTCTTACCCGTGCACCATCTGGATCAGTAACAATAATTGGGGTGTTAATACAAAATACAAAAGGGCTAATACTAGGATAATTGTATTTTAATGGATCAATACTTAACCACTTACCTACTCGTGAATCATAAATTCGCGCTCCAAAATCATAAGAATTACCCTCGCCTTTAACCTCATCATCCTTCGGCATACTGTTATAACCAAACCTATACCCACCACTCACCGTTCTACCATCCAATTCTACACCAAAAGGACTGTAATCTGTGGAGTTTCTAATCCCAACCCGAT
>JBDLVT010000005.1:0-186706 GCA_039804625.1 Bacteroidota bacterium
CATCCAAAAACAACTTTCTTATCACGTTGCCCGACACACTTTCGCAACAACGATTACGATGATGAATGGTGTGCCAATAGAATCTGTAAGTAAAATGCTCGGCCATAAGAACATCAAGAGCACGCAGCATTATGCACGAATTGTAGATCAAAAAGTAGGGGATGACATGAAGTTACTTGCTGCCAAATTGAAAGGCATCAGTACTATAAACTTCGCCGGTCCTAAATCCAGACACAAACAAATTTGAATAATGAACCATTCACAGTGCGAACCTACGGCTACGGTGAGCTCGCACAACTTTTCTTTCTAGCGAATCAGAAAATTGGAAAGAATCAAAGATATTGTTGTCTTTTTCATCATGTTTTATATTTCTTCGATCTAGTCTTCATTTTACTTCAAAAAATCAAGATCCTCATAGAAAAAAGTATCCGGAACTTGACTGTATTTTTTGCTTGTTCGGTCGTACAGAAAGACATAATTGATATATGTGTTATTGGTCATTCTGTAGATAAAATTGAGATCGGGCTCGTGGTCTTTATTGACATCCCAGATGTAACTTTTTTGAAAGGATTCATCTAAATGGATGAGTAGGGTATCCTTGCGGTGTACAAGTTTCAAATCTTCACCGAGATCTTTGTATTTCACTTCATTGAAAACCTCAAATCCAATTCCGTTAATGGTCGTTTGTCCTTTGAATAAGACATGGTTTTCATTGGTGTCGCTTACCTTCAAATTCAATTTCTTGAAGTCAATAATTTGCGGTTTTTGGTTTTGATAACAGGAAAAAACGTTCGTCAGGATAAAAAGTAGAATTAGGATTTTGGGCAACTGAGACGGCAACATGGCTTTATTTTGAAATAATTTGTCTAATTTAAATCTAAATCAACTACCCATGAAAAATCTCCTTATCCTTTTCTTGCTTTTTGCAAGCGTTCAAATCACCCATGCTCAATACAAACCCTTGCCCATGCAAAATGCCGAGTGGTATCAAGATGGCGGTATTGCCTTATTGAGTTGCCCTTCGTGTACCTTGGTGTATTATAAATATTATACGGATGGCGATACGCTGATCAATGCGCAAACGTATGTCAAAATCAAAAAGGTGGAAGTGCCGAGTATCAATGATGTGGGTCTTTTTCCGGCCTATACTGGAGCTATACGTCAAGATACCCTGAACAAAAAAATCTATGTGGTTTTGTCCGACAGCACAACAGAGCACATCCTCTACGACTTCTCGTTGCAAGTAGGCGATACCATCAATTCAGTTCTCCACACTTTAACAGCTGGTTGCCTTGGATTCAATACCGAAACTATTTATCTGATAGACACCATTCAAGTCAATGGAAACGACCACCGCGTTTTTCATTACCAAGGAAGTTGTGTTGGAACGGATGGAAGTTATATTGAGGGCATCGGAAGTGAATTCGGCTTGCTCTTTCCAAATTTGATGGATATCCAGGAATCGCATTTGAACTGTCTGAAAATAAATAATCAGACTTATTATCCGTATGCAAATGTCACTTGTACTATGCCAACCATTTCGGTCAACAACCTAGATCTGCTTCTGGACATCAGTATTTTCCCCAATCCAACTTCAGAAATACTCACCATTTCTTTGCCTGAAAATAGCTTAAAAACCGAGGCTCATCTCTTTGATGCGACAGGGAAAGAGTTAAAGCGTTTTATGGTAGCAGCAGGAGAGAACCCATTGAATGTGGCAGCATTCAAAACAGGTACTTACCTCATTCAGATTGGTAATGCGCATGTTTCTTTTCAGAAGGAGTAGGTGCTGTTATTCGAATCTGCTTTCGTATAAATACGGATAAATACGGATATATTTTTTTCTTTATTTAAATATTTATTCGTATATTAGCGTATAAATACGGATATTTTATGGGTTTAAAAATACATACCTTGGTGCTTGACTTGGACATGAAACTCATGACCGAGCTTAGTAAAATAGATCGTTTTGATGCTTCATGGGCTTCGATAGAGAAGCGAGAAGGGGCTTCTTTAAAGCAATTGAAATCTATTGCGACGGTAAGAAGTGTTGGTGCTTCTACAAGGATAGAAGGCTCTAAAATGACCGATGATGAAGTGGCTGTTTTTATTGAAAAATTATCCGTTTCAAAATTAGAAGAACGAGATCAGCAAGAAGTGCTTGGGTATTTTGAAGCATTGGATACCATTGCTGAACACTTTGATTCAATAAGTATTTCCGAAAGTCAAATAAAAAACCTGCATAAAATACTCATGCAGTATGGTGAAAAAGATGCTTGGCATAGAGGAAACTACAAGCAAGTTAGTAATGCAGTTGAGGCCAATTTGGCAGATGGAACCAAGCAAATAGTTTTTAGAACAGCGGACCCTGGATTAGAAACACAAGATGCCATGAATCAATTGTTCGAATGGTATCAATCCGATCAAGAAACGATTCCATTGATAAAGGCTGCCTTGTTTGTTTATGAATTCCTGAGCATCCATCCATTTCAAGACGGTAATGGAAGATTAAGTAGGTTGCTGGGCAGTTTGTTGCTATTAAAGAATGGATATTCCTGGATTCAATATGTTAGTTTTGAGCATGAAATTGAAAGTAGAAAATCTGAGTATTACAAAGTCCTCATGCAAACACAGCGCAATAGGCCTGGAGAGAATGTGACTGAATGGCTCACATTTTTCATTAGTTGTTTGATCAACATTCAAGAACAATTGACGGTGAAGCTAGAAGAAAACAAAACCGATAAGCCAATTTCACAACGTGAAAAACGCATTTTGTTTTTTATTCAAAACCATGCCGGTTGTGGATCCGGAGAGATCTCTAAAAAATTGGATATCGCTTTACCAACTGTGAAAAAGTCCTTAGCCAATTTAGTCTTTACCGGATTGATCTCCAAAGAAGGACGCGGAAAAGCCACAGGTTATTTTGTGGTTTAGTACGGCAAAGAATTAATTGCTGCTGCATTTGATCATTGCCCCGCTTTTGCTCTAAAAATCGAATATGAAACACCACCAAGCAACGAGACATAACTCAAGCGCGTAAAAGACCATTGTTCGTCGAATTCGGTGTAATTGGTCTCGCTTTCAGCATAGTAGCGATAAGAATGCCACCAGATCATTTTGGCCAAGCCTTGATGGTAAATGACTTGCGCATTGATTTTCCAATGAGGGTTAAGGACATAACTGAGTTGGTAGCCAGCAATCAGGTATACATTGTATAGTCTCAGGTAGTGATAAGGTTCGGCAATAAAGCCATGCGTCACCATTCCAAGGCTATCGATGTATTCAAGGCTTCCAAAATTTGCGCCACCACTTGCTGTTCTGGTTTTGAGTACGCCCATGCCTAAAATACTTTGGTGCTGAAATTTGTTTTGCTCCTTCCAAAGGTGTTTGTACTCAAGAGAAAACTGAGCTAAATGCGTGGCGCTATATGCATTGCCGCTAATGCCCGTTGCAGTTGAATAATTACTTACGGTTGAACCTATATCAGGCGTGTCATCTAGCGGATATTTGTTGGGGTAAGCAATGAGAAACGTATTGGGGCCAATTTCACCCCAGTCAAAAGCGAGGCGAAATTTGTTTTTTGTTGAGCCGAGGCCGAAGTTCAATTGTTGCACGCCCATGTGGGGGATAGGAGGTGTGGCGTAACCCCAAGTCAAGTTGTCAGTTTGGCGTGTTTTTGCAAAAGTAGCACTGGGCCCAATGCCATAAGAAAATTCAAAATTCAACTGCGCAAAAATGGACGACTTGACGGTTAGTAAAAAAATGAAGAAGTACCGCTGCATGTCATGAATCTAAGAAAGGTGCATAACGTCAATTGGGAGATATTATTTTCGTTTCAGATTCTAATCTGTGATATCTCTGAAATTAGCTACTTTTAACAACAAATGAACCTCAAAACCGCCGTCCTATACAGCATACTACTCACATTTACTTTCAGTTGTAAGCAAAGCAACGAGGTGCTCAAAGAAAAAGAATGGTTTGCGTTTATCGATTCTGTTTTCTGCATCCCCATTCCAAACAACAAACATGCAGACTCCGTTTCTTTATACTACATGAAGCCTAACGTGCCCGAAGTGCTGGCCTCTCCAAAATTCATTGTCTGGAAAGATGCGCAAGCGCTGAAATCAGGCGAATTTAACCGCTTTATCATTCAATCTGCAGCACACTTTTTAGCGGTCTCTTATCGCAAAAGGTCGCTTTCCTTGTGCGACATTCAAATTGGCGCTGAGGGGCTAAAAATGTCTAATGTCGGCTTATTGAATTTAAATACCATCAATACCGATAGAACACTTTCTGATCCTTTTAATGAAATCAGTCGTGTAGAACGCAAAAAATCCAAGAATGGTAATGTCTTGAAAGTTGAAATTCACCAATCGTGTTTGGATTCGTACATTTACAAAGAGTTGGTGGTGGGGGAGAAAGCGAAAGAAAATTGAATAAATTTATAAAGTATTTTAAAGAGCCATGGCCAAAACAATAATCCCCTCCAGCTACGATCGTCAAACCCTGTGGTTTTTACCTTTGGTATTCCTCTTGCTACTTTTTGTCTTGTTTGTGGCCAAAACGGGTTGGGTGTTCCAAGTAAGCATGACCCTCATCTTTGTGATTTCAAGTCTCGGCTCTTTTATTTTGATTCCTCATCAGCTACAAAAAGATGAAAAACAGCTCCTTCTCAAAAGATTCGCCGGAGATATCAAACTCAAGATAGAAGACATCGAAAAAATTGAAATCATCGACTTCTCAAACTTGCGCCGCAAAGTAGGTATCCATGGACTGCTGGGCTATTATGGCTACTACCACCTTGCAGGCTTCGGGCAGGTGAGGGTTATGGCCAAGGCAAAACATGAATTGCTCCTGATTCAATCTACTCAATTCGAGCCGGTGGTTGTTTCGGTAGATGATAGCCGGGAACTCGAAACCCTCCTCAATCCAAGCTAAAAAGCTCGTTTACACTGCATTTCAAAATTTGCGAGAGCTTCAGGCCCAGTTCGAGCGACGGAAAATACTTGTTATTCTCAATAGCATTGATCGTTTGTCTTGATACCTCAACGGCTTTGGCGAGTTGTTCTTGCGACAAGCCTTGAATGGTTCTATTGATTTTGATGGTATTCTTCATTTGCGCAAGTGTTGCAGGACAAAAATTCTAAAAACAAGATGGTAACACACCAACTGACTGAATAAGCAAAATAGCATCACATTGAAATACGGAAGGCCATAAACCAACAAGCTACCTATTGCCAGCACTGTAAAGTTAAGCAGGTAAGACCATTTCATGGCATGAAAACGCAACTGCATGATCAATTCATCATCCTGTTTTTCTTTCGAAAATAAATGGATCAGGCCAGAACCAATAAGCAAGAGCGTCAGCAACTCATCGATCATGTTGTTCTTGATCCAAAAGGTTTTCTCGACGAGCAGGTTATCGGCATCTTTCCACAAGAGGTTAGGGACGGTCAGTTCGATACTCATGGTTAGAGCAAGGTCGGGAAAGACGATCAAAAGCACACCGATCAGCACGCTTGCGTAAAAAATGATTCCACTCGGAATCAAGAATTTTGAGGGCAATAAATAAGTTTTCATAACATATAATTTTTATCAAATGTAAAACATTATTTACATAATGTAAAGTAAAGTATACTTATTGTTGTTTGAATTTCCATAATTTAAACCTAAAAGTTGATTAAATGAAAAATGCTCGGATCTGGATAAGTAAATTCCAGGCAGTTAATAAACGGTATTCAAGGATTCTATATTGAAGATAGCCATGAAAGAAAATTTCCAAACTTTAGTTTCTCCGGAGAAGACGAAAACCAATCAACAAATTTCAAAAATTGTCAGAGGCACTGAAAACCTGACTCTGGAAAGTTAAGTGAAAATAGAAAGGGTTTTGGGTATTCAACTTTTGGTGGTGAATCATCCAAAGAGAGAACTAAGAATTAATTCCAGGAATATTATATTTACACCATGAAATCAACACTCCTCTTTTTCACCCTCTTTTTCAGTTCGCTTTCTTTCGCTCAAAACTGGGCGCCAGCGGGAGCAAAATGGCATTATACCTACATCGGATTTTCAAGCGGATACGCAGAGATTGCCAATGTAGGCGATACCATTATTGCGGGCCAAACTTGCCAGAAGTTGCAGAAAACTTTCAATGGGCTGCAATTTGGCGTAACGCCGACCACTTATGTTTTTGATACCACCTACACTTATGAAAGCAATGGTATGGTGTATGTCTTGGAGCAGAATCAATGGAAGACACTCTATAATTTCAATGCGGTAGTAGGTGAGCATTGGCCAATGGCGCCCCTACCTGAATTTGGTGGCTGCACAGAAAACAGTCAATTGAAGGTTTTGGCTACTGGCACTAAAGTGATCAATGCCCAAACCTTAAAATACTTAGTCGTAGACTTTTGCAACCCCGACCTCACCAGCCAAGGTTTCCAAGACACCATTATCGAAAAAATTGGCTTCACGGGTTCTTATATGTTGCCTTTTGACCAATGCACCATGGCTTTTGATGGCAATGAAGGCGGCCCTTTCCGCTGTTATTCGGATGACAATTTCAGCACCTACAAACCTTTCTATACAAACGATTGCGAATTCTTGGTTGGGCTGGAGGAAAACCAAATGCACAAACTCGCCATTTTCCCCAACCCAAGTGCAGGTCAATTCACCATTGAAGCACCGCTTGAAGCAGGGCAAGTGATTGATCTCTACAATTTGAATGGGCAGAAAGTGTTCATGCAAGACATCTTGAATTCAGGTTTAACCCAAACTCTAGAAATCAATCTTACACCTGGAATGTATGTGCTCAATTTGATGAGTAAAGAAGGAAAGCTGTTTGCGAGAAGTAGGTTGGTACTTAACTAAAAATTAATCAAAGGCAACTTCCGCTTCGTATTTACATTCCAAAGGCCAACCTGAAGGCCCTTGAGCTTTGTACTTCTATTGATCAAGCCAATTTGAATACCGTTGTGTTCGTAGCACTGATTGACGAGCGCAATGCAGATGCCGTTGGCTTTGGTATATTTATTTTGAAGCCCATTGATAGCAAGGCCATTCATCAAATGACCGACACTGCTTAAACCTCCCAACACGACCCCATTAGTTATTGGCGTTAAGGTTCCAAATCCTGAGGCGAGCAAACCATTGTGTACTGCAGTTGGCGTTTTGCTTGGAATCTGCATCCAGCCGCTTTCTTCGTTATACATGGCGTCGTAGGAAAATTCTTTCGGATTCAGTAAAGCTGTAAACCCCGTTCCAAAAAGTTGGATATTGATGCCGTTGGTGGTTTTGGTATGAGGTAAATTACATATCGCATCAGAACCAACCAAGCCCAATGCAAGGCCATAAAATTGAGGCACAACACTCGGAAGCAAGCGAACGCCAAATGCTTTTTGCTTGTCGGGTAGAGAGTCAATCGGATTGATTTTTACCTGTGCGCATAAGCTCAAACTTACATGGATAATAAAAAAGACAACGAGGTGTTTCATGTGGTTGGAGACGCTTTTACAAGTGAAAAGTTACTCGTTGGGTAATGAGCAATAGCTAAATAAACAATCAATAATTTGGGAAGCAAAGGATTTCGTAATTTTAGAAGAAAAATTCATGAAGTACTTCTTTGCTATTGCCTTCAATTTTGTTTGGATGAGCTCCGCTTTTTCTCAATCATGGGTAAAGGTGAGTGCCGGAACTGAATTTTCACTTGCACTGAAGTCAGACGGAACGCTTTGGGCTTGGGGAGCCAATAATTACAGCCAATTCGGTGCGGCCACCCCCTCGAGTAGCAACGTGCCTATACAAGTAGGTTCTGATACCGATTGGGCAGATGTCGGTTGCGGCGCTTTTCATGTGATCGCGCGTAAAACCAATGGGTCGCTTTGGGCTTGGGGTTATAATTTCTCTGGTCAATTGGGCTTAGGAAACACGACCACAACATCTTCACCTACTCAAATTGGCACTGATTTGGACTGGGAAGCCATTGCTTGTGGATCTTATCACAGTGGGGCCATAAAAAGCGATGGAACTTTATGGATGTGGGGTAATAATTATTACGGTCAGATAGGAAATAACACTACTACCGATGTGAGCGCACCCATTCAAATTGGCAGCCTTCAATCATGGCAGCAGCTTTCACTTGGGGGCGTTCATTCATTGGGTCTGCGCAGCAATGGTGGCGTCTCAGAACTTTGCGGTTGGGGCTTTAATCTTCAAGGTCAGCTTGGTTTAGGAAATACCACCGATGCCTTGGAACCTACAATTGTTGCGCCTCCAACAACTGGAGCTATCAATTGGAAAAGCGTTTCTGCTGGTTTTCAGTTTTCAACGGCTATTGCACAAGACGGCACCGCCTGGACTTGGGGTTTCAATGGTAATGGCCAATTAGGGCAGGGAGACACCCAAGATAGAAATGTGCCCACACAACTTGGAACACTGGCAAATTGGAATCAAATTACGGCAGGTTCTAGTTTTGCATATGGCACGCTAACAGATGCAACTTCATTTTCTTGGGGTTTCAATGGCTTAGGAGCACTTTCCATTGGCACAACTCAGTCGCAAAACATACCTTATCCACTCACGGTTTTTTCTACAAATATCAATAGCATTGCACTTGCTGAAGGAGCCCCGAGCGGCAATCAGCTTTACGGTATGCATGCTTTGGCGCTTTCATCGGATAGCCTCAGCATTTGTTCGGTCGGCGCAAATTATACAGGTCAACTTGGCAATGGAAACCTGAATGCGCGGAGTTTTCTTGAATGCGATGTAGCAAGTTTTGTAAGAATCGAAGAAATTCCTAGCATAGCACTCGCTGTTTATCCCAACCCAAATGCAGGTAAATTCTCCATTGAGGCACCGCTTGAGGCAGGGCAAGTGATTGCGATTTTTAATTTGAATGGGCAGCAAGTCTTCTCTCAAGAAATCTTGAATTCAGGTTTTAACCAATTTCTGGAGATCAAGATCACCCCGGGATTGTATCTTCTCAAATTGATGAACAAAGAAGGTGCACCGCTTGCGAGTCATAGGTTGATGGTGGAGTAGTAAAGAGGTCGAATTCGACCAGGTTAAATACGAACTATTAATTAGTTTTAAGTTTATAATAAAACATGCGATTCACCATCTGCGTCCTCTTTGCCATTTTCTCAAGTCTTGCACTCGCTCAAACGACAGACTACAAAATATTCAGAAAACAAAAGCAGCACCCGACTTGTACGGCGCTAGATTCCACCATTGTCAATGACGTACTGAGCGAATTGCTTGCTATAGACACTACTCCATTTACATCTAATTTAGATTATTATTACAAAGACTTAGGTATGGCTTATTATCAGGTCTATCTAAGTCGTGAAGATAGCTCCTTATTGCGCAGTTCCATTGCTGCTTATTCAAAAATCAAGGTGCCTACCGATACGGATTACTGGAACATAATGCACATTCATTGTATGCTTGGTGAGTGTCAGAAAGGGGAGGCCTATTTGAAGTTGTATCGAGAAGCAACTCCATTGGCGTTTCAGACGCCCAAAGAAGAAGAGATCATAAGGATACAACACAGTTGTCAAATTGCTTCACAATTGCATATCGACATTCAAACTTTCGAGCAAAACGGCGTTCAAAAAGCTGGCGCTATGGCTTCGCATTCACCGAAAAGTGCATACAGCGCTTACAAAAGGCGTTTTGATTACATTATTTTGAACGCACCAAAAATTCATGCGCCAGACCAGGCAGAGGCGAGGAAAAAGCTCTTTGGCTTGTATCCCGACACCCTCGAATTGAAAGCTGAATACCTTCGTATACTGATCCAGGATTCAACATTAAGCACCAATGTGTTGACCATGATGCGCGCCATTGCTGCAAATGGAGTAGGGCAGCCAAAAGCTCCATTTTCAAAAGCTCAATTCTTTGAAGTCGCCTCCAGATTCTTCTTGCTTGATTCAATTTCTCCGAAAGGGAAAATACAAACGCATATTTGTATTGGAATAAATGGTCAACAAGAATTGGTAAATAGTTCGCAATTTCATTTGTTGGCCGCCTTTTGTTACGAAGCGATATTTACGGATTTTGACAAAGAAGTATCTGTGATCGATGAAGTTTTTGAAATCCATCGCCAGGAGCTATCAGAAATCATCTTAAAAGATAAAAAACGAAACAGGATCAGTTTTTATCAGCAAGTCCTCTTTCAAAAAATGGCAAGTGACGCTGTTTTTCAGGAGGCTTTACTCAAGTATTACGAGCTCAATAGAGACAATTTGGCCTTTGAGATCAAATAGCATCACAAATCCTTCACCCAAATGATATTCACTGGGCAATTTTTGGCAGCGAGTTCGTTTTCTTCTTTTTCGAAATCGGGGAGGTTGATGGTGTAAAAACCGCGTTTTTCTTTGCCGCCAACAAGGGTGCAGCGGCCGTCTTTTTTACTGATGCGCCAACGTTGGGGGGCAGCTTCCACGCAGGCGTTGCAGCCAATACAGCGCTCGCGTTGTTGGCTCACTTGGATCATTCGCTGACCATTTTGTAGAGTTTGTCTGAGGGCCGTATTTTTTGGTCAAGTTTGATGCTGAAGACTTGACCTTTTTCAATTTCATTGACTGCACCACTTTCAATATGGATGTTTTCAATGGTGCTTTCGACGTAGCCTGTGGTGGGGCCCGTTACAATTACCTGATCGCCCACCTTGAGCCCATAAGCCTCGCAATCAAATTCGGCGACCCCAATTTTATCGTAGTAATGCAGACCTTTGGCAATGTAGATTTTCTTTTGGGTAGCCAAAGAACCTGGCACCTTAGACCATTCGCCCATTTGGCGGCCTAAATAATAGCCGTCCCAGAATCCGCGGTTAAAGACAGTGCTCAATCTTTCTTTCCAATTTTGGATAGCGCTTGGGTTATAAGCGTCTGTTCCTAGACTGTCTAGCGCTTCTCGGTAGCATTTGGTGGTGGTGTAAACGTAGTCTGAGGCGCGGCCACGGCCTTCTATTTTAAGCACACTGACGCCTGCCTCTATGATTTGGTCGATAAAATCGATGGTGCAGAGGTCTTTGGCCGACATGATGTATTCGTTGTCGAGCTCGTATTCGGTGCCGTCTTCTTTGTCGGTAACAATATAGCTGTGGCGGCAATTTTGAATGCAGGCGCCGCGGTTGGCACTCGCAAAGTGGGAGTGTAGGCTCAGGTAGCACTTGCCTGACACTGCCATGCAAAGCGCGCCGTGGGCAAAAATCTCCAAGCGCACCAAGTTGCCGCTCGGCCCAACAATTTGCTGTCTTTCGATTTCTCTTGAGATTTCCGAAACTTGCTTGAGCGAAAGTTCTCGTGAAAGCACCACTACATCGGCAAAAGTGGCGAAAAACGCAACTGTTTCAACGTTCGTGACATTTGCTTGCGTCGAGATGTGCACGGGCATACCGATAGATTTGGCAAATTGCATGACCGCAAAATCCGAAGCAATGACGGCGTTGATACCATCTCTTTTTGCTGCTTGCACAATTGTTTTCATGAGGTTCATGTCGTGCTGATACAATATGGTATTGAGCGTCAGGTACATTTTGACTTGCTGCTCTTTGCCAATTGCCGCAATTTTTTTGAGGTCTTCTAAAGTGAAGTTGTTAGAAGAGCGGGCGCGCATATTGAGCTGTTCGATGCCAAAATACACAGCATCACAACCTGCTTGAATGGCCGACATAAGGGCTTCGTAAGAACCCGCTGGAGACATAAGTTCTACTTTCATGGTGCAAAGTTAAAGATTTGCTAAGAATTATGTATTTTCGGGCACAGATATGGTTTTCAGCAGCATCCTCTTCTTATTGTACTTTTTACCAGTTTTCATGTTGGTCTATGTGCTGCTGCCGCAAAGTTGGAAAAACTATTGGGCGCTTTTGGTGAGTATTTTATTTTACGCTTGGGGTGCACCAAACTTTATTTATGTCGTTTTGGCGACAAGTTTATTGGACTTCTATTTGGTGAAAGCCATTTACACTACTGATAATCAAAATAGAAAAAAACGATTCTTAACAACTTCCCTCGTACTCAATTTGGGGCTCTTGGCTTATTTTAAGTATGCCAATTTTTTCATTGAAAATGTCAATCAGGTCTTAGTGGGGTTGGGTGTAACTACTTTAAATTGGACCAATGTAGCGTTGCCAATTGGCATTTCTTTCTTTACGTTTCAGACGCTCACTTATGCCATCGAGGTGTACCGCCAAGACCACGCGCCCTTTGAAAAACCCACGCAATACTTGCTCTACAAACTTATTTTTCCGCATGCGATTGCTGGGCCAATTATCCGCTTCAAGAGCGTGGCGCAGCAGGTGGTGGCCCGTACAGAAACCCCAGACGACCGCATTATTGGTTTGTTTCGCTTCAGTATTGGCCTCGCTAAAAAAGTACTGATTGCTAACGTGTTAGCCAAGCAAGCCGATCTTTACATGGGTGGCGAGCTCAGTGCGCTCAGTTTCGATGAAGCCTGGGTGGGCATTATCGCCTATACTTTTCAGATTTATTTTGATTTCTCGGGTTATTCTGACATGGCAATTGGGTTGGCCCGCATGATGGGCTTTCGTTTTCCCGAAAACTTTGACTCGCCTTATAGTTCTGGAAGCATTACTGAATTTTGGCGCCGCTGGCACATCACTTTAGGGGCCTTCATGCGCGACTTCTTATATATTCCTTTGGGCGGCAATAGAGTCAAGCAAAAATGGCGTTTGTACTTCAATTTGTGGTTGGTATTTTTGGTATCAGGTTTGTGGCATGGTGCTTCTTGGAATTTTGTCTTGTGGGGCGCTTTCCATGGTTTTTTCTTGATCTTAGACCGTCTTTTTTTGCTAAAAGTTTTAGAGAAAATAGGGAAGCTGCCAGCCACGCTTTTTACCTTTTTTACCGTCGCCATGGCTTGGGTTTTGTTTCGCTTGGAAAGTTGGAATCAGGCTAAAATATTTTACTTACAACTATTTGATTGTAAAGATGTTAAATTTATCGAATTAAACAAGAGCTTTTATTTAGTATTGCTGCTTGCGATTTTATTTTCAGTGCTGGGGAGAAGCGTTGTTTTTCAAAGGGTTAGTCACTTTTTAACGATTGAAAATCCTTCCTTATCCATTTCAAAATCTACGCTACTCACCCTTGTAACAATTGTATTGTTATTCTTGAGTGTTGTCTTTCTTTCGGCATCCAATTTAAACCCTTTTATATATTACCGTTTCTGATGAAAGTACCGACAAAAGATACGATCATCAAGAACACACTTTTTGGAGTGGTGTTGACCCTGTTGCTTTTACCTTGGCTCGAGCAAAACGAACACCTTTTTGAGCCTAAACCATTGGGGGGAGCACAGCCGAATTCAGAAAATGTAAAATTTTCAGTTGCGCTTTGGCGCGAAGTCAAATTTCAAGATGGTCAGGAAAAATACATTAGTGAGCACTTTGGATTGAGGCCTTTTATGGTGCGCTTTTACAATGAGCTTTTTGACCGCGTCTTTGGCGAATACCAAGCCCAAGGGGTAATTATGGGTAAAGATGGCTATCTGTTTGAGAAGAATTATTTGCTAGCCGCAAGCGGACAAGATTTCCTCGGTTTAGACTCGATTTCAAAATTGGTTTCAGATCTGCAATTGATCGAGCAAGACCTCGCTAAGAAGGGCAAACACTTATTGGTTTGTTTGGCCCCTGGTAAAGGTTCCTTTTTTCCGGATAAAATGCCCGATGACTACCGCTACAACGGAAGCACGGGAAGGAATTACCCAGATTTTGTACGAGAACTTATTTCAGAAAAGATTCCGCTTTTTGATGTGCAAGATTGGTTTTTAAAGATGAAGGCAACGGCACCGTATCCGCTGTATCCTAAAACAGGCATCCATTGGAGCTCTTACGGCGAGTATTTGGTTGCAGATTCGCTCATCAAGCAAGTCAGTGCGCTTTCGCAAAAACAACTGCCCACATTGAAACTAACGCGCATAGAACAAGACAACATACCTCGCGACCGCGATGACGACATCGAGCTCGGCATGAATCTACTGCGCAATTTGCCGGACTTCAAGATGGCCTATCCAAAATTTGAAATCAAGGCCTTGCCAAAAGGCAAGAAAGCGCCCAAAGTGCTCGTAATTGGCGATAGCTTTTACTACGGTATGTATAACTGGGGGATGATGCAACACGTCTTTGAAGGAGGTGAGTTTTGGTATTACAATCACGAAAGATTAGTGCCGGGCAAAGCAACTACTTACATAGAAGATTTTAGTGATTATGCAACTGAAGTGCAGCAATTTGATGTCGTGATTTTGTTACTCACCGAAGCCAATTTAACAAGATTTGGCTTCGGGATGCAACAAGCTTATTTAAAGGATTGACCCTAAGAAACGAACCTTAGGCAATGGAAGGTGCAACCTTCGGTATAATTTTAACGTTCAGAGCGACCCAACCTTTTTGACCACGACTTTTGTCAAAAGTAACTTCGTCGCGTTCGGCGATAGGAGCAGAGAGATTGGCTGCGTGCACAAATATGTTTTCGCCACTGGCTTTGTCTTTGATGAAACCGTAACCTTTGGAGTCATTGAAGAAGATGACTGTTCCAGAGTCAGACGCTTCGTCTTCGTCGCTTTCTTCGCGGCGTGGAATGCCAATTTCAATGCTTTCTGCATCGATTTCTATTCTTGTACTTGGATCTACAGGAGCGTCTACGATGCGGCCGTATTCATCTACGTAAGCCATCATGCTGTCTAGTCCGCCGCCGCTGGCATTGGATTTGCGCTCTTCAGAACGAATTAATTTTTCTTTTTTCTTTTTTGCTTTGAGTTTTTCTTTTTCCTTCTTAGAGAAGGTTTCTTTGGATTTAGCCATTTATTTGCGTTAAGAGAATAAGTGCCATGAGCAAAGTAGGAAGGGAGGCAACTTACAAGACGCAGGCGGATTAGACTGCAAAGATACAAAAAACTTACTGATGACGCTTGGTCGGTTGCCAAACAGAGGAGCGAATGCCGCCAAAAAATCTGAACAGACCAATTAACAGTGCTAAATTCATGCTGACAAAATGAATGACAAAGCGCAGCCAAACTAAATGAACTCCACGCTTGCGCGAAAGGTAGTCCACAGCAAAAGCAATCGGAATCAGAAGTAAACCAAAATACAAAATTTCATAGAACAAAGAATGTTCGTGCTGTTGTAGAATTTGGAGTGTCATGGCCACCAAAAAGACGGGAAGAATCCAGCGCAGCACTTTATGGGAAAAGAAGGCAAAAGATACCCAATTGAACTTGAAAAGAAGGGGCCAAAAACGACGCAGGTTCTGAAAATTACCAGAAGAAATTCGAATTTTGCGCTTGAATTCAATAGAAAGGTCATTGGAGACATCTTCCAACACAACTGCTTCGGTTTGGGTAATGCAACGAAAACCTTTCTCGATACAAATCATGTTAATGTAGAAGTCGTCTACTAAAAAATGAGCAGGAATTGGCTCAAAGCAACTCTTCCTGAAGGCAAAACAACCTCCAAATGGGCCCATCATGGCGCCCCATAGTTTTCCTTCTGCTTCTTTGAGCAATACTTCACCGGCAATATATGCCGACTCAGGCACAGAAATACCTGTATTTTTGAGGCCATAGTGCTTCATGGTGCTGTCTACCAATCCAATTTTTGGGTCGTTAAACGGTGCCTGTAAATGCATTAAGGTATCTGCAGTGAACAACACATTAGCGTCGGTCAGGACCACTAAAGCATGTTGAGCTTTAGGCACAAGAGCATTGACGATCTTTATTTTACCTAGTCTTTCTTTGAAATCAAAGACTTGGCAGGCGGCAAATTTGCATTGGTATTCTTCGGCAATCAGCGCACTGAGGTCAGAGCTAGCGTCTAATCCGATCAGCAATTCGATTTGGTCTTGTGGATAAGCGCAATTTAAAATGGAGTCAAGTTTTTCTCGGAGAACTTTTTCTTCGTTGTGGGCGGCGATGATAATGCTCAAGGAAGGAAGCGGATATTTTGTTGTCTGCGGTTCTTGGGTTGCGCTTTTTTGAAGCAGATACTTTAATAACAAAGGATACAGCAGATAACTGTAAATCAAAAAAAGCAGGCCGACAATGAATAAAAACTGGAGCATGCAACAATATTAGCGATTATTTTGAAGTTCTTCGAGTATTTGGACAAGTTGTTTTTGAACCTGACTTGCTTCAAAATACTGTTCAAAATAACACCTTGCAAATTGAGCACGCTGCTCAAGTGCTACTTGGTTATCAAGCAAGTTGGAGATTTCGGCGAAAAATGTTTCTGCGTGGTCAAGGCGCAGTTCTTGCGGAAAACCGGGTAGTCCATCTGCTGACTTGGTGCTAAACACAATTGGTGCCCCCACGCTCATGGCTTCTAAAATTTTCATTTTGACACCAGAACCAGACTGCAGGCAACCTATAAAAACACCGTGTTCGGCAATGAATTGTTTGGCATCAGGTACAAAGCCATGAATTTGAACTCCAGGTCTTTGCCAGTGCTTAAAGTCTTCCGAACCCTTTCCAGCAATATGAAAAACAATTTGTGGATAGACGGCTTTCAAAGGTTCAAAAACACGTGCTAAAAACCAATCGATAGCTTCAACATTCGGAATCCAGTTGAACGCGCCTAAAAAGCAGAGGTGAAAAGGTGCTTTGGTGGAGCTTTGGAGCGGCTTAGAAATAGAGGAGGGTAGGTAACGACACGCCGTTAAGGTTTGACCTTCAATGATGCCGAGGTCTGTATCGGAAATCGCTAAAATAAGGTCGAGGCCGCCTTGGTCTTCACTCCAGATACTGCGCTCTGCCCATTTGAGCGAATAAGCCAGTTGTTGTAAATACCATTTCTTCAGAATGAATTTGGTATGGACGGCGAGGTCTTTCCAGATTTGGTGCTCAATGTTGTGTGCTCTGTAAATGAACTTTGCCTTTGAATAAGGTCGTAATTCACGGGCATAAACTGCGGCAAAAAGGCTTTCAAAGATGACAAAATCAAAAGTGGCATTTTTGAGTTCTTTTTGAAGTTGCTGCAGAATGGCCTGATCCTTAAATCGCTTCAAATTGTATGATTCTTGTTTGAGCAAACTGACGGCAGCCCCCACAAGCGTTACGTTGGTGCGAATAGGGTAGTGCTTTACGCAAAGTTTTTCATTTACCGGAAAAGCCTCCGGTTCAAACGGATGCTTAGCCGTAGCTAAAGTATGGTAATGGACTTGCGTCACTTGCGTCAAAGACAATAAATCTTCGAGCATGCGGGCCATTGCCAGGCAGCCCCCATCTAAAATGGGGTAGGGAGGTTTATGACTTAAAATAAGTATTTTCAAGAGACTACAATTATACAGCTAGCGCTTTTTTCGTTAAAAAGATGGCCACAGGCGTAAATACAACGGCAGCCATCCACATACCCACAAACGGTGCTACCGTTCCGGTATCGGCCAAATTGGCACCGACTGAACTCAGGATAAAATAGAGCATAAAAATGAGTGCCGCAATGACAACAGGCGCGCCAAAACCACCTTTCTTGATAAGTGCACCAAGAGGAGCTCCAACAAAGAATAGCACAATAATTGCATAGGTGAGGGCAAATTTGCGATGAAATTCTATCCAGTATAGGTCAATTTCGCGGTCCAGGGTAGTTAAAAACTGTTCTTGATTGGCTAATTGCTGCTGATTGCGCCTGATTTTGGAGAGCGCCAATTGATAGCTCAATTGTTTGTCGTTGGCGCTTAGTTTGTTGAATTGAACGGACTTAATTGGCTCAGTGGAGTTTGGTGCTATACTCGGGTCGTGGATGCTTACTTTAGGTAGGGTTTGATGGAGGCTCAGAAAGCCGAGTGTACTTTGCTTGACAAAATTGGCAAGAAGCCTTTCTTTTTTAGTAGTGATGGAATCAATGGCTTGGTCGATCTGAAACACATTGAGCATTTCGTATTTATTGGTGAACAGGTCTTCTTTGGAGCGGTTGAGGTCGAGCCCTTCTAAATCTAGCTTGTACACTCCTTGGTCAAAGGTAGAGACCCGCGAGGCGCGCCCAGAAGGATTGCTAAGGGTGTTGTTGGGCAAGTACATCGGGTTCTGCAAATCGAGTTCTTCTAAAATGCTACCTTTTTTAAGATTTAAAAATATAAAGCGCCCATTGACCGATTTATAGACATCGGCTTCATTGGCCCGGACGGTGCGCAGTTGGGCAGGCTGGGTGTAGTCGTGGATGGTGACGCCAATGCAATGATTGCCCTTAAGAGCGTCTACTTTGATGGCATAGCCTTCAAAATTCTTGGTGTAGACCTTTGGGGTGAGCATGGTCGAAATTTTCTTGTTCTGTATATCGTAAATGAGCGTGTGCCACTTGAGGTTGGCTGCTGGAATGACATAATTGGAGAAAAAGAAGGTGGCAGAGGTCAAAAGCAAAACTATGATTATTAAGGGCCTGAGGATCCGCAGTAGCGAAAAACCACTTGCTTTAAGCGCCGTAAGTTCGTTGTGCTCGGCTAAGTTGCCAATAGTCATGAGCGATGAAAGTAAAATAGCGAGCGGTAGAGCGAGTGGAAGAATGCTGGCTGAAACATACATGAGCAGCTCTAAAATAACCCAAACACTGAGGTCTTTGCCCATAAGGTCATCGATGTAGACCCAAAAAAACTGCAAAATAAGCATGAACACCGAGATCAGGAGTGTCACGATGAAGGGGCCGGTAAAAGACTTAAGGCTAAACTGAACGAGTCGTTTCAAGCGCGTAGTTTGGGCAAATTTAAGCAATTAAGCCGAACCAAAGCGGCAAAACGAGCAATGGATTAGGCGCCGATAATGCGCTTGAGGTCATTGATGGCTTGGTGCCAAAGTGCTGCGCTGCTTTCTTGATCTGAGGCTGTGGCAAAATCGGTGATGTGTAAAATGACAGAATTCGTCATGGGGTCAACGATATAGGCGAGTTCAAAGTAGGTGTCTAAGCCGTCTTGTTCGTCTTCTAGCCATTGAAAGCGGATTTTGGAGTTCATTTTAAGCTGTATCAAGCGCGCGTGTTCGGCATTGCCATCCCATTCAAAGGTGTAGATGTCGTCGTTGACTCTGACGTCGTCGGCAAACCAATCGCCTAGGCCGTCTGGGGTACTAATGAGCTTGTCTAGTACACGTGGTGAGGTTTTGAGTAGAAACTCAAGCTTGTATTTTTCTTTCATAGACCCCGAGATTTATTGTTAACTTTGACATTCTTTAAATATACTAAAAATTCGCCAATGTCCGCTCAAAATCAATTGGAAAAGCTAGGAAATCAGTTTTTTAAGTACCGTGGTCAAATACCTGTTCTGTTTTTCTTGGTCGCTTTTATCCTGATGCATTTCTATCCGAGGCATCAGAATTGGCTCAATCCAAACTATACAATTTTGGCAATTGGTTTGGTGGTGCTCGGGCACATCATTCGCGCACTCGCAGTGGGTAAGCGCGCTGCACACACCTCAGGGCGCAACCGCGACGAACAAGTTGCCGAAGCCCTCAATTCTACTGGTATTTACTCAATGGTGCGCCATCCTTTGTATTTAGGCAATATCACAACCTACATCGGCTGGGCCGTGTTTACCGGCATCGACTGGGTAGTCCCCGTTTTTTTGATCTTATTTGTAGCTTATTACCGCCTCATTATTTATGCAGAAGAGCAGTTCTTGACCCGTAAGTTTGGTCAAGACTACCTCGATTGGAGAAAACAAACCCCGCTATTGCTACCCGCCTTCTGGAAATACAAATCCAATGCGCAGCCGTTTTCAATGAAAGTTGTGCTCGAAAACGAATATTCCGGCTGGGCTGCATCCATGACCACGGCTTTTGTCTTGCTTTTGTTCCAAACCTACGTTTTGAGAGGACTTCAGCAGCAAAGCAACATCAATTTCTTCATTGGAATGGCTTTGTTTATCGTTGTGTTTGGTTATGGCATGCGCTACCTCAAAAAAAGAACACGCATCTTTAAAGCAGATTAATGTTTTCTTGAATCAGAGCATTTTTTTAAACCCTTTTTATTGTCCGAAATCAAAGACTTGACGCTGCTGCAAGCTGCGACCAA
The DNA here is from genome assembly GCA_039804625.1 of Bacteroidota bacterium. GTDB lineage: Bacteria > Bacteroidota > Bacteroidia > Flavobacteriales_D > Crocinitomicaceae > UBA952. The sequence goes on from JBDLVT010000005.1 coordinate 20,012, forward strand.
GGGTTAGTTCATCCGCATATTGCAATTCTGATCCTACTGCAATTCCTCTAGAGATGCGCGTGATCAATAAATCAAACCCTTTGATTTTTTTGTAAATATAAAAGTTGGTGGTATCTCCCTCCATTGTGGGGCTGAGCGCTAAGATGATTTCTTTAGGTTGGTCTTTCTCTATGCGCAACGGCAAATTCAGTAGATTCAAGTCTTGTGGCCCAATGCCATCCATTGGTGAAATGAGCCCTCCTAATACATGATAAAGCCCATTGAACGTACTTGTAGACTCAATTGCCATGACATCTCTAATGTCTTCAACAACGCAAATAATAGTGTTGTCTCGTCTCGGATTGCTGCAAATATCGCAAATTGGGGTGTCGGTAATGTTACCACATGAGCTGCAACGCAACACTTTGTCTTTGAGTGCACTCAGGGCAGACACGAAGTCGTCTATTTCGATGTCGCTGCGTTTGAGTAAGTCCAAAGCGAGGCGCAGTGCGGTGCGGCGTCCGACGCCGGGTAAACTGCCGAGTTGGTCAACAGCTTGTTCTAAATAAACCGACGGAATTTGCATGGGTTAAAATTAGTAACTTTGCACACATGGCCAACAAGGAACTCAATATCCGTAACAAACGCGCGCGTTTTGAATTTCACCTCGACGAAGTCTTCGAGGCGGGTATTGTGCTCACGGGTACCGAAATCAAAAGCATTCGCAACGGCAAAGCCAGTATACTAGAAGCATATGGCCTATATGAAAGAGGAGAAGTATGGTTGCGCAACATGCACATCACCGAATACGAAAACGGATCTTTTTACAACCACAAGCCCCGCGCAGACCGCAAATTGCTCTTGCAGCGTAAAGAAATCATTCGCATTGAAAAGTTCTTGAAAATCAAAGGGCATACACTCGTGCCCATCAAGATGTTTTTATCAGAAAAGGGCTGGGTTAAGCTAGAAATCGCTTGCGCAACGGGCAAAAAGCTCCATGACAAGCGCCATGACCTTAAAGAGAAAGACGACAAGCGCGAAATGGACCGCTTGCTTAAACGCTGATTCTGAAACCTTTTGACGTTGATGCTAATCCCTTATTGGGTAAATGGCTAATCTTTAATTACTGGGTAGCCAGGATATTTCTTTTTGTCAAAGACAAATTTAGCATCCTCGATATCGAGATTGGCCGTAAACTTAGTTACAATATAAGTCATGGTGGTGCCATCTTTGGCTTTCATGCTCGCTTTCAGTAGTTCGTTGCCGGTTTTAGATATGTATAAAACAATGGTGTGGTATTCTGCTTTGGAAGGCACTTTAGGATAGAGGTTGATCACGTGAACAGCCTCTCCGTTGAGTTTGTCTTCGTGGTCGTATTTATTTTTGAAACCCGTTTCCCAGATGGTCATGAGGCGCTTAGGATTAATTGATTCTTCGTCGTCGGCACTGGCATCGGACTCATAAACGGAGCGCTCGTCTTTGACGATTGTCCAGGTTTTGACACCATTACAGATCATGGTGTTGTCTCCGTAAGAAGCATAGAATTTATTGCCTTTGACCCAACCTTTGCCAATTTCGTTTTCATTGGTGCCGGTAGTGCTGTTTTTGACACTGGCATTGAATTCAATGTAGAAGGATTTCATGCCCTTCATTTTGGTCGATAATTTATCGAGGATTCCCTGTGCTTTTGCATCTTGCGCCATGGCATTGATGCTGAACAGACTTAAAACGAAAACGAGTAAAAAGCGCATAAATATAATTTTCTGTGCAAATATCATAAATTATGCCAAATCCACGAAATGTTTGGGGCAATCAATCGCGCGTTATGAGTGTTTCTTTCATGATGTCCAAGATTTTAAGTTAGTAATGATTGATTTTTAGCCAATAAAACGGTCTCGTTGCGCAGGGTTAGGGAGCACGCAATGGGCGTTTTTGCCAAACCAACGATACCTATTCTTGGCTATACTGCGGTAAATGAAATCTCTCAAAAAGCGCGGAAAAAACCAGGCCAACTGAGACCAATGCCATGGCCCGAAAACATCTTTGTAAATCAGGAGTACCGCACTGCTTCGCTGCCACCACATTCCTTCTCTGTAGTATGAAATACTCTCCTCTAACGGGAATTGAATATCTTTTTTGGATATTTCATCGGGTAAACCCTGAAAAGTGCAGAAGGTCAGTATTTGGCGCTTGTCTTTGGTAAGGAGGTGTTGAATGAGGCTATTGCAGAGCATGCAAACGCCATCATAGACCACCAAATGACTGTACTGCGCCGACATTACTTTTTCTCGGGTACCAAAAGTTTTTTAGGCGCGCTCACTTTTTCTTGGAGTAAAGCCAATTGCAATACTTCAGCCATTTTGTCAACGTAATGAATGGAGAGCCCTTTGAGGTAGTCAGCAGCAATTTCGTCGACGTCTTGTTTGTTCTTAGTACACAAGATAATTTCTTTGATTCCAGCTCTTTTGGCCGCTAAGATCTTTTCTTTGATGCCGCCAACAGGTAAGACATCGCCGCGCAGGGTGATTTCGCCGGTCATGGCGAGGTTTTTCTTGACTTTTCGCTGTGTAAATAGCGAAGCCAATGCAGTGAGCATGGTAACGCCAGCGCTCGGGCCATCTTTAGGCGTTGCACCTTCTGGCACGTGAATATGCACGTTGTAGGCGCCAAAAACCTTCGGGTCTAGGTCTAATAATTCGTGGTGGCTTTTGAGGTATTCGAGGGCGATCACGGCAGATTCTTTCATGACCTCTCCTAAATTACCAGTGAGGCTTAACTTGCCGGTTCCTTCAGAGATGAGGCTTTCGATAAAGAGGATGTCACCACCTGCAGCCGTCCAGGCAAGGCCCGTGACGACGCCAGCTACATCGTTGTTGTCGTATTTGGTGCGCATGCGGCCCGCTCCTAAAAAGGTAAAGAGGTCGGCACTGGTGAGTTTGGCATCATAGGTTTCTTCCATGGCAATTTGACGTGCGCGATTGCGCACCAATTTGGCCACAATTTTATCTAGACCGCGCACACCGGATTCAAATGTATAAGACTCAATGATTTGTTGCCACAATTTTTTATCGATGGAAATGTCGTTTTTGCGAATGCCGTGGGCAGCAATTTGCTTGGGTAGCAAGTGTCTTTTGGCAATTTCGATTTTTTCCTCCAAGGTGTAGCCATTGACTTCTATGATTTCCATGCGGTCGAGCAAGGGGCCTTGGATGCTTTGCAGGTTGTTGGCCGTTGCAATAAACAAGACTTTAGATAAATCGAATTCGGTTTCGACGTAATTGTCGTAGAAGTTGCCGTTTTGTTCGGGATCGAGGACCTCGAGCAGGGCGGAAGAGGGGTCGCCGTGGTTGCTGCGGCCGAGTTTGTCTATCTCGTCCAAGACAAAAACAGGGTTGGCCGTTTCTGTTTTCTTGAGGTTTTGTATAATGCGGCCTGGCATAGCGCCAATATAAGTTTTGCGGTGTCCGCGGATTTCAGCTTCGTCGTGGAGCCCACCGAGCGACATCCGGACATATTTGCGCCCCAATGCTTCGGCAATCGACTTACCTAATGAAGTCTTACCAACACCGGGAGGGCCGTAAAAACACAAAATTGGTGCTTTCATGTTGCCTTTGAGTTTGAGAACCGCTAAATATTCCAAAATGCGCTCCTTGACTTTTTCCAGACCAAAATGATCGCGCTCAAGCACGCGTTTAGCGATATTGAGGTCGAGTTTGTCTTTGCTGTAAACATTCCAAGGAAGTTCGAGCAGGAGGTCGAGGTAGTTGAGCTGAACGGTGTATTCGGCGCCCTGCGGATTCATGCGCTGGAGTTTTTCGAGTTCTTTGCCGAAAAGCTTGGCTACGCGTGCGTCCCATTTTTTGCCCTGGGCTCTTTTTTCGAGCTCGCGGGCATCTTGAATTTGTGGGTTGTCGCCGAGCTCGTCTTGGATGGTGCGCATTTGCTGATGCAAAAAGTACTCGCGTTGTTGTTTGTCGAGGTCTTTGCGCACTTTGTTTTGTATTTCGTTGCGCATCTCGAGCACTTGAATTTCTGCGGTGAGGTGCTCAAGAACCATCATGACACGCTTTTTGATGTCCATTTCTTCGAGCATAGCTTGCTTTTTAGCGACATCAGCGTTCATATTAGACGAGATGAAATTGACCAAAAAGCTAGGGCTGTCTATATTGCCGATAGCAAATTGCGCTTCGGAAGGAATGTTGGGGCTTTCACGAATAATTTGAAGGGCAAGGTCTTTGATGGTATTGAACATGACCTCGAGCTCTTTGTTGGCGCTGTCGATGGCTTGTTCGGTCAGGACTCGAACTTTGGCCTTCATATAAGGTTCTGTTTGAGTGGACTGCAACATTTCAAAGCGGCGCTTGCCTTGAATGATCACCGTTGAGCTGCCATCGGGCATCTTGAGCAAGCGAATGATTTGAGCAACCGTACCCACCTGGTGTAAATCGGCAAACTGTGGCGCCTCTACATCTTGGTTTTTTTGAGAAACCACCCCGATGATTTTACTGCCTTTGTTGGCTTCTTGAATCAGTTTGATGCTTTTGTCTCGGCCCACAGTAATGGGAATGACAACGCCTGGAAAGAGCACATTGTTGCGCAAAGGAAGTATAGGGAGTTCTTCAGGGTATTCTTGTTTGTTCATGTGCTCTTCTTCCTCTGCTGTGATGAGTGGAATAAACTCAGCATCGGCGTCATAGCCAGAGACTTCAAAAAAACCTTGATCAAAGAGATTGCTCATAATAGAATTGTTTCAAGCGGGTGGTGTGTCAAGATGCATGCCAAAGGCAGAAACGCTGCAAAAAAGTCAGTTGTTTGCCAAGAATTCAAAAATTTGGCGCTCTTCTTGGCTGAAAGCCACTTTTCTTCTAGCCATCATGGCAGTTGCGGCTTCAATGGCTTTGTCTAGGCGGTATTTTTCGCTAGCCGCATCGGAGACCCATTCAAAGGAGGCGATGTATTTTGCTGGAAAATGACTGCAAAAAACATTGCTACAAACGCCCACCACACTTGCGGTATTGAACTGTACATTAATTGCCGACTTACTGTGATCGCCCATGGTGAGCCCCATAAAGAGTTGGTCGGTCTTGACTTGGTCATGCGCCTCATAACTATACGTACTGACCTTTCCGTAGTTGTTTTTGAGGTTGGAGCAGTTGGTGTCTGCACCCAAATTGCACCATTCGCCGATGAGCGCGTTGCCCAAAAAGCCGTCGTGCCCCTTGTTGGAATAACCCTGAAAGAGACTGTTGCTTACTTCGCCACCCACACGGCATTCTGGTCCAATGGTGGTTGCGCCATAGATTTTGGCACCCATTTTAACAACGGCGCCGTCGCAGAGCGCTAAAGGGCCACGCAATAGTGCGCCCTCCATGACTTCTGCATTTTTACCGATGTAAATGGGGCCTTCATTGGTGTTCAAAATAGCGCCTTCAATGCGTGCGCCTTCTTCAATAAACAACTGATCTGCAGGGCCAATGAGCCGATTGCTTTGCTTGAGCTCAGCTGAAGTTTGACCCTTTGTAAACCAAGTGAAATCTTGCTTTAAAATGGCTTCGTTGAGTAAATACAGGTCCCAGCGGTTTTCAAGGATACTAAGGTTTGAATCGGAATATGCTGTATTGTAATTTCCTTCGCCATTTTGAGCAAGCAAAACCGAATTCATGTACAGTTTTTCACCTACCTTGAGTTCGCTAACCGCTTTGGCTAATTGCACATCGGGTATCACTTGCGCATTGACCCAAATACCGGCTGTGCTTGGAAATTTGCTCTGTAGGTAATTTTCCGTTTGAAACCCAATTTGCGCACCCGGCAGCAAATGCTTCCAGCGTTCGGTATTGGTGAAAAGACCACAGCGCAATTCGGCCAACGGACGCGTAAGGGTCAGTGGCGCAAAGCGCAAATGCAATTGATTGTCAGACAACAGGAGTTTCATCGGCTGGTTGGGGTTGATAGGCAAAACTACTCAAAAAGAGCAGCACAAAAGTAAGTATTCCGTTGAGCAAGAGCATTTCGTTTCCGAATTGATAACCTTTCCAAATGAAGTCTGCATTTTTACTCAAGAAATAACAGCAAAGCGGTGCGAACACGACGATAATTGGTATGAGTGCTGCAGGTGCATTTCTTTTCGTTAAAATACCAAAGGCAAATAGCCCGAGAAGTGGGCCATAGGTGTAGCCGGCAATCAGGAAAATGAGCTTCACGATGCTCTTGTCGTTGTACCATTTGAATAGAAAAACCAACAGCGTAAAAAGCACTGCAAAACCAATATGAACGATCTTTTTAAGTCGCATGCGCTCTGCTTCGGGAAGGTTCTTGCGCTCAAAACCAATTATGTCTATGCAGAAAGAAGCCGTTAGGGCGGTGATAGCGCCGTCTACAGATGGGAACAAAGCAGAAATAAGTCCGATGGTGAAAATGATGAAAACGCTGGTGGGTAAGTACTGCTGAATGACCTGAGGGAAGAGGTCGTCGGGGGCAAAATTAACACCATTTTTGAGTGCGAAATAACTCAAGATGCTGCCAAGAAGCAAAAACAACGCATTGACGATGAGCAGTGTAAAGCTAAAAACAACCATGTTTTTTTGGGCATCTTTAAGCGTCTTGACACTGATGTTCTTTTGCATCATTTCTTGGTCAAGGCCGGTCATGGCGATAGTGATGAAGGCGCCGCCGATGAAATGCTTCCAGAAGTAATCGCTTTTAGACGGATTCCAGGACCAAACTTGGGTAAGTTGTACATTTTTGAGGTTAGCCCAGAGTTCAGTCCAGGAAAGATCCATTTGTTGTTGGAGGGTATAGATACACACCACCAAGGCCAATAACATGAAGAAAGTCTGAAGGGTGTCTGTCCAGACGATGGTTTTGACGCCGCCTTTTAGCGTATAGGCTAAAATCATGAGGATGATCAGAAGTGTGGATTGCCAAAAAGCGAGGCCAATGGGTTCAAAAACAAAAAGTTGCAATACGTTGATCACGAGGTAGAGCCGAACCGTTGCGCCGAGCGTGCGCGAAAGAATAAAATAGCCTGCTCCCCATTGATAAGCGCGCAAACCAAGGCGCAGCTCCAGATACCGATAAATAGAGCTCAATTGGTGTTTGTAGTAAAGCGGCAAGAGTACAAAAGCCACCACAAAATAGCCTGCAAAAAAGCCCAGCACCAACTGGTAATAGTGCCATGCGCCCGTGCTGACGTCGCCAGGAACAGACACAAAGGTGACGCCCGAAAGCGAGGTGCCGATCATGCCAAAAGCAACTAAATACCACGGGCTTTTTTTGTCGCCGGTAAAAAAACTATGGCTGTTTGCATTTTTGGAGCTGAAATAGGCAATTGCGAGCAGGAGCCCGAAATATAAAAACAAGATGAGTGGGAGTAACACATTATTCATGGAGTAAAAATAGTGCAAAGCACTATATTTGCCTCAAAAAAATACGTATGGAACTCATTTTTGTGGTTATTTCGTTTCTGTTGGTCAGTTTGGCAATGGTGACTATCGTTTATTTGTTTCTCAAGCGCCAACACGACCACAGCCTCGTGAAGCTCCAAACCGAACTCGCCCTGCAGCGTCAAAATTATTTTCTACCGAGTAAGCTCGAAGCGTATCAGCGCTGTATTTTACTGCTCGACCGCATTTCACCTGCCAACCTCACGCTGCGCACCCTACAAGTGACCCACAATGCCAGAATCCAACAAAGTTTACTCGTCAAGACCGTCAGAGAAGAGTTTGAACACAACATTGCTCAACAGCTCTTTGTTTCGCCGCAGGGCTGGACGATGCTAATTCAAGCAAAGGAAGAAGTGTTGCGTGTTATCAATATGGCAGCCAATACTTTGGATGACCAAGCAAGTGCTACAGACCTTGCGTCGAGAATTTTAGAAATCTCCGCTCAAATTGAGCAGTTTCCGACAGAAATTTGCCGTGCTTACTTGCAAAATGAGTTTCAGCGTTTCAACGCTTAGCTATTTTTTCTTTTAGTAAAGCAAGCAGCATCGGAAGCAAAGACAAGCCAATGATGCCAAAAATGACGGTTTCGAAGTTTTCGCGCACAAAAGTGAGGTTGCCAAAGAAGTAACCCAAAAGCGTAAGACCCAGTACCCAACTCACGCCGCCTATCACGTTGAATTTCAAAAAGATGCTGTAACGCATATTTGCCAGGCCCGCCGTAAAGGGTGCGAACGTGCGTACAATTGGTACAAAGCGTGCAATAATGATTGTTTTGGAACCGTGTTTCTCAAAAAACGCTTGGGTTTGTTGCAAGTGCTTTTCTTTGAGAAGGGCATAGCGCCCAATCTTCATTTGTGCCAATTTGCGTCCGTATTTTTGACCAATCCAAAAGTTCAGAGCATCGCCTAAAACGGCTGCAACAATGAGCAAAATCAATACGACCCACAAATTCAGCTGTGCCAATTCGTTGTCTATCTGCACGCCTGCACAAAATGAACCCGCCGCAAAAAGAAGTGAGTCGCCGGGAAGCAAAGGCATGAAAACCAAGCCCGTTTCTACAAAAATGATCAAAAATAAGATGGCGTAAATCCAGATGCCGTAATCTTGAATCAGCAAGAAAAGGTAGTTGTCAATATGAAGGATGAAATCGAGGAGTTGAAGAAGATAGCTCATTACTGACAAGTAATTTGAGGAGCGTTTTGCTCGATCCAGGCATTGATACCGCCTTCCAACACACAAATATTGGTAGCTGCAAATTCTGTTTCCATGAAATTAGCGAGGGCTTCAGCGCGCTTGCCTGACTGACACATGAGCACCACTTGTTCGTAATGCTGATAGTCGGGATACGCCGCTGCAAAAGTAGCCATCGGTACAGACGGGCAATCTATTTTGCAGTTCAACAATTCATAGGGTTCGCGGATATCGATGAGACAACAGCTTTCTTGGGCTTCTAAGGCCAGAAGCACTTCCTTCGGACTGAGCATTTTCATGGTGTCAAATTTTAGCAAAGATAAAATTCTTGTTCAATAGACTTTGATTTTATCTGTCTGCTTTTGCGCGCGAATGTCAATTTGATACGCATCTTCGTTGGAAATCGCTATCTCAAGTTGCTTTAATTGAATGTATGTCTTGCCTTTTGCAACTTGCTGATATTGAATTTCGCAATTGTGATAATTTTCAAGTGTAGGCAATAAAAAAGCGCATTTTGCTGCTGGCTTGGGGCCGAATGCCAACGCTTTGGAACCATCTCTGAGTAAAAGCACTTGGTCGTTTTGATAAAAAGTTGTTTGTCGCTCCTGCAATTTACGCTGCCTAAGGTTTGCCATGAACAGCAAACTACCGAGTAAGCCAAGTTGTGCCAGGTATTTGTGCTGTCTTTGCAAACCATAAAATAAAAAATATGTCGCCAACCAAAAAAGCAATACCCACCAAAAGGGCAGCACAAACCCTTTGGCCAATGCACCGGGAGCCTCACTGAAAAAACGCATGATCTCAAGCATCCAGCGAATGAAGTTCTCCAAGACATAAGCACTGAGGCGATCTAGCCAAGGCAGCGCCTGAAGAAAAGGAAAAAACATGCCCACGACTAAAATCAAGCTCGACAAACTCATCAGGCAGAGATTGGCAATTTGCGCGTAATTTGGATACAAATGAAAATGATACAAACTCAGTGGTAGGGTGGTGAGCGTGGCTGCCAAACCGAGCGCCGTGCCATCCCAGAGATGCGTCAAGACTTTCCATCTGAATTGGAGAAAAGCCCGAATCGCATCATAATAGAGGTAAATACCCAACATAGCGAGATAAGACAACTGAAAACCGAGATCAAACAAGTAGCGAGGATCGTAGAGCAGGAGGCAAAAAGCCGAAAAAAACAGCGCTGAAAGCGGACTCATTTGGCGTCCAGACAACTGACTGAGCAACAACACACTGAACATAAAAACACTGCGCAGCACCGATGCCGACAAACCTGTGAGCACCGCATAGTACCAAACAATGAGCAGCACCAATACCAAAGCCTGTTTGCGGCTCACCCATCGCGAGAATAACCCCAAAATCTTAAGCAGCGCCAAGATCAATAAGCCAATATGCATGCCTGACACCGCCAAAATATGCATCGAGCCCGTTGCTAAAAAATAAGACCTTAATTGCGCATCAATGCCGTCGCGCTCTCCTAAAATTAGTGCCCTACCGATTGCCGCTGAGCGCGGGCTAAGTGCATTTGTAAAAGTTGTGGCCAGCTGCTCTTTAACGGTTGAAAGCAAAGGTTTACTTGAAGCTGAGGGCCGCAGGCCAAGGTCTCTGAGTTGCGCACCATAAACAAAAGCTCGGTGGCTCAGTCCTTGCAATTCATAATACCGCGCTTGGTCAAAAGCACCTGGATAGTGCTCATTGGCGAGTAATTCTGGTTGACAGCGCAACGCGTAAGTATTTGTGAGTTCAAGAGGTACTTCGGAGAAGAAATAAAGTTGCAAGCTGATTGCCTTTTTTCGCTGGGCGGCACTGAAATAAAAACGACCTATTACTTTTTGAAATCTGGCTTTATTTTCCAAAGATTCAGGAATAAAAAAGCCTGCAGTTTCTGTATTGAAATGAAGGTCCAGCTGTTGTCTGAATGTGATTTGCCGGCTGTGCAAAAGCCAAAAACCGAGGGCCGTAAATGAAAATAGGAGCCCGAATTGCCTCAAGGGCGGGCTCAAAAGAAGCAAAAAACTCCCGACCGTAAAAAACTTGAAAAAAAGCATCAGGGCATCCGTTAAATTACGGTAGTCTGCTAGATAGATGCCGATGATGAAAGGTAGTAAAATAAGTGCAAAGTGCCATTGAAATTTCGGCACTTCAGAAACTGAAGGGGTGGTCATAAGCGAGATTTAGAAGTAGAATTTTCCCGCTTTGAATTTGATTTTTTCGGTAAGTAAATGAGGGCGAATCAGTGGCTCGAGCTCAGATTTGGCACATAAAAAATGGGCCTCGAGCTCCTGAATGCTGCGCGCTTCTTGAAGAAAGTTCAAAAGAGTGCTTTCATTTAAAGTACGCGGCATGCAGACATCGCACTGACCACAAGGGGCAATGCTTTGCCCAAAATAAGTAATGAGTTGCTGCGCGCGGCAAGTGGGTTCTTGACAGTAGCGTTGCATGGCCACTAATTTATCTTGGGCCGCTTGCTTGCGCTCGAGGTAAATTTGCGGCTTGAGCTGCAGGTAAGACTCAGGGAGTCTTTCCGTTGTAAAATAGAGCAGAGGTAGGCTGCTTTTTTTACTCAGTTCGATGATGCCGTTTTTTTGCATGAAGTCTAGTTGCTCTTCAAAACGCTGCGGGGTGGTTTTTAGTCTTTGAATGATTTTGTCTTCGTGCAGGCGTGTCATTTGATCAAAGATGCCGGGATAGCTGCGTACAAGTGTGGCACAGAGCATGTAGTAAGCTTCGTGTTGGATCTGAAAGTTGTAGAGCACTTCATTGCTCACAATAAATTGTAGACGCGTCGGCTGAAAAAAGGCTTCGTCTAGGGTTAAATTGCCATTTTGCGCCAATATTTTGAGCGCATAATAGACTTCATCTTCGGGTAGCTCAAAGGTCCGGCAAAACGTTTTCATGTCAAACGGGTAGGACTCATCTTTACCAGAGCCAATAGCGATTTTGAGGTAGTTGCAAATGGCGCGGTACACAAAGATAACGCGATCTGCACTCGGAAAGCTTTTGGTGAGCTGTTGCTGCATTTGCTCAAAATCTTTGTGCTCGTGGAGCAGCAGCGCATAAGCAGGCTGGTCGTCCCGACCACCACGGCCGGCTTCTTGAAAGTAAGCCTCTGGAGAGGTAGGTACTTCGTAGTGTAAAACAAAACGGACGTCAGGCTTGTCTATACCCATCCCAAAAGCGTTAGTGGCCACCATGATTTGGTTTTTGTCTGTGAGCCAAGCGCGCAGCATTTGGCTGCGCTCTTCGGCGCTGAGCCCGCCATGGTAAATACCGCAGCGCAAGCCGTTAGCCAAAAGTACGCGCGCCACTTCTTTTACGGAGCGACGGGTTTGGCAATACACAATGCCCGTGCCTTTTTCGCGTTGACAAATGGCCAGAATTTCTTGCATTTTGTTGTGTGCGTGCCTTACTAAATACTGCAAATTATCTCGGGCAAAAGAGGCTTCGAGTACTTGTGCTTTGGGCATTTGCAACTGCACACAGATGTCTTGCTGTACGGCTTTGGTAGCTGTAGCCGTAAGCGCTAAAATAGGTACTTCGGGTTGGATTTGGCGCAATTTGGCGATTTGACGAAAGGAAGGCCTGAAATCGTGGCCCCATTCCGAAATACAATGCGCTTCATCGACAACCAACAAAGAGATTTTCATGCGCTTGAAGCGCTCAATAAAAAGCGAAGATTGAATGCGTTCTGGCGAGGTATATAAAAAATCGAGACCACCAAAACGGGCGTTATCTAGGATGTGGTCAATTTCTCTAAAAGTGAGGCCACTCGTTAAGGCTTTGGCACGCAAGCCGCGTTTGTTCAGGTTTTCGACCTGATCTTGCATGAGGGCAATCAGTGGTGAAATGACCAAACAAAGCCCTTCGCGTTGCAAACCAGGTACTTGAAAACAAATAGACTTGCCGCCGCCCGTAGGAAGCAGCGCAAGAGTGTCTTGACTTGCGAGCGCAGCCTTCACAATTGGTTCTTGACTTGGCCTGAACGCAGCAAAGCCCCAATGCTTTTGGAGGATTTCAAGAGCTTGTGTGTAGGCGTGCATTATACAAAGTTAAGGAATGCTTTTAATAAGGTCAATAAGTTGTACGCTCCATGATTTAGCTGTATATTCGCGCATCAATTAACACGCTTATGTCAGGAGTTTCCTTCACATTCCCCGTCACGCACAACACAAACAGTCAGTTGTCTACCGTAGATTGGGAAAACCTCCCCTTCGGAAAAATCTTTGCCGATCACATGTTTGTGATGGAATACGCCAATGGCGCATGGCAGCAAGGAGAAATTTTACCTTTTGGCCCCATTGATATGCATCCGGCCATGTCTGCTATTCATTATGGTCAGTCCATCTTTGAAGGCATGAAAGCCTATCGCAACATTGACAACGAAGTCGTTCTGTTCAGACCAGAGCTCAACGCACAACGTTTTGCGGAGTCTGCGGCGCGCATGTGTATGCCCGAAATTCCAGAAGAATTATTTTTAGATGCCGTGAAGCAACTCGTTGCCGCAGACGCAGACTGGGTCACCAACAAACCTGGCTATGCGCTTTATATCCGTCCTTTTATGTTTGCCACCGACGAATTTGTTGGTATCAAACCATCTGACTCCTACAAATTTGTCATTATCAATTCTCCAGTTGGCGCTTACTACGCAGAGCCCGTTCGCGTTAAAATTGAAGAACATTACACACGTGCAGCTGAAGGTGGAGTGGGTAGAGCAAAAGCCGCAGGCAACTATGGCGCCTCTTTGTATCCAGCCAAACTCGCTCAACAGCAAGGTTTTCACCAATTGGTCTGGACCGACGCTAAAACCCATACTTTTATTGAAGAGTCAGGCACCATGAACATCGTTTTTGTCATGGACAACAAAATCATCACGCCCACCGAAGACGCCGACACCATTTTGCGCGGCACCACTAAAAAAACAGTCTTAGAACTGGCCCGTCATTGGGGTATTCCGGTAGAAGAACGCAAAGTGACAGTTGCCGAAATCATTGAGGCAGCCAAAGCTGGTAAGCTGCAAGAAGCATTTGGCGCAGGCACAGCCGCTACCATTGCGCCTATTGCTATGATTGGTTATCGCGACGAAAAGATCATGCTTCCAGCGCTTGAAACCCGTGAAATGTCGCTCAAAATCAAGGCTTACCTCGATGGCGTGAAGTCCGGAGAAATTGCCGACACCATGAACTGGATCCAGAAAGTTTGCTAAAATTGTGAAAATCCACCAAGGTTTGCATCTTAGCCATATGCAACAGCTCTGGTTCATTTGCTTTTCCTTTCTTGGTTTTGGTTCCTTTGCCCAAGAACTCAATTGTTCGTTCATAGACCTTCAAACCAAAGACTCCATTCCAAATGTCAATTGTTGGCTTATTTCAGGTGAAGATACCTTGGGATTTGGGAGCTCTAAGCAAAATGGCACTGTTGCTTTTTCTTTGAAAGCCGTAAAGCCGAGTCAAACTGAGCTCCTCTTGATCAGCTACACGCATCCTTACTACTTAGGCGGTAAGCGCAAACTTCCATATTTCGAGGCGTCCGATACCATTCAGCTGCGCATTCAACTCAAAACCGAGCGCGTACAAGAGGTGCGAGAAGTGGTGATCAAGCCCAACAAACCCGACACCGTTTATGCCTCCAAAACTTACAGTGTTGCTGACTTTGAACTCGATGCAGACGGCTCACTCATCTTACTCACCTACGAGAAAAACCTGCAAAAAGACGCGCAGCTTCAAGTCTATCGAGACCGAGCCACTACTGCCATTTTAGCCATGCCTGATCGCGCACAAGTACTCAAGCGTGATTTTCGGGGAAATATTCATGTCCTGACCGCCGAAAGTGTTTTTGGCCTAGAAACCATTGACAGCAATTACACTTTGGTGAATATCCCCAAAGATTACTTTTTCAAATACTTAGTTCCTATTGTAGACAGCAGTCAGACGCGCTTATTTTACTCGAGTTATAGCGAAAACTACCCAGCTTTTGAATATGGCAGCCTAGACCAACTCGACTCTACCTACAAAACCCTCTTGCAGATACAAGACGAACTTATGATGGAGCTGTATCGCTCGGAATACAAATGGGTCGATGTGCGCACCAAACTTTGGGCAAAAAACTTAGAAAATCAGACCGGAATTGACGCTGAAATTTATGTGGGTGCCGCCTATTTTACGCAGTCTTTGTATTACGAGCCTGTATACGCACCGCTCTTTCTGGTCCACGACACCATTTATATTTTTGACTACCCTAAAGATATGCTGCGCGTCTTTTTAAGCGATGGCACAGTAGTTCGTTCTACACCGATTTTCCATCATTATCAAGCCAGAGAAAGCGGCTTTCAACGAAACCTCCAACAAGACCGCCAAAACGGAAACATTTACGCCATTTTTGAACAGCAAGGGCATTGTTATGTAGGGCTCATTGATTTACAATCCGGCTTGATCACGCAAAAAGTAAAGCTGGCCTTCAGGTATGTGGAGAAGGTAAGGGTGCACAACAACGAAGTGTATTTTATCTACCGACCTTTTGAGTCGACGCAAAAAAAGTTTCTCTATAAGCAAAAACTTCCTTTGAGAACTGCCCCAACAAAGCCCGATTAAGGGTGTAAAATCACTTGGATAGACACCGGCAAATGATCGGAGTATCCACCTAAATATTTAGGGCCGGCGTAGGTTCTGTTTGGAACCGTTTGCCCTTTGTATTCTGTGAGTAAATAAGGAAAATCATGGATTTTTCCACTTCCTGTTTGAACTTGTATTTTTCCGTTGAGGGCAATGGTAGACGCAAAAATATGGTCGAGCACATCCCATTCGTTTTTGTAGTTATAAGAACCGCCAAATTGGCCACTCGCCTTGGTAATTTGAGGTGTTAATTTACTTGCAATAAGTTGTGGTGCAGCGTCTTGTGGGTGATCATTTAAATCTCCCATTAAGATGATTTTTGCCTTGGGTTCGTTTTTTTGAATGGAATCAATAAAGTTTGCAGCCATTTGTGCTGCCATGAGTCGGCGCGCTGCGCTCTCGTCGGCACCACCGCGGCGGCTCGGCCAGTGATTGACCATGACGTATAAGTATTCTTTTTTGTATTGGTATTTGGCCCAAACGATGTCGCGGGAGGTAGGAATGCTGTCGCCTGGCAATGTGAAGCGGATTTTTCCGGAAGCTTTCAAGCGCAGTAAGTCTTTGCGGTAAAGCATGGCTGCGTCTATACCGCGTGCGTCGGGGCTCTCGTAGTGCACAATTCCGTAGCGCTTGTCTTGACCAATGACATCTTTGAGTACCGCGCGGTTCTCGATTTCACAAACACCCAGCACCATTGGCATATTCAGTTCGGCCATCACCTGACGAATGTGCACAAGTTTGGTTTCATACTTTGGCGCATCCCATTTGCTTTCGGCGGTCGGCAAAAACTCGGCGTCGTCATTGGGGCCGTCAATGGTATCAAAAAGGTTCTCTACATTGTAGAAGGCAATGGTTTGTATTTGTTGTGCAAACGAAGCGTTAGCGAGGAAAATAACAATGATCGAGAAAAGATATTTTGGTATTTGTGTAGTCATTTTATTGTCGATATATGGTAAATCAGTACCGCGAATTTATGCTTTCTTTTTCAATTTGGTTTTAATGGGATTTCGATTACCAACTTCCGCCAGAACCGCCGCCGCCGAAGCTGCCGCCGCCAAAGCCACCAAAGCCACCGCCACCGCCTGATGAACCTCCTCCGAATCCGCCGCCGTAGCCGCCAAAATAAAAGAAGCCTGGTCCGCTGCGTCTTCCGCCCATGGTGGTACCGCTGCCGCCACCGCGCTTGATGATCAAAAAGAGGATAAATAAAATAGCGAGCAAGCCAAAGAAGCCTTTGACCCAATCGTTTTGATGTAATTGTTTTCGGTAGCTTTTCTCGTTGATTTCACCTTTGGCGAGCCCAAACAAGACGTCGAGCGCCTTGTTGATGCCGTCTGCGTATTGATTTTGCTTGAATGCAGGTAGTATCTCGTGTTGAATGATATCTTGACACGTGAGGTCAGTGATGGCCGCCTCTAAACCACGCCCAGCTGCCAAATAAACTTGGCGACCACCGTTTTCTTGAGTGGGCTTGATTAAAAACACCAAGCCGTTGTCTTTATCGGCTTTGCCAACGCCCCAAGCTTCGCCGAGTTCAGTTGCAAAATGCCAGGGTTCGTCTCCACCTAAGTCGTCGATGACGACGATCGAAATTTCGTTGCTGGTCTCTTGTTCAAATTGGTCTAGGCGCTGCTCGATTTGTACTTGTTCGGCTTCGCTAAGGATATTGGTCGTCGAAAAATTATTGAGAAAGCGAGCAGGAGCAATTGGCTTGGGAATTTGCCCAAATAAACGACTAAAAAAAGTCAGAATCAAGAGTAGTTGAAAGACTTTTTTCATCCGAAACTGATTTGATTGGGCAATTCGTTTTGGTCGTTGGCCTGCGGCGGAAAGTACTGCGCGAGCTGCCTACCTGCCTCGGCAATAGCTGCACAAAGCCCTTCGGATATGCGTCCTGTTTTAAAGTTCGATACCATGATATCGCGCACGCTGTCCCAAAAATCGGCTGGAACTAAATTGTTGATGCCTTGATCGCCGATGATGGCGAGGTTTTTGCTTTCGTAGGCAACGTAGATCAGGACGCCATTGCGTTGCTCGGTGGCTTGCATGCCGAGCTCGTAAAATAAATCGACGGCGCGTGCCACTGGATCGATGAGACACGATGCCTCTAGGTGCACGCGCAGTTCGCCACTGGTGGTAGCCTCAGCTGCTGCAATGCTGGCTAAGACCTGTTGTTGTTCGAGATTGCTGAGCATTAAAACTTGACCTTTGGCGCGTTTTCTGAGCCAGCAGCAGCTACAAATCCTTCTTTTCTTGGGAATTCTTCGCTGTTCAAGAAAAAGCGTGCAAAGAAGCCGCGGATGTGGGTGTTGTATTCCTTGACAGACTCGTTGTAGCGATCGCGCTCGGTTTTGATGCGGTTTTCAGTGCCTTCTAGTTGGTTCTGAAACTGACTAAAGTTTTCAGTTGACCTGATTTGCGGATACGCCTCATACGCCAAATTGATGGCTGTATTGATTTTGCGACCCATGATTTCGAGATCTTGAGGTGTTTTGGCACCTATAATTCCAGCTCTTGCTTGGGTAACTTGCGTGAGGATGTCTTTTTCGTTTTGGGCAGCGCCTTTAACGGTTTCGAGCAAGTTGGGAATGAGGTCTGCTCTGCGTTGGTAGGCCGATTGTACATTGGCGAATTTTTCGTCGAGCCCTTCTTGGAGGCCAACAGCTTTGTTGTACATGTTATAATAACCTAAAAAGAGGAAGAGGAGTAGGGCGCCGATAGCGGCCAATACGACATAAATTGGTTTCATTTTTTACAGAATTAAGTGTTCGCTACTCAGTAGCAAATTATGTTCCAAGTTACAAAAATGACACAATGTCAGTGTCTGTTGGTGCGCTTTTTTATTTGTTGATAACTTTTGACTATAAATTAATCAAAATATTGATGAATTATTCGTCAATATGTTTAATTTTGTGACACCAACCAATCGAACTTTTATTGTTTCACTTTTAAACTGACTGTACCTATGGCTACGCGTCGTTCGATTGTTCATATGGACCTCGACACCTTTTTTGTTTCTTGTGAGCGCCTCTTAGATAGTCGCCTCAACCACAAACCTATTCTCATTGGCGGCACCAGCGAAAGAGGGGTAGTGGCCTCCTGTAGCTATGAAGCCCGGCGCTTTGGTGTGCACTCCGGCATGTCCATGAAAATGGCCAAAGAGCGCTGCCCTGAAGCCATCTGTATCAAAGGCAACACCCAAACCTACAGCAAGTTTTCGAGGCTCGTGACCGACGTCATCAAAGAGGCGGTGCCCGTCTATGAAAAAATGTCCATCGACGAATTCTACATCGACTTCACCGGCATGGACCGCTTTTTTGGCATCTGGACCTACGCCTCCGAATTGCGCACGCGCATCATGCAAGAAACAGGCTTACCCATCTCCTTTGGCTTGTCCGAAAACAAAACCGTTTCTAAAGTAGCCACCGGCGAGGCCAAACCCAACAACCAACTCCACATCAACTACGGCTCCGAAAAAGACTTTTTAGCGCCGCTCTCCGTGCAAAAAATCCCGATGGTGGGGCCCAAAACCTACCAAACCCTCTGCAGCTTAGGTGTCAAAAGAATCGGCACCCTGCAAGCCTTGCCCTTAGAGCTCGTGGAGCAGGCGCTCGGCGAAAACGGCCGCACCATTTGGTCCAAAGCCCAAGGTATAGACCTGAGCCCTGTAGAGCCCTACAACGAACGCAAGTCCATTTCCAACGAGCGCACCTTCCACCAAGACACCATAGACGTCGGCAAGCTCGGCGGCATCCTCACCGCTATGGCCGAAAACCTTACTTTTCAGCTGCGGCGCGCCGGCAAGCTCACCGGAACGGTTACCATTAAGATCCGCTATGCCGATTTCCAGACCCAAACCCTCCAACAGCAAATTGCCTACACCGCCGCCGATCACGAGCTCTTGCCCTTGGTTCAGGATTTATTCAAACGCCTCTATCAGCGGCGCGTATTGGTGCGCCTCATTGGCGTGCGCTTCAGCTCTTTGGTTTCAGGGGCGCACCAACTGCGGCTCTTCGACCAAGACCTCGCTTTTCCGGCGCTCTACAAAGCCCTCGACCACATCCGTGTGCGCTACGGCGACCGCGCAGTCGTGAGGGCTGTAGGGCTAGAAGCCAGAAGCATTGGCTACCACAATCCTTTCGACGGAGAGCCGCCTATTTTGTTGGCCAATCGCAGTGTTTAAAGCACCAGATTCATTTTAAAGATTAAGTTTTTCATTTATCATTTCGCACATGCGCGTACACTCTTGTTTCAGTTTAGGTTATGGCATACTCAAGCCCGACGAATTGGCGCTGTGGGCCCAGCAAAATGGCCATGCGCAATTGCTGCTCACCGACATCAATCATACGGGTTCGGGCTTGGCCTTTGCGCGCGCTGCGCAAGCTGCGGGGCTACAGCCGCTCTTGGGCGTAGAGCTGCGCCAGGGCCTGCAGCACCTCGCTACAATTATTGCGCGCAGCAACATTGGTTTCCAAGAGCTCAACACCTTTCTTAGCGAACACCTGCTGCAGGCCAAGCCTTTTGCACTGCCGCTGCCTGCGTTTGCAGATTGCTGGGTGTGGTATCCTTTTGAGCAACAACCCGCGCACTTGCGCGAACACGAATTCATTGCTGTTCAGCCCCAGCAAATCTTTCAATGGCAGCGGCAGTCGGCGCGTTTTGAAGCCCACAAATACGTCGCAGACCACCCCATGACCTTCCGCCACAAACGCGACCACAACACCCATCGCTTGCTGCGCGCTATTGCCAGTAATTGCCTCTTGTCTAAATTGCCACCACAAGACCAAGCGCCGCCAACCGAACGCCTACTGTCTGCTGCGCAGTGTGAGGAGGCTTTTGCTGCGGCGCCTGAGCTTTTTACAAGTACCCAAATACAGCTTGCTCAATGCCATATCCACTTTGAATTTGGTGAAGCCGCAGCACCCCAACAACCCGCACATCTCCACGGCTCCAAAGCTGCCGACTTACAGCACTTAAGGGAACTTTGCGCCGAAGGCTTGGCTTATCGCTACAGCACCATCACCGACGAAATCATCGCGCGCATCGAGATGGAACTCGAGATCATCGCCGAGAAAAACTACCTCTCTTATTTTCTCATTACCCATGACTTCACTTCCTATGCGCGGGCCAAAGGTTATTTTTACGTAGGGCGGGGCAGTGGCGCCAACAGTATTGTGGCTTATCTTTTGCGCATTACCGACGTCGACCCACTAGAACTCGACCTCTATTTTGAGCGCTTCATCAACCTTTACCGCAAAAATCCTCCCGATTTCGACATCGACTTCTCCTGGAAAGACCGCGACGACGTCGTGCGCTACATCTTTGAGCGCTATCCAAACGCCGCTTGGCTCTGTACCTACAGCACCTTTCAATACCGCGCTTGCGTCCACGAACTCAGCAAGGTTTTTGGTCTGCCCGCTGGCGCCAGCAAAATACTCAGTAGGGGCAGTGGCAGTATCTCGGAGTTCACCGAACTCGGGGTGCTCATTTTGCGCTATGCCAAATACATCGAAGGACTGCCTGCGCACCTTAGCGTACATGCAGGCGGCATTGTCATTAGCGAGCAACCGCTCGCCGCATTTGCCGCCTGTTTTTTGCCGCCAAAAGGCTATCCCTGCACCCAATTCTCGATGCTAGAAGCAGAAGACGTCGGGCTCTATAAATTCGATGTCTTGAGCCAGCGCGGCTTGGGCAAAATCTCCGAAGCACTCGATATCATTCGACAAAGCCAGCCCGCACAAGAACTTCCAGACATCCACAATATTGCCGTCTTAAAGCAAGATCTAAAAATTGCACAATTCCTGCGCAACGGTTGGGCTCTAGGTTGTTTTTACGTAGAGTCTCCGGCCATGCGCATGCTGCTCATCAAGTTGCAGGTAGACAACTACCTCGCCCTCGTGGCCGCAAGCTCGATTATCCGGCCAGGCGTTGCGCAATCTGGCATGATGCGCCAATATGTATTGCGCCATCGCGAGCCCGAGCGCCGCAAAGAAATCCATCCACTGCTCTTGGCGATCATGCCCGAAACCTATGGCGTTATGGTTTACCAAGAAGACGTCATCAAAGTGGCGCATTACCTTGCGGGGCTGAGCTTGGCCGAGGCCGATGTCTTGCGCCGCGGGATGTCCGGCAAGTTTCGCTCGCGCGCCGAATTTTTACAAGTCAAGACCCGCTTTTTAGAGGCTTGCGCACAGCGCGGCCACGACACACAATTTGCTTCAGATATTTGGCGGCAAATCGAAAGCTTTGCAGGTTATGCCTTCTCCAAAGGTCACTCCGCCTCTTATGCCGTAGAAAGCTATCAAAGCTTGTATCTCAAAGCACACCATCCTTTGGCTTACCTAACGGCCTGCATCAATAACTTTGGCGGCTATTACCGCACCGAAATCTACGTGCACGAAGCCCGGCGCTTTGGCGCACACATAGAAGCGCCTTGCATCAATGAGGGCGCCTACAGTTGTACTTTAAAAGAAAACCGACTGATCCTCGGATTCAACTTAGTACTGGGCATAGAAGGCGCCATCATTGAAAAACTCCTTGTAGAACGCGCACAAAACGGCATTTTCTTCAGCCTCGAAAACCTCCTCAAAAGGATCGCTATTCCGCTTGAACAACTTAGCCTCCTGATCCGAATAGACGCATTGCGCAGTTTTCAAAAAGCCCGCAAACCCCTCTTATGGCAAGCTTATTTCTACCACAACAAAGCTTTTAAAGGGCTGCAAAAACCAGCCTTGTTTGAAGTTGGGCAAAAGCAACAATGCTTGCCCGAACTAGAAGAACACCCCCTTGAAATCACCTTTGAGCAATTTGAACTCCTCGGTTTTCCGCTCTGCGACCCTTTCTCCATCTTAAAAGAAAAAATCCAAGGGCCCTTTAGGTACGCCAAAGATTTCTGCCAACACATAGGCCAAATCGTGCTGAGTTATGGGTATTTAGTCAGCATCAAGCAAACCAAGACCAGCAAAGGCGATACCATGAACTTCGGGACCTTCCTAGACCCAAACGGCGACTTCATCGACACCGTCCATTTTCCACAAATTGTCTTGACTTATCCGTTTTACGGCAAGGGCATTTACCGCATCGAAGGCAAAATTACTGCCGAATACGACTATTATACTTTAGAGGTCAGGAGCATGAGCAAGTTGCCTTTTATGGAAGACATCCGCATCAGTTTAAATCAAGAAGACACCCAGCGAAAAGCACCTCAACAAGCGCCGACATGAACACCTGCCGCAAGCGCAATCGGGTAGTGCAGCGCAGTGCTGCCAAATTGGTTCTGATAAGCCGAAAAAATAGGGGAAAGGGCACTTGAAGGCTCAAATTCAGCACTTGCCAAAACCAATAAACAACCGCCAAAACCGCCGCCCATCATGCGCGCGCCATAAACCCCAGGATGCTTCGTGATTTGGTCTTGGAGAAAATCTAATTCGGCACAACTCACTTCATAAAGAATACTGAGCCCCACATGTGTCTGCGACAAGCAAGCGCCTAATTGCTCAAGTAATGCTTCGGTTTTACTTGATTCAGCTTCTGCTGATAAAGCGATGGCAAGTTTCTGAAGTGCTTGTACGCGCTGAATCTCTTCTAAAACGTATTGTAAACGCTTTTGCGTCTCCACATTCAATTTTTCAAAAAGTTGCGCTGCATTTGCCGTATTTAAATCTCGCCAGTTCTCTAAATGAGGAAATAATTCTTGAGCTAGGGACCAAGCCTGCTCCATACTTGCTCTTCTTTGGTTGTAAGCTGACTCCGCAAGGTTGTGCTTGACTTTTGAATCGATCAAAAAGAGCTGCACACCGTGCAAAGGCAATTCAAAAGGTGTGATGTCATGACTTATGCAATCAAAAGCGAGCAGGTGGTTTGCTTTTCCAAACAAAGAGGCGACCTGATCCATGAGCCCACACTGTACGCCTGCAAATTGGTGTTCAGTTTGTTGGGCAAGTAAAGCCAGCTCTAGGCGTGTTTTGCCTAGGTTATAAAATTCATTGAGGCCAAAAGCCAAGCCACAGCAAAGTGCCGCAGAAGAAGAAAGCCCAGCGCCAATAGGAATATTGCTTGTGAAGCGGATGTGGAGACCTGTGGGTTGGTGTAAATCCAGGTCCATTAAAAGCAAAACACCCTTCACGTAATTCTTCCAACCATTTGTTGGTAAATCACTTAATTCAGTCCATAAAAACTCCCACTGTTCATTCAAGTCCAGTGCTTCGATCAAGATCAATGGAGACTGACGCGCCTGAATTTCAAATTCAAAATGGCGGTCAATAGCAGCGGGCAGCACAATGCCGTGATTGTAGTCGAGGTGCTCGCCCAATAAATTGATGCGACCTGGGGCTATGACGCGTAGGCGCTCTAGGGTTGGGGTTTCCAAATCAGCGTTTCTTTGAGGTTCAAATCGGGAATACTTACCTTTATTTGAATAGGGTGCGTTGGCGCTTCGGTACGCAAAAGTGCACTGGCAATACCTGCTTCAAAAAGCTGAATGGCTGGCGATACCAAACCTGCGTCTTCGGCTAAACAACTAAAGGTAGCTTTGTAATTGTTTGTCGGGATTACCGTGCCGTTGGCATCGAGTAATTTAGCGCGGATAAAAATCAAATCTGCTTGCTGTTGATCAATACCCATGTTCAAGGTGTCTACTTCCAATACAACTTGAGTAGGTTTCCCTGGGGTCTGAACTTGAGCAGTAGCAACACAAATTTGACGCTGATCAAGGCCATACGCGGTGAGTTTACCCGGCTCCAATTGAGGAATTACAAAGGTATAAGGAGGCGCGGTTAAATGCGTTGACGCCTCTTTCTTGGACTGTTTTTGAAGTGCGATTTGCTTGTCATTTAAAAACAAAGACACACTTGGGCAATTAGAGTAAACCGTAACGGTAGTACTTGAATTGGCGTCCCAACGAGAGGCAATCGATACATACGGTTGTTTTGAAAACGAAAGACCTTGGCTTTTATAAAAGTATGTAGCATACTTTGGCAAACGCGTGATGTCGTATATTCCCGATGCTTCTAAATCAGGGCTATAGCCGCGATTGTAGTCGAAACAAACCCAATTGGCTTCTCCAATACTATTTGCTCCTTTGCGGTTAGAATTGGAAGCCTCTTGAAAGTTGTAGGCCTGTTGCAAGAGGGCTTGTTCGGAGGCACCCCGCAAATGCCTTGAGTTTCTTTCGCTTGGGGCCAAATCGGCAAATTGCGTTTGATTGAAGCCTGCGTTTTGTGCATAATATTCCCAGTCTCCGTATTCGGCAATGAACAGCGCTTTTGCTTTGGGCTTGTAGTTAGCCCAGTAGTCGGGGGCCTTGGCGTGCTGGCGAGCAGGCATGAAAACATCGTAACTCGGGTGGTCGAGCCAGCCCGCCGTAAAACCATTGTCGCGAAGCAAATTATGCGCAATTTGATTCATTTCAATCATAAAAGTTTCACTCATTTCGGTTTCGTTCAGCGAGTTTTCCCAGAAAATGACACTGGGGTGATTGCGGTCTCTGAGGATCAGCGCATCGAGGTCAGTTTTGCATCTTTGTTCAAAAGGAGCAGGGCCAAAATACTGCCAGCCTGGAATGGCGTCCATGACAATAATGCCGAGTGCATCACAGGCTTCGTAAAATGCGGGCGCCTGAGGATAATGCGACAAGCGCACAAAATTGAAACCCGCTTGCTTGATCAGATACGCATCGCGCCACAGTGCATTGTCGGGCACCGCATACCCAACATAGGGGTACTCTTGGTGCCGATTGGTACCGCTCAAAAACAACTTTGATCCATTCAAGTAAAAACCGTCAGCTTTCAATTCAGGCTTGCGAATGCCCACTATTAAAACTTGTCTTGCAATAGTATCTTGTGCATAAATGACAACAATTTTCAAGTCATAGAGATTCGGATCGGAGGGCGACCATAATTGAGGTGATTTCAAGTTTATTTTACCGGTATATGAAATGACATTTGTAGAATCTATGTATGATTCATTGGTCAGTGTGATTGTGAGCTCTCCCAATCTTGCCTCCACTTGAAGCGGTAACCTGATCCAATCGGGTTGATACTTTAATTCGAAATCAAGTTGAATTGTAGCCGATGAAGCATTCGCATCTATGGTCTGAAAATAAGGGTTGAGTAATTCTACACCGCCGATTTCTTGCAGCCACACATTGCGGTATAAGCCGGCGTGGTAATAAAAATCGAGGTCTTTGAGTGGCTTTCCGGGCGGAACAGTTGGATCTTCGCGGTTGTCTAGAAATACTTCCAACACATTGGCTGAATCTTTGAGAGCTCCGGTTAAATCGATTGCAAAGGGTAGGTAGCCACCAACGTGCTGCCCCATTTTTATGCCGTTCAGCATAATCTTCGCCGTGTGCATGGCACCTTCAAATTCTACGATCAGGCGTTTTCCTTTATCTAAATGATAATTAAAATGCTTGCGGTAAAGCACCTCTCCTGTGAACTGACCTTTCATGACTAAGGTCTCTAGTTTTGGCGTATGCGGCAGATTGATCACCGAAACGGGATCTGAAGGCCTTGCTTGAAATTCCCAGTTGTCGTTGAAAAGCACTTTTTGTCCTTGTCCAAAGGAGGTGAAAATGCTACAAAGAAATAAGAAAGAGCAGATGAATTTCATGCAAAAATCAATAGTAAAATTAATACATAAATGCATCCAAAGCAGGCGAGGGGCGTCCGTTATCTTGCCAACAATTGAGTTGGTAGCCGCTCCAAGATTTGGCACCTTGTGGTTCCCAGTAAAAGACTCCCAAACAGGCGTTGTTGGCGACATCTTTGGCCGCACTAATAGTAGCAATCAAAAGGTTTTTGGAATTCTCGACCTGCCAGTAGTCACCGCCAACTTCAACTACCATTACGGGTTTGTTGTAGCGCGTGACCATGTCATTGAGGTTGATGCCGAGGTCAGCAATTGTAACGGTATAGTCTGTACCCAGCCAATATGGATAATATGAGGCGCCGATGATGTCAAACTGCGCACCGTTTTGCGTCATGAGGTCATAGAACCAGCGAAAGCGCGCGTTGTCATTACCTTGATCGATATGCACAATAGTTTGAATGCTCGTGTCGAAGCCTTTCACGGCCTGATGCCCTTTATTGATCAGCTGTGCGAGTTGCTGCGGATTGTCTATGTGTCCTTCTGGCCAGAGCATACCGCTCGGAATTTCGTTACCAATTTGCACCCACTTTGGCGTAACGCCAGCTTGCTTGAGCAAATTGAGCGTGTATTGGGTATGCGCATAAACTGAATCTTGAAGTGCGGTGAAAGAAACATTAGCCCAGGTTGCGGGCTTGGTTTGGTGAGCGGGGTCGGCCCAGGTGTCTGAATAATGGAAGTCGATCATGACATCAAGCCCTTTATTTTTAGCCCTCAGTGCCATTTGTGTGGTTTCTTCAGGGCTGCAGTGGCCATTGATTTTGTCGTTGCTAGGATGCACAAAAACGCGCAAGCGAACCGCATTGATTCCTCTAGCTATTAATAGATCTAGGCAATCCGAAGGCACGCCATTTTCATCGTAAAAAACATATCCTGTCGCCTCCATTTGCGCCAACCAACTGATATCTGCGCCATTAAAAAAAGTTGAAGGCGAGGGTGGTGTAGGTGGCTTGGGTTCAGGTTTTTCTTTGCAAGCTAACAAAGACAGCGCTGCACAGAGAAAAACGAGTAGTTGGAATTGCTTAGTCATTGTTCAAATTGAATAGTGAGCGTATTGATTTTAGAGTGACCTTTCTTTAGATAAATGTCGCTAAAATTTGGATGATGAGGCGCGTCTGGCTCAGCTTGTTGCTCTAAGCAAATCCCTGAATGCGCGTGATAAACCGC
This sequence comes from Bacteroidota bacterium, assembly GCA_039804625.1. GTDB lineage: Bacteria > Bacteroidota > Bacteroidia > Flavobacteriales_D > Crocinitomicaceae > UBA952. The sequence continues at coordinate 47,049 of JBDLVT010000005.1, forward strand.
TTGTTCCTTCCCTTCAAAAGGCACTTGGCCTCCAATATAGACCTGAAAAACAGGTTGGTTAGTTGAGAAAGTCAATTGCAAACCGTCTGCCGCCACGAGCTGAGCCTGTTGCGCATTTTTTGTCAGGATAAACGCGGTGTCTAGCTGCGGATACTGATGGAAATTGGAGAGTAAAAGCGGTTCCTTTAAGCCTTCAAGTTGAGCAATCTTTTGGATCTCACCAGAAGGCAATTTCTCTTGATTGAGCGCTAAATAATGGTCGGTGTAAATAAAAGCCTCCGTTTCTAGAACATTGCCCTGATGCCCATTCGGATTGAAATAACCGTGCTGCGTAGGGTTTGCGATCGTATCCTCAATTGCGATGGATTCAATCTGGATGGCTAATTCCGTTTCTTTTAAGGTGTAGGATACGGAGCAATTCAGCATCCCAGGCAAATTGAACTTTTCTTTTTCTTGCAGTTCAAAGGTAACGCTCGGATACGGATGCTGCTGGGTGGCTTTGATCTTCCAATTATGGTTAGAAAAACATTGCTTTCCGCCGTGCAATAAATGCTTGCCTTCATTGGATTCAAAGGACCAAGTCTCTTTTTCCCAAGGAATAGTTGCATTGGCCACCCTTCCAGCAACAGGACCAATGACATGACCCATGTAGGCGTTTGAAGGAAAATCAAACGTTCTGTGATAGGTTTTCCAATCTAGATAACCCAACACTATATCTCTTTTGATAAAACCAGGTAGGTCAATCTCAAAGCTGTGCAGCGTGGCTCCAAAAGAAAACAAAGAAATATTGGCGCTGGCACTAGATAAAATGACCTGACATACGGGCTGACCATCAAGCAGCTCATTCAAATCAATTAGTTGCAGCCCTGAGCTCATTTTTATTTCTGCAGCCAATTTTTAAACAAACCGTGCCACTTTGGTAAAAAAGCCCCCATTAAAGGCACTAATATAAGGGTAAGGGTCAGGGTTTTTAGCAATTGATGCCATTCCTTCATGAGTGGAAAAAGCAAAAAGAATAAGATGTTAATCAAAGGATAAATGAAAAGCCATGTAAGCAACATGAGTTTCCATTTGGGAGTTTGTTTTTGATTCATTTTCAAATATAAGAAGATTACGCCATCTAGAGATTTTTTAGTTACCACCCAACGCAGCTTCTAAATCTAAAATCAAGTCATGTGGATCCTCTACACCAATACTCAAGCGAACTAATTTTTCAGTGATATTCATGTGCAATTTATCAGCTGGTGGAATATCGACGTGGGTCATGGTGGCAGGGTGCTCAGCTAAACTTTCTGTTGACCCTAAACTCACGGCTAATTTAAAGAGCTTCAATTTATTGAGAAAAGCAAATGCCGTTTTTTCATCGCCTTTGATATCAAAACTGATCATAGCGCCTGGCCCAAGACATTGCTCTTGATAAATAGATTGCGATCTAGGGTTTAGGTTTTCTTCGATACCCAAAAAATATACTTTTTCTACTTTAGGGTGTGTCTGCAAGAAGTTGGCCACCAATTGCGCATTCGCTTGTTGGCGCTCCATCCGGATTTGGAGGGTTTCTAAAGAACGTAGCAGCATCCAAGCTGTGTGTGGGGAAATCATGTTACCCAAAAAGGTGCGAAGGGTCTTGACACGGGTAATGACTTCTGCTGTACCCATCACTGCACCAGCAATGAGATCAGAGTGTCCGCCTAAGTATTTGGTTGCTGAGTACATTGCGATATCGGCTCCTAGTTCCAATGGCTTTTGCCAAAGCGGCCCCAAGTAGGTATTGTCTACAGCTACAAATACTTTATTTTTATTCTTATCTGAATAGCGCGCGCCTAAAGCAACCATTTCTTTAATAGAAAATAAATCGTTGGTAGGGTTGGCTGGTGTCTCGACGTAAATCAGGGCCAAATCTTTGCCTTTACCGCTGTCGTCTATGCGTTTTTCGATTGCTTCAAGGGTATCGTGGACACCAAATTCTAGGGCGCTTACGCCAAATTTAGGCAAGACATGATGAATAAAATGATGCGTGCCGCCATAAACTGGCGCTGAATAAAGCAAAAGTGCGCCTGGTTTTAAAAATTCCAAAAGTACCGTTGAGATGGCGCTCATGCCGGATTCAAAAACAGCAGAACCCGCTGCGTTGTCCCAAAGCGTCAGCCGGTCTTCTAGGATTTCAAGGTTAGGGTTATTGATACGACTATAGATTAGTCCGAGCTCTTCATTTGGACGGCTTTCGCGGTGGCCATATGCCACTTCAAAAAAATCCTTGCCTTCTTCTGCGGTATTAAAGACGAAGGTCGAGGTTAAAAAAATGGGGCATTTGACAGCGCCTTGACTGAGCGCTGGCTTGTAGCCGTGGCTCATCATTAAACTTTCTGGTTTCATGTTTTTGTTGTTGATGTCCGTAAATTTAAGCTTTCTTTTTGAATCGAAATTCTAGCTATTTTTGAAAATGCAAGTATGTGTTTACTGTGCCTCAAGTGGGCACATCCATTCCGATTATTTTGAGGCCACTTCCCGATTGGCGCATTTGTTGGCTGAAAACGAGGTTAAAGTTGTTTTTGGCGGCGGTTCTTCAGGGCTGATGGGCCAATTAGCCGACAGCGTTTTGGCTGCAGGAGGCCAGATCAAAGGGATCATGCCGCAGTTCATGAACGAAGTAGAGTGGGGGCATACTGGCGTTTCAGACTTCGTTTATACCGAAACCATGCACGAGCGCAAGGCAAAATTCCTAGAAGGCACCGATGCACTGATCGCCTTGCCGGGCGGCCCTGGAACCTTTGAAGAATTATTAGAGGCCATTACCCTTAAAAAGCTTGCGCAGTTCACCAAACCAATTGTTATTATGAATACACGCGGCTATTTTAATACCTTTCATTTACTCATGCAAAAAGCAGTAGAAGAGAGGTTCATGCCAGATGAATTAAAGCAATTATTTACTATCGTAGACAACCCAGAAGAGGTCTTACCCGCTATCCACAACTCACAAGCCTGGAACAAAGGCCTGAACGATGCGGGGAGCCTGAGGTAAATTGATACCTTATTTTTATGTTAAATTATAGAGCGGCGGTTTCTATCGCAATAATTTATCGTAATATTGCGATATAGTTAAATGATATGGGCGTTACCAAAACCGATACATACACCGACCAAACCTTAACAGTTGCAAGTATTTTCAAGGCACTCGGACATCCGGCTAGAATAGCTATTCTCGAATTCTTAGCCAAACAAACCACTTGCATTTGCGGCGAGATCGTTGCCGAATTGCCGCTTTCACAGGCGAGTATATCTAGACATCTCGTAGAACTTAAAGCAGCTGGCCTGATCAAAGGAACCATTAGCGGCACCTCAGTTTGTTACTGCATCAATGAGACGCATTTTCCTTTGATCAACACATTTATACAACAACTTCAAACACCAATCAACACATCTTGTTGCTCATGAAAATTTCTCAATTCAAAAGTGCGCTTCTCTTATTGAAGCCACAAGATAATCCATCTTTTATTCAACTTTCCGGCCAACCAGTTGCAGCACATTACCACATCACTGAGATTGGCTTGGTACTGAAGAACTACGTCGATTGCGGCGGAGTGGTACGCCAAGAACGAAAAGCCACCATGCAAATTTGGCTCGCTAACGACACCGATCATCGCCTAAGTACTCAAAAATTGCTCGATATAATTGAGAAGTCAGAACAGCTCTTCGGACTCAAAGACGAAGATTTAGAAGTGGAGTTCCAAGGCCAAACTATTGAAACCTACGGTTTGGTAGTACAAGATTTCGGCTTTCTGTTTACAAGCAAGAAAACAACCTGTTTGGCGCCGGGGCATTGCGGCATTCCAAATGAGCTCTTACCTCGAGAAATACAAGAAAAAACCCGTTGCAGTCCAGGTTCAGGCTGTTGTTAAAAAAATATACAAATGAAAAACCGCAGACTCAACTTCATCGATCGCTACCTCACCCTATGGATTTTCTTAGCTATGGGCATAGGTGTGGCCTTAGGAAACATTTTTCCAAAAATGGATCAATTCATCAATCGCTTTTCCGTAGGCACCACGAGTATTCCGCTGGCTATTGGCCTGATCATTATGATGATTCCACCTTTGGTTAAAGTCGATTTTAAGCAAATTCCAATCGTTTTCCAAAACAGAAAACTCCTGAGTCTTTCTTTGCTCATTACTTGGATTATTGGGCCCTTTTTGATGTTTTTATTGGCCATCACTTTTCTTCGAAACGAGCCAGAATACCTTACCGGACTCCTCATTATTGGCCTTGCGCCTTGCATTGCCATGGTCCTCGTGTGGAATGAACTTGCTGGGGGTAACCGAGAGCTCGGAGCAGGCTTAGTGGGCATCAATAGCTTGCTGCAAGTCTTTTTCTTCTCGGCCTACGCGTATTTTTATCTTGAAATGATGCTGCCTTTATTTGGTTTTAACTCCATTCAAATAGAGTTAAGCTTTTGGGATGTAGCCAAAACAGTTGGCATTTACCTCGGCCTACCCTTTGTAATCGCGCTATTGATCCGATACTGGACGCTTCAAAAAAAAGGTGAACAATTCCTCAAAACCCAATTGATTCCGCGCATTTCACCATTTACGCTCTACGCCTTGCTCTTCACCATAGTGGTAATGTTCAGCCTTAAAGGACAACTGCTTACCCAATTGCCTTTTGACGTATTGAAAATTGCACTGCCGTTGGTCATTTTCTTTTTGACCATGTTCTTTTTGATGTTTTGGGTGGCGCGTAAAAGCGGTGCAACATATGCCCAAACAGCCACAGTGTCCTTTACGGCAGCGGGCAATAACTTTGAGTTGGCCATTGCTGTTGCCATCGGCGTTTTTGGACTCAATTCAGGACAGGCTTTTGCTGGCGTCATTGGCCCCTTGGTAGAGGTTCCGGCCCTGATTTTACTGGTTAAAGCAAGTTTGTATTTGAAACAATACTATTAATGGACAAGAAAAATATTTTAGTATTATGCACCGGTAACAGTTGCAGAAGTCAGATAGCAGAAGGATATCTGCGGTACTTTCACGGCCACAAAGCAAATGTATACAGCGCAGGAATAGAGACGCACGGCGTGAATCCAAGAGCCATAGCAACAATGGCTGCTGACGGCATAGATATCAGTGGCCATACCTCTAACCATGTCGATGAATACCTACACATACCTTTTGACCTCGTGCTCACCGTTTGCGACCACGCCAGCGAGCGCTGCCCAATTTTTCCGAGTACAGCTAAACGCATTCACCACAACTTCCCGGACCCGGCAAAAGCAACAGGAACTGAAGAAGAAATTTTGGAAGCATTCAAAAAAGTGAGAGAAGAAATCAAAGCATTTTGCAAAGGTTTAGAGCTGTGATTCTATTTGCACTCACTTTCAAAAATCATTTGATCAAAAACCAGATGACTCCAACAAAAAACCCCGCTAAAAGCGGGGTTTTGACGTTTTAAAACTGAAAGAGGCTGCGCTTATTTGATATCGAAGCGATCTGCCATCATGACTTTCGTCCAGGCTGCAACAAAATCTTTCACGAACTTTTCTTTCGCGTCAGCACTTCCGTATACTTCTGCAATGGCGCGCAATTCAGAGTTTGAACCATAAATGAGGTCTGCACGTGTCGCGGTGTAAACGACAGCACCCGTTTTGCGGTCGCGGCCTTCAAAAAGCTCTTGAGTGGAGTCAATTGGCTTCCAAACGATGTTCATATCGAGCAAGTTCACAAAGAAATCATTGGAAAGCGTACCAACGCTTTTGGTGAAAACACCTTTGTTGGAGTCGTCAAAGTTAGTACCCAATACGCGCATACCGCCAACCAATACCGTCATTTCAGGTGCGGTAAGACCGAGTAATTGCGCTTTATCGACCATTAACTCTTCTGTCGTGAAAGTATATTGCTTCTTTTTGTAATTGCGGAAGGCATCTGCCATTGGCTCCAATACTGCAAAAGAATTGACGTCTGTTTGTTCTTGTGTGGCATCCATGCGTCCGGGCGTAAAAGGGACCGACACATTAACACCTGCGTTTTTAGTCGCTTGCTCGAGTGCCGCTGCACCACCAAGCACGATTAAATCTGCTAGGGAAACTTTTTTGGCACCACCTTTTGCATTAAAGTCTTTTTGAATCTGGGTATAAATCGCTAACACTTTAGTCAATTGAGCAGGGTTATTAACTGCCCAAGAACGCTGTGGCTCCAGCGCAATGCGCGCGCCGTTTGCACCACCTCTGCGATCGGAGTCGCGGTAGGTAGAAGCAGAAGCCCAAGCCGTTTCAATGAGTTCGCTTGTACTCAAACCTGACTTTAAAATTTGTGCTTTCAAGTTGGCAATATCAGTAGCATCTACAAGCGCATGATTGAGCGCCGGAATTGGATCTTGCCAAATGAGTGCTTCTTTGGGTGCTTCTGGACCTACATAACGCGTTACAGGGCCCATGTCGCGATGCGTCAGTTTGAACCACGCTTTGGCAAATGCTTCTTCAAAAGCTTTTGGGTCATCCATGAATTTTTTGGAGATCGGGCCATAAATTGGGTCAAAGCGCAAGGCGAGGTCTGTGGTGAGCATGGTTGGTTTGTGCTTCATGTTCGGATCAAAAGCATCTGGAATAATTTTATCCTCAGTTTTAGCAACCCATTGTTTGGCGCCAGCAGGGCTCGTAGTAAGCTCCCACTCATAACCGAATAGAATTTGAAAATAGGAGTGTGTCCAACGGGCAGGCTCGGTAGTCCAGGTAACTTCCAAGCCAGAAGTGATGGCATCTTTGCCTTTTCCACTTTTGTAGCTAGAAGTCCAGCCAAAACCTTGTTCTTCAATTGCAGCACCCTCAGGCTCTTTACCTACGTGAGAAGCAGGGCCTGCACCATGTGTCTTGCCAAAAGTGTGTCCGCCAGCGATAAGTGCTACTGTTTCTTCATCGTTCATTCCCATGCGTCCAAAAGTTTCGCGGATGTCTTTTGCTGAAGCCAACGGGTCGGGATTGCCATTCGGACCTTCCGGATTCACGTAAATCAATCCCATCTGAACAGCGGCCAATGGATTTTCGAGCAAGCGCCCTTGGCTGTAGCGTTGGTCATCCAAAAACTTGGTTTCTTTACCCCAATACATATCTTGTTCTGGCTCCCATACATCGGCGCGGCCGGCTGAGAAGCCATAGGTTTTGAAGCCCATTTCTTCGAGGGCCACGTTTCCGGCCAATACCATGAGGTCGGCCCAAGAGATTTTGTTGCCATATTTTTGCTTCACGGGCCATAGCAAACGACGCGCTTTGTCAAGGTTTCCGTTGTCTGGCCAGCTGTTGAGCGGCGCAAAACGTTGCTGACCAGCCGATGAACCACCACGGCCATCTCCAGTTCTGTAAGTACCTGCACTGTGCCAAGCCAAGCGAATGAAAAGCGGCCCGTAGTTGCCAAAATCTGCCGGCCACCAGTCTTGCGACTCCGTCAGTACCTTTTTGATATCGGCCTTCAAGGCGTAATAATCTAGAGTTGAGAAAGCTTTCTTGTAATCAAATCCGGAGCCCATTGGGTCGGAAAGTGAAGAGTGCTGACGCAAAACGGTCAAATCTAATTGATTAGGCCACCAATCGCGGTTGGTATTGCCATTTGGATTCACCACCGGATTGCTGTGTGCAGCACCTGCCGGCGGCGGCGTTGCAGCACCGTGCATCACCGGACATTGCCCTGCTGCTGGTGGCGGTGGGGGTGGCGGCGTGTTGACTCTTTTCATTTTCTGAGCGGCGAGGTTCAAAGCCAAACCAAAGCTCATGATTATATAAACCTTTTTCATATCGATTTGATTAATGTTGTACCCAAAAGTACCACACTTAACCAATTGATTACATCGATAGTTTTTATATATAAATAGAAATTATTTATAATGAAATAAAGGTCAGAACGATCTGGAAATGATCCGAAGGATAGGAGCGGTCAAATGGTGTTTGCACAACTTGATACTGAATAGAAACGAGCTCTGGGCTCCCGAAAAAATAGTCTATGATTTTGTCGTCGGATTCAGATAAGGTAAAGGCATTAAAAGTAGGTCCAGAACAAAGTTCTCGATGCCTTATGGAACAAGATAAATCTTTAAAATGGCGATGCAAGAACTGATATACATAGCTATCAGGCTCCGCATTGAAATCACCTAAAAGCAAAAGTGGTGCAGCCACCTCTTGGGTATACTCCGCAAATTTTTCGACAAGTAATTCGGCTGAATTTAAGCGTGCTTGAGTACCCACATGGTCAAAATGTGTATTCAAAACCCAAAGTTTTTTGCGGTCGTATTTGCTTTCTAACAGGGCATAAGTGCAAATTCTGTTGAGCGCCGCATCCCAACCCTTTGAAGGGAGCACTGGTGTAGGGGAGAGCCAAAACGTACCGCCTTTCAGCAGTTCATAGCGCGTCGTGTCATAAAAAATCGGCGCGAATTCACCAGCGAACTGGCCATCGTCTCGACCAACACCAACGTAGCGAAATGTGGGTAGCTCTTGATGTAGGTCTTTTAACTGGTTGGCCAAAACTTCTTGAAAACCGATTATTGTTGGGTGTTCTTCTTGAAGCTGCGCTACAATCGGCTCTTTTCTTTGCGACCAATCAGGCGCTAAATCAGAAGGGCCGTCGTAGCGGATGTTGTAGGAGATGGCTTTGTGCAACTCGGGTTGTGACCAAATACTCAGGGGCAAAAACAATAAAAACAAGCGCCATTTCATTCTTTATTGGCTTTGGTCACCATTTCTGTGAAACTTTTGGCTGCATTGGTTATATCTGAGGGCAACAACACAATTGTGGTGGTGTTGTTATCGATGCCAATTTCGGAAAGCATTTGCATCCGTCTCAATTCTAATGCAATTGGGCTGTTTTCCATTTCTTTAGCACCTTGTGTGAGTTTTATTGAAGACTCTAATTCAGCCTCTGCCTTTACAATTCGGGCGCGCTTTTCTCGAATGGCCTCAGCTTCACGTGCCATCGCACGCTGCATGCCTTCTGGAATCTCGACGTCTTTCATTTCGACCATTTGGATTTTTACACCCCAAGGCTCTGTGGTTTGATCCACAATTTTTTGAAGCGTACCATTGATTTTCTCGCGCTCTCTCAAGACTTCATCTAAGGAATGTTGCCCAATAATGTTGCGCAGCGCAGAAACAGCAAACTGATAAACTGCCAAGTTGTAATTGGCAACCTTAACGATCGAATTTTCAGGATTCACTATCATATACCACAGCACTGCATTGACCTTAATAGTGACGCTGTCTTTGGTGATGGTCTCTTGTTGTTCTAAATCTACCGTTTGGGTGCGGATGTCTACTTTTTGTTGCGTCTCTATCAAAGGGATCAGCCAGTACAGCCCTGGGCCTTTAACAGCCTGGAAGCGACCGAGCCTGAAAACGATAGCGCGTTGGTATTCTTGGGCTATTCTTAAACCTGAAAGGAAAATTGCAGCGAGCGCAATGAGAATTGGAGCTAACATCATGTTGTTTTAAACAAATGTAGCTTTAATTTCTATTGTTTGAGCGCTTTCTTTTTTTCGGCAATCAACTGATCAATTTCAAGCACTTCACCATCCTTGAATGCGTCGCTCACCACGAACAACACTTCCTTTTTTCCTTTCTTACTGTTTGGAAAATAATAAACAACTTGCCCCATATCTAGGGTAATCCCACTATTTGAAAGCGGACTCAAGTTCGGATTCATGACGGTAGGAATGACCAATGGAATAGATTGCAAACTGCCGTTATGAAAGGTGAAATGAATGGATTTTTGGGCCGTAAAACGGAACGATAATGCGAGGGCAAAAACGGTGAATAAGGTGCTTTTCATATTAGTTATTCTCTGATCCTTTTGATCAAACGGTTACTTGGAAAGAACGTCCACTTTGGCAGCGCGCTTGGTTGGCAGTGCATTTAGCACTTTGTGCTGGTGCCTTTGGATTTGAGATTGGGATGAATGATGCTAAATAAAGAACTAAAACGCATGTGAATGAAATCGATCTACTTCGGCAATCATGCTGTGGTAGTAACGATACCATTTACTTTGCCCAAGCTGCTTTGCTTTCTGATGAATTGGGTTTTTGGCCCATTCAGCAATTGCTTCTTTGCTTTTCCAGTAACTGATAAACATGCCGCGCCCATCGTGTTTCATGCTTTCGTAACCCAAATAACCTGGGATTTGTTGAACTAATGCCAAGGTTTCGGTGTCGTAAGCTTCATAACCTTCTAAGTCATCACTTAAATAATAGTTGAAAATAGAGGCGTAGAAGGGCGCTGTGGGTGGGGTGGAGGTGTGCCAGTTAATCATCTTTAAAGGTAATTTTTTAGTTTTAATTATAGCGAATTCGCCATAATTAAAACCCGGATTGGTGAGTTGTTCCCGTATACCAATATACTCCAAAGTATTGCGATTTCTCAACCAATCTATTAAAGGCTAAATTATTGATTATTCAAATGCTTGCTTTTTCCAATCCAGCCTAAATGAGTATGGTCGAAGTTGTCGAAATATTTTAAGCCGTAACCAGCAACTCGATCAAATGATGAATGGGCCAGGAAAATCAATCCAACTTTACACAGGTTTTCGTTGTGCATGAAATAGCCTAAAAGGACTAGGCCTACCAAAATTCCTTGGTGATGAAAAACGTTGTAAGCCAGTGCGCCCAACTTCTTTGTGATCAAAAACAAGGCAAACGAAACATCTGGAATAAAGAATAGCGCCCAATAAAAACCCCAGTTTTCAGGATATAAATGGTTGTAAGCTAACGTGAAAAGAATGAATAATCCGGCAGATTCAAGTTTCAATAGATATTTCATGCTGCGTTTACTTTACAATTCTTTGCAACTGTTCTTTAGCTTGCTCAATATGGCGCAATTCATGTTGAATAATGATCTCAAAAACAGTATCTAATTCATATACAATGACTTTACTTGCCGGCGAATGAATTACCGTTTTATTTTGAACGAATGGAGTGGCCAATTCAACATAGCGCTTCAAATCTTCATGATGCGCCTTAAATTGTTCAATAACATCATTTAATTGAATTGCTTTTTTGGGCTCCCAAACTGGAAAAGTCTTCATCTTTTTTTGACGGCTAGGCTCTACAGATTTCTTCACAAAATCACCTAAAAATTGAACTATGAATTGAAATCGACCATGAAAAGGACGTTTGTAAGTATTTTGCTTCAGCTGATCAATTATTGGAAAATAACTGGAGTTGATTAAAATGAGATGCTCCAGATTCTGCGCAATACTCCAATGAGCACCATCCGTTTCATTGAGCTGTTCTGGTTTTAATTGCCCGAATAAATCTTGAACTAATTTCGTGTTTGAATCAATTTGGTCGCAAACGATAGACATTGTATTTATTTTTTTTAGCTTATTGAACCTTTCTAGAATAGAGCTAAACCATACTGAAAATCAATTAATGATTTTTGGAAAGTTTCTTTTGAATGAAAAAGTTCATCATGCCAAGTGACCCAACACAAATGGCGGCAGCAATAATGTCTATGAGCATAACGGTGTTATTGAGGTAAAAATGACTTGTTGCAAACCAGTAAAAATCAGTCATGCAGGCTACGAGTATTCCCAATATTGCAAAGAAACCAAAAGCTTGTTGCGAAGAATTAAACACAATATGGATTTGAACAAAACTAACAAGCAGCGCATAGGCAAAGCAAGACAAATAAAGGAATAGAAAACCAAAATCTCCTGTTTTCTTAAATCCGGATAGATGTGTTGTGTTTGCTTCTGTATAGGCACCTAAAAGCGTGTCAAAGACCAGCCAACCCAATCCGAGATAGATAAAACTACCCATTATGGCACCCAACACAACTAATTTTAATCGCTCTTTCATGAAATAAAAATACTTAAAAAGTACTTCCTAATTGTTCATTGTATAAGCGTATCGATTAATATTGTCCTTCATCCAAAAAAGGATAATCAATATACCCTTGGTCTTGTCCTCCGTACATCGTAGCCCTATCGGGCTCATTCAATGCTGCATTGAGCTCAAAACGTTTTGGCAAGTCTGGATTTGAGATAAACAAAGAACCGTAGGAAATCAAGGCTGCGCTGCCTTTTTCTAATTCAGCTTCTCCGGAGTCACGGGTGTAGCCACCGTTTGCCATGATCAAATGTTTTGTGGCCGGACTGAATACCCCCAACACATCTCTTGGATACTGAGGAAGCTTGTCTGTTGGAAACATGGCGTTCATCAACTGAACATACGCTAATGGCAATTTGTCTAATTCGCTCAATAAGTGCTGGTACAACGCAGTTGGATCGCTATCGATCATGCTATTGTAAGGTATACTAGGGGAAAGTTTGATTCCGACTTTATCTGCACCTAGTGCTTGCACCATGGCATCCATCACTTCTACCACAAAGCGACTTCTATTTTCAATAGAGCCTCCGTATGCGTCTGATCGTTGATTGGAACTTTCTACCAAGAATTGATTCGGCAAATAACCAAATGCAGCATGCAGTTCAACGCCGTCGAAACCAGCTTCTATAGCATTGATTGCTGCTTGTTTGTACTGCTGTACTATAGACTTCACTTCTTCTGTACTTAATTCACGAGGCGTCTCGTAATCTTTCATTCCTTCCATCGTAAAATGCTGTTGCCCTTCAATGGCAATAGGAGAGGGAGCAACAGGCAATTCGCCATGCTTCACAAGTGAGTGTCCAACACGACCCGTATGCCACAGCTGCGCGAAAATCGCTCCACCTTCCTGATGTACCGCAGCGGTTACTTTTTTCCATGCAGCAATTTGCTCATCGGTATAAATTCCTGGGGTCATTGGGCTTCCTGTAGCTTGCTTGGAAATGTTAATGGCTTCTGAAATGATAAGCCCTGCGCTCGATCTTTGCTTGTAATAAAGCACTGTGGAAGGCCCCACAACACCATTGAAATCGGCACGAGAACGGGTCATAGGCGCCATAGCCATACTGTTTTTCAATTGTAGATTGCCAATTTTTGCGGCTTTGAATAGTTTCATATTTTAGATTTATTGTTTGTTTTCAAATTAAATTTCACCCATTTTCCCAGCATGGTAATCATCCATAACCTGTTGAATTTGAGCCATGTCATTCATGACAAACGAAGCGTATCCGACAATCGGCTCATCCAAAGGTTTGCCGCCAAACAACATAAAGTGACTGTCCTCAGCAGATTTGATTTTCAAAGTGTTTCCTTGCTTTTCAAAGGAGGTCATTGAGGTAGGAAGCAGTGTTTTTTGGTCCACGTTGATGGCGCCACGCACCATGTACAGCCCAAGTGAATTCCCTTCGACAAGCGGAATGGATAATTCTTCGTTTGCGCTTACTTGAATTTCATACATAAAAGCTGGAGACAAACTTTGAACAGGGGACTGCTGTCCGTTGAGTTCGCCACAAAGTACTTTCACCGTTGCTTTCCCTAAAGAAAAACTGGGCAAATCATCAGAGGCATAATGAAAAAAATCTGGTACAATGAACTTTTGCTTAGCGGGAAGTGAAATCCAAAATTGCAAGCCGTGAATACGCTCAGGCTCGGTTCTATTTTCATTCATGCCTTCTGCATGCACTATGCCACTGCCTGCCTGCATCCAGGCAATGTCCCCTTCATTTATTACTACGTCGTTGCCAAGGCTATCTTGATGGCGATTGCTTCCTTGAAATAAGTAAGTAATTGTGGAAATACCCGCGTGAGGATGAGCCGGTACGCCTGCGCTTCCTGGATTTCTTTCAAAAGGACCAAAATGATCTAAGAAAACAAATGGGTCGACATGCCCAACGGCACTAGGAATAACTTGTCTGACATGCGGCCCCATGCTTGAGCTTTCCGGAGACATCCTGGAATGTTTGATTTTCTTTTGCATCTTGATTTACTTGTAGGTACAACTATTTAGATAATTTTTTTAGCTTCCTCTCAATTTATCCAGTAAAACGTTCAATGCATTAGCCTCTTCGGCATTAAGTTGATTGAACTCGGTAATTTTTGCTTGGAGGAGAGGTTCTATTTCCGTTAAGAGAGCGAGACCATCTGTTGATATTGTAATTTCATACTCTCTCTTATCTCGATCAGACTGAACAACAGCAATTAAGTTTTTATCCCTCAACTTTTTGATCAATAGGGTGACGTTCGAATTTGGGGCAATCATTCTCGATAAAATGTCTTTCTGACACATCTTACCTGGGTGGCTCCCCTTTAAAATGCGCAAGACATTGAATTGCTCATGGGTAATGTTGTGCGTTTTCAATAAAGACGCAATGCGGTTATGCAACCAATTGGCAGTGAACATGAGGTTCACATTAGCTTTCACCAACTCGTTGGCAAAATTCTTTTGTTTGATTTCGTGTTCAATTGATGCCATAAACTAGATTGGTTGCAAAGATGCTCAAAATAGTTATACCTATAACTATTATTTGAGTTTTATTTCAACAAGTATTTTTGAACTACTCAAACGAACGAAAATCCTAACTTAGCAGCTCATTATTCAAACCCTACATTAATGGCCACAAAATTCTCAATTTGCCTATGGCACAAGGACGTCAAACAAATGGCGCAATACTACAAAAGTATCTTTCCCGATTTCAAATTACTTTCTGAAAACCCGATGGCCAGTGTATTTGAGATGAATGGCCAACGATTTATGTGCCTCAATAATGCGGTTCCAAATATTCAATTCAACGAAAAAATCTCCTTTGTCTTGACTGTCGACACGCAAGAGGAGATCGATACCTATTGGGACTATTTCTGCAAAGAAGGGCAAGCAGGGCAGTGCGGCTGGCTCGAAGACAAGTACGGTATTTCTTGGCAAATTGTACCAAGCATCCTCGGTATACTCATGACCAACCCCGAAACTGCTCCCAAAGCAACATATGCTTTTATGCAGATGAGCAAATTTGATATTGCAAAGTTAGAGGAGGCGGTGCAATAAAAAAAAAGCCTTACGTTTCCGTAAGGCTTTTGAAGCTCCCCCTGCTGGACTTGAACCAGCGACCCTCTGATTAACAGTCAGATGCTCTAACCAACTGAGCTAAGGAGGAATGTCTCAATTCGAGGTTGCAAATATATGTAATTTTTTGAATTCGAAAAGTGAAAATTGTAAAAAAATAATGAGTTTTTTTTGAATTTTTTCCTAAGTTATTCAAAATCATAACTATCCATCGTGAAATCATCGAGGCTTGCACCGTACTGATCTTCGTCGTCGTCTTGATCGACAAAGCCGAGGCTTTCTTGATCGTCTCGGTTGGCAGGGCGTAGGATGTTTGTTTTGGAAACATTCAAGCGGATTTCAGTGCGCATTTGGCCATCTTCGAGTTGAACAGTCTTGGCAAATGGTGTGCCGAGTACTTCTACAAGTGTGCCGCGTGTCAGAAAGTCAATGATGCGCATGTTAGAACCTTCGCGCTTCCAAATGGTGCAATTGACCCAGGTTGTTTTGGTGCGCATTTGTCCGGTTTTTTTGTCCTTCCAGTTTTTGTTGTGCGCAACGGGGAAGTTGATGGCAATGATGCCTCGGTCCATTGTTTTGACGTGTGCGTCTTTGCCAATGTTGCCGATAAGTCGGGTTTCAAATATTGTAGCCATGTATTGTAAAATAATAAAGCGTATACCGGAAAGTACCGATATAAGCCTTGTAACAATAAAGTGGCTAAATTGTTGTGTTTAGTGTTGATGACCGTGTGGGCCGTGTGCGTGACCATGTGCCAATTCCTCAGCTTCGGCATCGCGTACCTCTAAAATTGTTCCTGCAAAATGAAGGTCTGTGCCTGCAAGTGGGTGATTGAAATCCATTTGAACAGTTTCTTCTGCGACCTCCAAAATACGACCGCGCAATTGGTTTCCTTCGCTATCGGACATCGGAACCATGCTGCCAACTTGAAACATTTCTTTATCGAATGTGCCGTTTTCGTCGTGGAAAATATTAGCAGGCAACATGACGATATGCTGTGGATCTTGCTCGCCATAGGCATTAGCTGCCAAAATATGAAAGTCAAAGTGCTCACCAGCTGTTTTGCCGGCTAGTTTTTCCTCAAATTCAGGAATCATTCCACCGACACCATACAAGAAGGTCAAGGCATTTTCCGGAGTTGTTTCTTCGATTTTTTCTCCGGTTGTGTGATCAGAGAGCTTGTAGGTCAAGGTGACGACCTTGTTTTGGGAAATTGTCATGTTATTTAATTTTCGCCAAAGTTAGCTCTAAATGTTGAAAAACCTATGAAAAGTTGCCTCAACTCTTCTCGACTTCAGAATTTTGATTGCTTATATTTGGTGTAAATATTTCACATAACTATGGCAGTCAATAAAGCAATAATCTCAGCAGTAAAAAAATCCCTTAGCAAGTTTGATTTCTCTCGTATGGAAGAACGCTGTACAAACGAGGCTCAAACCAGAATGTACCTGATTGAACCGCTACTGGAAATATTAGGTTATAGTCATTCAGATGATATTTTAACAGAAATCAATGCAGGTTGGGGGCAAAAAAATAAAAAAGCCGACATAGGGTTACTATTGCCAAAATCTAAAGAACCTGAAGTAATAATTGAATGCAAGACCTATGGCAAAAATCTTACAGATAAAGAAGCTGATCAACTAAACGGATACTTTTTAAATACGAAGAACAGTAAAATAGGAATTTTAACGAACGGGGTAATTTGGAAGTTCTATACCCCGAACGATGTAAATAAAGAAATAGGATTATTTCCTATACCATTCATCGAGTTAAATTTCTCTGAAATAAATGATGAGTTGATAGTACAATTTTCACGTTTTCAGCGTAATATTTTAAAAGAAGAATTTAAAGAAATACTTGAAGAAGCGCAAGACTTCTTTTTCCTTCAAGGTTTTGAAGAAGCATTAGTAAATGAACTTTCAGATCCTTCAGATGACTTAATTAAAGCAATCTTTAATAGAATGCTCAAAGCCGATGGAAAAAGATTGACAGAAGTTATTAAAAACAAAATCCGATCAGCTATACATTCTAATTCTATTCAATCTGCCTTGCCAAAGATTATTGAATTTGAAGCCAAAAATGGAGGTCTAATAATAACGACTGCTGAGGAGCTTAAAATTTACCATACTGTTAAGACCATACTATTAAGTAATTTTAAAAAAATAGAACCAAGTCGAATCTCGTACAGAGATAACAAGAATAACTTTATGGTATTAATTGATGAAAACCAAAAGAAGACTGTTTGCAGAATTACCTCAAATAGAGGTCGTCATTATTTAGAAATCAATGGCCATGATACAAAACACGAAGTAAACGGTATTGATAGCATCGTCAACTTAAGCAAAGCAATTAAAGATGCTGCAACTCCATTCTTAATTTAATCTGCCATTTCTATAAAATCAAAAAGGGAAGCATTAGCTTCCCTTTTTTGTGTAAAATTATTTTAGATAAAGATTATTTCTTAACGAGGTCTTTTACAAAATTAGGCAACGCGAACGTTGAGAAATGGATGTCTTCGTTGTAATAGCGAAGGCCTTTTTCGGCAACGAAAGACTTGATGGCGTCAGTGATGCTGACTTTACGTGGGTCTGCGGCGCCTTTGAGGCCATACTGGAAAGACCACATGCCAGTAGGGTAGGTTGGTACGAAGAACAAGCCTACTGGTGCGTTTTCTTTTCCGAAGATTCCTTGGAGGGTTTGATTGAGTTCGGCGAAAGCTTTTTCGTTGAACTTTGGAGATTCTCCTTGCGCTACTAAAATACCGTCTGCTTTGAGCGTGCGGTAGCAGTTTTGGTAGAATTCAACGCTGAACAAACCTTCGGCTGGGCCAACTGGGTCGGAGCCGTCTACAATTAATAGGTCGTAAACTGCGTCTGCTGCACTCTTGACAAATGCGATACCGTCGTCTACGATGAGTTCGAGGCGCGGATCGTCGAAAGCCGCAGCAATTTCTGGTAGGTGTTCTTTACAGGCCTTGATGACTTCGCCGTCGATTTCTACCATGGTTACTTTCTCGATGTTGCTGTGACGCAATACTTCGCGCACGGTTCCGCCGTCGCCGCCGCCGATTACCAAAACATTTTTGGCATTTTGGAGCGTGAACAAGCTCGGGTGAGCAATCATTTCGTGGTAGTGAAACTCGTCTTTGATGGTGGTCATGACCATGTCGTCGAGGGCCAACATTTTGCCGTACTTAGTAGATTCTAAAATGCGAACGCGCTGAAAAGGCGATTGTACATCAAAAAAGACGTCGCCGGTAAAACGCAAAGAAAGTGCTTGGTCTTCGTCTTTATCTGTGAACCATACGTTGCGGGTGTAGAAGTCGGGGTTGCGCCACTCAGCTGCCTTTTCACGAGCGCTGGTGATGTCGAAATCGTTGCGCGTGAGCAAATTAACTGAACCGCGTTTCATTTCAATAGCAGAATAAGACTTCGCGCCAAAACACTCTTTTAAGTGATCAAAAGCAATCCAGGCGTTCATGTCACCACAGGTGAAGACGTCTACAGCTGCATAGCCGTATTCTGGCCAGGTATGAATTGCTAAGTGACTTTCTTGGATCACGACGACACCAGAAACACCATAAGGCGAGAAGTGGTGAAAGGTAGAGTTGATCACGGTGGCCTCTGCTTTGCGGGCTGCGCCAACCATGTCGCGTTCGATGGCCGCTACGTCGTTCATGACATGCGGATCACAATTCATAAACTCTACTAAGATGTGGTTTCCAAGTGCTGTACTACTCATTTGTTGTGATAAATTAAAAAATTGAGCGCAAAGTTACGCATTTTCAAGGGATTCATATGTAACTTATGTTAATTTTCAGTCTGCTAAAAAGCGTAACTTCTCGAGATGCACTTTGATGCGGGCTTGACCGAATATCACCGTAAGCTGCTTGCCTTTCATTTCTTCGACTACTCCAATGCGATTGGTCTGGATGAGCTGCACCTGAGCCCCCACCTTGATGCGCTCTTGCTCGTACTTCTCTGCGCGCTGCACTTCTTTCTTCGTTGGGGCTTGGGTAGGAGAGGGGCTTGGGGCTTTTTTCTTGATGGTTTGCTTAGACTTCTCGAGGCGTAAAAATTGAGTAAGCTCCTGAAAAAGAGCGGTATTGACATCTTTTTTGCGCGATGTTGCGTTGAATTTTTCGATAAACGCGAGCATTTTTTTTCCAGCCTGTAATTGGCGTTGGCTGCTTTCCTGCACCTGCGTGACCTGACTTTGTTTGTGCTGCAGTTTTTGGATTTCCTGCTCGTGCTGCGCACTAGACTTTTCTGCGGCCTGAGCTGCCTCGGCCAAACGCGTGTTTTGGGCCAATAACTGATTGCGTTCTTTTTGCAAACCACTCAAGAGCTTATCGAGTCTGACTTTTTGCTGATCGAGGCGCAACTTCGCGTCTTGGATCAGGGCTTTTGAAATGCCATTGAGCTGCGCCACCTCAAAAGTAAAGGAGCTGCCGGGTTGCCCCAAAGCAAACTGATAGAGCGGGGAGAGGTCCTTTTCATTGAAAAGCATGCAACCGTTTTGCGCTTCTGGCAGTTCGTTGGCCTTGAGTTTGATATTACTGTAATGAGTTGTCAGTACGCCAAATACCTTGAGCCCATACATTTGTTCAAAGAAAACCTCTGCCAACGCAGCACCGAGTTCTGGATCAGAGCCCGTTCCAAATTCGTCTAAAAGCAACAAAGTTTGTGCGTTGGCGCGCCCTAAGAAGAACTTCATGCGTTGCAAGCGGTAGGAGTAGGTACTCAATTCATTTTCAATAGATTGATTATCTCCAATATCTGAATAAATCTGCTTAAAAAAACACATTTGGCTGTCTGGCGCCACGGGCACCAAAAGACCAGACTGAAGCATGAGTTGCAAGAGCCCGATGGTTTTGAGCGTAATGCTTTTACCGCCGGCGTTGGGCCCAGAAATGACGAGCATTCTGGATTTTTGCTGCAACTTGAGTTCTTGCGCAAAGGTAGGTTTACCCGCTTGCTGATTGGTGCGCCTGAGCAGCGGATGAAACGCCTGCTTCATATGCATGCCTGTGTGCTGGCCAATTGCGGGCAAAACAGCTTGCATCTCAATAGCAAGCTTGCATTTGGCATTCAAGAAATCAATTCTTGTCAACAAAGTTTGATACGCATTGATCAGTGGGCGGTATTGCACCATAAGGGTCGTTAGCGCTTGTAAAATGCGGTGAATTTCTTTGCGTTCGTCGTCGAATAAAAATTCGAGTTCGTTGTTGAGCGGTACATTTACCAAAGGTTCAATAAAGGTAAGACTGCCGGTTTTGCTGGAGCCATGGATATTGCCGGGCACTTTGCGCTTAAAAGTAGACAGCACGGTCAGGACACGGCGCTCATTGACATACGTTTCAAGCGTTTCTGCCAGTACTTTATCTTTGTTGTAACGGCGCAGTTCTTTGTCAAAATTCTTGTTGATTTGATTGCGCAAGACCCGAATGCGCGTTCTGATCTCTGCAAGCGCTGCAGAAGCGTCGTCTTTGATTTGTCCGTTGCGGTCAAAAACTTGATCGATTTCTTCGATGATGTCTTTAGTATAGTAGACGTCTTCTGTGAGCTCTTTTAATAAAGGGTATTTAAAGAGTGAATTTTCAAAAAACAATACTAGTGCGTTCACTAGTTCTGAGGCTTGATAAATACGGCGAAATCCTTCTAAAGAAATAACTGCTTTCTGAATACCCAATAATTTAATTTCTTGAAGGAGTTCTTCAAATTCGAGCTGCGGAAATTTTTCGCCGTGTACGCGCACCAAACGCAATTCATCTAAGCGCTTGAGTTCTTGGCGCAAAACCGCAAATTGTGTGCGCGGCTGCAAAGTTTGCACTTGCTTCAATGCTGTAGGCCCAATGCAGAATTTTTCTAGCCATGCTTTGATGGCTTCAAACTCGAGGTCGTGGAGGGTTTGTTGATCGGTACTAAACACGATGCAAAGATAACATTCTAAAAATTTGTAATTTGTGTAAAATTTATGACAAGATGAGAACGAAAGAAGAAATTGTACAAAACTGGTTGCCTAGATATACAGGTCAAGATCTTGCTGATTTTGGTGAATACATTCTGTTAACAAATTTCAGTAATTATGTTCAGTTTTTTGCAGAAAAATATGGGGTTGAAATTATCGGAACAAACCGCCCGATGCAATGCGCTACCCATGACAACATCACGATAATTAATTTTGGTATGGGAAGCCCTGGAGCCGCAACCATCATGGATTTGCTTTCGGCAATTGCGCCAAAAGCCGTCTTGTTTTTAGGAAAATGCGGCGGACTCAAAAAGCGCAATAAAATTGGTGACCTTATTTTACCAATCGCGGCCATTCGAGGAGAAGGAACATCTACTGATTATTTTCCGATTGAAGTACCAGCATTACCGGCGTTTGCTTTGCAAAAAGCGATTTCCACTACCATACGAGACGCAGATTGCGATTACTGGACTGGAACAGTCTATACAACAAACCGCAGAGTTTGGGAACACGATGAGAATTTTAAAGAACGATTGCGGAATATGCGTGCTTATGCCATAGATATGGAAACAGCAACCATTTTTATGGTTGGTTTTTTTAACAAAATACCCACAGGCGCACTTTTGTTAGTGAGCGATTCCCCTATGATTCCCGAAGGAGTTAAAACAGAAACGAGCGATGCACAAGTCACACTACAATTTGTTTTAAATCATCTTCAAATTGGAATTGATTCACTAAAACAATTAAGGAACAATGGCCTGACCGTAAGGCACCTGCAATTCTAAAGTTGACAACATGTTATATAATTAATATTATGTTAAATAAAATAGTTTTGGTACATTAACAATCAATCATATCTTTACAATAGTAATTTCAACTTATGGCCATCTATTCATTCAACGGTTTTATTCCAGTCGTCAAAGCCTCGAGCTTTGTTCATCCACAAGCAAACGTTACTGGCAATGTACTTATTGGTGAAAACGTATACATTGGTCCGGGCGCTGTTTTGCGTGGCGACTGGGGGCAAATTATCATCGAAGATGGCTGCAATGTACAAGAGAATTGTGTCATTCATATGTTTCCTGGCACCACCGTTCACCTGAAATCCGGAGCGCACGTTGGCCATGGTGCCATTATCCATGGCGGCACCCTCGGTGAAAACTGCTTGATCGGTATAAACGCCGTTATCATGGACGATGTACTTGTGGGTAAAGAATCGGTTATTGGCGCTCTTGCCTTTGTTCCTGCCAAAATGATCATCCCGCCACGCAGTTTAGTGGTCGGCAATCCAGCTAAGGTCATCAAGGAAGTTTCGGACGAAATGATTGCCTGGAAAACTGAGGGAACCAAGCTATATCAAGCACTTCCAAAAGATTGTCAAGAAACCCTCAGGCCGTGCGAGCCACTTTTGGAACCCGAAACCAACCGACCACAGCAGCAGCAAAGCTATTTTACTTGGCAGTAAAAGAAATAAACATTTAAACATTTTGTAAACAATTTTAGGCCAAAGGCAATGAATGTATTACCTTTGTTTCCCGTAGTTACAAACGTTATATGTCCAATTCAACCAAGTATGTTTTTGTAACCGGGGGTGTGACTTCTTCCTTAGGGAAAGGCATCATATCAGCCTCGTTAGCAAAACTCTTACAAGCACGTGGTTATACCACCACCATTCAAAAATTAGATCCATATATCAATATAGATCCAGGAACTCTCAACCCCTACGAACACGGCGAGTGCTACGTCACAGACGACGGCGCAGAAACCGACCTCGACCTCGGTCACTACGAGCGCTTTTTAAACGTACCTACTTCGCAGGCCAATAACGTTACAACAGGTAGAATCTACCAATCTGTAATAGAAAAAGAACGCCGCGGCGACTATTTAGGTAAAACAGTACAGGTGATCCCTCATATTACCGACGAAATCAAAGAGCGCATTCAAGCAGTTGCAAAAAATGGTCAGTTTGATATCGTCATTACCGAAATTGGCGGTACTGTTGGTGACATCGAATCTTTGCCTTACGTGGAGGCCGTTCGCCAAATGCTCTGGGAATACGAAAACGACTGCATCGTTGTGCACCTCACGCTTGTTCCATACCTTTCTGCAGCCGGAGAGCTCAAAACCAAACCTACACAGCACTCTGTCAAGCAACTACTCGAACTTGGCGTACAGCCAGACGTACTTTGCTGTCGTACCGAGCACGAACTCGATCTTGGCCTGAGAAAGAAAATCGCTAAGTTTTGCAATGTATCGGTCAATGCTGTTATTGAGGCCCGCGATGCATCTTCAATCTACGACGTTCCGCTGCTCATGCAAGCCGAAGAACTCGATACCGTTGTACTCGAAAAACTTGGCTTATCCAAAAAGCAAAGCCCTAAACTAGACAACTGGAAGGCTTTTTTAGAGCGCCTCAAAAACCCTAAGCACACCGTCAAAATTGGTCTCATTGGCAAATACGTCGAACTCAAAGACGCGTATAAATCTATTTCTGAAGCTTTTATCCATGCTGGCGTTTCCAATGAAACAAAAGTTGAACTAAGCTGGATCCATTCCGAAACCCTCGACCCAGAAAACATCAGCAATGAACTTGCTGGCCTAGATGGCATCCTCGTGGCCCCTGGTTTTGGTTCAAGAGGTATCGACGGCAAAATTGAAGCCGTGCGCTTTGCACGTGAAAACAATATTCCTTTCCTAGGTATTTGCCTCGGTATGCAAATTGCCGTCATTGAATTTGCCAGAAATGAACTCGGCCTCAGCGAAGCGCATTCTACAGAAATGTCCGAGAACACCAACGCGGCAGTCATTTCCATGAT
Source organism: Bacteroidota bacterium (assembly GCA_039804625.1). GTDB lineage: Bacteria > Bacteroidota > Bacteroidia > Flavobacteriales_D > Crocinitomicaceae > UBA952. Next base: position 70,740 of record JBDLVT010000005.1, read on the forward strand.
GGAAGAGCAAAAACGCATCTCCAATATGGGTGGCACTATGCGCCTTGGCGCCTACAAATGCGAGCTCAAGCCCAATTCAAATACAGCCAAGGCCTATCAGAACAACAACATTTCGGAGCGTCACCGCCATCGTTATGAATTCAACAATGCTTTCCTTTCTGATTTTGAGGCTAAAGGCATGATTGCAGCCGGGAAGAACCCCGAAACAGGTTTGGTTGAAGTAGTTGAAATCCCTACCCATCCTTGGTTTGTGGGCGTGCAATTCCATCCAGAATACAAAAGCACAGTAGACGCCCCTCACCCACTCTTCGTCGCATTTGTAAAAGCGGCCCTTAAAAACAAAAAACACTAAATTCTATGGATCGCAATTCCACCATTGGCCTGGTTTTGATTGGCCTCATCATCACGGTTTTTTCTGTCATGAATCAGCCTTCAGAAGCAGAAGTAAAAGCGGCTCAAAATAAAGAGACTGCCGCCGCTCAAAAAGCGGAAAAGAAATCCAACGCCGCAAAAAAATCTGTCGCTAATACTGCTCGCACTAAGAGCAATTCCTCAACAATTGTGGCAAAAGGCGAAATCACCACAATTGAAAACAAGGAGTTGCGCATCGAGCTCAATTCCAAAGGTGGAATGCTTGCCGGCGTATATTTGAAGTCTTACAGAAGTTACAAAGACTTTGCTAGCAAAAAAGATAACGCCCTTTGCTTATTTGAAGACGGTGATGCCCAGAACCAACTCGTACTCAGCACAGCTAATGGTAAAATCTACACCAAGGACTACCTATTTGAATTGGTAAAAAGCACCAAGACTTCTGCCGTTTATGAAGCAAAATTCAATGAAGGCCGTATTCGCCAAACCTATCAGCTCAAAAAAGGCCACGATTTAGCCTATAACATTGAAGTCCTCGACAACGATGGTTTCATTCTCGATAACACCGTGCTCAACTGGGCAGCTGATTTCAAGAAAACCGAGCGCTTGTTTAGCGAACAGCGCCGCGTTTCTACGATTTGCTATAACCAAGCTGAAAGCGGACTCGATTACCTATCAGAAACAGCCAGTGAATCTGGAGTTGCTGAAGAAAACATCGAATGGGTTGCTTTCAAACAAAGTTATTTCTCTGCAATCCTCCACCCGACCAATGCTTTCCCTAAAAAAGGAACGAAATTTTATATCGAGAACTTTAAAGGTGGGCATCCACAAGCCTGGACACACCTGAAAGGTTACCATGCCACTATGGCCTTAGATTTCGAAAACAACGCCGCTTCTTTCAATTGGTTTTTTGGTCCGAATGACTACGAAGTACTTAAAAACTACGGCAGTGGCTACGACGACATCCTCAACTTTGGCTGGGGCTTGTTCCGCTGGATCAACATCTACGCCGTTCAACCTATCTTCAACTTGCTGATCAATAACGGCATGGCCATCGGCTGGGCTATTTTGGTACTCACGCTCATTCTCAAAACAATTTTGATGCCTGTGCAATGGAAAATGTTTGTTTCTTCTGTCAAGATGCGCATCCTTAAGCCTGAAATCGACGAACTCAATGCCAAGTACCCGAAGCAAGAAGACGCCATGAAAAAGCAAATGGAAATGATGAGCCTCTACCGAGATTCTGGTGCGAGCCCTTTAGCCGGTTGCGTCCCGATGCTTATTCAGATGCCTATTCTTCTTGCCGTTTTCCGTTTCTTTCCTGCTGCATTCGAACTGCGTCAAAAAGGATTCCTCTGGGCAGAAGACCTCAGTTCTTTTGACTCTATCCTCGATTTTGGTTTCCACCTCCCTATCTATGGAGACCACATCTCGTTATTCACACTCCTAATGGCAGGCACTACCCTCGCCTACACCTACATGAATAGCGGCAACATGCAACAACCACAGCAGCCCGGCATGCCCGACATGCGCATCATCATGTATATCTTCCCTTTTATGATGATTTTCTTCTTCAACAACTACTCTGCAGGTTTGAGCTACTACTACTTCATCTCTACTTTACTCTCCATTGTCATGATGCTCTTGATCAAGTATTTCTTTGTAAACGAAGAGAAACTCAAGGTAAAAATGGCTGAAAGAAAAGCCAACAATGCCGCTAATCCGAAAGTCAAGAAAAAATCTAAATTCCAAGAACGCTTGGAAGAAATGCAGCGCCAACAACAAGAAGCGCTTAAAAACCGCAAAAAATAAACCCATGAAATTTTTTATCGACACCGCCAACCTCAAAGAGATCGCCGAAGCCCACGACATGGGTATCCTTGACGGCGTGACCACTAACCCTTCTTTAATGGCCAAAGAAGGCATTACTGGAAAGGAAAACATCTTACAGCATTACGTGAATATCTGTAAGATTGTTGATGGCCCTGTGAGTGCTGAAGTGATTGCCACAGACTTCGAAGGCATGGTGCGCGAAGGGGAAGAACTTGCCGCTTTACACAAAAATATAGTCGTTAAAATCCCTATGTTGGCAGAAGGCCTTAAAGCCATCAAATATTTCTCCAACAAAGGAATTCGTACCAATTGCACACTCATTTTCTCTGCTGGCCAAGCCTTGGTTGCAGCTAAAGCAGGTGCTACTTACATCTCTCCTTTCTTAGGACGCCTTGACGACGTCTCCACAGATGGACTACAACTCATTGAGCAAATCCGACTCATCTACGACAACTACGCTTTCGATACAGAAATCTTGGCGGCCTCTGTGCGTCATCCAATGCACATCATCAACTGTGCGAGCATTGGTGCAGACGTCATGACGGGTCCACTTTCAGCCATCAAGGCATTGGTGAAGCACCCACTTACAGATATAGGCTTACAACAGTTTTTGGCTGATCACGCCAAAGGAAATCAGTAAGTTAGCGCATGCTACCTAAAGAAGAACGCAAGGCTTTTAACGAAGCGTTTTGGGCGGGCTTTAAAACGTATATGCGGGGCGTGCTTTCAAGTTCGGGCCGCAGGGTCAATTGGGCAAGCTACCCTACTCAGGTCAAGCACACCTACTTGCGCATGGTTTGCGAGGGCAAGAATATTTCCATCTGCTATGATATCCAATTTAAAGACGCGGGTATTCAAGCGATTTTTTGGGAACAACTCACCGAATTAAAAGTCGTTTTGGAGGGCGCTATGTCCATACCCACTCATTGGAACCCTGAACACACCAACCGAGAAGGTCAAGTTTTGGGACGCATTTCATGGGTTTTGGACGGCTGTAATTACTACCAAAAACAAGACTGGCCTGCAATTTATGGCTTCTTCAAGAAACATTTAATGGAGTTCGACGTCTTCTACCAAGAGTTCAACGAAATCTTGATCACATTGGTCGACTAACAAGAATGACTATCTTTACCCTATGAAAATTCCTACTTTTCTTTTCCTTCTGTTCTTTGCTGTCTGCGCTCAGGCCCAAACACCCATTTTAAGCACTGATTTTCAGAACGGAATTCCGAGCAACTACACCCTACTCAATCTAGATGCCCAAGCGCCCAACCCAGAAGTGCTGGAATTCGCCAGCGGCTGGATCACTACCCCCGACCCAGAAAACAGCGCTGACACCGTAGCAGCCGTTAGTTCCTATTTTGAAAACGCCGATACGGCGAATCGTTGGCTCATTACGCCTGCACTCACACTTGGAAGCTTCGGCAATTTCATCCATTGGGAAGCCAAATCTCACGACCCTTCTTACCCAGACGACTACCTTATTTTGGTTTCGACTACCACAAACGACCCCACAGCTTTTACCGATACCATTGGTTCAATTGAAGAAGAGAATTTTGAATGGACCTTTCGCGAGGTCAATTTGAGTAACGCCGGATACAACGATTCCACCATTTATATTGCTTTTGTTTTGCGTACTTACGACGGTTTCAAACTCTATTTAGACGATATTGAAGTCAGAAAAGATGACCCAGTTGGCATTGACGAAAACCCAAACATTGCTTTTGATGTATATCCAAATCCATCACAAGATCAGATCAACATTCAGGTAAGTCAAGATTTTCAACGTTTAGAATTGAAATCTACGAGTGGGCAATTACTGCGTACTTCAGACCAAAGTTCAATAAACATCAATGACTTGCAAGCTGGCCCCTACTTTTTGACAGTTTATTCAAATGGCCAAAGCCTGACCAAACGCATTGTTAAAATCTAATGCAAGCACTACTTGAGCAAGTAGAAAACTTGGTGAAGACTAAATTCACCGGCATGGAAGGCAGCCACGATTGGTTCCACATTGACCGCGTCAGAAAAAATGCGTTACACTTGCAACATACCGAAGGCGGAAACCCTCTCCTGATTGAATTAGCCGCACTCCTTCACGACTACTCCGACCACAAATACAATGGCGGCGATTTCGACAAGGGCGTTCAAAAGGTGCATGCTTTACTTCTCGAACTCAATGCTCCCGAAGCCCTCGCTGTTCGTGTTGCCCAAATTGTCGGTATTGTATCGTACAAAGGTGCTGGCGTTGCCGATGAACAAACAAGCCTAGAAGGCCAAATAGTTCGCGATGCAGATCGGCTAGATGCCATTGGAGCCGTTGGTATTGCACGCGCGTTTTCATATGGTGGATCAAGACAACGCGCACTTTACAACCCCAGTATTTCACCTACCCTACACCAAAGTAAAGAGGCTTATGCCCAAGATAAAGGCCACACCATCAATCATTTTTATGAAAAGTTATTGCTTTTAAAAGATCGGATGGAAACTAATACAGCTAAGCAAATTGCCGCGCAAAGGCACGCCTATATGGAAACTTTTTTAGCGCAATTTATGCAGGAGTGGAACCCTTGAATTGCGGGTACATTTTGAAAAATGCGCTTTCTTTCTCTAAAAGATTTCTTTTTAACTGCTGGCCCTCTCTACTTTCAGGATATAAAATGCGATGGGCTTTACTTTTTTGCAAGGCCTCCCAGTCTTCAACAAGTGCTTTGGTAGCAGGGTCGAACATTTGCTGTGCAAACAACTGCCAAACAGCGGCAATGGCCTTCTGATTCGGATGCATGCCGTCTGCTTTGAAAAAAGAATAATCGCGCAATTCATCCAAAACAAGTTCGTAGGCCGCAAAGTAACTACACTTCGGTAGCCCACATAATGTTTCTAGTAATAAATGTAGTCGCGCTTTGCTGCGGTTGTTTTCTACCCATCCGTCTTTCAAATGTCTGACGGGGCTTACTGTAAAAACAAGCGCTAGATCAGGATTGAAGCGAGCAAGTCTTTGAACCAAAAGCGTCCATTCGACTTGAAGTTGACTCAGGTCGCTGAGTACCTTTGTAAAGGTATTTGATGGCGCCTTATGGCAATTGGCCACCACTTGTTGATCTGCTTTCAGATAATAAGCCCAGGCTGTTCCGAAAGTAAGAATCAGGTGGGAACTTTGCATTAAATAATATTGAAGCGACTCATGAAGCGCAGTTACTTTTTCTTTGAACTCGGCATCGGATAGTGCATAAAAAGTACCCGATAAATCCCAACTTAATAATACGTCTTGGCGTAGTAAGGTACGCAATGGAGTGGGTTCGTCTAATGCCCAATTGAGCAAGCGTGCAATAGCTAAAGGATGAAAAAGCGTACCGCCTGGATTTACCAAGCAGTCAAAACCATTTTGTTGTAATAAGCTGCCAATTTCATCAGAAAAACAGCTCCCCATCAATAACTTGGGTTGGTAGTGGTCAAAAAGTGGCGCAGCTCTCATGCGCCTAGCAATAAAGCTTGAGCATTGGCGACGGCAGCTGCTGTAATGACTTCACCGCTGAGCAACCTGGCAATTTCATGGATGCGCGCCTCTGGATCTAAGTGCATGACGCTTGTTTGCATGCGCTCGCCCACTACAGTTTTTTGAACCATCCAATGATGCGCAGCTTTTGCAGCTACTTGTGGCAGGTGCGAAATGGCCATGCATTGGCCTTTTGCAGACATTTCGTTGAGCAGCTTGCCAATTTTAAGTGCGACATCTCCTGATACACCCGTATCGATTTCGTCAAAAATAATAGTGGGCAGTGCTTTCTTTTCTGAAATCATTTTTTGCAAAGCCAGCATGAGTCGAGACAACTCGCCGCCGCTTGCTGCGCGCTCAACGGGCACCAAGCTATGGCCAAGATTCGCCGAAAAAAGCAGGGCTAATTGGCTGCATCCACTTGTGTTGAGCTGATCGAGCAACTCGAGTTCAAAGGCTAATTTGGTATGCGGCAACTTGAGTTCCTCTAAAATACCCGCTAATTGCTGGGCGATTTGCCCTGCGCCCTCTTGTCTTTGTTGGTGCAATTGCATGGCCGTAGCCCATAAATCTGTTTCAAGCGCTTTGCATTGTTGTTGCAGTGCCTCAAGTTCAGCGGCTTGGTCTTCAAGTCCTTTGCTTTTTAGTAACAAATTGGTTTGAATTTGTATTAATTCTGAGACATCGCGGGCGCGGTGCTTGAGCAAGGCAGCATTGATTTTGTCTTGCTGTGCCTCCAAGGCATATAGATCGGTCGGTTCTAAATCTGCAAAAGACGTAGCTGAAGCATCTCGGGACAGCTCTTTGAGCTCTATGAGGATTTGCTCCAAACGTGCTGCATAGTTTTGAATGTCCGGATCTAGGTTCTTGACTTTATCGAGCACAGACTTTATGGCATACAACATTGTATAGACGCTGTTGTCGTCAGTGAGACTTGCCAGACCGGCGCGAGCTTCTTCTAGCTGACTTGCGTTGGCATAGCGCTCAATTTCTTGCTCTAGGAGCTGTATTTTGGGGTCGTGTAGTTGCAGGGCGTGGAGTTCTTCAAGCAAAAAGGTATTGTAATCTTGCTGTAGTTGATCTTGCGCATAAGCTTGTTGCTTGGCCTGCATTTCTTTTTGAAGTTGCTGCAGCTCTGCAAAAGAAAGTGCAAAAGCTTGCTGCTCTTTTTGCAGACCCAACAGCACATCCATGAGTTCCAACTGAAAGTGCTTAGACTTCAGCTCTAGGGTATTGTACTGTGAATGGATTTGCAACAAATTAGAGGTGAGCTGCTTGAGCACTTGCAACGAAACCGGAATATCATTGATAAATGCACGCGATTTACCTTCGCTGGCAATTTCTCGCCTGATCAGGGTGTGGGGCTCGAAATCGAGGTCATTAGCCTCAAAAAACGGAAGGTAATCTTGGGTGAGTTCAAACGCTGCTTCAACGATGGCTTTTTTGGCGCCAGGTGCAATGACTTGTAAATCGGCGCGCTCTCCTAAAATGAGTTGAGTTGCAGCCAAAATGATCGACTTACCCGAACCGGTTTCACCGGTAAACACCGTAAAACCTCGCTTGAAATCGAGCTGTACCTCTTCGATGAGTGCAAAGTGCTGAATGCGAAGGCTGCAGAGCATTAATCGAGGATTGTTGAGTAGCGTGTTGCGTTGGCTGGATCTAGTTTTTTGAGCAAATTAACGAGGTCTTGCTTTTCCTTGAGTTCGGAATCGGAATAAATATTCTTAAACTCTGTAGTCTTGCCAAAAAGGTAGCTCACCACATTGACTGTGTTAGGGCGCGTGGCCATTATGGGGCTCAGGAGGTTGAGCGCAGTAATAATGGCTATCTTACCCTCTTCTTTTTTGTCGTAAAGCTGATCGATTCCCAAGCGATGATATTGGTACAAGCATACTCTAAATGGCTCAAAAACGGGCTGAAGCATGTTGTCTACGAGGTAAAAACGGTTTCTTTTACTGCTTTCCGATGATTTCCATCCGGCGGCACCGCCCGTTTGGGCGAGTGTCACAATTTGCTGAGCTTCTTGAAAATACGGTGTTCCACCTTTGAGTGAAAAGGAGTCGTAGTCCATACCGATGATGTAGTAGGCATAAAATGCCAAAATGGAAGTGAGGTTATCGCGGTATTGATTAGGCACATAATTCAAGACTGCTCCTCTTGAAAATGAAGCCTGGAAATTTTCATCTTGGAAGTTGAAAATGGTGGAGTTGTAACTACTGTTGAATGCCGGGCGCACTGAAGATACTTGGATGTCGCCGCGGTAAGAACCCGTTGCGGGTATTTCGCGAATTTGGATTTGCAAATTACAATTGATACGTTCCTCAACCTTGAATTTATCTTTAGTCCAGGCGGTATTGTTCATAATTTCGTTGATGCTCTGCTTCATCTGATTGATGATCTCTAGTTCTGTGGAGCTGACCTCTACTTTGTTGTCCACGACAACATTGACCTGACAATTGAGTTCTTGGGCTTGCATGCTGGTAAAGGCAAAAAAAGCAAGCAAAATAGAAAAGCACTTATTCATGTTGAGCATCAAGTATTTGAATGAGCGCAGCAGCGGTATCGGACTTGCTCTGAAGCGGTAAGTCAAGACGTCGCTCTGCTTTATCGAATATAACAATTTTATTGGTATCGCTGCCAAAACCACTCACCCCATTATGCTGTTCGTTGAGCACGATGTAGTCGAGGTTTTTGCGGCGCAACTTGCTTAACGCGTTTTCTTCAGAATTATTGGTTTCGAGTGCAAATCCGACAACTTTTTGCGTGGTTTTGTGCTCAGCTGCCCAAGCCAAGACATCAGGATTCTTGACCAAAGCCAACTGCATATAGTCTGCTTGTTTTTTAATTTTTTCTGTAGCAACTGCCTCTACGCGGTAATCTGCAACAGCAGCACTGAAGACACCACAAGTAGCCCAAGCCCAATTTGCTTGTACTGCCGAAAGTAATTCTTGGGCGCTTTCAATCTGAAGCAAAGTTAAGTTTGGATGTGTGAGGTGTTGTGCTGTTGGGCCGCTGATCAAAAGTACTTCATGGCCTGCTTGCAGAGCGGCTTTGGCAAGCGCAAAACCCATTTTGCCTGTGGAATGATTGGAAATATAGCGCACTGGATCAATGGCCTCACGGGTCGGGCCAGCGGTAATGAGCCATCTTTGCGATGCGTTGGACTTTGCTTGGGCCTGATTTTTAAAAAAGCGCTGTACATATGCACATATTTGCTCGGGTTCTTCCATGCGCCCCTGCCCTTCCAAGCCACTAGCTAAGGCGCCAAACGTTGCTGGAATCACTTGTATGCGGTCGGTTTGCAAGGTGGCGAGGTTGCGCTTGAAACTCGGATGCTGGTACATGTCTAGATCCATGGCGGGCGCAATAATGCAGGGGCACTTCAAAGACAAATAGGTCGCCAACAAAAGGTTGTCACAGGCGCCGCTGGCCATTTTGGAGACGGTATTGGCGGTAGCTGGCGCAATGAGCATGAGGTCTGCCCACAAACCGAGCGCGACGTGGTTGGTCCAGACGCCGGTTTGTTTGTTCCAAAATTCGATATGAACCGCCTCGTTAGAAAGTGTGGCAAGCACCAATGGGCTAACAAAATCTGCGGCATTAGGACTCAGCACACAGCGCACTTCGGCACCGTGTTTTTTGAGTAAGCGAACGAGAATAGGAATTTTGTAGGCGGCTATACCTCCTGTAATACCAAGAAGGATCCGCTTGCCTTGCATGTTTATTGCAAAGACTCTGGTTTGCGTAAATAGATTTTTTCTTCTAGCAACTCTTGCATAGCAATAGCTGTAGGCTTAGGCATTTTTTCGTAATGCTTAGAAATTTCTATTTGCTCGCGGTTTTCAAAAACCTCTTCTAGGTTGTCTGTGTGGGTTGCGAATTCTTGCAACTTTTGAGTCAACTCTTCTTTGAGTTCTGAAGAAATTTGGTTGGCTCTTTTAGAAATAGCCACCAAAGATTCGTAGATGTTGCCAGTTTTTTCTTCCACAAGGATGGTGTCACGGGTAACAGTAGTACGTTCTGCAGCGATATTTTTGAAACTCATTTGGTGTATTTTATTGTTTTTTTTCTAGTAGTGCTACGTAGCCTTCTAATTCCTTAATGTATTTGGAGCTTGCATAGCGAGTAGCAAAGTTACGGAATCTTTCTATTGTTTGGGCGCTTCGCTCACTTTTTTTACTTTCGATACTATTGATGGTCATGAAATACGAATTTTTGACCACTATGTAATGTGCTTCTTCCATAAAAGCAGAGCGGCTGTAGTGCTCCATGAAAAGTTCACCTGCTGCAACAGCAGCTTTAAAATTCTCTGTGCGATCGTATAGCTGAACGGTTTCAAACTCTTTGCGCTCTAATTTAAAACGAAGTTGGTCGATGATCAGGTTGCAGGAATCGACGAGGTATGAACTTGGATAGCGGTCAACAAATTGCTGCACGTTACTAATAGCGAGTTCTGTTTCGGTCTGATCTAGGGTGTGTTCGGGCGAGTTTTTGACCGAGCACATGGCAATCATGAATAAAATTTCTTCGGATTTATCGCTGTAAGGAAAACGCTGCATGTAAGAGTTGTAGTAATATTGAGCCATGTAGAAATCTTCGATTTCGTAATAAGCTTGCGCCATGCGATAGTAAGAGAGTTCACCCTCGCCCGACTTGGGTGCGTGCTGATAAATTTGCTCGTACAACACAATTGCTTTATCAAATTCTTTTTGGTCATAGAGTGCATTGGCCGTCACAAATTTTTGGCTGTAGTCGGAGCCTTTTACAATTTTGGCGTAGTCTGAACAAGCAGTCAGCAAAACAACAAAGCAGCTGAAAAGAAGAATGTTTTTCATGTTATTTTACTCTTAAACTGCGACCTAATTGGAGTACAGTTGTTGGTTTGATGCCGTTTAGCTGGCAAATTTTAGTAACGGTGGTGTTGTTGCGTGCAGCAATTTCGGTGAGGGTATCTCCAGGGCGCACCTTGTAATAACGAACTTGTGGTGTGCGCACCACAACAGGCGCCTGAACAACTTCAGTAGGATGATCTTCGTAATAATCAGAAGGTTTGGCACCAGGCCTAAACAAGCCCTTGTGCACAAATAAATTTTCATTTTTAAGTCCTCTAGCAGAGAAGTCGATGATTTCTTCCGGATTCATGGGCGCGTCGTAAAAACGGATCTCAAAATGCAGGTGGGAACCATAAGAGTGCCCGGTATTGCCCCCGAGGCCAATGGGCTCACCCGCGACGATATCTTGATCGGGATAGACCAAGAATTTGCTCAAGTGCGCGTAGATGGTTTCGAGGCCATTTGGATGGCGAATGATGACTAAGTTTCCGAATCCACCATCGTTGTATTTGGCGTAACGGACTTTTCCAGACCAAGTTGCGTATACGGTGTCTCCTGTTTCCAAATCGATGTCAATGCCATTGTGGTTTCTTCCATTACGAGGGCCATAGCGAGAAGTAACAATACCTGGGGCAGGCATATGGAAATTTTGGTCGTATTCGTCGTTTACACAAAGCCAAAGGGTGTCTTTGAGCTTAGACAGATCGTTGCGGCTTGTAAAACAGATGTCGTTGCTCCAGGGATGGCGAAAACTTGGTTCTTGCGCAAGCATGATGGCATTGATACGGGGGTTCATGATGCCATCAAAAGTGCTAACCTGTAAAAATGACCAAGTTTTATTGCTGTACAACACAACCTTGCCGAGTTCGGTTTCGATGGTGTCGAGTGCACGCTGCGCAGTGGTTGAAAAACCAAAGAACAAACAAAAAATATATAAAAGTGTTATCGGGCGCAAAACAAAAATTTCAGTACAAATTTAGGCATTTCCTATGAAATGGACCGGACGCCAACAATGTCTAGTAAAAAGAAAACGGGCTCATTGGGCGCAATCACTTGCCCATAACCTTTGCTTCCGTAGGCCTGTTCTGGCTGTAATACAAGGTAATAGCGCTCGCCTTGCAAGGCATTTTTGAGTATTTTACGCAGTCCTGGAACAGTTGTTTTTTGCCCAACAACAAAGCGCTGGGGAAATTTACGCGCTACAATGGCATTTGCTTTATTGGGTGTGGAGGCCACGAATTCGTAAGCGACTTCCTTTGCGCCACCCTCCTCTAAGTTAAAGGCCTGGCCATCGGAGAGTTTCCAGGCTCGGATGCCTTCTGCATCTGTACTCGGCTTGATTTTCGAAATGACCTTCACATATAGCCAATTGGGTGTGTTCGGTGCCAATACATCCTTAATGCCTTTGCTACCATAAGCTAGCGCTGCGGGAATCTCTACTTTCACAAAATCGCCGACGCGCAAATGTGCGAAAGCTAAATCCCAACCTTGTGTCTGCATACTGTAACCTACAACAAACGGAATAAAAGGCAGGTCAATTCTGTTATTGCCGTCGATGATTCGGCCGTCGGGCGTACCTAAACGGTAGTCAATGAGCGCCATTTCGCCGCTTTTAAACCCTGGGCCAGTGCCTCGCTCAATCCATTTGAGTACAATGCCACTCGGCAGTTGCTTGCGCAAACTCACCTTGCCTTTTTCGAAATTAATCAGGTTTTTCTTGGACCCGGCAGCGCTGGTATCTAAGTCCGTGAGGTCTTGGGTGTTGGCCTTGACAATATTTTTGGACGTGTGCTTTTGCTTCTTAGTGTCAGTACAAGCAGTGAAGGTCAAAAGCAAAGAAAGGAACAACAGTCTTCTCATTGGAGCTCAATTAGTTGGATATCGATGTATAAAATACTTTGTGGCGGAATCTTGCTGCGATCTCCGAGCAAGCCATGCCCCAAGTAACTCGGTAAAATGAGTTTGGCTTTGTCGCCTTTGCGCATGAGCTGCAAAGCTTCGTGTATGCCCGATTCTTTTTCTGAATGGGCAATGGTAATGCGTTCAATTTGATCCGCTTTAGTTTGGTAACAAACTGTTCCATCCAACAAACCTATTTTCAAGCGAATCAAAGCCTGCTGGCCATCTTGAGCCAAGGCCCGAACAGCATTGCCCTTCTCGTAAATCATGTAGCGTAAGCCAGAAGGCGTTTGCTGCATTTTGAGGTGGGTGTAGTGCGCTAAATAGGTATTGATTTTGAGGTTTTCACGAATGCTGAGCTCCTGATTGAAATCTACAGAGTGCCCGGTAGACCATTTTTGCTGTGGCCGATCTTGGGTTTTCTCTCTACGGCAAGCCGAAAAAAGCAGCAAACACATGAACCCAAAAACAAACAGAAACTGATTTGGCATGCAATTACAATTGATCGGTTAACGATTCAAGTTTGGCCAGCGCTGCGCTCAAGGTACCTTCGTAAAAGCCACCTGCCGCGTATTGGTGTCCGCCGCCATTAAAATGAGCCTGCGCAAATGCATTGACAAAGCGCTGACCTTTGGAGCGAAAAGACATTTTTACACCGTCTTCTGTTTCCATTAAAAAAACACCAACTTTATAACCATCAATTGATAAAATGACATTAACCAAACCTTCCGTATCTCCTTTTTGATAATTGAAACGCCGGAGCTCTTCTTTATTCAAACTGAGCACACCCACACCTATTTGCGGATACAGTTGAAGTTTCTCCGCTATGGCATAACCGCGCAATTGCAAACGCGTTACACTATTGACATCGTAAACAGCCTCATGGATTTCATGGTGCGCCAAGCCCAAAGACAATAAATGTGCGCTGATTTGGTGTGTGTAGGCCGATACAGATGGAAAACGAAAAGAACCGGTGTCGGTCAGGAGGCCTAAATACAAACCCTTGGCCATCGGTAGATTGATAAGCGAAAGTTGCCCGAGCGCTTCTAGCGTCTGGTAAATGACTTCTGTGGTTGAACAAGCTTTCGGATGTGAAATAGTGAGCTCGCAGAATTCCTCCGGACCGGGATGGTGGTCTAGCATGACTTTAGTAGCCGGGTAAGTTGCCACAAAACCAGACATCTCTTGCCCCACCCTGCTCGGTGCATTATAGTCGAGGGCAAAGAGCAGGTCGAAATCGTATTTTTTTTCGGCCTGAAAAACCTCCCACTCAAAACCTTCTAAAAAAGGACACAGATACGCTGCGGGCTGATCTGGAAACAAAATCAGGTAATCTTTGCCGCATTGTAGCGCATAAGCGGCCCAAGCAACTACACTGCCGACGGCATCGCCATCAGGACCCTTATGTGTAGTAATTAACCAATTTTGTTGACTTTGAAGGGTCGAAGAGAGTTGTTTTGGCGTCATTTAGTCCTTTTGCATGTGCTCGTCCTCTTCTGGATCAGGAGGGAATAATTTGGGTGCGTCCGACTTGTTTTGAAGGCGATCAAGCATATCTTCTAATTGCGAAACTGATAAGTTTTTGGCAATTATTTTCTTGTCTTTGTCCAAAACGAAAACTTTCGGGGTAGAATAGATGTCGTAGGTCTGCTGGTAATTGAGACTCTGCAAAGTAGTCGGCTTTCCTTTCTCACCTGGGTAGAGTGGTACTAATTTTTCTGGCGTGGCTTTGGCAATTTCATAAATGCTATTGGTAACAGCAACATTGATGAAAGTCAATTTGTTCTCGCGGATGTATTTTTTCCAGGCTTCAAAGTCTTTACCGACCCCTTTACCTATTGCGTAAATTTCAATGTTTCGCGCCTTCCATTTTTCTGCATAAAGGGTTTGCATTTTTGGCGTTACCTTCTTGCAATGACCACATTCTGGATCCCAGAAATAGAGAATGGTGTATTCAGAATTGAGACTGTAGAAATCGAGCCATTTGGTATCGGAGGTATCGCGCATGATGAGATTCGGTGGCTTGATCCCCATCACGGTGTTCATTTTGTTGTCGAGGTTTTCGCAGAGGTCCTCGAATTTGTCTTCGGCTACCCAAAATGCTGGAGATTTGCCGCTGCCATCTTTGGTACAGAAATAACGCTTGAGCATGTAGTAATAGACTTTGTCCATACCCATGATTTCGCTTTTTCCGTAGGTAGAAGCTATCCAACCCACGCTGTATTCGAACATGCGCGATTTCGGATTGAGGGCGTCACAGAACGCAAAAGCATATTTGATGATGGTGTCCCAATGTTGTATCATCATGGATTGACCAAAATAAAACTCGAGTTTGTTGGCAAAAATAGGGTTATTGACCAACGCATCGGTTTTGAAATCGACGTTATCCCAATAGTGAGCAAAATAGTATTTATAGCGAAAGTTGGAGTCGAGCATTTTGCCGTTCGCATCTTTAGGAGGCTCTGGTACAACAACGTCTGTCGACATCTGGACAATTTTAGAAACGAGTTTTCCTGGATTGGCAGTTACTAAATTGGCTTGATACACTTCTACTTCTTTGCTGAGTGCATCGATTTGCGTGCCGAGTGTGGCGTATTGTGTGTCTTCGGGCTTGAGTTTGGCGCGCTCCTCAGAAAGCTTGGCTATTTCTCCCTTTTTACTGCTGATGAACTTAACGTATGGGATGAACAATTTGTTCTCCTCAGATTTTTTGACGATCATGTTCGCCATAAAGTCTGGGCCTTTGGTTTCGAGCTGAATTTCTTCGTTGTTGTACACGAATTCAAAATAGCGCTGGCCTGGCAAAAACAAACCAACAATACCTGGTTTTTGCTTGGCGCCATCAAAGATTACCTCGCCATTTTTCATTTGGGCGGTGTCGGCATAGAAGAGTTTCGAACCAAAGTATTTAATTAAGTAAACTGTGGTATCTTTTTGGTCTTCAACCTTCAAACGAATTTTCTGTGCGTGGAGTTGTTGGAGAAAAAAGAACGAAAGTAAAATAAATAGATTTTTCATGTTCAACTGTTTAGGTACGAAAATGCTTGATTTTAAGCTTCGCTCCTTCTTTTTAACATTTCTTTAACCAATTTTAATAAGTGCGGTGGCCAACAATTCTGCAGCAGTTGCAGGCTCAAGTGCCATAATTTGATCGTAGCGCGACAACCAAGTAAG
The DNA here is from genome assembly GCA_039804625.1 of Bacteroidota bacterium. Lineage (GTDB taxonomy): Bacteria > Bacteroidota > Bacteroidia > Flavobacteriales_D > Crocinitomicaceae > UBA952. The sequence goes on from JBDLVT010000005.1 coordinate 86,346, forward strand.
TTGTCGCTTGGCATAGTTACGCGTGTGCTGCTTGATTTTCTCTATAGCCTCTTCCCTACCCATAGCGCCCTCGAAATAAGCAAAAAACTCGCGATAGCCAACTGTTTGTAAGGCTTGTAATAACATTTGATCTGGAAAAAACTGACGAGCTTCTTGTTCGAGCCCTTCGGCTATCATGATATCAACGCGCGCATTAATGCGTTCGTATAAGCTAGCACGGGGCCAGTTGATGAACATGCGTGCAACATGCGGCGGGTCTATTCGAGGTCCTTTACGAAGATCTAAATTGGATTGCCCTGTAAGCTCATTGATTTCTAGGGCCCTCATGAGCCGCGTAGGATTCATGGTGTCGATTTCTTGATAAAATGCTGGGTCTTGCTTAGCTAATGCGGCTTGCAGTGCTACTAAACCATCGTTTTCAAAAACAGCTTGCCATTTAGCCTGAACAACTGTGTCGTGCGGCAACGGATCCAGACCCAAAATGAGGGCATCGGCAAATAAAGCCGAGCCACCAACCAATACTACTGAGCCCTTTTCTTCGAGCAGCCGTTCTAAAATTGGTCTGGCCTGTACCACATAAGAGGTGGCATTCAATGGTTCTAGAATTGAATGAGAAGCAATTAGGTGCTGCTTTACTGCTGCCAATTCTGCTGCACTTGGCCTTGCAACACCAATGTCGAGTTCTTTGTAGAACTGGCGAGAATCGAAGGAAATGACTTCGGTTTGAAGGTGCTGAGCCAAGGCAATTGCCAAAGTAGTTTTGCCTGATGCAGTGGGGCCCTGAACAACAATTATGCGCTTCTCTGACATTTATTTCCAACGCGCGTAAATTCCTAAGACTTTGGCCACATAAGAAGTGGCTTGCCCTCTATAGGCCCCACAGCGCACCAATTCAGATCGATAAAACTGGGGCTCATCTAACTTATTGACCATTAGGGCCACGTTGCCATCCCATTTGTTTGGATTGAGGCCTGCGGCTTTTGCTAAGCGCTGCGCATCTTCAATATGACTCATGCCTGCATTGTAAGAAGCCAAGGTAAATTGCAAACGTGTTTGTTCGTCAGAAATACTTGCCCAGCGCTTACTCATGGACTGCAAATAACGCATACCACCTTTGATTTGTACTTCCGGGCTGGACTCCGGAAACACGCCAAAACGAGGCCCAGTATTCGGCATAAATTGCATGAGGCCATAGGCACCACCAAAACCACGGGCATTTGGATTGAAACGAGACTCTTTGAAAGCTATAGCCGCAAGTACTTTCCAATCCCAATTGTAGGACTGCGCAGCCTTTTTGAAAAGCGCATCAAAAGGAGAAAGCGCACCTTTGGGCGTAAGGTAAAATTCCGTTGGTGTGGAGGCAATATAATCAAAGTAGCGCTTTTTAAGCTGCGTGTAGGCTTCTGAGGCAATATAGGTCTGTAGAAACGCATCGAGCTTTTCTTTGAGAAGTTTACTTTTAGGACGCAAAGCAAAAGCAATGCGCTGTTCAAAAGACATGCGGGTGGCAATATCTAAGTTCGGATGCATGTCTTTGACAATGCGTGCCTGATTTTCATGTGCTAAGGTGTAATGAATGCGGCTGTTGGCCACTTCTTCAATTAAATCTTCGGCAAGTGGCGCAGTTTGTTGGTATCGGATATCAATAGTTGCTCCTATTTCTTCTTGCAAAGCCTGTAAGCGTTTTTCGTAGGCCGAATTTTTACGGATGTAGACCGTTTTACCTGCAAGATACGCCGGCTCTGAAATTATAGAATCTGATTTGCGCTGCACCAACACTTGATAGGTCTGGTAATAAGGAATAGAATAATTGAATTGCTGTTGTTGCCCCAACTCGATAGGGAGATTTGCCGCCACAACATCTCCCTCGCCTTTGCGAAGCTTGCGCTGGAAATCACCGAGTTGATTTAACACCTTCACCTCTAACTTCAGGTGATTGGCCTTACAAAACGTATCGAGGATTTCGTATTCAAAACCCATGCGTTTGCCCTTGAATTCAAAAAAGGAAAGTGTTGAGTTCTCAGTAAGTAGGGTGATTTTGCCGGAGCGCTCTATTTGCGCCCAGTCTTTGCGCATTTCGTCTTGTGGTGAACGAAATTCACAGCCCAAAAACACAGCACTAAGGCCTATGAAGATGAATAAAAATACATTTGTGCTTTTGCGCATAAGGCCAATTATACGAAAAGATTTTGAAAAAGTTGCATCTTGCAACAAATTGAAATTGAACTTACTACAATGCTCCCCCGCCTTATTTTCAATATATTTTTTGGGATAACGCAGTAAAAAACTTCATTTTTTCTTTTGAATATTGAATTATTTCATATCTTTGCACTCGTAATCACTTAGGGGGTTTAGCTCAGCTGGTTCAGAGCATCTGCCTTACAAGCAGAGGGTCGGCGGTTCGAACCCGTCAACCCCCACAACAAAGCACTATCTTCGGATGGTGCTTTTTTTTGTATAAAACTTTAACTATAAATTAATATAAAAAAGCCTTGTCGTTTCTCTCGGCAAGGCTTTCTTTGTAATATGAATTTGATCAACAGAGAACTCAGCTGGCTTTCTTTTAATGAACGCGTGTTGCAAGAAGCGATGGATCCGAGTGTTCCGCTTACTGAGCGCATGCGATTTTTGGGCATTTACTCCAACAACCTCGATGAATTTTTCAGGGTGCGCGTGGCCAACCTCAAAAGAGCAATCGACCTCAGGAATGAGAAAGTTCAGGGCTACAAAGGCACCGCAGAGGAACTCTATGTCGAAATTCGAAAGGTCGTATTGCGCCAACAACAGCTTTTTGAGAGCGCTTACCAAGAGATCAAGACTGGTTTCCAAGAAGAAGGCATTCATTTCATTGATGAGACTGCCTGCACCGACAAAGAACTTGTGGAGTTAGACGATTTTTTTCACGACAAACTCAAGCATGCGATTTTTCCGATCATGCTCGACAAAAAAAGACCACTGCCCAAACTCCGAGATTACGCCATTTATTTAGGCGTCAAAATGATCAGCGCTGCAAAAGTACGCTACGCCCTCATTCAGATCCCAACCGAATACAGCCGCTTTTTCATCCTCAATCGAGAGGCGCACACCAACGTGATCCTCATCGACGACATCATTAGGCTTTACCTCAACGACATCTTTTCAGTGTATCAGCCAGAGCGTGCAGAAGCCTTTACTTTTAAGTTTACGCGTGACGCAGAACTCGATCTAGACGACGATCTTTCGCTGTCTTTCTTCGAGAAAATCGAAAAAAGCATCAAGCAGCGCAAGAAAGGCTTGCCCGTGCGTTTTGTCTATGACGCCGCCATGCCCGAAGACTTATTGTCTTTTTTACTGCAACAACTCAAGCTTAAAAAGGGCTTTAATACCATTCCAGGTGGGCGCTACCATAACTTCAAGGACTTCATGCGCTTCCCAGACTTTGGCCACAACGCCTATCGTTTCCTTGCGCAGCCTCCCGTGCAGCACCCTGCATTCCGAACAGGCAAAAGCCATATCGCTACCATTCTCAAGCAAGATGTCTTGTTGCACTTTCCTTTTCAGCAGTTTGACCACGTTGTGGACCTGCTGCGCGAGGCCAGCCTTGACCCGAAGGTAAAGGACGTGAAAATCAATATTTACCGCGTCGCCAAGAATTCAGAAATCATGAACGCCCTACTCGCTTGTATTTTCAATGGCAAGCAGGTCACGGTCGTTTTTGAACTCCAAGCGCGTTTTGACGAAGAAAACAACCTTTGGTGGAGCAATCGCCTCAAAGACAACGGTGCCAACGTCATTTACGGGCTTCAAAACCTCAAAGTGCACTCCAAGCTCCTGCAGATCAAGCGCGTTTCAGAAGCCAAAACCCAATACATTACCTACATTGGAACGGGTAACTTCAATGAATCTACGGCTACAGTCTATACCGATTTAGCCCTCCTCACTGCCGATAAAGAAATCTCTTTAGAAGTGAGCCGCGTGTTTGGCATGCTCGAAAACAACCTCGAACGCCACGCCTTTCGCCACTTGCTCGTCTCGCCTTTCAATACCCGCCGCAAATTACTCGCCCTCATCGAGCGCGAAATCAAGTTTGCAAAGGCCAAAAAACCCGCTCATATCCGTCTCAAGTTCAACAACCTTACGGACGTCAAGATGATAGACAAATTGTATGCGGCAAGCAAAGCTGGTGTCAAAATTGAGCTCATCATCCGCGGTATTTGCTGCTTAAAACCTGGCGTGAAAGGCTTGAGTGAAAACATCACGGCCATTAGCATTGTAGACCGCTACTTAGAGCACACGCGCTTCTTTATCTTTGGCAACAACGGCAAACCGGAATATTTCATTTCGAGCGCCGATTGGATGGAGCGCAACCTAGACCAACGTGTCGAGGTGGGCACAATTGTCAAAGACCCCAAAATTCAAAAAGAAATTGAACTCATTTTTGAGTACCAATGGAAAGGCAGCGTCAAAGCCAGAAGCATTTCTGCAGACTACAAAAACGCCTACTCCAAGCGCAACCTGCCGCCTTTTCATGCGCAGCAGGAGTTGTATGGGTATTACAAAGCGCTTTCAGAAAAAATAACGGAGTAAGCCTAACTTTTGTCTGAGTGTCTCGAACTCCACACCTGGTTCGTAGGCCGCCCTACCCTCTTTTTGAAATGCATTGAGGATTTCAATGAGAATTTGCTCCGTTTGGTTTGGAAACAAAAGTGGCGCTTGTTGTGGCTGCCCTAGCCAGTAGTTGATTTGTCTGTGAAAAATGAGGTCGAGTTTAGGGATGGTGGTGGCACCTACATCTGCGGCACCTAAAGCATTACAGGTTTGTTCGTAGTGCCCTTTCATCGGAATCACCATTGTTTTCTTCCCTAAAAATAAAGCCTCCGAAGGCAATTCAAAACCAGCTCCACACAACACGCCTGTTGCACTGATGAGGCTTTGCTGAAAGCGCAGTTGGCTAATGGGCTCGATAAAAACGTTGTCTACCCTATATGCATAAGTCGCATGCTTCGAAAAAACTTCCCATTTGACATCAAATTGACGTAAAAAATGCATCAATACATCGTCGTGATAACCTGGCAAATATACCGTGTAATGCCCTTGATCTTTGGGTTGGGCATCTCGAATTTCATGCCTAATCACTGGCGTAAAGACGCGCTCGTCATAAGACTTGAAATGAAAACCGTATTTGTGTTTTGATGGCGTGTAATGTTGCAGCACATAGCGCCCGAATGCCGCTCTTTCTTTTGGTTTAGGTGCCAACGGATGCACCACCGCTGCCTGATGGCTCAGTTCAATGCAAGGTACGCCGCTGAGCAAGGCAGACCAAGCCGATACGGGTTCGAAATCACTGAGTACGAGGTCGTATTTTTGAATCGGAAAGGACCTGATTTCTCGAATGAGGTCTATCGGGTGGGTATTTTTCAGGGACTTAAGTATACTGATATCGCCATTTTTACCGCTAGAAAACGTAAGGCCCGTGCGTTGATAATTAATGTCGAATGCGGCCTGAATTTGCGCTTGATTACCACTAATTAAGGTGTCGACCTGCACGTGTTTTTGTAAAAGCGGCACAATTTCATGGGCGCGACTGAGATGGCCGTTGCCCGTTCCTTGGATAGCATATAAAACCCGCATGCTAATTGGCGTAAAATTCCGAAACAACTTCTTTCAAGAGCACCTCATAATTGAGCGCGTCGCGGTGTTCTTCTTTTAATTGCAGCACATCTTCTTTGACACTTTGATCATGCTTGTAAAGCGTCCATTCTTGATTGTGGTATTCTAAAGCCGTTGAGTTCTCGACCCAATCGCCAGAATTGAGATAAAGCACCTCTAAACCTTCTTTGCTTGTCATTTTGCGAATCTGTGGCTGATGGATATGCCCGCAAACCACATATTGGTAATTCGAAAAACAGGCAATCTCTGCCGCGGTCTCCTCAAAATTATTGACGTATTTCACTACGCCTTTGACGCTGTCTTTCACTTTTTGCGAAAGCGAGATGCGGTCTCTGCCCAAGCGTTCAGAAATCCAGTTCATGCAGGTATTGAGCATAATCAGTAAATCATAACCTTTTCCGCCGAGTTGAGCCACCCATTTAGAATGCTTCATGGTGGTATCAAATACATCGCCATGAAAAATCCAGGCTTTACCAGTTGGCAAGTTCAAGATTAATTTATTCTGTATTTCGAAATCCCCCATCTTGAAGCCCTTAAACTTGCGCAAGGTTTCGTCGTGGTTGCCCGTGATGTAATACACTTTGGTACCATGTGTAAGCATTGAAGCAATGGTTTTGAGTACTTCCATGTGAGCTGCCGGAAAATAACGCTTGCTGAACTGCCAAATATCGATGATATCACCATTGAGAACCAACGTTTCCGGATGAATACTTTTTAGGTAGGATACCAACTCAGCTGCTCTGGAGCCATAGGTTCCGAGGTGCACATCCGAAATCACAACTAAATCAACTTTGCGCTTCATGTTTTTTTTGTAAAGATCGCTGCGCTTTGTAACCATGATTTTAAGCCTAGATTAACATTCTTTAGTTCTTTCAAAATCAAATTGTTGATAACGAAAAAAGGGGCAACTAAGCGCCCCTTTCAAAAGTATCGTAGTGAAGATCAGTTGTTCTTAAGTATCACGAGCACCTCCACCAAACTCGGATCCAAAAGCGTACTGGTGTCGCCTAAATTGGTGGTGTCTCCCTCTGCAATTTTGCGCAAAATGCGGCGCATGATTTTACCGCTGCGCGTTTTAGGTAGGCCGGGCACAAATAAGATTTGATCTGGCTTGGCAATTGGGCCAATAATACGCGACACCGTTTGTAAAATATCTTGCTTGGTCAAATTGGCAGTACCATGGGTATCTTCGATGATGACGTAGGCAAAAATGCCCTGTCCTTTGATGTCGTGTGGGTAGCCCACCACCGCGCTCTCAATGACACCCGCGTGCATATTGATGGCGTTTTCGACTTCAGCAGTACCGATGCGGTGTCCACTGACATTCAGAACGTCGTCTACCCTACCCGTAATGCGATACATACCTTCTTCATCTCTGAGGCAGCCGTCGCCAGTAAAATAGAGGTTGGGATAGGTCGAGAAATAGGTTTGACGACAGCGTTCGTGGTCATTGTAAGTACTTCTGATGATACCTGGCCACGGAAACTTGATGCACAAATTGCCATTGACGCCATTGCCTGCTATCTCCTGACCGTTTTCATCCACCAAACAAGGCTGAATACCTGGCAGCGGCAAAGTAGCATAAGAAGGCTTTGCAGGCGTGACGCCCGCTAAATTAGAGATCATGACGCCGCCGGTTTCAGTTTGCCACCAGGTATCGACAATTGGGCAACGCTTCTGGCCGATGTGTTCGTTGTACCAATGCCAAGCCTCCTCATTGATTGGCTCCCCTACTGACCCCAGTACTTTTAAAGAACTCAGGTCTTTGCCTTTGATCGGATCGAGACCAAAACCCATCAGACTGCGAATGGCAGTTGGCGCGGTGTATAAGATGTCCACTTTGAATTTTTCCACGACCGCCCAAAAACGACCTGCGTCTGGCCATGTGGGCACGCCTTCAAACATGAGTGTGGTGGCCCCTGCACTGAGAGGGCCGTAAATGATGTAGCTGTGGCCGGTAATCCAGCCGATATCTGCTGTGCAGAAATGCACTTGCCCCGGTTGGTACTGAAACACATTGACAAACGTATAGTTGGTCCAAACCATATACCCAGCGGTGGTATGCACCACGCCTTTTGGCTTGCCCGTAGAACCTGAGGTGTAAAGAATAAACAAAATATCTTCGGCATCCATGGCCACCGCAGGAACGGCAGGGTTGCCCATGGCTTCTACCTTTTTGATTTCGTCTTCCAACCAAACATCTCTACCTTTCAACATCGCAACCGGTGTATGGGTACGGGTGCAAACAATCACCTTCTGAATGGTTTTGTTTCCAACCAACGCGTCGTCCACCACGCTTTTCAAAGCAATATCTTTCGCACCTCTAAACGCACCGTCGCAAGTCACAATGAATTGTGCCCCTGCATCGTCGAGCCGATCGGCAATGGCTTGGGCAGAAAACCCACCAAAAATGACGGAATGAATGGCGCCTATTCGGGCACAAGCAAGCGTGGCAATGGCTAATTCGGGGATCATGCCCATATAAATACAAACGCGGTCGCCTTTTTGAACGCCGTTATTGAGCAAAATGTTTGCAAATTGTTGAACCTTGAAATGCAATTCATTGTAGGTCAATACCTGATGTTGCTCATCTGGATTGTTCGGCTCCCAAATAATAGCTGGTTCATTGCCTTTCGTTTTCAAATGGCGGTCCAAACAATTTTCAGTAATATTGAGTTGCGCACCTTTGAACCAATGAACAGAAGGCTCGCTGAAATTCCAATCGAGAACGGTGTCCCATTTTCTTTTCCAAGTAAAATTTTCAGCAATGTTCGCCCAAAACCTTTCGGGGTCTTGCACGCTTTGTGAGTAGGCGTTTTGATATTGCTCCATTGTTTGGAGCTGATAAGGGAATTTCATTTTAGCAAGTTTGTGCTAAAATAACGAGAAAACTAAGGCAAGAAATAGGATTTTCTCATCAAGTTGAGAAAAAATCTAGCACGGTTTAGTCAGCTGACATGATTTCAAAAGCCACTTCATTGCGACGGCCAATGAAATCCCATGGTGCATTGTAGCCCATGTAAATCAATTTATCTTGAAAAGCGATGCCTTCCTGACGCAAAAGCGCCCTCAACTCCTCCGCCTTTTCTGCAATTTTGATATCGTTGGTATAGCCACCAAAACGCAGCACCGCAAGCGTACGCTCCGCTTGTTTGGCAATCTTAACATTCTGGCTATTCGGATTCGGCAGCGCATCCATACTATATTGCTTAGGCATCACAAAAGCCACTTGAGTCTTGGCGCCCATCTCCATCACAACCGGTGAAGTCATGGCAATTTTCTCACCCTTCTCATTGCCGCCAAAGATATAACCCGCCACCCTTCTGAAGCCCAAACTACTGTTTTCACTGTAGGTACTCGAATCCAAATCGGTTTGCGCCAAAACCAAACTTGGGTAGCGCCTGATCTCTGCCTTTTTGGTAAGCACACGAAGTACTTCATATTCAGGAGTTTCTATAGTTGAACGCATAATGGAGAGCAATAAGATGAATAAAAGTCCGATTACGGAAAGGACAACAAGTAGTTTTTTCAAGCGCTTTTTTCTTTAATAACATTGCAATTGCAAAAAAGTTCTTATCTTTGCACTCGAAATCGGCCTCGTAGCTCAACTGAATAGAGCATCAGATTACGGCTCTGAAGGTTTCAGGTTTGAATCCTGACGAGGTCACTCTGACAAAATGCCTTCCGCAATGCGGAGGGCATTTTTCATTTAAAGCCGTTGCGAATTCATTCGCAAAAGGTATAAAAATCAAAATACCCCGATGAGCGCAGCAAATGTTCCGAACTAATTTATCGCAACCATTTTTTGAAGCTCCAATAAATTCACTTCGCTAATTTGATTTTTAAGTGCGGTAAAAAGTTCCAATTTAAATTCAAGAGGAGCGTTTTGCAAATTTTGCATCATCGCTTCATTTTCAGGTTTCGATTGGGCTGGTATGATATATTTTAAAGAGTGAATCAACACATTTGTCGCCACTTTTTGCATAATACGCATACTGTTTTCATTGAGTTCCTCAAAAGAAAAATTCGCCAATAATAATTCTTCAGTTACTTTCTCCTCCTGATAAATATGTTCTAGATATTTACCGTGAAAAGAAGTGAAGTCTAAATAAAACTGATCAAATGGTGTTGAAGCAAGTCAAAGAGCTCATTTCCCAAATGCTGTAATTGCCTGACCTCTTGCAAACTTGTATAATTCGTATTTCCCGCTAGAAGTGAAAATTGGCCTAGTATATTTCTCAAACCTTTGTGCGGCGCAGCGTATGACTTGTGTTTTTGCATTTACAAAGCTCCGTTTTTGAAATGAAATTCACAAGCGTATATCCCAATATCCACTTGCGATAAACGCAAATCAACGAATTCTACTTGCGCAATCAAATTCTAAAATACGGTTCAAGGTCTTTAAATTTGAAGACCATAAAACGCATGCGCATGAAAAAACTACAACTGCTACTTTTTGCAATTTTTACGACTATTAGCGCTAGCCTTTTTGCTCAAGACAACCAAGTTCAATTTCTTGAAAAGGAAAAAGGTTTTAGCACCACCGACAGTTGCAAAATCCATGTCAAGCGATATTATGGTTTGTCTGAGGATCGTTATTATTTTCGCATCAAAAGCGACAAAACCTATTACTACATAGATACCATTCAAGTTAATTGTGTTGAAGATATCAAGATTGGAAAAAACAAAGGACTTGCTAGTGAAAAATATCCCGGACTCAAAAGAGGCCTTTGGCTTGGAGCTGTTTGTGTGGGTATTGTTCTTGTACCAATTGGAGCAGCGGGAATAGCTTTTATAGGTTATGAAGAAATTATTAACGCCGGTAGTGGTTTTTTTGTGACTACATTTTTCACTCTTGACGGGGTTTTCTTGTACGTTTGGTACGAAGTTTTAGAGGATGCAATACGCCAGGTTAAATTGGTAAAAGCCTACCGAACAGCCAAGCCTTATTTGTGTCAGTAGGCTTACTTTTCCTCCACCCGCACCCGCAACATCAAACTAAAAGTTCCCGCTTGATCTGCTTTGTAATTCGTGTGCCAATAGTTATTGAAAACATACAAATAAAGTGGAGAAATGCTTTGATTTTCGCGCTTCCAGACCTTTGCACCGAGTTGCTGTTGTTCGTCTATAGGCGCGCCGAGTTCGATTAGGTTGCAGTCGGGAGTGAATACGGTTATTTTGAGTTTTTTGTCTTCGAGGATCAGGTGATCGGCGACACAAATGAACTCTTTGTTGGAGCCCGCCAATTGGTCTGCAGGGTAGTTGAGTAGTGTTTGATCGCCGTAGGTCAAGGTAGGATTATCTAGTTGAAAGGGCAAGCAAATATGCAGTGCTTCTTTGTCTCGTATGGCTTTTTTGTCGATGGTATAGCGCAAAATGAGTTCGTTTGGTGCTTCACTAGGTAAGACCTCCAAGCGGACATTCAAATTGGGATGCTCGAAACTTTGTTTATTCGTTTTTTGCTCCGTTTGAATGGGCAACATGATTGAAGAAACCTGAGGTGTAATCCCTAAACTATAAATGAGCCCTCCTAAGCCTATTGAATCTCGGCGTAGTAACTCTTGGCCCTGCCATTTCAAAGAACGGATGCCAGACAACTCTTTATCCCATTTGAGTTTGAAGGTACTTTGTATAGCAACATTGCTAGGCGCTCCCCAATTCCATATTTCTTTGAGGGCATTGAACTGTTCTTGAGCGCTTTCTAGAAAAGCTTTTTTAATGCGCCATTGTTCGGTCGTGAAATAGGTGTCTGGGGCTGAGATACTACACCAGGCACCCCAGGTGTGTTCGTGAAACAAGACAAGGTTGCGCTGGATTTCTCGCAAAGCGTCTCGATGCTGATTTTTTTGAATTTCGTTGAGCTGCCCTTCAAAATCAATGACTTCTTTTACCAAACGGCGCATCTGGATTTCTTCGGCGACTGTGGAGTACGCACCGTCTTCCCAATACGGACTAATTTCACCAGAGCGAACAGGTAGCTCAGCTTTATATTTCTTTAAAAAATCTGTAAACACGGTATCTAGATTGGAAAGCACCAACTGAGGTGAACTGTATTTCAAATTCCAGGCTGCAACGAACTCACAAAGCGAGGTGTCTACAGGGCCGTTGTCTGCATTTTTGGTGTAGCGCAGTTGCACGATATCATAGGGATAGTTATTCAACTCTTGTGCATAGGCAGAAAGGCGCTTTTCCCATTCAAAAAACTGCTGACCCGCGGGAATATTGTGAAAATACGAGTAGCCTTTGCCTGCGGTCCAGACGAAAAGTTGCGCACTGCTATCGGTTTTGGACTGCCACATAAAAGGTTGGTCACCCGTTTCTCGAATGACTCCACCTACTCTATCGCCATGATCAGAATGGTTGGCCACGTAATTGGGGCCCAATGATAAATAAGGAATTTGCTGCTGCGCATACGCCTCAAAAGCAGCGTAGGTTTGCCCCGGAATGTCGGTCACCATGGCGTTTGAAACATGCAAGCCATATTTCTGCTCTAAATGGCGTGCGTAGGCAGTGAGCCAAGTAAATTCTTCGGGGCGCATGAGGCCGGTGAGGCAATTGGCATAGTTGGCAGACAGCACCAAATTGCCTTTCTTGACGGCCGCTATAAACTGGAGTTCTTCGGCTGGGCTTGCTTCGTTCAAGAAATTCTCGACAGCCCACAACGATTCTACATGCCAAATGGGCTGTATGTTACCCACTCCACCTTTTGCAATCCAGCGCAAAGCCGAACGGATATTTTCAGTTTGGATTTTGGCGACGTCGGTTTGTAAATGCGAATAGCCGATATCGTTGTGCGAGTGGTGAATGATATGAAAATCCAGGTCTTTGATCGGTTGAACGTCAAGAACAAAAAGCGAATCGATGCTGATCTTGCCACTTGCATATGCTCGAAAATGCAAGGTGTCGGAACCAACAAACCCTGCCGGATAAGCAGGTAGCGTCAGGTAATGATAACCGGGTTCAAATTGATTTTGAAACGAAACGAAAACTGAAACAAATGATATACTGTCTATTCCTTCTGGGATAAGGCACTGTACATTAATAGGTCGCTTTTGTTCGTCTCGGAGCACAAGCGCACTTGCTTGTACTTTCACTTTAGTTTGCGCCTTGAACTGAAAAACCATCAACCAATCGCGGCTTTGCATATCCCGCCCCACAATTTTAAATTGTGATTTGCCAATGCTAGCTGAGGACAATTCTAGTTCGAGGTATCCAAACATGTCTTTATTGATGTCTTTTTCAAGAAGCGTGAAACGGTAATTTGCACTAGGTGCAAAATTCGAGGCTTTTTGAAAAGTAGCTTGCTCCACCCATTTCTTCTCCGTCTTGAAAGTAAAAAGTAAGCTGTCGTTGAGGTAGACATCAAAAAGCCGATCAGCACCGCTCGTTCCGTTTGAAAAACCAATAAGAAACTGATACTTAGACACACCCGCTTCTATTTTTGGCGTGCTTGCCTCCCATTCAATTGGTGAAACACCATTACAACGTGTCAGTAAAGCGAGGTCAGCAAACTCACGAAAAGGCGAAAAATAAGTGATGGTTTCGCCGCCTAGTGCTTTTTCAAAACCAGAAAACTGTTGTTGGGCGAAATAAGACGCGTTGAGCGCTAAAAAAATAAAGAATGACAACCTGAAATGCATCCACTAAGATAGTAAATCCTAATTTTGTAAAAAAACAATCCTGATGCGCTTTAACCTTTCTGAAATCAATGAGCTGATCCGCTCCAGACGGACCATTTACCCCGAACAATTCTCTGACAGAAAGGTCCACAAAGAGCAAATCGAATTGCTGCTCAACAACGCACAATGGGCGCCCACCCATGGCAACACACAACCTTGGCGCTTTCAGGTTTTTATGGAAGATGGCCGCCAGAAACTCAGTACTTTTTTGGGTCAAACCTACATGGCGCTCACACCAACCGAACAACAAGACGACGCCAAACTCGCTAAAATGCTGCGCCGCCCCCTACTCGCTTCTGCTGTGGTAGCGGTGTCTATGAAAAGACAAGAGAGCGGAAAAATTCCAGAAATTGAAGAAATTGAAGCGGTGGCCTGCGCCATCCAAAACCTACACTTGAGCTGCACGGCCTATGGCTTGGGTGGTTTTTGGGCCACACCTAAACTCATTTACAGCCAAGAAATGCAGCACTTTCTCGGCCTTGACGATAAGGACAAATGTTTGGGCTTGTTCTACATTGGCTATCCTTCTATTGACTGGCCGAGCAACCAACACCGCCGCCCCTTAGAATACAATTGCACCTGGATCACCGAATAACTCCCCCTTTCGGTCAAATTTTCGTTTCTTTGCGTATGCGTCTATTGCTTTTGATTTGTGTTGTTGCGCCGCTTTTGAGTTGGTCTCAGGCTTACAATCAATTGGGCAAACCCAACTATTTTGGTTTTCATTACCGCCACATTGCGCCCATGCAACAAATGCAATCGGGGCTGCAAAAATTCTCGGACAGCATACTCCAAACCAACCTCACGCCCACAGACGGCTACACCTTCGGTGGCGTGCTGCGTTATGGCCTCACCGACCTCATTTCCTTAGAAACGGGGCTTTACTACAACCAACGCAATTTCAGCATCAGCAGCACCCGCACCGACAGCGCACTCAGCGTTACGCAGCGCCTGCGTTTTGTACAGTTCGAAATCCCAATCCAAGGCAATGTAGGCATCCAGCTCAGCCGTACCATTTATGCCAACGCCGCACTTGGCGCTGCCATTCTTTACAAACCTTCTAGTGTAGCCACTTACGTCAATCCGTCTGACAAACACGAGTTCAGGCAAGTAGGCTTGGTAGAAATCAACAAAAAAGTAGGCTTTGATTTCAGGGCCAGCATGGGCTTTGAATACCGAAACAAGAAATACGGTGTGTATTATTTAGGTGCTACTGCATTTGTTCAGATGCAACCTGCCTTCATCTTGTTGTCTCAGTATCGTTTTGAAAACTTTAGCCAGACGGCATACGGAGAGGTCTCGGCCTCAGGTTTTGGCCTAGACTTCAAGTATTTCATTCCCTATACGCGACCTGGACGGCTCATTTTTAAGCAGGGCCCTATCGAGTAACTAGTAACTAGCGCTGCCCAAGTTTGTAACCCAAATAAGCCATAGGCAAATAAGCCACAATTAAATCCAGTAAGACAAACCACACTGGGGTTCCGGGTAGCATCAGTACCATCATGACGCCACCAGCTAAAAAAGCAAAACCAATCGCCATTGCGTTGATTAGTGTGCGGTTCACACGCATTTTACTCACAAAAAAAGCACCTACAAATGTACCCAGTGCATGAGCCAAAAACGGAAAAACAAAATGCTTGAATTCCATGAGTGGCATGGCTTTAGCCAAACCTTTTTCAGTCGACAAATCAAGTCCTAAAGGCGCTTCAATGACGCTAGAGCCAATTTGAACGAGGATTCCATTAGTGATGGCACCCAAGATAAGGCCAAGGACAGAAAGTAAAATTGATTTCATGTGCATTAATTTGAGGTTGGTTTTGTAAAAATATCGTTTTCAGTGTAAAAAACCTTGTATTTGCTTTTTGCTTCTTCCCGGCTACAGGCGTTGTAGTGCCACCATTCCGTTGGGAGTTGTCTGAACCCTTGTGCTTGCATCGTGCTGCGCAAGAGTTTTCTGTTCTGCACTTGCTGTGGAGTCAATTGGCCCATTCTCAAAAATGAATCTTCGTAGATCGGATAAGCGATGTGTCGGATGTCGTCGAAACCTGCGCCCATATCGAGCGGCTTGCCTTTGGCATCTAGTATGGTGAGGTCAATAGCCGCTCCCATATTGTGCAAGCTCAGGTTTTTTGGGTTAGAGACAAATTTGGCACGCTCCACTGGTGGCAGTGAGTCTAGTGCCACCCACATTTTTTGCTGCACGGCAACTGGGCGCAAGGCGTCGTAAATCAGAAGTTTGTAGCCCCGGTGTGTTCGCTGCACTGCGTTTTGCACACAGGCCAAGCGCGCAGCGACATCTTTTTGCAAATAGGCTTTGTCGATTTTTGAATAGAGTTTTTCGCCTAAAAAATTAGCGGAAGTGGTGTATTTGAGGTCTATTTGAATTTCAGAATGAACTTGCTGCAAGTCAACTAAGTCCGGATGCGTCTGGATATTTGTTGATTCAGTGTGGTCGTGCACCGAAGGGGTTCGGGACTTCTCTACTGATTTTTGCGTTGCGTTGTTGTCACAAGCGCACAACAAGCCAACACAAAACAAGAACGCAAGTACTGGATACATCTTTAAAGCCCTGCCAACAAACGCTTGGTCTCTGCTTGAATGCGGCTACGCAAGCCCTCTGATACAGGGTAAAGCGGCAAGCGCATGGTTTCTGACATCAGGCCTCGTTGGGCTAATGCAACCTTAACACCACCAGGGTTTCCTTCTTCAAAGAACATTTTGGTGACGTTGAATAAGTCGTAATGCGCTTCTTTAGCGAGGGCCAAATTGCCTTCCATGGAGGCATGCACCATTTGAGAAAAGCGCTCCGGAAAAGCGTTGGCTACTACAGAAATGACACCATCGGCACCAGCTGTAATGAGTGGCATGGTGAGGTTGTCGTCGCCAGAAAGCACGCCAAAACCTGGTTTGCGCTGGCGAATGATGTCCATGATTTGCTCCATGTTGCCAGATGCTTCTTTGACTGCCACAACATTTTGGATTTCGGCCAGCTCTAGGGTAGTTTCTACGCTCATGTTAGAACCCGTACGGCCCGGAACGTTGTAAAGAATATTGGGTAAATCGCTAAAAGAGGCCACTTGCTTGAAATGCGCCACGATGCCTTTTTGAATCGGTTTGTTGTAGTAAGGCGAAACCGACAAAATGCCGTCAACGCCACTTGGTAAATTTTGGAAAAGCGCGGCTAAGCCAGCGGTGTTGTTGCCGCCAATGCCATAAACTATTGGCAGCTGCCCGTTGTTGACCTCCAATACGGTATCCAAAACCATGCGTTTTTCGTCCTGACTTAATGTGGGAGACTCGCCGGTGGTGCCCTGAACAACTAAGAAGTCTGTACCTCCTTTTATTTGTAATGAAACAAGTTGTTTGAGTGCTTGAAAATCGATGCTGCCATCGGTCTGAAATGGCGTCACGAGCGCGACACCTGAGCCTTTGAATGTTTTCATGATTGAATGCGTTGAAGAGTGTGTTGGATGAATTCGAGTTGGCCAGCAGGGGTAGTTTGCTGGGTATTGAGCAACATGTCAAAAAGAGGGTCCACCTCATTGATGCCAAGCCACTTCTTAATCGATGTTTTTTGTAATAAGCCTTTGATTTTAGACTCTGGGGAGCCAAACCACAGCAACAGATCATAGTTTTTCTGTAATTCTGCCTCTAGTTGCACATCTTTGAGCTTGCCAAACAGCGAGTAATCGGCTGGCGAGTTATAGTAAATCAAAAAATGAGGAGGCAGGGTTTTCTTGTCGAGGTCTTTGGGGACATTCACAATTATGAGTGCGTGGGCAAATTTCTTTTGTAGCAGCAATACGTCTATCGCCTTAACGAAGTCGCGCATTTGCTGCTCGTCTTGGTAGGCCCAGACGATGGCTATATGCTGTAGTTGCTCCCAAATGCTGCGTGTACTCACGTTGAAATCAGTTTAATGAAGTCGTTTTCTGAGAGCAAAGTTACACCTAAGTCGGTAGCTTTTTGCAATTTGGCTGGCCCCATGTTAGCTCCGGCGATCAAAAAGTGTGTTTTTGCCGATACCGAAGACCCTACCTTACCGCCATTGCTTTCGATAAGTTCTTTAAGTTCGTCTCGGCTGAAGGTTTCAAAAGTTCCTGAAATGACATACGTTTTGCCCTCAAGTAAATCTGAATTTTTAGCCTTTTGAGCGGTTTCAAATTGCAAACCTACAGCTTGTAGTCCGCTGATGAGCTCGAGTTGTAAGGGGTTCGAAAAATAAGCCAAAATAGAACTGCCGATTTTCTCGCCGATTTCATCTACGGCTAAGAGTGCTTCTAGGTCGGCACTGATGAGTGCGCTCAGGTTTCCAAAATGCTGGGCTAATTTTTTAGCGACGGTTTCCCCGACAAAGCGGATGCCCAGGCCAAAGAGCACGCGCTCGAAAGGAATTTGTTTGGATGCTGCGATAGACTGCAACAGGTTATTGGCAGATTTTTCGGCCATGCGGTCTAAAGACAGTAGTTGGTCAAAAGTAAGTGAATATAAATCTAAAGGATTCTTAATCAAATTTTTGACATACATTAACTCAACTGTTTCTTCACCTAAACCATCTATATTTAGTGCCTTTCTGCTGATAAAATGCATGATTTTACCGGTCACCTGCGGTCTGCAACCCAGTTCATTTGGGCAGTAGTGCTGCGCCTCTCCGTCCTGACGCACCAGCGGCGCCTGACACTCCGGGCAAACTTCAATAAACGGAATGCGCGCTTCTGATTTTCGCATGCTGAGATTGACACCAACAATTTTAGGGATGATCTCGCCGCCTTTTTCTACCTGAACGGTATCAGAAGTGCAGAGATCTAATTTGTGCATTTGATCGGCATTGTGCAAAGAGGCGCGCTTCACCGTGGTGCCGCCGAGCTGCACGGGTTTTAAGTTGGCTACAGGGGTAATGGCGCCGGTGCGGCCCACCTGAAAACTCACAGACTCTAACAGCGTTTCTACTTGTTGGGTCTTGAATTTGTAGGCAATAGCCCAACGTGGGGATTTTGCCGTGAGGCCTAGTTCGGCCTGTTGGGCAAAAGAATTGACTTTCAAAACCACGCCGTCGATGTCAAATGGCAGCTTGGCGCGCTGGGCGTCCCAGTAATGAATGAAATCCATGATGCCGCCGATGCTGCTTGTCTTTTCGATCATGCGCGCCGCAGGATCTGGCACTTTGAAGCCCCATTCTTTCGCAGCTTGCACAGCCTCAAAATGACCTTGAGCGTGCTCGGTAAGACTATGAACGCCGTATAAGTAACAATCGAGGCCTCGCTTGGCCACTTCTTTGGAATCTAAAAGTTTGAGTGTCCCGGCAGCCGTGTTGCGCGGATTGGCAAACAAAGGCTCTCCTTGCGCCTCGCGCTGTTGGTTGAGTTGCTCAAAGTTTTGCTGGGGCATGAAGATTTCGCCTCGGATCTCAAAATCTGAGGGGAAATCGGCTTGCAACTGCAGCGGAACAGTTTTGATGGTGCGGACATTGGTTGTGACCTCCTCGCCTTGTTCGCCGTCGCCGCGGGTAAGCGCCTCTTGCAGCTGACCATTTTGGTAGCGCATGCCAATGGCTACACCGTCGTATTTGAGCTCACAAACAAACTCAGAAGCCTCTTGCAGCGTTTTCTGACAGCGCTCTGCCCATTCGATGATTTCTTGTTCAGAGTAGCTATTGGAGAGCGAAAGCATCGGTATGCGGTGCTTTTTGGTCAGGAATTTTTTGGTGAGGTCTCCGCCGACGCGCTTCGTTGGGCTATTCGGGTCGGAAAATTCGGGATATTGCTTTTCTAAAGCCTCCAACTCCTTGAGGAGCATATCGAATTCGTAATCGGAGATTTGCGGATCATTGAGCACATAATACGCGCGGTTGTGCGCGTGCAACGCCGTGGCAAGCGCCTGCATTTTATCCTGAATATCCTTTTGATCCATAGGATAAAATTAAGCTTTTTGCGCTAAAATCATGCGTTCTTTTCCTTGCAAATCGAGATGGATTGTTACATTTTTAAAGCCGAGCCCTACAAACAGCGCTAGTGTTTCACGGGCAAAATTTTCATGGATTTCCAAAGCGAGATAAGCCTCTGTATTTAAGCACTTTTCGGCAATCTCGATGATTTGTCTGTAAAACAACAGCGGATCGTTGTCCGGAACAAACAAAGCCATGTGGGGTTCAAAATCCAGCACGTTGGCTTGCATTTGTGTTTTTTCTTGACTCGGAATGTAAGGCGGGTTGGAAACGATCAAATCAAAAGTTTGGTCGGGGTTCCAATGGAGCACATCAGCAACTTCAAATGCGAGGTCAAGGTTGTTGAGTTGCGCGTTTTCTTTGGCGAGTGCAATGGCGTCTGCCGACAAATCAAGGCCCCTCACCTTGGCATTAGGGAACTTTGTTTGTAGCGCGAGCGCAATGCAACCTGAGCCCGTGCACAAATCGAGAATGGCTTCAAAAGCAAGACCTAAATCGGAAACCAACGACACCAACTCTTCGGTCTCGGGCCGCGGAATGAGTGCGCGCTTATCGGTTTTGAGTAGGACCCCAGCAAATAGGGTATCACCGACCACATATTGAAAGGGTTCGTTTGTTTGCAGGCGCTTCACGGCGCTTCTGAAATACAGCAAATCTGATTCTGAGACCCGGGCTTCTATTTGCAGCATTTGTTCTGAAGGGCTCCAACCAAAGCGTTTTTCTAGCAACACAAGCCACATTTGCTTGCATTCACTTTGAGAAAATAAATTGGAAAGTTCGTCAAAGAAGTACTTTTTGGCTGTTGCCAAACGGTTGTCGGCTACAAACATCAGTGCTTGCGTAGTTTGATAAATGACTTGATTTTCTCGTTTTCGATGAGTACCGTTAGGTTGTAATAGGCGATTTTCCATTCTCCATTTTCCAAAACGCAAATACCACTGCCGCGGCAGCCCTCCATCCAAGTGGCTAGATCTTCGTCGAAATAAGCAACCGTTCCGTCGGCAGCAAATTGCCAATTTCTATTGCTAGGCTTGAAATCCCAGGCTTTACCTTTGTCAAAATAAGGCTTGCAAAAAGTCATGAATTCAGGTTTGGCCCAGCGCTCGCCAGGAGCCGTTCCCAAAAAGACAAAATTTGAACTCGTGAGCTCAAAATAGGTTTCAAAATTGGCCTGAGCGGCAGCCACATGCCAATTGTCGAGGATTTGGTCGAGTTGTAGGTGTTGCTTCGTTGAATTTGGATTGGAAACTTGCGCAAAGCCAAATTGGAAAAACCAAAATGTGAGGTAAAAAAATAAAAATCTCATGAGGTAAAAATATAGGATTACAAGGCCTCTAATTTAAAAACACAACGACCTTTGATAAACGTGCGCCAGGCATAATTCTGCGCCTGACCCGCATCGGACACCACAGGATATTCAAAAATGGCAAAAGTAGCGTCTTTGCCTTTTTCTAAGGTACCCAACCTGCTCTCGTCAAATGATGCAAATGCAGCGAATATAGTCATGCCCCGCAGCACTTCTTCGAGCGTGAGGGCTTCTTGAGCGGGTCTATTGACGGCCGCTTGAATGCTTAAAAATGGATTGGTTTGCTCTACAGGAAAGTCGGTCCCGATGGCGAGCATGCCAAACTGAGCGAGCAGCGTGCGGTACGCATAAGCGCCTTTCATGCGTTGCTTCCCAAGGCGATTTTCTGCCCAATCGGCATCAGAAACAGCATGGGTAGGTTGCACAGACGGAAACACCGCAAAATTGGCAAACTTTTGAAAATCCTTAGGGTCAATGACTTGCGCATGCTCAATTCTAAAACGGTGATCTGTCTTCTGTTTGTAGACCTTTTCATAAATCGACAACACAAGTGCATTTGCTGAATCGCCAATGCTGTGGGTATTCATTTGATAGCCATTTTTGAGGCAAAATTGCGCAAGGTTTTGCATGCGAGCCACTTCTGTGAGCAGCAAGCCCCTACTCTCTTGGTGGTCGTGGTACGGTGCTTTGAGCAAGGCCCCACGCGAACCTAGCGCGCCGTCAGCGAAGCACTTGAAACTGCGAACCGAAAGGTTTTTATAGCGAAAAGGCCCGTTTTTTTGCGCAAATTGACGGTTTTGAGGCGTATCCATTAGCATGGCGTACAAATTGAGTTTCAGCTTACCTGCCTTGATGAGTTGCTTGAACCAAGTAATATGCGCATAATCGATACCTGCCTCATGTACGCCGGTGATGCCGTATTGCAAGAGTTCATCTTGAACTTGTAAGAGTGCTTTGAGGAATTCTTTTTTAGTGTAATTGGGTAAAAACGGCTGAACAATATTGATGGCGTTATCTATCAAAAGTCCTGTGGGCCTAGAGGTTTGCAAAATGATTTTCTGGCCAAAATTTGAATCACTTGGTAGATTCAAATTCCTAGGGAATTTGATGTTTCCTTCAAGCACGTCTTTATTGAATACGACCTCCCCTCCCTGTAAAGTGGCAATTTGATCGAGTAACTTACTTTTTTTGATCAAAAAATCGTTGACGAGCGCCGCATGTCCATCAACACGGTACAAGCAAACAGGAATATTGGGAAATAGCGCATTGAGCTGCTGATTGGTCGGCATCTGCTGTGCAGCCCACAAGGTTTGGTCCCAACCCTGCCCGATGACAAATTTGAGATTGGGATGCTGGGCTTTGTATTGCTCACAACGATGGATGAGTTCTTGTTCTGAGCGCACACCGTGCAGGTCGATGCCGAGCAATTGCTTGGCGTACATGAGCATGTGCCCGTGCGCATCGGTCAGGCCCGGATACATTTCCTTGCCCTGCGCATCTATGGTTTCATCAGAACGGTATTTGTTGAGGATTTGACGCTCTGGCCCTACTTCTACAATTTTACCGTTGCGAATCGCGATGGCCTCGCAAACTGTATTGGATAAGTCGAGGGTGTAAATTTTAGCATTATGCACAATCAGATCGACTTTTTCTCCTTTCATGCAAGCAGAAAGCGAAAGGATTAATACAATTATGGGGGCAAGTTTTTTCATGTTAAAACGGATATCCTATTCCAAAATTGAGGTAATTCGGCAAAAATGGCCGCGGCATAATGGCCTTGACTTGATCGAGACTCATATTGAAATGCTGCATGCCTTCTGCATAATAGGTTTCGCGGGTTTTGAAGTCTTGAAACACCCAACGTGCGCCATCGGCAAATGCGGGGTCGAAGATTGGGAACCCAACATCTAGGCGCAAAATAAAGAAGTCGAGGTCCATGCGCAAGCCCAAGCCCGCAGAAATGGCTAATTGCGGAATAAACGTTTGCCAATTGAACTGACTGCCCAATCGCGAGATATCTTCGCGGTAGGTCCAGATGTTGCCGAAATCAGTAAAAACGGCTCCTTTAAAAGTGCTGCTCATTTCAAAGCGGTATTCGAGGGCCCCACCAAAACGGATATCGCCAATTTGGGTGGCCAAGCGATTGGTATCTAGGTGGTATTTGTAGGCACCCGGCCCAAGTGCACGGGCTCTCCAGCCTCGGTTGTCATTGGAACCACCGCCAAAAAAACTGTAGTCATATGGCATGGCGGTTTGAGAGTTGCCATAAGAAAGGCCCGCGCCGGCATGCATGCGCAAGTGCAAAGTGCTTTTGTTTACCATGCGCTTGGAGGCAATGAGTTGGTTGTCTAGGCGCACGAACTGCGAATAAGGCTGCTTTCTTAGCAAATACTGACCATTGAGGGTATCTTGATGCGCGCGAAAAGCATAAAGCAGGTTGCCGGCAGCATCTAAGGTACTGTTAAAATAGAGCGTACCGTTGAAGCGTTTTTTTTGCCCAGGTTTGTCGTCTTTGTCTTTGTTTGAATATTCATAGGCAAATTTGAAATCTTGCCATATGAATTGATTGCTGTAGGTATTGTACAAGAAAAGGTCGTTGATCTGGTTGAGCTGCGCCTGAAACGCTGCAGATTTTTGAATATTGACATACTTGATAACTGAAGCACCTGGTAAACCCATCTGAAAAACTTGGGTTTTACCCACCAAAAACTTCCAGGTGTAATTGAGCTGAAAGACGCGGCGGTCAAAAATATTGCGTTTTTCAAAGTTCATGGCCATGCTGATGACCGTGCGGGGTTTCTGACGCTTCCCTAAAAGATTGACAGGCGTTGGAAACAAGCCCGGCAAATCGAGTTTCAAACTCGGGCCGAGTTCAAACGTATTAAAGGTGCGACCGGCTGTAACGAGCGGCGATTCGCTATTGGCATCAAAAACAGGTGGTTGCGACTCAAAACCGCCACCCAACGAAAAAGTCAGGCGCTGCGCTCCCCCGAAGAGATTTTTATTGGTGTAATTGAGTGACGCCGCGGCACCTAACAATCCAAAACTCGAGGTAAAGCGCGGGTCAAAAGCCCAAGATTGTTTTTTGGCTGGCTCTAAATAATAGTGGACATTGAGTTGGTTGCTACCCGGCACCTCCTCTATGTAAGGCTTCACCGAACTGAACACGCCGAGTTGGACCAACGAACGATACGAGCGGTCTAGGTAATATTCTTTGTAGGTATTACCTTGCTCCAAATAATTTTGCATTTCGAGCACCTCCGGATGGATCCAAGGATTTGGCCCGTTGTATTTGAGTGTCATGCTGCGCCAATTGCTTTTGGTACCGAAAGGCACTTTGAGGTCTTGTGCTTGCTTTTTAGAATAGCTCAGTTCGTTATACAACAATTGATTGGTGGTGCTTACGTATTGCGGCTGCAGGGAGTCGTAGAGGCTCAGGCCCGCCTTTGCAAGTTCATTGGCGAATGTACCCGCTACTTGCAGGGTATCGGCCAAGTGAAAAAATACTTTATTGATTTTGGTTTCGCGATAAGGAACGCGCACCAAGCTGTCGGGATTTTGTAACGAGGGCACCAAGCGGTCTTCAAATTTGACCACCAAATGAACGGTCATGGTTTGACGATTGGTATCGGCCTGAAATTGAATGCTGTTGCTATTGAATTTGTAGACGCTTTCGTCGCGCATGAATTTGGCGACCTTTTCTCGGTAGCTACTGAGGTAATCGAGGTCGAAGGGTTTGCCGATGAGTGGGTGGTCGTCGAGGGGCAGGTATTCTTTGCGGATCAGCTTTTGGTGGAGGTCGCGAAGCAAGCGAGGCCCAGTGTAGGTTACTGAATCAATGATGTATTGACGCCCTTCGTCTATGTGGTAAATAGCTTGAACCATTCGCTTTTTTTCATTGAAACTCAGTTCGGACTTGACGGCGCCGTAGTAATAGCCTTTCTTGACGAGGTAGCGCTCGAGCTGGTCTTCATTTTTTTGATGCAAAACGGTATCGAAAACAACAGGTTTTTGGCCGTATTTGTATTTGAGTTTTTCGGCCCAGATGGCTTGCTTAAAGGTGCTATCTGGTTGCGCTTTGTAGCGAAAATCGGGTTTACCTTGACGCAGCGCACGGGCATTGCGCTTGGCATTGACCTGACTCACCTTTGCTTGTTGGTGGGTCAACTTCAACTGAAAATGCGCGAGTTTAGTCGCTTTCTTCTCGGCTACAGCAGCTGAATCTAGGGCGTTGTAGAGCCATAGCTTCCAGGGAGCGCCAAAAAAACGGGCGTTGGGCTGCTGGCGCAAAACTTGCGAAAGCTCATAGCGGTCTAGGTTGGTAGTGAGGGGGTTGTCTAAAGCAATAGTGGTGTTGTGCAGCAAATAATTTCCCTGAGGCACGTTCTTCGCCAAACGGCAACCCGCCAAGAGCAAGGTAATCACCACAAATAATTGTACTTTTGAAATCAGGCGCATTGTCATACAAAAGTAAATAATATTCACCTTGGAAAAGCTCAGTCAGCAAAAGATCAAAGACTTCAAAAAATTGCAGCTCAAAAAGCACCGCAATGCAGAACAATTGCTTTACCTTGAAGGTGAAACACTTATCAAAGACCTATTAGCCGAATTCCCGAAACTCGTCTTGACACTCGTGCTCACCGAAGACAAACTCACCGAATTCGAGCAGTACAAGAAAGAACTGCTTGTTGCTCCGTTCGCAGACCTCGAAAAACTTACTCAGCTCAAAACGCCTAAAAAGGTAAATGCGATTGTCAAGTATCCGAAGACCAAACCTTGGAAAGCGGGTCAAAAAGCGCTCTTGCTCGATCAAATTCAAGACCCGGGCAACCTCGGCACCATTATCCGAACGGCCGATTGGTTTGGCATCCAACATATTTTTTGTGCCCCCGGCACCACCGATTACCTGAGCCCAAAAGTGATCCACGCTTCTATGGCTTCGGCTTTTCGCGTGCAGCTCCACTACCAAGAACTCGCCCCCATGATCAAAAAATACGCCGACCAAACTTACGGCGCCTTTATGGACGGCACTGATTTTGAACAAATTGACCCAAATCAAATGCAATTTCTAGTTTTGGGCCATGAAGGACACGGCATTAGCGACAATTTAACAGCACTCCTCAAGCACCGCATCGGCATCCCACAAAAAGGAGCAGCAGAATCATTAAACGTAGCTGTGGCGGCAGGAATTTTACTGCAACATATCAGTAAATAACAGAATTCATTAGTAAGATCAGGGAAAAGGACGTACTTTTGCAAACTTCCCTTTTTTACGATGCTAGATCTCGATTTATACGAAGCCAAAAAACTCTATCCTTTTCAAGAAAAGACCGTCAACCAGGTCCTCGACGAACTCCGCAAAAACGGTAGCCATTTCAATTTGCTCTACCAACTCCCGACCGGAGGTGGTAAAACCGTCATTTTTTCAGAAATCGCCAAGCGTTACATCGAAGAATCGGGCAAAAACGTCCTGATCCTCACCCACCGTATTGAACTCTCGATCCAGACCTCAAAACAGCTATCGGCTATTCAGGTACCCAACAAAATCATCAACTCAGAAGTCAAGACCTTAGAAGACCAAGCCGAATACACTTGCTTTATTGCTATGGTCGAGACGCTTAACAACCGCCTCAACGAAAACGACCAATTCATTGAAAACGTCGGATTGGTTATTGTAGATGAAGCCCACTACAACAGCTTTCGCAAAATCTTTCAGTTTTACGAAGACGCTAATATCCTTGGCGTAACCGCCACACCACTCAGTAGCAACCGCAATTTGCCGCTCAAAGACCACTACAACAAACTTTTGGTCGGCGAATCCATTTCCAACCTCATTAGCGACGGCTATTTATCGGACGCCGAAACCTATTCTTACGACGTCAACCTACACGGGCTCAAAATTGGCTCCAACGGCGATTTCACGGTAAGCTCCAGCGACCTGCTCTACTCCAATTACTTTATGCAAGAAAAGCTCATTTTCGCTTATGAAGAAGTGGCCATCGGCGAAAAAACGCTCATCTTCAACGCCGGTATCGAAACATCGCGCCGCGTAGAAGAATCCTTTCGCAAACTCAAATACAATATCCGTCACCTCGACTCCACGTTTTCAGACAAAGACCGAAAAGACGTCATCAAATGGTTCAAAGAAACCCCAGACGCCATCCTGACCTCAGTGGGCATTCTCACCACAGGCTTCGATGAACCCACCGTTCAAACAATCATCATCAACCGCGCCACCCGCTCGCTTACGCTGTATCACCAAATGATTGGCCGCGGCTCGCGCAGTATTCCCAATAAATCTCAGTTCAAAATCATCGACCTCGGTAACAACGTGCGTCGTTTTGGCTACTGGCAAGACTACATCAACTGGCAAGACGCCTTTCGCTTCCCAGACCGCTTCCTGGAGTCTCGCATTTCTGAACTCGAAGACATGGAATTCGAAGTCGAATACGAATATCCAAAAGGCTTTGAACAACTCATCAAAACACACATTCTAGAAGACTTCTCCATCAAAGAATGCTACCTCGCAGCCATTGACCGCGGCGGAAAGGGCAAAGATGCTATTGATGCCTCCATCGAAAATCACTTCGCTGCCATCGCCGCATCTGCCACCGACCTCGATCACGCCTTGGAGTTGCAAAAAATCCTCCAAGACCACATCGAGCACCGCATCAAGCACTACACCAAGTGTATTTCCAAGTGCACCGACAATTATTTTAAGTACTTGCTTGAAACCTACAACCGTCAACTGAGTCAGAAAATCAGACTCAACATCGAAGATTAACAGGCTTTTCGTAAATTTAAAGCGATGAAAAAGTACTCCCTCCTTTTATTGCTGCTCTGCCTAGGCTTGCTTAAAAATATCCAGGCGCAAAACAAGATCAAGGCTTACCTCGATACCAAACAATTTTATGCACCTGAAATCGGGCCTTATCTCGAAATATACATTGAATTTGCGGGCTATACCGCCCAATTTGTACCCTGTGAAGGCGGCACTAAAGCGACCGTCATTGTCGATTGCGCCATTGCCGACTCTACCGGAAAAATTGTTTTCAAAGATTTCTATGCCCTAGACTCCCCTATTTCTACCGATTCTACACAAAATAATTTCTTAGAGATCTTACGTGCCCCGCTATCCAAAGGCAGCTATACCCTTTCCATTCAACTCGAAGACGCCAACAGAGAAAAAAGTAAAATCTCCGGCACCATTCCATTTGAAGTCTTATACGAACGCAACCAACTGCGCTTTTCATCTATTGAACTCGTCGACCTCGCATTTAAAAGTGAGGAGCAATCGCGCTTCACGAAATCCAATTACTACATCATTCCGCTGCTCAAAAATTACTTTAATAAGGAGATGAACAATTTACCTTATTACGCAGAAATATACGGTGCCACTGGGCCAATTGTGCTCGAGCGAAAAGTTATCAATGCCCAAAATGGACAAGCCTATCCCGCGCTCGCTTCCTTAGACACGCTCCAACCAGACGCTGTTTTGGCACTGCTCCAGGAACTAGACCTCACCGACTTACCCTCTGGAACTTACCAACTGCAGCTAAGTGCACAAAATCTTCAGACAGGCCAACAAGCAAACCAAGTATTCGACTTTGAACGTTTCAACGACAACGAAATCGCCTTTGACCTCTCTTCTATGTTGCTCGATCCTGCTTTTCAACAATCCATTCACAGCGACAGCATTGCTTACTACCTCGAGAGCCTGATTCCTATTGCCAAACCAGGAGAAATTCGGACATTGATCGACATGCTCAAACAAAAAGACACTTCCGAAATGCGCAAACACATCCAGGCCTTTTGGTACCAAACCTCAGGAGCAAAGGCCTATGAACAATGGATCAAATACCAAAGCCAAGTGCGTTCTGTCGAAAAACATTACGCCAATAACTACATGGAAGGCTTCGAGACCGACCGCGGCCGCGTGTACCTCAAATACGGCCAGCCCAATTCTGTGGTCGTGAAAGAATCTTCGCCCAGTGAATACCCTTATGAAATCTGGACCTACGATAAAATCGGTATTTACAGCAACCGCCGCTTCGTTTTCTACAACCCAGATTTGGTCAGCAACAACCACCGCTTGCTCCATTCTGA
Source organism: Bacteroidota bacterium (assembly GCA_039804625.1). Lineage (GTDB taxonomy): Bacteria > Bacteroidota > Bacteroidia > Flavobacteriales_D > Crocinitomicaceae > UBA952. The sequence goes on from JBDLVT010000005.1 coordinate 115,030, forward strand.
CATGGTAGGCGAACTCCGCAATCCTTCTTGGCAGCAAATTTTGGTCCGACGCAATACTGTCAACGGCACAGTAGATGATCCCAACATGCTAAATGTCAAGCATTTTGGTGGCAACTCCAACGATTACTACCGCCAATACTAAGCCAAATGCGCAGCGCCATTGTCATCCTCAACTACAACGGAGTTCAGCACCTGCAGACCTATATACCTAGTGTACTGGCATACAGCCCAAACTGGGCTATCGTTATTGCCGACAACGCAAGTACCGACAACTCTCGCGCTTATATCAAAAGTCAATTTCCTCAAATTGAAATCATTGAACTTGATCAGAACTACGGCTTTGCAGGTGGCTACAACCTAGCTTTAGAGCAGTTAAAAGGCAAATACGAATTGTATTTTATCCTCAATAGCGATGTTCGCCTGAGCCCCAACTGGGACGCTCCACTACTTGATTTTTTGGCAGCGCAACCAGAAGTGGCAGCCGTTGGGCCTAAAATACGCTCAGACCAAAGCCCCGAGCGCTTCGAACACGCCGGCGCTGCAGGTGGCTACCTGGATACCTTTTATTTTCCATTTTGTCGCGGACGCCTTTTTGATACCGTAGAAACCGATTTACAGCAATACGACAGCCCCCAAGAAGTATCTTGGGTTTCGGGCGCTGCAATGCTCATCAGAAGCAAAGATTTTCACGATGCAGATGGCTTTGACGCCGCCTTCTTTGCCCACATGGAAGAAATTGACCTTTGTTTGCGCTTGGCCAATAAAGGCAAAAAACTGTATTGTGTTCCTTCCTCCACTGTGTATCACCTCGGCGGCGGCACCCTTGGCTACGAAAGCCCGCGTAAAATCTTCTTGAATTTTAGAAATAGCCTCTGGATGCTCGTCAAGAACCAACAAAAGTTCTTATTTCCGCTACTTTTTATGCGTATGTCCTTGGACGGCATCGCAGGCATTCAATACCTCCTAAAAGGAAAACCGATACTAACTTGGCAAGTTTTCCTGGCACACATGGCGTTATACCGCCATTTTGGTACTTTTTACAAAAAGCGCCCAACTTTTGAAAACCAACCCTTGCGCTATCACGGCCTCATCATCTGGGACTACTTCGGCAAAGGCATCCGTGCGTTTAGCGCCCTCAACAAACGAAAATTTCATTCATGACTCAATTCAATATTGGCATTCTTTCCATCCTACTTTCTTTGCAGAGCCTTGCACAGGTTCCTGCAATTCAAAAAGCCACCGACAAAGCACAAAATGCTTTTGGTGCTTTAAGAGAAATTCCCAAACAGAAAGAGACCTTACTTCCCACCATGCTGGTCAATCCCTTGATCGGGACCGGCGGCCACGGCCATACTTTCCCGGGAGTTTGCGCGCCTTTTGGCATGATGCAACTTAGCCCCGACACCCGTTACGACGGCTGGGATGGTTGCGGAGGCTACCATTATTCTGATTCTATCATTTATGGCTTCAGCCACACGCACCTGAGCGGTACCGGTGTGCCAGATTACGGTGATTTATTAGTGGTGCCCCAGAGCGGCGAAGTAAAATGGAAAGGTAAATTCGAGGATCCGAACGGCTACGGTGCGCGTTTCAGCCATGAAAATGAGGCGGCACGCCTCGGCTTTTATGAGGTACTGCTCGAAGACGAAAACATCCGTGTCAATTTATCTTGTACAGAAAGAGCCGGCATACACCAATATACGTTTCTCAATTACAACGAACGAAAATACATCTTACTCGACCTCAATTACCGAGACAAACTCCTTCAAGGCTCCTTTCAAGTCATCGACAATCAAAATATCAGCGGCATGCGCAGCTCTGAAGCTTGGGCCAGCGAACAACACTTTTATTTCCACCTCACCACGTCCATTCCTTATATTGCACATGAGTTAAGAGATCAAAATGGTCAAATGAAGCTCTTGCTAGAATTCCCGATAGACACCAAGGATGTGCTGATCAAGGTGGGGATGTCGCATGTAGATGTCGCAGGTGCAAAAATAAACCTCGCTGCAGAAATACCCCATTTTTCGCTTGCAAAGGTGTACAATGAAAACCTCCAAAAATGGAATCAGGAGTTCCAAAAAATAAGTTTGAACGCAGACCGCGAAACCAGCACTATATTTTACACTGCACTTTACCACAGCATGGTAGCACCAAACCTGATGAGCGATGCCGATGGTCGTTACCGCGGCCGCGATCAAAAAATTCATCAGTTGAGCACCCTTACTGACAAACAATACACCGTTTTCTCCTTGTGGGATACCTACCGCGCCAACCACCCGCTATTCACCATCATCGATCAAGAGCGCAGCGCGGCTTACATTCGCACCTTTCTCAGACAATACGAAGAAGGCGGAGACCTGCCCGTTTGGGAGCTCGCTGCCTGCGAAACCGAATGCATGATTGGCTACCACAGCGTGAGCGTCATTGCCGATGCGTATCTGAAAGGCATCCGCGATTTTGACGCCGACAAAGCGCTCAAAGCCATGGTATCTACCGCAAAAATGAATGAATTTGGCAAGATCGCCTATGCCAAAAATGGCCTGATCAGCGCCTCAGACGAGCCAGAGTCTGTTTCGAGAACCCTCGAATACGCCTACGACGATTTTTGCATTTCTGAAATGGCCAAAGCACTCAACGCCAACGACATCGCCTTGGAGTTTGAAAAACGCAGCTACAACTTTGTCAACCTATACGACCCCAACACTAAATTCATGCGGGCGCGCCGCGGTGCCCAATGGTACGGGCCTTTTGATCCGTCGGAGGTCAATTTCAACTACACTGAGGCCAACTCTTGGCAATACTCTTTGTATGCGCCGCAGCATATTGAATTACTCACCGAACTGCTCGGCGGTAAAGATTCTTTAGAGGTTTGGCTCGACCGCCTCTTCACAACTGACATGAAACTCAGCGGCCGCGAACAAGCCGACATCACGGGTCTCATTGGGCAATACGCCCACGGTAATGAGCCCTCGCACCACATGGCCTATTTATACAATTTCACGAACGCACCGCACAAAACCCAGCTCTACATCGATCGCATCCTCAAAGATATGTATCAAAATGCGCCTGACGGCTTGGCTGGCAATGAAGATTGCGGGCAAATGAGCGCGTGGTATGTCTTAAGCACTTTAGGGTTTTACCCTATTGCACCTGGCAAACCCGTCTATCAAATTGGGCGCCCCTTGGCCAACAATGCACAGATCAAATTAGAGAATGGCAATACAGTTCAAATTATTTGTCAAAACCAAGACCAGGAACATCCTTATATCAAAGAAGTCAAATGGAACGGCGTGGCTTTATCCAAATTAGAAATCAGTCATGCACAATTGCTACAGGGCGGCGTGTTGGCTTTTGAAATGAGTGCCACACGCAATCCGCGTGCTACATCAGCGAACAACCCAACTTTCAAACAAGCAACTCAATTTACGCCAGTACCCTTCATCAAAACTGAAGAGCGTGTTTTTCAGGACTCACTTTTAATCGAAGTGGCAGTGGTTGCTTTACCTCAAAATGAGGCCATTCAAACTCATCAACTTTATTATCAAATAAATGAACAACAATGGCAAGTCTATCACAAACCATTTTACATCCATCAAAATACCAACATTTCCATCAAAGCAGCGTTTAGTAAACCACAAGCCAAAGCCAAAAATCAAGTCAATTGGAGCCCAATTGTGAGCGCAAATTTCATTAAAAAAGACCCTAATATCCAGCTGGAGCTCAAGAGCAGCTATTCCAACCAATATGCTGCCTCTGGCAAAGATGCGCTGATAGACGGGCTGCTTGGCGGCAATGAATTCCGGACAGGTGATTACCAAGGGTATTACGACCAAGACGTCGTTGCGATTATTTCATTTCAAACGCCATTAGCGCTATCTGAAGTGGGCTTTTCTTACATCCAAGACCACAAATCTTGGATTTTTGCACCCAGTGCCATCAAAGTAGAAGGAAGTATCGATGGGGTGAATTATGTGACACTCGGGCAACAAGTACTTCCGCCAGCTAAACCTACTGACAAGAACCCATTAAGAAATCAAGTATTACTTGAATTAGATCATGATAAACATTTAAAATATAAATATTTGCGCTACACATTGAGTAACCCGGGAAAACTACCAGAATGGCATTTAGGTGCGGGCAACCCTACTTGGTTGTTCATCGATGAGCTACTCTTCAAGTAGCATTTACAGAAAAGGCCATCTTCCTTTCAACACCTGATAGTAGGCGTCTTTAGCGCCAAACTTGCGGTAAAAAGCTGCGATGCTTTCTTGATTCGAACCCACAAAATCGAGTGCAATGCAGGTGTCGGCATGCTGCTGAAGAACGGCATCTAGTAAAAATGCCAAGGCTCCAATTGGCTTTCCTTCCCCATTAAGGGTGCCCTTCATGAAATACAACTTTTGCTGGAATCTAAAAAAGAGACCTGCCGCCACCAGCTGATCGCCTAGAAATACGCCAGCACAAAAAGCCTGCTCTCTTATTTGCGCTTCTGCAAACAAGGCCTGCAAACGCAACCAAGCAGCCGCAGATAAATTACCTAAGTTTTCACCTTTTTGCGAAGTAAAAAAGGCATGAAAAGCTGTGTAGCCTATGGGCCGCAATTCCAAACCCTTTGCTTTTTTAAGACTGCGCTTCACGTTTTCCGAATAGCCTGCTCTAATTTGCGCCATTCCTTTTTGCCACTGCAACAGCTGATATTTCCCTACAGGTTCAAACGACACCATTTCTTGAGCTACACCGATATTGAGGTGTAAAAATAATTTTGACTTCAAGGAACTTAAATCAGCTATTGATTGACCAGGAAGCAGTGGCAATGAACGCAGGAATAATGGTTGCAAGTAAGCACTCAAGCCAAATTTCTTTACCACTGGAATTCTAAAGATGGGATCTTGCTGCGCGTTGAGCAGGTAGCGCCAATTGGGATGAAGGATATCTTGTACCCAGGTTTGCTCAAAGAAACCAAAAGTGACTTGCGAAGCAACTATTTGTTCGTATTTTCGTCTGAGTTCAGGATGTTCGTCGGCTAGGCGCATGTGGCACGAAGTTAAGCAAAGCAAAATAGCAAGCAAGTCATCGTGTAACTTTTTTGCGTATTTTCGTTGAACGCTAACACTTTTTATTTATTCTAAATACCATGAAAAATCTAAGTCTTTTTGCCCTCAGCCTCCTGCTCTCCGCAGCAGCTTTTGCTCAACAACCTGTAGCCAAAGAACACGAACCAAAAACGCCTGAAGAACGCGCCCAGTTTCAGACCGAAAAAATGGCCAGCGAACTCCAACTCACTGTTACCCAAAAAGAACAAGTCTACACCATCAATTTAGGCATTGCTCAAAAAAATGAAGGCATCCGCACCAGCAACTTTTCCGAAGAAGAAAAACGCAGCATCATCAAATCCAACCACGAAGCCCAAATTGAAATGCTCAAAAACGTACTGACCGCGGCGCAGTTCGAGAAAATGAAAGCAGAAATGAAAGACCATTCACAGGGCGGAAAACAGCACAACGAGAAGCACTAATTCAATAAATATTTTTTTAGTTCCAAAAAGGCTCCATTCGGGGCCTTTTTTGTTGCTGAATTATTGTCATCTTTGCGCCATGACTTTTCGCGATTTAAATTTAAAGAAACCACTTTGGAATGCCTTGGATGAACTCGGGTATGAAACCCCCACCACCATTCAGGCTGTGAGCTTCAATGTCATGATGTCTGGCAAAGACACCATCGGCATTGCGCAAACAGGAACAGGTAAAACTTTAGCCTATTTATTGCCTTGTTTGTGCATGTGGAAATTCTCCAAAGAACCGCATCCACAAATTCTCATTATCGTCCCGACCCGAGAATTGGTTGCGCAAGTAGTGAGTGAAGTCGAGAAGTTAACACCTTACATGAATGTAGCAGTCTGCGGTGTGTATGGAGGCACCAATATGAGTACACAAGTAGCCATGGTTTTGCAAGGCTTAGACATCCTTGTAGGCACTCCTGGGCGCATCCTGGACCTCGCGGCGAGTGGTTCTTTACAACTCAAGCACATCAAAAAGGTTGTTATTGATGAAGTAGATGAAACCTTGAGTCTTGGATTTCGCCCCCAATTGCTGCGCATTTTTGAATTTTTACCAGCCAAGAAGCAACACATGGTTTTTTCTGCAACGCTTTCAGAGGAAGTCGCTACTTTCTTAGGCGATTACCTGACGGCACCAGTGCGCATCGAGGCAGCGCGCGCAGGCTCACCACTAGAAAAAATCGACCAAGTGGGTTACAAAGTCGAGAACTTCTTGTCTAAGGTGGCGCTTTTACAAAATTTACTAGACAACGCGCCTGAAAATTCCAAAATACTGGTCTTTGTTTCCTCTCGTTCTTTAGCCGATCGTTTGTACGAAGCCATTGAGCCCTCTTACGTAGAAAGCTTAGGAATCATTCACTCCAACAAAGCGCAAAATTTCCGTTTCAACACCGTTCAGCAATTTCAGGCCGGTGAAATCAGTATACTCATTGCAACCGACCTCATTGCCCGCGGTATTGACGTCACGGATGTTTCGCATGTCATCAATTTTGACCTACCCGATAACCCAGAAAATTACATCCACCGTATTGGTAGAACTGGTCGTGCCGATAAAAATGGCGAAGCCATTACGTTCGTTGCGCAAAAAGATGCAACTCAGTTAGCCAGCATAGAAGTCCTCATGCAAAAACAATTGAACTTCACAGATTTACCTTTGGAAGTGGAATGCACAGACGAGCTTTTAGAATTTGAAAAGCCAAAGTTGGCGATTCCTGGAAAGCTACTCAAGTTACCTACACGTGAAAACGTGGGCGCATCTTTTCACGAAAAGAAGGCGAAAAATAAAAAAGTGAATGTCCGCTATGACCACAAAAAAGCCATGCAGGAAAAGTACGGCAAGCCTAAAAAAGCTAAAAAAAAGAAATAAGTTAATGCGGCACTATTTACCTTTAGTGCTTTACAATCTTGCTTACTTTTATTCCTTTTTGAGACTGTAGCTCAAGGATATACATTCCGCTTCCCCAAGCACTTGCATCAATTTGATACTTCCCGTTTTGAAGTGCTGAAGTATACAGCAACTGCCCATTCAAAGACTTGATATTCAATTGAAGGCAGTCCTCTTGGTTTTCAATTGTAAATTGATCAGTAAAAGGATTGGGATAAACCTGAACCTGAAGCTGCTCATTTTCTAGAAGGCCGATCTGGCAATTGTTATTGGCGAGTGGCGTCGGGATAATTGTTGCAAAATTAAAGCCTGCATCTGGGCAGCGTGCGTAAGAGATGTTGGCGAGTTGCGGACCAAACGCAATTTGATCGTGCACATTAAAACCATGAGAAAGATAGACGTAGTCGCCGCCTGAACTCAATTTGAAATTGGCATGCAATCCGTTTTGCATAAGGTCATTGTCTGCCCATACCAATAAATAACCATTAGCCGGAAGTACCGTGCCTGCAGGGAAAGCCCAAGCCATGAGATTGAGGGGGTCGTCTGATAAATAAAACCCTGCTAAATCTATTGGTGTATTGGTGGTGTTAATCAGCTCAATCCAGTCTTCGTCTTGGCCGTTCGGATCAAAAAGCAAGGAATCATTGGAAGCCAAGACTTCGTTGATCAGGACCGCACCCACAGCTGGCGCTGAGAAGTTCACAGTGAGCGTATGGAATTCGTGTTCGGCGCGTGCAGGAGAAAAAAGCCCCGCATTGTTGTTTTCGGCGTAAATATAATATTCAAAAGTAAGCCCCGCAACTGGCACCTCGACTCCATAAGTATGGTCGCCTGCAGCGCCGTCGTTGTGTGCGCCGTCGTCGAACATTTGAACGCGCGTAAATTTGAGTTGGTGATTACCGCGATAGCCTAAATAAACGGTGGTTTCATTGGAGGTGGTGGCATTGATGGTAACTGTTGAACCGTAAACAAGCGGTAAGGTGCTTGCACCGTGGCTTACAATAATGGGTGCTTGCAGTACATAAGCTGCATTGGTACTGAAAAACTGTGCACGCGCATCCATGAGTGCTTTGATTCCTGGGATACTGCCGCCACCCGGACCGCCACCTGTTACGGCTGTTGTGAGGCTATTGAGGAATTGGGAATAGGTATAAAATTTATAGGTATCGGCCTGTATAGAAGAGTCGGCAAGCGCCATGAGGTTTTGCGCCCAAGTTTCGTACTGGCCACTGGCAAACATTTCTTGCACCATGGTGCGCACGTGTGCCATGTACATGCGTTTGTAAAGCGGATTGGCCATGATCTGCTTGATCAATGGATGGTTATTGGAAGTGGCATTCGAGAACGGATCTAGGCTTGTTGGCGTGGTGGTACCCGAGCCTGTTCCGCCCGGAAAACCACCAAAACTCATGTTCAAATCCCAGACTGTTGGCACAAATCGACCATTGATATCCCAACTGAGGTAATAATTTTGACGAAAAGCTCCGCTATATGAATCGAGATTGACCAACACGTTATTAAAGGCGAGCATCCAGATGGCGCGATCGATATCTAGCGAAGCTTCAATATTTTGAAAATCGTTATTAAGTGCATTACAGAGTGCAACCATGCGGTTCCAACCAAATGTGCTTTGCAATTCATAGCCATTGAAATACGCGCTACTATCTGTGCCTAAGTATTTTAAGTCAGGACTAACGGTAGACCCTGGCCCTGCTCCGCCAACGGGGTTGCATTTAAAATAGGTGTCGTCGGCATAATAATGGTCTTCATTGAAGTTGTCGGAGATGGACTCATTGTTGGTGTAGACACCACGGTATTGTCCGTTGATATAAACACGTGCAAAATTAGAACTTGGACAATCCATGTATTGCTCTAGAATTTGAAAGGAGAGGATTTCTCGGATCATGGAGGGGTCCTTGAAGCAGTTTGAAAGCTTGATATCTTTGACGCCATGGTAGTCTTGGTTGCCCTTGATAGTATTGAGCTCTATATGTAGCGGATTTTTCTGATTATTAGCACTATAAGAGCTATTTCCTTTGTAGCGAATGCCGCAGGAGTCAAAAGAAACTCCATTGATACGAACGGAATCGGCGTAAATATTTGTTTCACTGGCTTCGTTGGCATCTAGTTGGGCATCCCAGTTAGTGAACGAAAAGAAAATTTCAATAACTTGAATGGTGTCGCGGTTATAAAAATTTTGAGCCCGTAGTGTTGGGCAAAAGAAAGATGTGAAGCAAAGAGCTAAAAATAGAAAACGATGCATAAAATGAATTTTGTTAAAGTCGGATTAAAGTGGGGATAAGTTGTAAAATGCTATCTTTGAAACATGAAATTACAGATTTTAAGCATACTGAGCATCGGATTGCTCTTTAATAGTTGTGCACAAGCTCCTCAAAAAGAGGTGCGCAAACGCGAAGTTGTGCAAATTCAAACACAATTTGAATTACAAGATTTCTTACAAGAAAACAAAGACCTAGACGCCGCTGTCGACAAAGTTTTTGCAAGTCTAGACGACACCGCAATTGTAGCGCAGCTCATTATGCCCGCGGTTGGACGCTTAGGCCAAGAAAAAGCAACCATCGACCAACACATCAAAGACCGCATCATTGGCGGCGTGCTCATGCTCAACGGCACCAAAGAAGGTTTCACTTCCTGGATTGCCGATTTTGAAAAGCAAAACAAAGCCAATGGCAATTTACCATTCTTGTACAGCGCCGATGCCGAGCCAAGTTTGGTCAATCGCAAAATTGCTGGCTCTACGCTCGTCAAGAAAGCCAACGAATTGCAGTCCATTGAAGAAGTACGCTCTTGTGCTCAAACCATCTCCAAAGACCTCAATGCCATTGGCATCAATTACAATTTCTCGCCTGTTGTAGATATGTCTCCGAACGCAACAGTCGGTTTCAGGAGTTTTGGCGCTGTGCCTGCCAATATTATTCCTTGGTCGGGCGCTTTTATAGAAGAAACACAAGCGCAAGGCATCATTGCCACTGCTAAGCATTTCCCTGGCCACGGTTTGGTTTCTGGCGACACCCACAAAGCGCTGCAAGTCATCGATGGCGAACTCAAAGAAATTCAGAACTATCCGCCACTCATTGCACAAGGCGTGCTATCAATTATGGTGGCACATATTGCCGTGCAAAACAATCCTAAATACAACACCAATGGCCTCCCTTCTACTTGCTCAAAAGCAATTGTAACGGACCTGCTCAAAAATGAAATGGGTTACAAAGGACTCATCGTTACCGACGCCATGAACATGGGCGGTGTAGTTACCGTACCAGAAGCTGCCTACAAAGCAGTTGCAGCAGGTTGTGATATCATTCTGATGCCTGTAGATGCCAAGAAAGCACACGCAGAAATTTTAGCGCACTACCGCAAAGATGCGGCATTCAGAGCACAGGTTGATGCTGCAGCCAAGAAAATCATTCGCATGAAAATTGCATTAGGGCTTTTGACTAAGTAGTCAGGTACAGATCAATCAGACCTTCAGGAGCTTTGATATAGAGCTCCTTTTTTTTGCGCAATACTTTTTGAATGAGCCCTTCGAAAATAGGAACCAAAATTTCGGTACCACTGAAGTCTAGTTGCAATAACGGATTGGCTGTCATGTCAATGACGTCGGCTACAATACCGATGGCGCCGTGCTGGGCATCAAAGACCTTGAAACCGATGATTTCGTGGTCATAGAAGGAACTTTGATCGAGTTCAGGTAAGACTTCTAGCGGCAAATACGCTTTCTTTTTTACCAAGCGCTTGGCGGCCTCTTCTGTTTCTACTCCTTCGAACTTAATGGCCGCAAAGCCCTTGTTCTTGAGTTTGAAACCTTCAATAAAAAATGGGGTGAGTTGACCATTGATATCCAGATACAAGGCGTCGAGCCCTTGGTAATCGGCCGGATTGGTCACGTCTAAAAACAACGAAACTTCACCTTTAAATCCGTGAAGTTTCGCGATAAGACCTAAATAATAGCAATCTTGAATTTGCATATGCTTATTCAGCAGCAGCTTCTTCAGATGCTTCTTCAGCAGGGGCTTCAGTTGCAGGAGCTTCTTCAGCAACTACTTCTTCGGTTGCAGGAGCTTCTTCAGCAACTACTTCTTCAGTTGCAGGTGCTTCTTCGGCAACTACTTCTTCAGTTGCAGGTGCTTCTTCGGCAACTACTTCTTCAGTTGCAGGTGCTACTTCAGCAACTACTTCTTCGGTTGCAGGAGCTTCTTCAGCTGCTACTTCTTCAGTTGCAGGAGCTTCTTCGGCCGCTACTTCTTCAGTTGCAGGAGCTTCTTCAGCGGCTACTTCTTCTACCTCTGGGGTGTTTTTAGCAACAACTGCCGCTGCTTTGGCTGCATTAGCTGCAACTTCAGCTGCCATGCGGTCAGCTTTTTCTTTTTCGGCGTTTTTCACTAAACCTGTGATTTTGCCATCAATTTTAGCTGATTTTTCAGCTAACCATTGATTGAAACGCTCTTCTACTTGCTCGGCAGTTAATGCACCTTTTTTCACGCCGTTAAGCAAGTGATTTTTGTACAAAACTCCTTTGTAAGATAGAATAGCACGAGCAGTCTCGGACATTTCAGCACCAGTCTGAACCCAAGCAAGCGTCGCATCAAAGTTGATGTCGATTACCGCAGGGTTAGCAGTTGGGTTATAAGTTCCGAGTTTTTCGATGAATTTACCATCGCGTTTTGCACGGCTGTCAGCAGCTACCAAGTGAAAAAATGGTTTGCCTTTTTTACCGTGTCTTTGAAGACGAATGCGTGTTGCCATTGTTCTTTACAGTTTTGGGTCCGAAACCCAGGTTGATAAATAAGTGAATTAAGGATGCAAAGATAGTCATATTATTTGAACGCCACAAAACTTATTTACCCTGTGCCTTAAATACAATGATGACGGTGTAAAACATGATTTTGATGTCGAGTGCCAAAGTACGATTTTTCATGTAAATAAGGTCAAACTTCATGCGCTGTAGCATTTGGTCAACGTTTTCAGCATAGCCGTATTTGACTTGCCCCCATGACGTAATGCCAGGTCTCACGCGGGTGAGGTGCATGTATTGCGGCTCAATTGCTACAATTTGATCAATATAATATTGACGCTCTGGACGCGGCCCAACTAATGACATTTGCCCCAAAAGCACATTGAGAAACTGTGGGAATTCGTCGAGACGCGTTTTGCGCATGAATCGGCCTATCGGCGTAATGCGCGGATCTCCTTCTTTAGATAGTTGCGGACCTGATTTTTCAGCATCGGTATACATAGTGCGGAATTTGATGATTTTAAAATGCTTGCCATTGCGCCCTACTCTATCTTGCAAGAAAAAGATAGGACCAGGCGAAGACAACTTTACAGCTACCGAGGAAAAAATAAAAAATGGAATCAAGAGCAATAGCGCGAAAAGAGAAATAACAAAATCCATGAGGCGCTTCACGGCTCTTTGCCAATAAGGCATGACGTCTGGGTTGATTTCAATGAGCAAAGCCCCATAAATATTGGTCATGTCGACCGAACCCGCCAAAATACTGTACATATCGGGCAAGACCCTGATGCGAATTTTACCGTTGTCTATGCGGGCAATAATAGACTGCAAGCGGTCGTGGTCAGAACTTTCAATCGCAATTATGACCTCTTCAACTTGCTGCGCTGACAAAACTGCTTCTAGGTCGGGGAGCTTTCCGAGGTGAGCAAGCTGGGGGGCCAAAAGGTTGTCGCGGCCATTGACTTGAAGAAAGCCTACAAAATGATTGATCATATTTGGTGCAGCGAGCAACTCTTGATATATTTCAATTGCGCGTTCGTTTCCACCAATGATGAGGGTTTTGAAGCCATGCCCAGCAGCTTTGATATACTTGATCAGAACAGTCGTAAAGAATACTCTTCCTATTGACGTGAAACTCAAATGAAACACAAACAACCAGAAAGTCAGTTGGTAGTAATTCTGATAACTTCGCACTTGGTCATCTAACAAAAGTGTAAAAAACAGTACAATGGTCCCGAAAAAGGACGCAGCCAAACTCAAATTCAGGACTTTTAAGCGAAACAACCGACGGATTTCGTGGTAAGTGCCTTGCAAGGTATAAAACAACAACCAAAATAACGGCAACAACAAAACGCCCATCCAAAAATTACCGTCGGCATGAAATGGCTTACTTTCGATTTGAACCTGACGCATATAAAAAAATAGGCCCCAAGAACTACTTGCACTGAGTAAATCAATACAGATCAAAAAAGCTATCCAAAATCGGTCTTTCATTAGAAATATACCACCTTGATATTATCAATTAATATCAGATTATTGCTTGTTGTGCTGTCGTAAAAAGCTTTAAAAGCTTGTAAATAATTGGAATTATTTGGACCCGCTGTAATTACTTCACTCAGCAGAATATAAATTTTCTTCCAGCGCAAGGAGTTTAGCGGACTTTTTCTCATGGTAGGCATGATGTTTTCACTGGTGCCGTTGTTATTCACAAACAAAATGTAGTGAGTAAAATCAACTGAGTTGCAGTAATCGATTTCCAACACCGCCTGCTTGTTTTTAGGGATGCTCAACTGCTGATCTTGATTGGTATAAGCTATCCACATCGAGTCTTGCGGACTCAATAGCACTTTTCCGTAATAATTACCATTGAACCATTTAACCGTATCATTGGCTAAGGTAAGGTGAGCTGAGGAGGTATTGGGGTCGTCGGTGATTTTGATATTGATGTCTTCAAAATCTTCGATCCAGAAATGGACGTTGTCTTTGTAGTGCGTGTGAGGGGCGAGCGTCAAGGTCTGATTCTTGATGAAAACACCAGTCACTTCAAATGGAACCATGTGTTCGTTGCGCATTTTGGTTGCGGCAATACCATTGATTCTGATTGTTGGGTAAATGCGAATGCTCGCTGAGCCCTCTTTGAGAATCGGAATCTTGAATGGAACCTCAAAAACACCAATGAGTTTTTCGTCCACGTAGACCCAAGCATCGGTAAGTTTTTGGGTGAGCTGACCTTCTTCCCCATTTAGGGCGGGATTGGCTTCGAGTGTCCATTCGGTAACTTCTAGCCAAGCTGGATCTGGATTGTTCTTGACGCACGCGCATAAAATAAGTCCGAGAAAAAGAAGATAGCGATAGACCATGTTTACGGAACGAAGGTTAGTCATTTTTATTGTTTCAAGTACTTAGTATTTTGTCCAATTTGTGCTTGAGCACGCGCGTCTATTTCGAAAGCAAGTTCAAGTGCGCGCAGACCTGCCTCAACCCCTACCCTTGGCGCATGGTCTGCGTGGTAAGCGCTAGAGAAATCGAGCCACTGAGTTTGCAGCGCATTACTTGGCACAACTTCAAGAGGCTCTGTTCCTGAACTGGAAATAGGCTGTACTGAGGCGGTTTGCTCCAATAGGTCTAGTGAAATGTAGTGTTCAGTTGTTTGCAGGCGCAAGGTTCTTTGTTTCTGGCCCGAAATGCGGGAAGCAAAGAGCTTAGCTTTTACACCGGATTCAAATGTAAGACTTACCTGAACTTCGTCTGAAAATAAGCTTTGCTCGCTTCTGGCAAACACCTCGATAGCCACAACCTTGCTTGAGACATGAGCAAGCAGTAGATCGAGGTCATGGATCAAAAGATCTAAGACTACAGATACATCTGCGCCTCTTTGCTGAAAGGGTGCCGTCCTGGCAGATTCAAATGCCAATAATTTGTGCGACGTGAGATAAGATGAAGCAGCTGAAAGCACTGGATTAAAGCGCTCGACGTGTCCGACTTGCACAAAGCTTTGTTGTTGCAGCGCAAGATCATGAAGTTCCTGAGCTTCTGCAAGTGTGGCACACATTGGTTTTTCGATAAAAACAGCTTTACCTGCTAATAGCGCCTCTTTCGCCAAATGAAAATGGGCAGTCGTACTGGCAATGATGGCAACGGCTTCTACTTCAGCAAGCAATTGCGCATAGTCGGCAAAAAACTTTGGATTTACATTGGCCTGGTCTAGTTTGGTTTCTGTGTTCTCTGAAATAGAAACTTGGAGGCGGTCATGGATACCTACCACAATAAAATGCGTATGCAAACTTTGGAGCAAGCCCAGATGAATGCGCCCCAAATATCCAATACCGACAATGCCAATGCGAATCATTTCTTTATAAAAAAAGCCATTAATCGGTAGACTAATGGCTTTGAGCTGATATAGGTTTCAAACTTATTTTTTTACCGTATCGACAACTGCTTTGAAAGCTTCTGGGTGGTTCATAGCTAAATCAGCAAGTACTTTGCGATTGAGTTCGATACCACTCTTGTGTACGGCACCCATAAACTGTGAATAGCTCATGCCGTGTAGGCGAGCGCCCGCGTTGATACGCGTAATCCAGAGTGAACGGTAGTTTCTTTTCTTTTGCTTACGTCCAGAGTATGCATAAACAAGCCCTTTTTCAATGGCGTTTTTTGCAACTGTCCAAACATTTTTACGACGACCAAAGTATCCTTTGGCCAATTTCATCAAGTTCTTTCTACGAGCTCTTGACGCGACGTGATTTACTGATCTTGGCATATTTTTAAATTTTTTGGTAGGGAGTGCTTCGAAGAAGACTTAAGGAACTCAGTACCGGGTTCTACAATTTATTAACCGTTAAAGGGACTATTTCATGCACAATTGCAACTTGACATTTGAGAGGTCAGCATCGTGAACCAATCCGGCGTGCGTAAGGTTGCGCTTACGTTTGGTAGCCTTTTTGGTGAGGATGTGACTCTTAAATGCATGCTTGCGCTTGATTTTGCCACTTCCAGTGATGGTGAATCGCTTCTTTGCACTGGATTTTGTTTTCATTTTAGGCATTTGCTTGCTTTTTTTTGAGTTAAACTTCTATATCAGCTTCTTATTTCTTTTTCGGGTTGATCATCAAGATCATTTTTTTACCTTCTAGTTTTGGTAGTTGTTCTACCGCACCGAGGTCAGCGAGCTCTTGAGCAAATTTGAGTAGTAAAATCTCTCCTCTATCCTTGAACACGATGGTTCTTCCTTTAAAGAAAACGTAGGCCTTAACCTTACTGCCTTCTTCGAGGAATTTTTTAGCGTGGGCTAATTTGAAAGCGAAGTCGTGGTCGTCGGTGTTGGGACCAAAACGGATTTCTTTCAAGACAACCTTGCTTTGTTTGGCTTTCAGTTCTTTGCTTTTGCGCTTTTGGTTGTAAATGAACTTTTTGTAGTCCAGGATTTTACAAACCGGTGGCGTAGCGTTTGGAGAGATTTCCACAAGATCCATGTCTTGTTCTTCGGCCAAAGCAATGCCTTTGGCAACGCTCATGACCTGTGGTTCTTCTCCTTCGATAACAAGGCGGATTTCAGACGCAAAAATCTTTTCATTGATGCGGTGCTGAGCTGCCTCTTCTCTTTTTACAAATGGTTTTGAGTTTCTTCTCATTCAGTGGTTAGTTCAACTTAAGCCAGTTCTGCGGAAATTACTTCCTGAATCAAGTCCGCAAATTTGTTCAGGTCCATACTGCCGTGGTCGCCGACGCCGCGCTGTCTGACGGAAATGCTGTCTGACTCGGCTTCTTTCTCACCTACGATGAGCATGAAAGGTACTTTTTTGAGTTCTGCGTCGCGAATTTTCTTGCCGATTTTCTCGTTGCGGTCGTCAATAAGTCCGCGAATATCGGAATTATTTAGGAATTCTGAAACTTTTTCTGCGTAGTCGTTGTATTTATCGGAGATTGGCAAGACGATAAATTGTTCCGTAGACAGCCAAAGCGGGAAGTCGCCGGCGCAGTGTTCGAGTAAGACCGCCACAAAGCGCTCCATAGATCCAAACGGTGCGCGGTGGATCATGACAGGGCGGTGTTTTTGGTTATCGGCGCCAATGTACTCAAGTTCAAAGCGTTCAGGTAAGTTGTAATCGACTTGGATGGTACCTAACTGCCACTCCCGACCCAAAGCATCTTGAACCATAAAGTCGAGTTTTGGGCCATAAAAAGCCGCTTCTCCAAAAGCCACAACGGTAGGCAATTCTTTTTCTGCTGCTGCCTCTATGATTGCTTGTTCAGCGCGCTGCCAATTTTCATCTGTACCGATGTATTTGGTGAGGTTTTCTTTGTCGCGCAGTGAGATTTGCGCTTTAAAGTTTTCAAATTTGAGCGTTTTAAGTACATACAGAACGATGTCGATAACGTTTTTAAATTCATCCTTTACCTGTTCTTGTGTACAGAAAATGTGGGCATCGTCTTGCGTAAAACCACGCACTCTTGTAAGCCCGTGGAGCTCTCCGGATTGCTCGTAGCGGTATACCGTACCGAACTCAGCAAAACGTGCAGGCAAGTCTTTGTACGAACGCGGCTTACTTTTGAAGATTTCGCAGTGATGCGGGCAGTTCATGGGCTTGAGGTAAAACTCCTCGTTGGGATCTGGGGTGCGGATCGGCTGAAAAGAATCGGCACCGTATTTTTCATAGTGGCCTGAGGTCACGTAGAGTTCTTTGTTGCCGATGTGCGGAGTGATGACTTGTTGGTAACCTGCTTTTCTCTGCGCTTTCTTCAGGAAGTTTTCTAGGCGCTCGCGCAGTGCAGTACCATTGGGCAACCAAAGCGGTAAGCCCTGCCCTACTTTTTGACTAAAAGTAAAGAGCTCTAGTTCTTTGCCCAGCTTGCGGTGATCGCGACGCTTGGCCTCCTCTACTCTTTCTAGGTATTCGGTCAGTTCTGCTTGCTTAGGGAAGGTAATGCCGTAAATGCGGGTGAGCTGCTTATTTTTTTCGTCGCCACGCCAATATGCGCCAGCAATTGCGGTGAGTTTAACGGCTTTTACAAAACCCGTGTCGGGGATGTGTGGACCACGGCACAAATCGGTGAAGTTACCTTGTGTATAAAAAGTGATACTGCCGTCAGGGAGATCGGCAAGGAGTTCGAGTTTGTAAGGATCTTGTTTTTCTTCAAAGTAAGCGATGGCCTCTGCTTTGGAGATTTCTTGACGCACAAAAGGGTTTTTGAGCTTGGCCAGCTCCTTCATTTTTTGCTCGATTTTTTCGAGGTCTTTCTCAGAGATGCTGTACTCCATGAGGTCTACGTCGTAGTAGAAACCGTTGGTTACCGGCGGGCCAATGGCCAATTTGATGCCTGGATAATAAAACTCCAGTGCTTCAGCCATAAGGTGCGCCGACGAGTGCCACATGGTAGACTTACCCTCGGCATCTGACCAAGTGAGCAACTGCAGTGAGCAGTCTTGATTTAAGGGCGTGCTTGCATCTTTGACTTGGTCGTCTATGCGGGCGGCAAGCACATTGCGCGCGAGGCCTTCAGAAATGGATTGCGCCACTTGCATGGCTGTTGTTCCGGCCTCGAACGTACGAATGTTGCCGTCCGGAAAAGTAACTTGAATCGTCATAGCATAAAATAATGAGCAACAAAATTACAAAAAAATGTGCGGATAATCGCTATTTATTATGGCTACGGAGTGCAGTTTGGAGATCGGCTTGAATGGCGCGAATTTGACTGCCCAAGCCAGCGTGATCTAGTTGGATGTCGGGGAGTTCTCGGGAGATATAAGAAACAAAACGCCAGATTTCAAGCACCTCTGAAACGGGGACTTCAAAAGGCTCATACAAGGGGTTGGTCGAGCTCAGACGGAGGATTTGCTGCTCTTGCAGCAAATTTTGAACGTATTTAAAGACAATGCCGTCTGCTTTAGTCACGACCACACAGGGTGTATTGGAAGGCATGCGCAACCAATCTTGCACAAACTCACCCACAACATAAGATCCGTGGACCACAGGTGGCATGGAGTCGCCAGCGATTGGGAAAGCTCGGTATTTGCGGTCTTTAGATAAAAAAGGCAAACGTAAGGTTGGGAGCTCTTGGAGGTAATTAGGGTCGGCATAGCCGCTGGTATAGCCGGCGCTCACTTTTTCTGAGATGAGCTCAATTTCTTCTTCGTTTTGCGTGTTGACAACCGTTGTGAGCACGCGTAAGTTTTGCCCGCTTGCATCGCCTCTCCAGGCGCCTTGAAATGACTCAAGCTCAGCCGATGAAAGCGCATCTAGCTGCTTAGACAAAAGCACTTCAAGCGGTAGCTTTTCTGATTGGGCCAACTGCAAGAGCAATTCAAGACTGGGCTGAGCAACTTCATTTTCATAACCGCTATATGTAGAGCGATTGAGACCGAGCGCTTGGGCCATTTCTTCTTGAGACTTGCCTTTTCTTTTGCGTAGAAACTTGAGATTCTGAGCGATGTACATGATGCGAAAGCTTTGCTCAAAAATAAGTAAAATATCAATAACTCGTCAAAAAATTGACTATTATTTAATCAATAGCGTTATACAGCTAATTATTGCGCTTCAAAACGATAGGATATCCAGCCTGTTGCACTGCCCTCGCCCGGACTGAACCGCGATAATTTGGCGTATTTCACGGCTTGCTCAATCATGCAGGCGCTTGCATTTTTGCTTTTGGCGGCAATGTAATTGGCTACACTCACCTTTCCAGCTGAGTTGACCTCAATTTGTAAATAAACCAAGCCTGCCGCATTGAAACCACAGGTATATCCTGGGTTTCGGACATACCAAGTGTTGCCTTCGTAGGCACTGCGCTTATTGACACTGAAATCTACCATGACAGCTCCCGCATATTGGTTGGCTTGCGCAGATCCGTTGGCATTTGTTGGTTGGGGAGTTTGACCTTGTTGCTTGAGCTGTGCAATTCGCTTATTACTTTCTTGTATAATGCGCTCGCGTGCAGCCGCACCGCCTGTTTGGGCAAAAACTTGTGCCTCAAAATCGCGGGCGGTTTGCTCCGGGTTGCCTTGGCTTGCGCCACCTGTTTGGGTAGACCAATTATCGTCGGAGCGCGGACGCGTGTCGTTGGCATCGCGAGCCACACTTCTCAACGAAGCATTTTGTTGCGCTACTTCCATCTCTTGACGGAGTTGCGCTTTTTCTTCTTCACTTACGTCTTCTAAAGCTACTTCGTAAAGCGCCTCATCAGCAAGTAGCTCTTCTTTTTTGACCGTGGTGAGCTCTAAATAGACAAAAGAGCCCACATACAAACTCAGCACAACGATCAGTGCTTTGAGGTAATGTTCGGACTGGATTTGTCTTGGATTCATGGTTTACGCATCAGGAATTTTTGTTCCGAAATCAGGTAATAGACTAAGCCATCTGGGGTACTGAGCTGGAATGCACTTTGGTCAAAACGCACGATCCGTTGATAGCCGCAAGCAATAATCGGCGTACCATCAGTGGCAAATAAGCCCAAACCTTTTTCGTTTTCCACTAAAAAATAGCTTGTTTCTAACCTTTTAATTGTTTTATATTCAGGATTTAAAATCCATTTACCTAAAGTATCTATCAAACCCAATCCGTCCTGCTGCTCCACCAAATAACCAAAAGGTGCAAAAGGCGTAATTTGCTCGTTAACAAATGGCAATACTACCTTTGATGCGAGGCTTACCAAACCCCACTTCCCGCCTTGCTGCACCGGCCATAAGCCACCCCAAAAGGGCTGAGCAGCTTCGTATGCATTTTTAATCAGTATTTTTCCTTTGGCATCTATAAGGCCTAGTTTCCCAGATTTGGCACTTACAGCATAGCCTTCGTTGGTAAAGAAAGCCAGCTCAGGTGCAGTCAAAAACCATTCCAATCCATTTAATTCTAGGCGCTTGCCTGTAGTATCGAAATAATATAGGCTTTTCCCTTGCTTGGCAATCAAAAGTGCTGAAGTTGATGCGAACAAAACCTCATCGTATTTGGGAGCCAAAATCACTTTTCCTTTCTTATTGAGCCCGACTTTTCCATTGCGTTCGCTGCGCTCAAAAAGCGCAGGCTTGGCAGGCTCCACTGACGTAACTTGCCAATCAAAAGCACTCAAGGTTTGTTGGAGTTCTTCCCACTCCAAAGGCGCTTGCTGTAAAAATTGACCTTGCGCATCGAGCAAGAGATAACCACTGCTATCTTCCAAAATGAATCCGCCTTCATTTTGCGAAATATCGAGGTATTTAAAGGCGATAAGCGGCTCATTGCGCTTATTGATGAGTCCGTAGTGGTTGTCTTTTGATACAATCGCCAAACCATTGTAAAATGCACTTGCATCGTCGTATTGTGCAGCAATCAGCACGGTACCTGAAGCATCCATGTAGCCATATTTTTGAGCTGCTACAAAAGGATACATGCTTTTAAGTAGGAGTTCGCCATCTTTTTCTAAATCTTCGAGGAAAGGATAGTCGGGATACGTGCGCTTGAATGCGGCGAGTTTCTCCACACTATATGTCTGCATGTAGAGGCTATATATTTGTTTCCAAGCAGTGGCTACCTGAGGTGCGCTAGGATAAGCTTTTATAAAATTTGCAAAAGATTCAAGCGACCCTGTTTGGCTATACTTCTTGTAAATTCGCTCCCAAGCCTCCTCTAGATAAGGACTCTTCGGGTTAGCCGTAATATAATCAATCAATTCTGCCTCGGTATCGTGCTGAGTTCGTTCTTGGTACAACAACACTTCAAAGCTAACCTTGGCTTTTGGTTGCTGCACTGCATTCGGATACATGACCATAAACGCTTGCATGGCAGCTGAACTTTGTGCGCGCACTGCCTGATCAAAAGCCAGCGAATCGCGCAAGACAACAACTATTTTTTGGTATTCAGGAAACCTTTGGCAGTAACGCTCCATGAACAGCTCGAGTGCTGAAATTTGAGGCGCACGAACAACTAATTGCAATTCTTGTGTAGCCAATTGATCAAAAAGATGTCGGGTGGTGGTATCTTGGATGGCCAAATCGCTTTGTAATTTCACCTTCGACTTGCTGTCTAATGATGGATAGCTTTGCTCAAATTTAGTGAGGTACGCAAACGCGCTATCTGCTTGATAACAAAATGGCGTGAGGTAATATACCGCCCATCCGTAACTGGCCGCTACAGGTGCTTTAAGGAGTTCTTTTTGCAAAAAACCTTGCGCCAATCCGAAATTGTTTTGCCGTATAGCCAACAGTGCCTTTTGGGTATTTTTTTGCGCGAAAACAACCAGTGATAAGAAAAGGAACAACGACAAGAAAGTGCCTTTTCTCATTGCTTCAACATGGCTTTAAGGTGATCAGGAACCTCGCACACCGGAATGGCTTGCATTTTGTGAGCGTTTGCGCGGTTGTACTTTTTGTAAATAGCCAAGACTTCTTGTTGGCGCACAGAGAGTGTGCTCGCCTCACCTGTAAAGCACATAGCCCACTCGAGCTCTGGGTAAGTTGCCCCTATTTGATCTTCGTCGGAGCGGCCATCTTCCCACAAACCATCTGTAGGGGCTGCATTTTGGATGGACGAAACGATATCTAACGCTTTGGCCAGCGCAAACACTTCGGTTTTCATGAGATCGGCTATTGGACTCAGGTCTACCCCGCCGTCGCCGTATTTAGTATAAAAGCCCACTCCAAAATCTTCTACTTTATTACCTGTACCCGCAACCAAACACGAATTGGCTTGCGCAACAGCATATAGCGTCGTCATGCGCAAGCGTGCACGGGTGTTGGCCATGGCGAGCGCATGAGCTGTGGCATTCGCAGGTAGTGCAGCACTCAGTGTTTCAAAAGAAGGCGTGAGGT
This sequence comes from Bacteroidota bacterium, assembly GCA_039804625.1. Classification (GTDB taxonomy): domain Bacteria; phylum Bacteroidota; class Bacteroidia; order Flavobacteriales_D; family Crocinitomicaceae; genus UBA952. The sequence continues at coordinate 137,510 of JBDLVT010000005.1, forward strand.
CGATGGTTTGAAGACTGACATTGGCAAAACGGCTTTGCAAGTCTTGCATGTGTTCGCTTGCGCGGTCAAATTCCGCTTTGGTTTGGCGAATAGGCATGGTCAGGCAAATGGTTGGCGCACCCGTTAGTGCACAAAGCGTAGAGGTAACGGCAGAATCAATGCCACCAGAAATACCCACCACAAAACCCTTTGCGTGCGCAGCTTGAAGGTAAGTTCCTAGCCAACTAGAGATATGTGAAGCGAGCGCATGCATTTGCTTAAAATAACAACGTGAATTTGAGGTGTGCTTGATTCAAAGTTGCTTGGTTCCTAAAATAAGTTTCAGCTTGCGTAGTTTGGTCGAGCGTGAACAAAGTATAGTTTTGTTCTTTACCGGTGAGGTGCAAAGGCATGAACCCATAGCTGTAGCCTACTTCTGCCACCAAACAAGTGGAGCCAGAAAAGTTCCATTCCACACCAGCACTGATACCGAGATTGGCATTGTAAAAAAAGAGGTCCTTACTGACTTTCATACCTAAGTTTTCTTCGGCTGAACCATTGACGCTGCCCGCAAATGGCACTACATAACCTTTGTCATCCACGGTATTGGTAAGTAAAAAACGGTTGCGTAAACCAAAGCGCAAGATGCCACGGTATGCGCCGATGAAGTCCGTTCTGAAGGTAAGACCAATAGGCAAGGCTAAATAAAGTGGTTCATAGGTGCGTTCGGTAAGATTGAAAAATAAGTCGGTAGAAACCGTTTCTCCTTTGGGCTTGATTTGCTTGTCGGTGAAGCGGTAAAAAACGTCTTGATCGCTGACGTTGTAACTAATGCGATCGATATCGAATTCTACGCCACCGCTGAGCGCAATATTTTGTGATTCTTTGGAGGCTTTGGTGAAAGAAACACCAAAGGAGGAAGAAAAACCGGGTGAACTCCCCATGAGGTTAGTGCCCATCTTCGGAAAATTGAGCCCTACTGACCCGGTAACGCCGCCTTGAAGTTTCTTTTCAGAGACAGCCTGAGCCAATGAAACGGTGTTTTGACCTAAAAAGAAGGCACAAAATAAAAAGAGTTGAAAACGCAGTGATTTCATGTTGCCTGATTAATGTTAATTTTGAACAAAAATAACAATATTCATGATACGCAAGCTCAGTCTTCTACTCCTGCTCATCGGTCTATACGCCTGTCAGTCCGACACCTATCAGGTAGATTTAGATAGCGCCAAGCATCATGTCAGCTACCAAAACCTCGACTCCTCTTTTCGTTACGCACATACCAATGAGCAAAGACGCTTGATCAAAGCACTGCTCGTGTCTGATTTCGACCTCTCGCAATTTTGTTTCCCCTACGCATTACAGGTCTCAACGCAATCGGACAGCGCATTCACCAATGGATTAAAGCGCACTTTTTCCCAACCTTTCAATCAGCAAGTTTTTTCGGCATTAGACAAGCGTGCTAAATGGCGCATGAAAACATTCCAGCAAATTGAAGCCGGACTCAAAAGACTCTCCCTACTCGCCCCCAAAGTACCTCTTGCCAAAAGTGTTGATTTTACCTACACGCAATTTGCAGCCAGCGCCTACGCCTCTTCAAAAGCAATTGTTTTGGGTCAGGAGCGCTATCTAGGCACCGACCACCCAATCATCGCTTCGCTGCCTCCACAGCAATTTTACGACTGGATCAAAGAAGGCATGGCACCGCAATATGCAACTTCTGATGCCTTACTCATTTGGCTAGGCACCAACGTTTTAAAAACCACCGACGAAAACTTTGCCAGCGAAATGATCCGCTGGGGCAAGCTGCTCGCTATTTTAGAAATCATCAGTCCTGAAGTCAAGCTGCACAATCATTTGCGCTACAGCGAACAAGATTTCGAGTGGGCGCTCAAGGCCGAACGCGGCGTTTGGGAATACCTCGTAGACCAACAATTGCTCTTCAAAACCGACCAAGAACTCAACATGAATTTCCTAAATGAAGGGCCTTACACCATTGGCTTGCCACAAGAAAGCCCAGACCGAATGGGGCGCTTCTTAGGTTACCGCATCGTGAAGCAATACATCGACGCCAATGAACCTTCCATTCCAGCTTTGCTGGCACTGCCCTATCACCAAATTCTTAAAAAATACGAAGTACCCCAATGAGTGAAATTGTTAAAACCTCCGAAATCAGCATACAAGTAGGCCTCAATGAAAACCTTTTGCCCCTGCGCATGCTGTGGTCGGCCAGCGATGGCCAAATTGAAAACGCAGAGGCTGCTGCCTTTTTGCTGTCTATCTGGGATCCGAAGTCTAAAAACACCATGAAAATCGACCTCTGGACCAAAGACATGACCATCGAAGAAATGAAGCAGTTCTTTCACCAGACCTTGCTTACCATGGCAGACACCTTCGAAAAAGCAACAGGCGAACACCTCATCTCCGAAGATCTTCGCGACTACTGTTACCATTTTGCCGACAAAATGAATATCCTACCCGAATAATGGAATTTTTGCTCCAAAAAATGAAAACTGCTCAGGATGAGCAGGTACAATATTGGCTGGGCAACGGTACGCAAGAAATCAATCTGAATACCTTGATTGGTCAAACCATTTCTTTTCGCTTTACAGGCGCTATTTTCTGCCGTGAGTGTCAAAAGAAAATCAACAAATCTTTTGGAGAGGGCTTTTGTTTTACTTGCTTCTCAACGGCTGCCTCGGCAAGCCCTTGTATTTTGCATCCTGAACTTTGCCAAGCGCACTTAGGCTTAGGCCGAGACCCCGATTACGAACAAAGACACCACAACCAGCCCCATTACGTTTACCTCGCCCAAACCGACCAACTCAAGGTGGGCATCACGCGCACGACCCAAAAGCCAACGCGCTGGATAGACCAAGGCGCTGCCGCAGCCATCATTTTAGCAGAAGTACCCAACAGGTATTTATCTGGTGTACTGGAAGTGGCTCTCAAGTCTCAGTTTGCCGACAAAACCAACTGGCAGCACATGCTCCAAAATAGTCCTTACGACGGGCCAGCACTCGACGAACAAAAATGGGAGCTCGAAGAAAGTCTTCCGGCTGACCTCACGCAGTACTGGACCGACGACGAAGAAATCTGGAGCTTTAATTATCCCGTTTTAAGTTATCCAAGCAAAGTCAAATCGCTATCTTTGGACCAACAAGCGCAGGTGAGCGGTACCCTGACAGGCATTAGGGGGCAATACCTCTACCTTGATCATTCGTTTGTGATCAACATCAGAAAGCACACCGGTTATCAAATCCAATGGGAAAACTAATTCGCCAAGTTCTCGACCTCACTTATCCGTTGTTTGCCCGTTTTTTTGACAAGCAAACGTATTATTACGCGGCCTGTGGCGGCACAAACCTCGTTTCTAGCTGGCTGTTTTTCTACCTCTTTTTTCAGTTTGTTTTTGAAAAACGCATTTTCAACATCGCATTTGCGTCAAATACTTACGTCGTTTCTGCATATACCCTGAGCTCCATGCTCTGTTTTTTCATTGCCTTCACCATGGGCTTTTTACTCAATAAGTATGTGGTCTTCACGGACAGCAAACTAATGGGGCGCGTTCAGTTGTTTCGGTACGCAGTAAGCGCAGGCTTCTCTTGGCTGGGCAATTACTTGTTGCTCAAAATCATGATTGAGACTTTTGCTTTTTACCCCTCCATTGCCAATGTGTTTTCTAGTGTTTTTGTGGTGTTTTTTTCTTATATACTCCAAAAGAAATACACCTTTAAACACTAAACCACAATCAATCTTATTGACAAATCAAGGTATCTATCCAAGGTGCGTAAGCCACCCAAATACCTAATGCACCTCCATCAATATTTGTAGGAATATTTGTGGGCACTGCAAACGGACTACCTCCTGAATACATTTGATTGTACTTCTTTTCAAAGTAATTGTATTCTTTGCCGCCAATTTTAGAGAGCTTGACAACAATGGTGTCCCCTAGCTTATAAAAACCTCGGTAGGCGTCATTTCCATTCGGATCATTGTAACTCATCGGATTTTCGTAACCAAACTCAAAAGTGAGCCCGTTGAAAAATTTATCGTTGAAATACGGATTAAAAGTCTTGGAGAACTGAGGGTCTTGGATGTATTTCACCTCCCAAAGGTAGGCATCTGCTGTGTTGGCGGCATCAGAGAGTTTAGCCCATGAAAAACCGCGATCTGTATAAGCACCTTCTGGTTTCCAATAAAGTGAATCTGGTACCGTTGGCGTGAGAATTTTGGAACTTGCCTGGTATTGTTTTCCTTGATGGGAGATTTGCAGTGTGTAGGTTTTTCCTTCTTCACCAAGCATGTTCATGGAGACATACGCACACAAATGCAAATTAACTAAGATTTCTGCCGGAATGCCAAAAATACCGGCTGCCACTTGCTCTAAGCCGGGAGGGAGGTCATCGGTGCAAATTTTTGTAAGGGTATCCGTTTGGGTACCGTTGGATAGCACCACAATAGCATCATCTACAAAACTATTGAGGTAAGACTCATAGTTCGTACTCGAATAAACATTATTGCTCTTTGACAACAAGACAATGGCGGGTTGCCCGGTTTCAATGCGGCCATCCACAACTAATTGCTCTTTGTAGCCAGGGATATCGATCTGAACCTCTTTGGTACAACTCCATAAAGTGGCCAAAGCGACACTAAAGCTAAGGTATTTTAAAATTCGAAGTTCCATGTGACACTAGGTATAATTGGGAATAAAGAGACTTGTTTTACGCTAATAGAGAAATTACCACTCATGAAATCACCGTTGTTATCTACGTACAAGAAAAATGGATTGAGGCGGTTGTAGACGTTGTACACAGAAAACGACCAATTGCTTCGGACTGCTTTTTTAACTTGAATTTCTTGGCCTGTAGCTGGGTCTATGCGGGTTTTGTAGGCTTTACCATAACGTGTGGCACTGAGGTCCAGGCGGTGGTAAGGTGCCATGCGCGTGGAATTGCGCGGGCCGTATTGAAACAATAAGTTTTGATCTTGTACATACCAACTTGCTGGTAGCGTGAGCGTATTGCCGGTGGCGTAGATGAAACTTGCGCCGAAAGTCCAGGTGTCGTTGAGCTTGTAGGTTCCGACCAGCGTGAGGTCGTGGCGGCGATCGTATTTAGCAGGGTATACATTACCTTCATTGATGTCGGGGAAGCGTCTTTCTGTTTTGGCCCAGGTGTAGCCGATCCAGCCGGTAAATGCGCCTTCTGTCTTTTTGAGAAAGAACTCAGCACCATAAGCCCAGCCAACGCCATAAACCAATAAGTTGTCGGTGTTGTCATTGACGTTGTCTCCGGGTAAAGCTCCTTCTTTGAATTCGATGAGGTTTTTCATTCCTTTATAGTAGACCTCTACAGATGCTTCATAGCGGTCTTTGTCGAAATTTTTGAAATACCCAATTGAGGTCTGAAAACCTTGCTCGGGCTTGGCTTTGTCGGTAGTCGGGAACCAGATGTCGGTCGGTAATGAAACGGCACTGAGCGTCACTAAATGCACATACTGGTAATTATAGGCATAGCCCGCTTTAATGGAACTGTTGTCGGGGAGCAAATATCGAAAAGACAAGCGCGGCTCTAGGCCCTGATAAAAGGCAATGACATCATTTCGGTCGTATTTCACAACGCTGTCTGGCGTAGAGATGCCGTCTCCTTTGATGTAGCGATCAAAAGGGCCTACGTGCGCAAAAGTGCTGTAGCGCAAACCTGCATTGATGCGCAAGGCCTCATTGACATCGAATTCGTCAAGCGCATAAATGGCGGTTTCGTGGGAATACAAGTGCTGAGCTGAACCGGTATTGAAAATAACGGTGTCGTTTTGAGCAGACAAACTGGTTGGCGTAAAATCGTGGTAAGTGTAGATGCCGCCCCATTTGATGCGGTGTTTTGGGTTGGGAAAGTACGAGAAGTCTACCTTGGCGGTGTAGTCTCGGATACCTGAGGTGAGGGCCACCCGAAATTCGTCTTGCGAAGAGGCAAACTCAAAATTGTAATCGGAATAGGATAGCGTGGTATTCAGAAACAACTTACTGTTGAACAAGTGGTTCCAGCGCAGAGCTGCAATACCGTTGCCCCAAGGCATCTCGACCTTGAAACCACCTTTATTGTCTTTGAAGGAAAAAATATCTTTGCCGTAATAAGCGCTCAGGTAGATGCGGTCTTTGTCGGTGAGTTTGTAATTGAGCTTGGCATTGAGGTCGTAGAAGAAATAACCAGAGCCCGCAAATGGCGAGGTGTCAGAGATGACGGCCTTAGCTAAGATATCTATATAGGTTCGGCGAGCAGAAACCACAAAAGAACCGCGGTCTTTTTTGAGAGGCCCCTCGATGGTTAAGCGAGAGGAAATAACGCCGATACCGCCTTTTACCTTGAATTTCTTTAGGTTACCCTCGTTCATGTTGACCTCTAGCACAGAAGACAAACGACCGCCATAGTTGGCTGGCATACCCCCTTTGATGAGGTTGACGCTATTGATGGCGTCGGAATTGAAAACCGAAAAGAAACCAAACAAATGCGCTGCGTTGTAGACCACGCCTTCGTCTAATAAAACCAAATTTTGGTCGGGGCCGCCACCGCGCACATAAAATCCTTGACCACCTTCCGATACGGAAGATACACCTGGTAATAACTGGAGGGTCTTGACGACGTCCACCTCGCCCATAAATGCCGGCAAGGTTTTGACCTGATCCATCTTGAGTTCCATTTGGCCCAACTTGGCAGATGTGACGTTTTCAGAGCGCTTGCCCGTGACGCGCACATCTTTGGTTTCTTGAATGGCCATTTCAAGCTCGAGGCTGATGGTTTGGTCTTTTTGGAGCTCGAAGCTTTTAACAACTGTAGCAAAACCGTCGCAACGGTATTCAACTTGATAAGTTCCTAGAGGAAGCGTGAGACTGTAAAAACCGTAGTTATTGACTACCGCGCCTGTTTTAAGTTCTTTAACAAAAACACGTGCAGTTCCGAGTGCTTCACCACTTCTGGAATCGGTGAGGTAACCACTAATGGTGGCTTTTTTTTGACCCAACGCGAGAAAAGAACAGCAAATAAAGAAGAGAGATAAAAATGTTTTCATAAAAGGGGTTGTCTTGTGGACGAAAGCACAGTGCAAAGGTAACAGGACTAAAACAAAAAAAGAGGGAAAAGGTTGGCTTTTGTCCGTGAATGTAAGCGATGTTTGTAAATTTGAACAATGGATTCAACTTGTTTTTTTTGGCAGCATCACCAACAAGGGCTCCTGCTGGGCATAGGGCAACAAGACTCCTTTCAAAATTCGTTGCAATTCGAGGCGCTTGCTTTCCAATCCTTCCTTGACCGTAACAAGGGAAATTACATTTTTGGCTACCTGAGTTTCGATATCAAAAATGCTTTTGAAAACCTCAGCTCCAACAACCAAGATCAACTCGCATTTCCCTTGCTGCACTATTGGGTTCCTCAAAGCATTTATCGCGTCAGGCCCACCCCTACACTTTTGTGGGGAAGCAACAGCAAACAGAATCAAAATAAAGCCACAGCACTATTGGCAACTTTTGAACAAAAAGAGGGTGTACTCAATACGCATTTCGAACCCCGCACTTCCAAAGCAGCTTATTTCGAACACTTTGAGCAGCTCAAAAGTGCCTTGCAGCGCGGCGATATTTACGAGGTTAATTATTGTCAAGAATTTGCCGCTGCCAATTGCGCGCTAGACAACCCAATTGGTTTATTTGGCCGCTTATATACCGAAACGAAAGCACCGCATGCGGCATATATCCAAACACCTGAGCATTTGGTTTTGTGTGCCAGCCCAGAGCGTTTTTTACAAAAAACGGGCAACCTGCTGCGTTCAGAACCCATCAAAGGAACCGCTCCGCGCTCCAAAGACCCCGAAACAGACCTACAGCTCGCCACTGACCTCCAAAACAACCCTAAAGAGCGCGCCGAGAACATCATGATCGTCGACCTCGTGCGCAACGATTTAGCTCAAGTTGCGAGCAAAAACAGCGTTGGCGTAGAGGAGCTCTGCCAAATCTATAGTTTCGAGACCGTCCACCAAATGATTTCAAAAATCAGCTGTGCGCTCGAGCCCAAGGTTCAGTTCATAGACATCCTCAAAGCCTGCTTTCCGATGGGCAGCATGACCGGTGCGCCAAAGATTGCAGCGCTCGAACAAATTGAACAGCATGAAGACTTCAAAAGAGGCCTCTATTCAGGCAGCATTGGCCTCATTGAACCCAACGGGGATTTTGACTTGAATGTCGTGATCCGCAGCTTGCTCTATAACCGTAAAAACCAGTATTTATCATGTTCGGTGGGCAGTGCACTTACCATTGGCGCCAACGCAGCCGATGAATACCAAGAATGCTTATTGAAAGCAGCAAAACTCATCCATGGCCTCCGCTAAGCAGTCTTCTTTAACCGCTGTACTGGATGAACTCCGCAGTTATTTCAAGACCAACAAGGCCAGTTGTTATTTAGTGGCCACAAGTGGCGGAAAAGACTCCATGTTGCTCTGCGAACTATTGCGCAAACTTTCGCTGCCATTTGAAGTACTGCATGTCAACTATGGCTTGCGAGGCGCCGAAAGCGAGGCCGACCAAGCTTTTATTGAGGCCTACTGTCTTCAATACAATTTGCCACTGCACATCAAGCGCGTACAACTAGCCGCAGCGCTGCAACAGAATCCTCAAAACCTCCAGGCCGAGGCCCGCCGCATTCGCTATGCTTTTTTCAGCGAAATGCAACAGCAGCAGCCCGAGAGCCTCCTTTGCACCGCACACCATGCCGAGGATCAAATTGAAACGTTTTGGCTGCAACTTGCAAGAGGCGCCGGCATGAAAGGCTTAGCGGCTATGGCGCACAGTCAAAAAGGCTTATTGAGGCCCCTGCTCCGCCTTCGGCGAGAAACCTTGAATGAAGTGGCTTTGAAACTTGGGCTGCAATGGCGCGAAGACAGCAGTAATGCCGCCCTCAAATACCGACGTAACCGCTGGCGACATATATTTATTCCGTTTTTAAAAAATGAACTACCGCAGCTCGAGCAAAGCATTTTATTGATTCAAAAACAATTTGCGTTTGAAATGCAAGCCCAAGATGCTTTGTTAAATTCCACGCTTTCTGAACTTCAAAAAAACAGAAGTATTAATTTAAGTAAATTAACTCAACTATCTTCTTATCAATTTATTGAGTTATTTAAGTTATTTGGAATTCCCACCTACATCATCAGAAGACTCCCCAACTTATTTACAGCAGAAAGCGGTAAGTTCATTGCTTGGCAAGCAGCAAAGGACGCGGAAAAATCATATGTGGTCAGGCAGAAAGACCAACTCATTTTCTTTACGCCTGAAGCCTCAACCTGGACGTTTGCACTCGAAGACCTCCCGCCAGGGGCGTCAGAAGTGCCCAAAACCGACTTTCTCATCGATCGCCAACGCATCAAAGGAAAACTCTTTTTCAGACAAGTAGAGGCCGGTGACCGCATGGCAGTTCGGGGTATGAAAGGAAGCAAAAAAGTATTGCGGATTTTGAAAGAAGCTGGTATTCCGGCGCCACTGCGTAAACTGCAATACGTGCTCTGCGATGAACAACAAATCATTGCGGTTCCAAATTTGCAACTGAGCGCAAACATTGAGGCCAGGGCGTATACCGCAAATTTATCCAGGCTTCACTTCTCAAAAAAGCCGTAATTTTGGACATGACTTCACTTCCGCAGGACTTCATTGCACGTATCCAAAACGACACTTTTGTGCCTACAGGTTTACTGCAAGCCTTAGAAGAAAGCGCTCCCACTTCAGTGCGCCTGCATCCGCAGCGCAGGTCTAATTTCCCAACTACAGACCGCGTTGCATGGAGTTCTAGCGGTATTTACCTCCCAGAAAGGCCCTCGTTTACGTATGATCCGCTTTTTCATGCGGGCGCTTATTATCCGCAAGAAGCTGGCTCGATGTACCTCGAAAAAGCCCTAGCGGAGCTTGAACTCCCTGAAAACCCTATGGTGCTCGATTTAAGCGCTGCTCCTGGCGGCAAAAGCACCCTCATCGCGAGCTTTTTAAATCATAAAGGCGTATTAATTGCCAATGAAATCAACCGTTCAAGAGCCTATATTCTCAGTGAAAACCTCACCAAATGGGGTTACGCCAATGTTTATGTCTGCAACCACAAACCGAGTGAACTCAGTTGTTTGCAAGGTCAAGTAGATGTGTTGGTGGTGGATGCACCTTGCTCGGGCGAAGGCATGTTTCGCAAAGACCATCAAGCCAGAGCGGAGTGGCATTTGGGCAATGCTGCCACTTGCGCAAGCCGTCAGACGGATATTTTGGATGAAGTTTGGCCGCTCATCAAAGAAGGCGGCTATCTTATTTACTCGACCTGTACATTCAATCCTGAAGAAAATGAAAACCAACTCCTTCATTTGCTCGACGAAGAAAGCGCAGTAAAGGTAAAACTACCGCATTTTGAAGGCCTACAAGCAGACCGCCACGAAATAGGCCAGTATTTCTTTCCCAACCAAATCAAAAGTGAAGGCTTTTACATTGCCGCTTTGCAAAAAACCTCTCGGACAAACACCAAGCACAGGCCAGCCAAAAACAATATACTGAACAACGTCTTACCGAAAGAACTTTCCGCCATCCTTTTACAAAACCAAGAACTGTGCTATTGGCAAGAAGCCGATCAAGTTTACGCCACCACGCCTTTTGCGCGCTCCGTATATGGACTGATCAAAGACCTCAAGTTCTTGAAAAAAGGAACACACGTTGCCACTGCACACAAAAAAACTTGGGCACCTGGCTATGACCTTACTTACAGCCTTTATCGCATATGGGATTTACCTATTAAGGATGTCAAAGCACCGGAGGCCCTGCGCATCTTGCACGGCGAGAGCCAGCAATGGGAAGCGCCAGCAGGTTTTTACCTAGTCTCTTTTGAAGGACAAGCCATAGCCATGATCAAGCAAATCGGGCAGCGCTTCAATAACCTCCACCCTACCGAATGGCGAATTCGTCACCTCCCCAAATAAGACCAATGGACGCACAAGAAGCTTATAAAAAATTATTTGCTTACACCAAGCAAAGAGTAAACATCCAAGAGAAGGACTTGGAATTAATGAAAAAATTCTACAAGCTCAGAAAGGTGTCCAAAAAAGATTTCTTCCTCAAAGAAGGCTCGACCAATTTCAATCAGGGATTTGTGGTAGACGGAACACTGCGCGTTTATTATACAGACGCCAAAGGAAATGAACACGTCTTGTACTTTGCCTTCGCCGATTGGTGGGTTGGCGATTTATCTGCTTTTCATTTTGACGACGCCGCTACCCTGAATGTTCAAGCACTAGAAGAAAGCTACATTCTTGAAATCTCAAAAGAAGACCTCGAATATTTATTTGACCAAATTCCCGCGCTTGAGCGCTTATTTAGAGTAATGGCCCAGCGCACGCTCGCGGTATTGCAAAAACGCTTCCTAATGACGGTTTCTGCCCATGCAGAGGAGCGCTATCAAGAACTACTGCTTCGGCACCCAGGCATTGAGCAAATTGTAGCACAGCATCAGATTGCATCTTATCTCGGTATTTTACCTGAAAGCCTAAGCCGAATGAAAAAAAAACTTTACGTATCTTCGCCAAACAAAAAATAAATCATGACACAATTTAAACGTTTTACGCTCACATTCTTCTTGTTTGTAGGGATCTTTGTACGTGCCGATGAAGGCATGTGGTTTTTGATGTTTATCGATCGCCTCAACCACCGTGACATGCAAAAAATGGGTCTTCAGCTCACTGCAGAAGAGATTTACAGCATCAATAACTCTTCTTTGAAAGATGCGGTTGTTCAGTTCAACGGCGGCTGTACAGCTGAGCTCATCTCTAAAGATGGTTTGCTTTTGACCAACCACCACTGTGGTTACGACGCTATTGCCGAACTCTCTACTCCCGAACACGACTACCTTACCGACGGTTTCTGGGCCGCAGACCGCAGCCAAGAACTCAAGCCAAAATCCCTATATGTGCGCTTTTTTGTGCGCATGGACGACTGCACCAAACGCATCATGTCTAAAGTTTCGGACAACATGACTGAAGCTGAGCGCGATAAAATCATCCGAGAGGAGATCGCACTCATTGAAAAAGAAAACAGCGAAGGTGGTAAATATGTCGTTTCTGTGCGCTCTTTCTTCCAAGGCAATGAATTTTACTTTTTTGTTTACCAAGACTTCAAAGATGTTCGTTTGGTCGGTACGCCGCCGAACAGCATTGGTAAATTTGGTGGAGACACCGACAACTGGGAGTGGCCGCGCCATACCGGAGACTTCTCTATGTTCCGCGTTTACGCCGATGCAAGTGGTAACCCTGCCGATTTCAGCACCACAAATGTTCCTTTACACCCTAAACACCACCTTCCAATCAACCTCAACGGTGTCAAAGAAGGTGACTTCGCCATGATCATGGGTTATCCAGGTCGTACCAACCGCTGGTTGCCTGCAGGTGGCATTGATCAAAACGTCAAATACGCTTACCCTGCTTGGGTAGAAGCTTCCAAAACAGCTATGGACGCCATGAAAAACTATATGGATAAAGACGCTGATGTGCGCCTCAACTACGCCTCTAAATATGCGCGCACAGCCAACTACTGGAAAAACCGTCAGGGCATGATCGATGCGTTGACCAAATTCCAAACAGCTGCTGCCAAAGCCAAAAACGAAGCTAAATTTGACGCTTGGGCCAACAAACCTGAAAACAAAGCAAAATACGGAACAGTTGTGAGCACACTCAATAGTTTCTATTCAGCTACCAACGACAAATCAAGACACGACAACTACCTCTCTATTCTCGTGCGCAACTCAGAATACGCAGGTATTACACGTGGCTTGGGTGCCCAACTCATGGCTTATGCCAAGGCAGATGCTAGCAAAAGAATCAGCATGAAAGCAGACCTCACGGCTGCCATCAATGAGTTTTTTGAAACAACTTACGGTCCAGCCGAAATGGATGTCCTCATCAACGGCCTAGACCTCTACGCTGCCAAAGCCAATTACGAACTCGCTAACGGAGTGGCGAGCATGTACGCAGATGGCTCTACTCAAAACGAAGTGCGCGCCATGTTTGCGATGTCCATTCTAGCCTCTAAAAACGGCATGCTTGCGTTCTTAGAAGCACCGAGCGAAGGCCAATTGAGCAACGATCCATTGTACAAGTTGTCTGCAGATATGCTAGCACACCTCATGAAGCGTTCTGACGAACTCATCAAACTCACCGACGACTACAATCGCGCGTATCGCCTGCTCGTTGCTGGGCTTAGAGAATCAGGTCTCAGCACCATTCTCTATCCAGATGCCAACAGCACCCTCCGCCTCACTTATGGTAAAGTAAGTGCGCTTCCTGCAGACAAACGCAACGACGCCAAAATCAACAACTACACAACGCTTCAAGGGACCATCAACAAATACAAGCCCAACGACGAAGAATTTGACTTGCCACAGCGCCTCATCGAACTCAATGCCAAAAAAGACTTTGGCCCTTACGCAGACAAAGCGGGCTACATGCCAGTCAACTTCCTTACCAACAACGACATCACGGGTGGAAACTCAGGCTCACCAGTCTTGAACGGAAAAGGAGAATTGATCGGTTTGGCCTTCGATGGCAACATTGAGGCCATGGCTGGCGACGTGATCTTCGATCAAAAATTGCAAAAAACCATTAATGTGGATATCCGCTACGTGTTGTTTATCATCGATAAATACGCGGGCGCTAAACACATCGTTGACGAAATGACCATCGTCAAGTAAGCCATTGCAAGTTGGTGCTTCCAACTAGCTTGTAAGGAAAAGGCCTCTTCGGAGGCCTTTTTTTATAGCCATAAGGACCAACAATTCAACTAACTTTGTAAAAAATTTGAAATGAACTTCTTTCAACTTCTTAATTTCAAAGAAATCCTGACTGCCACAATGGTCTTGTTTGCGGTGATTGATATCATTGGCAGCATTCCGATCATTATCAATTTAAGGCAAAAAGTTGGTCATATTGAATCAGAAAAAGCAAGTATTGTGGCGCTGTTGCTCATGATTGTTTTCCTTTTTATAGGTGATCAAATCTTAGCATTAATCGGCATCGACGTCTATTCCTTCGCTGTTGCGGGTTCTATTTTGATTTTTTTCATTGCCATCGAAATGATTTTAGGAATCACGATCTACAAAGACGAAGAACCCGAGACCGCATCAATTGTACCAATCGCTTTTCCTTTGATTGCTGGGGCAGGCACCATGACCACACTGATGTCAATGCGGGCAGCTTATGCCGACATCAACATCATCATTGCCATCGCAATCAATGTAGGCTTGGTCTATGTCGTTTTGAAATTATCTGGTAAAATTGGTGCTTGGCTAGGAAAAGGTGGGATCAGCATCATCCGCAAGGTATTTGGCATTATTTTGATGGCCATCGCCGTCAAACTATTTACCGGCAATATTCAGCACTTATTCTAAAAGATAAAATGCGCTAAAGCATCTTTAAAATCCCCAAAAGTCAACTTTTGGTCAAAAAGACAATTACCTATCTCAGCTAGTAAACAAATCCGAACCTCATCGTTCATATTCTTTTTGTCTTGCAGCATGAGTGCCCAAAGACCTTCCGCATTGTTGGGGATTTGAAGTTGATATGTTTGCTTGATGTATTTTTCAATTGATTGAAATTCCGTTTTGTTTAAAGTAGCTTGTTCGACTGAAAGTCGTGCTTCTATAAGCATCCCGATAGCCACTGCATGGCCGTGTGCGAGAGGTGTTGCTGTGTTTAAATAATAAGATTCTAGCGCATGGCCAATGGTGTGACCAAAATTTAAGATCTTGCGCAAACCGCGCTCCGTAGGGTCTTTAGCCACAATTTTGCGCTTGATATTCACGCCTCTTTGAATTTGTTCGGCAGTGAGTTCCTGACGGATATCTTGGATACCAGACAACGCTTCCCAAAGTGCTGCATCGGCTATTAAAGCGTGTTTGAGCAGTTCGGCGAAGCCATTGCGCCATTCGGTGTCGGGAAGTGTCTGTAAGAAGCCAGTATCTACGAAAGTAGCTAGCGGTTCTTGAAAGGTTCCCAACTGATTTTTGTAACCCGCTAGGTCAATTCCTGTTTTGCCGCCAACTGCAGCATCTACCATGCCAAGTAAACTGGTGGGAATATGCACAAACGCAATCCCTCTTTTGTATACAGAAGCTACAAAACCACCTAAATCAGTGACAACACCACCTCCCAAATTGAGCAGCAGGTCGTGGCGACCAAAACCAGCTTCAGTTAGCGTTTCCCAAACCTGAAAACACACTTCGAGCACTTTGTTTTCTTCGCCCGCCGGCAGCATGATCACCTCGGCATTTGCTAATGCTTCAAAGCCGGTGATCAAGTACTCCAAGCAGTGGTCGTGGGTGTTTTCGTCGACGAGAATAGCGATTTTTGAATTTGAAAACTGCGCAAGTAAGTCACTAAAACGTGCGTTTGAAAGAGGCCCCCATTCGAGCGGACTAAGCTGTTCAGAAAAAGAAGCCGTATGCATGGTTCAAATTTACGAAAAGACCTTAATTTTGGTGCATGATTTCTTTCGACAACACCGAAATTGCCTTTCGCTCCAAAAACAAGCAGGACCTCCAACGCGCCTACTTGCTTTTCAAGATCATTGGCGCACCCGCCATCGTGAAACTAGGCAAGATCCTGACGCCGCTGGCACTCCAAATGCATTTGCCAATCAAAGGCCTGATCAAGAAAACCATTTTCAAGCAATTTTGCGGCGGAGAAACGATCAATGAGTGCGACCCTGCCATTGCAAGTTTACACGCTTTTGGAATTGGCACCATCTTGGATTATTCTGTAGAGGGGAAAACCAAAGAAGAAGATTTCGAGCAAACCACGCAAATCATCATTCAAACCATCGAAAAATCGGCTACCGATAAGCGCATCCCTTTTGCTGTATTTAAAATTTCTGGAATTGCCCAACACCACTTGCTCGAATTGGTTTCTGAACAAATCAGGGTCACTCGAAAAGGAATTGAATTCAGAAACTTCACCCCCCAAGAAAACGAACAAATCCAAGCTATCCTTGACCGCATTGACCGCATTTGTGCTGCAGCAGCAAAGCACCAAACGCGTTTATTCATCGATGCCGAAGAAACCTGGATCCAAACTGCCATTGACCAATGGACCTTCGACATGATGTGCAAATACAATACAAGCCATTGCATTGTCTATAACACCATTCAAATGTACCGCCACGACCGCCTTGCATATTTAAAAGTGGAGTGTGAGCGCGCAATAAATGCCGGCATTCAATATGGCGTCAAGTTGGTGCGCGGTGCCTACATGGAAAAAGAACGCGCAAGAGCGCAAGCAATGGGTTACCCCTCGCCTATTCAACCAGACAAAGCCAGCACGGACAAAGATTACGATGCCGCACTAGACTTTTTGGTAGCCAACAAAGCGGTCTTTTCAATTTGTGCGGGCACACACAACGAAAATAGCTCAATGTACCTTGCCACTTTGCTTCATAAAGAACAAGTTGCTCCCAATGACCACAAATTTTATTTTGCTCAGCTTTTAGGCATGTCTGACCACATCTCGTATAATTTATCAAATGCGGGTTATCAAGTTGCCAAATACGTGCCTTTTGGGCCTGTTCAAGAGGTTTTGCCGTATTTACTGCGCCGTGCAGATGAAAACACATCAGTTGCAGGGCAAACGAGTAGAGAACTCGGCCTGATCATCAAAGAAAAAACGAGAAGAAAAGCCTAGTGCTTGACCAGCGGATAGGATTTTCCGTTGATTCGGACATAATATAGGCCCTGAGGCCATTTATCTAGGGCAATGGTTTGCGCTGGCGTTATGGTTTCACGCACTAATAAATTCCCCACAATATCATGGATTTCAATCAACTTGGCTTCTGAACCTTCCCAATTGAAGTGCAAAATGTCCGTAACAGGGTTCGGAAAAATCAAAACTTGACTACCTTTATTTTGCGGGCTAAGACCTACGAGCTGATTGGTGGTGAATACCGTATCGGTTGCGATGAAGCCCCCGCCAGCTTGGTCTAGCTTGAGTACATACACATTGCTGCCGCCATTGAGTTCATTTTGACCATCGCCAATAATTGAATTGTAACCCACGGCAACCAAACCGCCGTCATAAGTTGGTCGGATATTCCCACAGTGGTCGTAACCTTTATTGAGTACGAGCGTGGTAGCCCAACCCGTCAAGAAATAGCCAAACAAGGCATCAGCATAAGCAAAATTGATGTCAAAAGGTTGGGCATAGGTACCCGAATTTTGGACCTGAATACCGACAGCACAAACATCTTGTTGAGGCAAGTAGGCTATTTGCTGAACGCGGTCATTGGAAAATACAACGGCGTCGTCAAATACAAACTGACTTAAAATTTGACCAGAAGTAGCTACCATTGCCGTGTAATAATTGTGATTAGTTGGCGAAATTTGCTGCGCACCAGCACACATGTATCCATAAGGCGTTTGGGTGATGTCAAGTACCTCATAATTTCCACTAAGCTGCCCCAATGTATCTTCCCAAAAGATTTGCCCTGCGCCACTTAACTTTAGAATATACCCTTTCTGGCAACTTGAGTCAGGAATATAGGACATACCAGCGACAACGAAAGTATCTAAGCCATCTTTGAGAAGTGTATTCAAACGATCAACCCCAACGCTACCCCATGATTTCGTCCAAAGCGTATCGCCATTTTTATCGAGGCGCATGGCGAAAAAATCCGACTCGGCACCTGAGATAGCTTGCCGTTCACCAACCAACACAAAACCCGTATCGGCGGTCATGACGCCATCGTGAATCCGGCCCCACCCAGCACTTGGGTAGGTTTTGATCCATTGTTGGTTACCATTTAAATCGGTGTAAATCAGCATGGGTTCATAGGCTCCTGCGGACCAGGAATTGGACATGCCAGCAAGGTAGTAACCCATTCCGGGACGGTGAAAAACGCGCTTGATTTCTTCGCTTTCTTGTGCACCATAAGCCTGGCTCCAAACGTAGTTGCCCTGTTGATCGAGTTTCATGAGAAAGCCTTGCGCGTTGTCTTCCCAACTGCCGCTGCTGCCTGCCACTACAAAAGTGGAGTCTGGCAAGGTCAGGACATCTTCACCTTTGTCAAAACCGGTTCCGGAATACAACTTATAAAAACGAGCTTGTGCACTGAGGACTTGTGCAACACACAAAAAGGTCAAAACAGTTAGAAATCGCATCGGAACTGAAGATAAAGTGAGGCCCCATTTTGCAAGGCAATGTTGTCTGAACGCAAGAGCAATTCGCTGCGCTTGAATCGAAAAGCTGAGTAAGCCTGCAGGCGCAAGCCACCAAAACCACCATAGGCCATCCCGAGGCCGGTATGCCAAGCTTTTTTAACTTTGAGTTGTGCACCCGCATAAATGAGCGGTGTATAGGTTTGACGCAGCATAAACTGCGCTCCGTAGTAAGCTTCTAAGCGCTGAGGGCTGTCCCAGGCTAAGGTTTTGGACAAACGGATTTGAGCGGGCAAAAGCACCCAGCTTGGCCCTACTGATTGTTGATATCCTAAAGAATCTAAGAAGCCACTGGTGAGCTCCTCCAAACTGGTTTGTTGCCATGCGGCAAGCGAGTAGCCGCCATAAGCCAAAGCGCCATCTAATTGATAGGTCGTTGTCTGCGCACTGCGCGCCACACCTAAATTTTGGATAAGTAACTGAAATTGCTGCTGGTTATCAGTAGAATCGCTGGCGCCAAAGCGGTAGTCGATGTCTAAGGCGACACCAAAAGTTTTTGCTGCGCTGGCTATAATAGCTGCTTTGCCGTTTAGGGCAAGATCAATTTGCGCCGTGCTCTGGTCTTGCAACCAAGTTCCTTTTTGGATACTTGCACCGAGTTGTTGTTGAACAGAAACCAGATGCAGTAAAAAAGATGATTTGGTCTCAGGATTGAAGATACCAAAACCAATTTTAGAGAAAATAGCAGCTTCTGCGCGCAGGTTGCTCAAATCTAGGGTATCGCCTGCATAGGGCAAACCTCCCCTGAAAACCAGTCCAAAAAGATCTTTAGAAAATTGAAGCCCAGCGTACTGATAGAAGCCCGCACCCAAGACCCATCTGAAACTTGAGCCCCATTTTTTACTGTCTTTTGAAACCAACCAAGGCGTTTGCCACTGTGCATTCAAGCCCATTTGTAGACCAAAGGTATTGCGCTGGTTCAAATTGGCCAAGGAGCGATTGATTTGACTTGTGTCGATGAGCCCACCATAAAAGAAGGCGTCAGCTACCTGTCTGCGCACGCCAGTACTGTTATAAGAACCGTAAGTATCCAGCAATAAGGTTTGCTGCGCATAAACAGACTGCAGCCCGACCAACAACAAAAACAGTAATTTGCGCATTAGGGTCTGATTTGAGTTTGGAGTTGCAATTGCAATTGCAGTGCGAGAAAGGCATTAGCTTGAATGTGTTGTTGCACAGCCAAACCAGTGTTTGGATCAGTAGTGGCAAATGTAGCCGTTACCGCTATTTCATTAAGGTCTTGGATGTCTGCCACCAAAGCGGGCGGCAAAACGATCTGAATCTTGCTTTTCTTTTTGAGTAAGCCGTCAGCTGGGTCTATCTGACCCATTAGTGCAGAGGCCAATTGAGCGTCGGCAACAACCGTATGCAAAATTTGTCCATCTTTCATGAAGTAAAGAACCAAATCACAGGCCAGCGGAAAAGCATTGGTGGCGTTGAGTACAACCGTAGCGCCCGTTATATGTGATTTGCTGAGGTCTTGTTTGAGGTTGAGTGCAAAGGTATCTTGGAGGGTGAGACCATCGGCGCTCAGGGCCATTGGCATTTGTGCAGACACTTTGAGCCTCAAGCGGCTGTGAGCAAAAGCTTCGTCGTGGCCAGCAGCGGTGTTGCCCCAAGGGTTGGCTTGCAGCTGGTAACTGACCTGTTGAAAAGCGCCGAGGTTCTCGAGGTAACTTTTGATATTGCTGTTATTTTGGTCAAAATGCAGGGTGAGCGTGCTCGGCTGAAGGGAATTCCAGGTACCTACTGCGGGTGCCAGGTACATACTTGGGCCAATGCTCGGTGCAGATAAAGAAATTGCTTGCCCTTGCGTATTAGTTGCATTTAAGGATTCAATTTGGGTACGCAAGGCCATTTTAAAGCCGTTTTCTATTTGCAAATCGAGGCTGAGGTCGGGCAGCGCAATATTACCGCTGGTAATTTTATCCAAGTATGGCAAGGTAAATTGTTCTTGACCGGCAATGAGCGCCGATCCAAAATAGCCTTTGGCGTAATCAAAACGGAGGTTTTTGAAAGATGCCTCGAATTTAAAGACCTGATTGTTGTAAATAGATACCGTTTCACCACTAGGATCGGTTTTGAGTGTGAGTTTGGATTGCAGTTGATTGAATTCCAATCCTTGCTGCCCACTTAAATCGATGTCGTAGCCACTTAAGTTGATGTTTTCTGTTGCCACAGTTGGATGTTGAACCGTGCCAGGTGGAACTGTATAGTTTTGTATGAACACCTGACCATTTTTGCTCACCCCGGGCAATTCAATTTGATACATGACACCCGTGTTGAGCGGGTTGTAGACTTTGAGCTGAATTTGACCCGACAGCACGCGCACTTTCTTGAGTTGGATGTCGCCGAGATCGAGTTCGTGCACCTTTACATTGTTGACGAAAACAAAGCCAGGCGTCACATTATTGACCGTAAAATTGGATTGGTATTGCTGCGTAATGGCCGTATCGGGAATTTTCACGATATCCGATAAACTGAGGTCGAGTAAGGTCCGGCTCAGGTTGATGTCTATTTGATTATTGCTGGTGACGAGCGTAGAATCGTTGTAAAGATGTGCCAAGCTGAGAGTGTCGTTGAGGACGGGCAGCAGCCAATCAGTTTGCCAACGAGTTGCTTCTTTCTTACAAGAGAAAAAGCTGAGCGCAATAATTAAGATCCTTAGGCAACGCATTTGTTTCATTTTCAATTTGCTACATTTTCAATCACCGCTGCGTATCCTTGGCCAACGCCGATACACATGGTCACTAAGGCATAACGCTTGTTGCTGCGTTTTAATTGCCTTGCTGCGGTTAAAAGCAAGCGCGCGCCACTCATGCCGAGCGGATGCCCTAAAGAAATGGCGCCGCCGTTTGGATTGATGCGTGCATCGCGGTCTGCAAGACCCAGCGCACGCGTGCAAGCCAACACTTGGGCGGCAAAAGCTTCGTTGATTTCGATCAGATCTATTTGATCCAAGGTAAGACCTGCTCGTTCGAGTGCCTTTTGGCTTGCTGGTACCGGACCAATGCCCATGATGCGGGGCTCTACCCCTGCCACTGCAGCCGACAAGATTTTAGTCATTGGCTGCAGTCCGTGTTGTCGAACGCCATCTTCATTGGCCAACAACAAGGCTGCAGCGCCGTCGTTGAGCCCTGATGCATTGCCCGCAGTGACGCTGCCGTCTTTTTTGAAAGCTGGACGCAAATTGGCTAAGGTGTCTAATGTAGTATTCGCACGAGCGAATTCGTCTTTTTCAAAAATGATGGCTTCTCCTCTTTTTTTAGGGATTGAAATGGGGGTTATTTCTGCTCTGTAAAAGCCAGCCGCCTGAGCTGCTGCTGTTTTTTCTTGGCTCCAGCAAGCAAAAGCATCTTGATCGGCTCTGGAGATTTGGTATTGATCGGCTAAATTTTCGGCGGTCATGCCCATGCTGTCCACGCCGTAAAGTACTTCCATTTGCGGATTGATGAAACGCCAGCCAAAGCTGGAGTCGTGCATTTGGGCATCGCGGCCAAAAGCACTAGAGGTTTTGGAAATGACCCAAGGGCCGCGCGTCATGTGCTCTACACCACCCGCAATGTACACATTACCTTCGCCGTTGCGCAAGGCCCGCGTAGCATTTACGGCTGCGGCCAAGCCCGACGCACAAAGTCTATTAACGGTTTCGCCCGGTACTTCTATCGGATAACCTGCCAACAAAGAAGCCATTCGGGCCACGTTGCGGTTGTCTTCGCCAGCTTGATTAGCGCAACCGAGCAAAACATCTTCAATGCACTTAGGGTCTAGGTTAGGATGGCGCTCGAGTAAAGCTGCCAATACTTTTGCGGCTAAATCATCGGCGCGCAGGGTTGCTAAACTTCCGCCAAAGTTGCCAATGGCACTGCGAATTCCGTCAATTAAATATACTTCTTGAGACATTGTTTCGATTTTCTATTCAAAGATAAAATAAAATGTGCCGTCGACAAGAATTCATCAATTTTAGTTATGTTCGTAGCCATGGAAAATACGCACTGCCCGATCTGTCAATTTTCGGCAACTCAACCCATTTTCGACAACACCCTTTTGAAGTGTCCAAAATGTGGGCATGGATGGGCCAATCTCCAACTAGATCAAGCTTATTTACAGCAACTTTACGCCGAGAACTACTTCAAAGGAGAAGAATACGCAGACTACCTGGCCGATAAAGAAATATTGCAACTCAATTTTGCCAAGCGCACCAAGCAAATCGCGGCACAAGGCTTAGCACCCAAAAAAGCTTTAGAAATTGGCTGCGCTTATGGTTTTTTCTATGAAACACTCAAAGAAACCTTTCCTTCAGCAAGCTACCAAGGCTACGATATTTCGGCAGCGGCAATCAGCTATGCCAACGATCATTTTGGTCCTCATTTTTCAGCTGAAAACTATTTAGAAACAAACTCCGACCAAGCCTACGACGCCATTTTCATGTGGGATGTAATAGAGCACTTGTCTGACCCTGGGGCTTTTTTGGCCAAAGCACACAAGGAGTGTGAACCTGGCGGCATACTCTACCTCACAACCGGTGATTTTGGCGCGCTTTTACCCAAGCTGCAAGGCAAAAAATGGCGCATGATCCACCCCCCAACGCACTTGCATTATTTTACTCAAAAATCCATGACGGCACTTTTGCAGCAGCACGGCTTTGAACCCGTTTTTTACAAATACCCACCGGTTTACCGCTCCTTGAGACTGATCTATTTTGCGCTGTTCATTTTGAATAAAACACCCAAGCGTTTTCACAATTGGCTCTACGAGCGCATCCCGAAAGCGGCCTCCATTCCGATCAATACATGCGATATCTTTTTTGTTGGCGCCAAAAAAACAACCGTATAATGTACCACACCATCACTTCAGCAGACCTCAGCTTTTTTGAGTCGCTTCTTTCAGACCGTTGTAAATCAGACCTCGCTACCCGCGAAGCCTATAACCACGACCACACCGAAGACCTGCATTTTACGCCAAGCGTGGTGCTCTTACCTCAAAACTCCCAAGAGGTTTCAGAAATATTGGCTTATTGTCATGCGCATAATATCCCCGTTACGCCTGCTGGTGCCAGAACAGGCTTGAGTGGTGGCTGCTTACCCATTCATGGCGGCGTACTTTTGAGCTCCGAAAAACTCAACCGCATCATCGAAATCGATGAAAAAAATGCGCAAGTCACTACCGAACCTGGTGTCATTACAGAGGAATTACAAAACGCCGTCAAGGCCAAAGGATTATTTTACCCGCCAGACCCTGCCAGCAAAGGATCTTGCTTTATAGGGGGGAATATTGCAGAAAATTCAGGCGGACCCAAAGCGGTCAAATATGGCGTCACCAAAGACTGGGTGCTCAACTTAGAAGTGGTTTTGGCCGACGGTACCATTATGTGGACGGGCGCCAATGTTGTCAAGAATGCAACTGGGTACAACCTCACGCAATTAGTGGTGGGTTCGGAAGGTACTTTGGCTTTTGTGACTAAAATTGTACTCAAACTCATAGCCCACCCTACCCAAACGCTGCTCATGCTTGTGCCGTTTTACGATGCAGTACAGGCTTGCGAGGCGGTGGCCGCCATTTTCAATGCGGGCATTACGCCCAGCGGTCTTGAATTCATGGAACACAACGCCTTGCGCTGGTCACAGACCTTTTCTGGCGATTTCAGCATTGAGGTCAAGGATACACATGCGGCACATTTGCTTATTGAGGTCGATGGTTTTGATGCCGATCAACTCATGAAAGAATGCGAAGGCATCATGGCTGTGCTCGAAACTTACCCTACAGATGAAATTTTATTTGCCGAATCTGAAGCCCAAAAGAACACACTCTGGAGCCTGCGCCGCAAGGTAGGCGAAGCCGTTAAAGCACAATCTGTCTACAAAGAAGAAGATACGGTAGTGCCGCGCTACGAACTACCGCGCTTGCTTGCAACAATTAAAGCCATTGGGCAAAAATATGGTTTTGAATCGGTGTGTTATGGCCATGCCGGAGACGGTAACTTGCACGTCAATATCATCAAAGGAAATTTAAGCGACACTTTTTGGAACGAAGAACTCACCGTAGCGATACGCGAACTCTTCACGCAAGTCATTGAGATGGGCGGCACTATTTCTGGAGAACACGGCATTGGCCTTGTTCAAAAACCCTACATTGATCTCGCTTTTTGCCCAACAGGCCTTGGGCTCATGCGCGGCATCAAGCAAGTTTTTGATCCAAAAGGTATTTTAAATCCGGGGAAGATCTTTTAGGCTTCCATCCAATGCAAATTGCGGCTGTACAGCAAGACCCACACGCCACCATAAAGAATCCCGACAATCGACAGAATGGTTGGAATACCTGTAATCGGATTGAAAAGATAAGGCAAGACCACCAACCCGAGGCTGTAAATGATGTAAAAATGAAAGCCTAGTTTGCGGCGTTGGTACATCAAAATGACGCCCGTTAGACCAAGCACCAAGATCAAAAACTGAACGCTGTTGTAGGCCTGAAAATACTTGAACATGTTATTTGTTATTCCTTCCATTTGATCGATGATATAGGTAAAATCTGCTGCACCACCTTCTTCGAGTTGCTCGCGCATGTTGGCAAATTCCAGTTTGGCTTGCTTGATCATTTTGGCGTCCGGCTTTGCACCGAGCATACCACTGAAGGACCCTAATAGACTCACACTTATATTGAGGCTAGACAAAATAACTAAAACCAATAAGAAAACCGGTCTTTTCTTCTTGACGATTAACTCGTCTTGAATTTCAAAATCACTCATGCGCTAAATATTGTTTTAAAAAGTACTGGGCTGCGCGCATGTCGGTAGCCATAATGCGGTCTGTCTCCAAACTAGGTACCACCTTTCTGAACTCGGCATGAAGTGCTTCTGTCCAGACAGCTGCTTGCAATGGTCTCCTGAATTCAAGGCCTTGCGCAGCATGAATGAGTTCGATGGCCAGGATTTTTTGGCAATTGTCTAAGACGCGATAAAGTTTGGTTGCGGCGTTCGCCCCCATACTAACGTGGTCTTCTTGACCGTTGCTGCTGTCAATGGTGTCTACAGATGCAGGCGTACACAATTGTTTGTTTTGACTCACTATAGATGCACAAGTATATTGGGTAATCATGAGCCCAGAGTTGAGCCCAGGATTTTTGACCAAAAACGCAGGCAAGCCACGTGTCCCGGAAATTAGTTTGTAAGTTCTGCGCTCTGAAATACTGCCCATTTCGGCCATAGCTATGGCTAAGAAGTCTAGGATGAGTGCCAAAGGCTGGCCATGGAAGTTTCCGGCAGACACCACTTGATCGTCGTCTGGAAATACCGTTGGGTTATCGGTAACGGCATTGATTTCTCTAGTGACAATTTGCGCGGCGTGGTCAATGGTATCTAAAGTAGCGCCGTGTACTTGCGGTATGCAGCGAAACGAATACGGGTCCTGGACGTGCGCTTTGGCTTGCGCCATGATTTGACTGCCTTCTAATTGATTTCTGAACCAAGAGGCCACACGAATTTGCCCTACTTGATTTCTGATTTCATTGACATTGGCCGCAAATGGTTCTTTGCGGGCATCGTAGGCTTCAATGGAAAGCGCAGCAACCTGATTGAAACCTTCAAACAAGCGGTAAGATTGCGCTACGGCATAAGATGCATAAGCAGACATAAACTGCGTACCATTGAGCAACGCCAAACCTTCTTTAGACTGAAGCACAATTGGTTCTAAGTTAAATCTTTTGTTTAATTCAGCTGTGCTTATCTTCTCATTTTCAACATAAACTTCACCTTCACCAATTAAGGGAAGTGAAAGATGAGCAAGCGGCGCAAGATCGCCGGAAGCGCCCAAACTACCTTGCTGATAAACCACCGGATAGATGCGCTCATTGAAGAAAAACAAGAGGCGTTCCACCGTGGCTAATTGCACGCCAGAGGCGCCTTTTGAAAGACCGAGCACCTTGAGTAAAAGCATGCGGCGCACCACTTCTTGCGACACCTCCTCACCCATGCCACAGGCATGAGAACACACCAAGTTGCGCTGCAGCGCTTCGAGGTCTGCATGACTAATTGCGGTGTCGCAAAGTGAGCCAAATCCGGTATTGATACCGTAAATGAGCTGGGTACTCTGTGCTACTTTTTGATCGAGGTAGGATCTACATGCTTGAATGCGCTCCTTTAATTCTTGCCCTAAAACAAGGGGTTCTTTGGTATGCAATAAAATCTCAAATTCTTCGAGACTTAAATAATTCGCAGTAAGCTCTATTGACATGTTTCAAAACAGTTATGAACGCACAAACTGTGCAAAATCTTTAGCAAAATAAGTCAGGATACCATCGGCACCAGCGCGGCGCATGCTTAAAAGCATCTCGCTCACAGCGCGCTCATAGTCTAGCCAACCATTTTTAGCAGCGGCGTAAACCATAGCGCACTCACCGCTAACGTTGTAAGCCGTAATGGGTAAAGGAAAATTCTCTTTAAGTAAGGCAATGACATCTAAATAACACAAAGCAGGCTTCACCATCAGCATATCGGCGCCCTCCTCAAAATCGAGCTGTGCTTCAAGCAAGGCTTCTCGCTTATTGGACGGATTCATTTGATACGTTTTTTTATCGCCTGATTTGGGTGCAGAATTGAGTGCGTCGCGGAAGGGACCATAAAAAGCACTGGCGTATTTAGCAGTATAAGACATAATAGAAATGTCCGTGTAGCCTTTTTCGTCTAGTGAATTGCGCAAATAACCCACACGGCCATCCATCATGTCCGAAGGGCCAATGATATCAGCACCGGCCTGTGCTTGCGCAAGGGTCATGTTGGCTAAAATGGGCAAGGTTTCGTCATTGAGAATGCGGCCATCTTGAACCAAACCGTCGTGACCATCAGAAGAATATGGATCCATGGCTACATCGGTCATGACTACCAGCTCTGGAAATTCTTTTTTGATTGCCGCAATGGCGTGCAAATAAAAGTTGTCGTCAGACCAGCTATAAGAAGCCATTTGGTCTTTGTGCAGCTCATCTACAGCCGGAAAGATATCGATCGTAGAAATGCCAAGTTTGAGGCAAGCCTCTAGTTCTGGCAACAAGCGGTCGAGAGACCAACGGAAATTGTTGGGCAAAGAAGCGACCTCATCTTTGATGCCTTTTCCGTCTTTGAGAAAGATGGGGTAAATGAGGTGCTGTACACCTAATTGCGTTTCTTCCACCATATGGCGGATTGCGCTGTTTTTGCGGTTGCGTCTAGGGCGAATGGTATTCATATGCTTACATGAGCATGCCGCCACAAACATGTAGCGTTTGTCCGGTGATGTAGGCTGAAAGATCAGAAGCCAAGAAAACTGTAGCATTGGCAACGTCTACTGGCTGACCACCGCGCTTGAGTGGAATGCTGTTGCGCCATGAAGCCACAACATCTTGATCGAGTACTTCGGTCATTTCAGTTTCAATAAAACCAGGCGCAATGGCATTGCAACGGATATTGCGCGAGCCAAGCTCAGCAGCAATAGATTTGGTGAATCCGATAAGGCCGGCTTTAGAAGCTGCGTAATTGGACTGCCCCGCGTTCCCTTTGACACCAACAACTGAACTCATGTTGATGATAGAGCCTGAACGCGCTTTTAGCATCGGCTTTTGAACGGCTTTGGTGAGGTTGAAGGCAGATTTGAGGTTGGTATTGATGACTTCGTCCCATTGTTGTTCGGTCATGCGCATCAAGAGGGTGTCACGGGTAATTCCTGCGTTGTTAACAAGTACATCTACGGTGCCAAAAGCAGCAACTACGTCGTCTACGAGTTGTTGGGCTTGATCAAAATTGGAAGCATCCGAGCGGAAACCTTTGGCAATACCGCCATTGGCTGTAAGTTCGACCTCGAGTGCACGGGCTTTCTCTTCAGATGATAAGTAAGTAAATGCAACGGTTGCGCCTTGTTGTACGCAAGTTTCTGCGATTGCTTTACCGATGCCGCGTGAGGCGCCAGTAATTAATACGACTTTGTTGTCTAGTAATCCCATGTTATTTTGTGTTGTTATTTAGGTTCAAAGATAGAAAAGACTTATTAGAAATGATGCGCAAATCTTCGCGATGAATGCCCTTTCTTTTAAAAGTGGTATCGCAGAGCGAACTGGCATAATGCGGCGTTACTTCCACACAGCCCGACTTCACAATCGGAAAAACTTCCTCAATTTTTGGCGCGCTGCAATAAGCTGTTTGTCTCTTGCGTAAGCCGGCTTGTATCGTTTGCAAAAGGCCAGGTGAACCTTCTAGAAACAACCTTGAAATTTGATTTCCTTCTCTGGTAAAGAGGTAATTAACGATTGTTTTGCGCGTGCCTTCAGACATCGGGCAATCAAGCCACACTTCTTGATTCATGCTCAAGACTTTATCGGTTGCCCACAGTACTTTGTAGTGGATGCGGACATTGCGCTGCCCCACACAAAAAGCACCCAAAGTATCTTTTTTAAGCAAGTGCTGCATTAATTTGGTGAAAGGATGACCGCCAAAATGAGGGTATTTGATTTGAATGCTATCGAGCTGCAGTTTTTGAAGATTGTGCTCGATAGGTTCTGCCTTAGCGGATTGCTCGAGCAAATCAAATTGATCCATGCGGGCACGGTTTTCACGGCCACAAGCAAACAGCATTAAAAATAATAGTAAAAAAGACCCGACTTTTAAAATCATATCACGAGGTTGCCATAAAGATCGTAGTGATCTGCGCTGGTGATCAATATACGCGAAAAATCGCCCAATCGAACATATCCTGCATCTTTTTTGACCAATACTTCGTTGTCTACCTCCGGGGAGTCAAACTCAGAGCGCCCGATGAAATAGTCGCCTTCCGCACGGTCAAACAAGACTTTGAATTCTTTGCCTACCTTGAACTGATTGAGCTCATATGAGATGCCGCTCTGCAATTCCATTATGGCATCGGCACGTTCTTTTTTGATCGCGGCTTCTACGTCGTCAGTAAACTGATAAGCGTGCGTGTTTTCTTCGTGCGAATACGTAAAGATGCCCAAACGGTCAAAGCGTGTACGATCCACGAAATCGTACATTTCTTGAAAATCGGCTTCTGTTTCTGAAGGATAACCCGCAATTAAAGTGGTACGCAAAGCCAAGCCAGGTACTTTTGCTCGGATAGTAGCCACCAATTCTTCGGTTTTTTCGCGGGTAATGCCACGGCGCATGGCTTGCAATATACGCGTAGAGCCGTGCTGCAAAGGCATGTCGAGGTAATTGCAGATGTTATCGCGCTCTGCCATCACTTCCAAAACGTCCATCGGAAATCCCGACGGGTAGGCATAATGCAAGCGGATCCAGTCCAGACCTTCGATATCGGAAAGGCGCTTAAGTAAATCGGAAAGCGCGCGTTTTTTGTATAAATCAAGCCCATAATAAGTAAGGTCTTGGGCAATGAGCATGATTTCCTTCACGCCTTTCGCCACAAGGCCTTTGGCTTGAAAAACCAAGTCTTCTATGGGTGTAGATTGGTGCCCGCCTCGCATGAGTGGTATGGCGCAAAAAGAACAAGGTCGATCGCAGCCCTCGGCAATTTTAAAATAGGCGTAATGCGTGGGAGTGGTGAGGATGCGCTCTCCAACGAGCTCGTGTTTGTAGTCGGCTTTTAAGGTCTTGAGCAAGCGCGGGAGCTCACGGGTGCCAAAGTAGGCATCTACCTCTGGGATTTCTTTTTCTAGTTCGTCGCGATAGCGCTCAGACAAACAACCCGTAACGTAAACTTTCTCGACCAAACCCTCTTGCTTGGCTTCTGCGTAGCGCAAAATGGTATCAATAGACTCTTGCTTGGCGTTGTCAATGAAACCGCAAGTATTGATAATCACAATCTCGGAATCGTCTTGTTGGGCTTCGTGCTCGACCTCAAACTGATTGGCCTTGAGTTGGGCCATCAGGACTTCAGAATCAAAAGTATTTTTAGAACAGCCAAGGGTAACCACATTGACTTTATTCTTTTTAAGGGTTTTCGTCTTCATTCGGTTACAAAAATAGGACTCTTTGCGCAATTGGTATTACTTTTGACGACACTTGTCAAGCAAGAACCCATGAAAACGCTTTTTATCCTCCTTTTATCCTCGTTACTTTTTTCTTGTTCCGTACCAAGATCTAAACGCGTACCACCATTAAGCTATATGCAACGCCAACTTTCAGAGATCAACGATTCACTTTACCAAAGTGTAACCGAGCCCATCCAAATCGATTCGCTCCAACTTGAAGCCAATATCCTGACGATTTTCTACTCATGTCCTGACGATCTCGGAGAATTGAACTTAATAGGCAGTTCAATGCTTGCTAAATCATTTCCTCCCATCAGATCTTGCAAATTAGTGCCTTCCAGTCCGAAAGCGCGCTCACACAATTCAACGCCTTTCCATGGTTCGATGCAATTTGACATCAAGCCACTTAGTCATAAATTCATCAAAGATGCGCCTACCTATCTTCAAATTCAAGGTTGGCCTGAAAAAATACTTTTTATTTACCCAGAATAATGGAAGAAGAACGCATTGACAAAATCATTCTCGAACGCGGCTTAGTTAGTTCCCGTGTGCGCGCCGAGGAAATCATCAAAAAATATGGCGTAAAGGTCAACGGCAAGCTCTTTTCCAAACCTGGTAAAAAAGTACCAACCGATGCCGTCATCGAACTGCTCGCCGCAGAAATTCCTTGGGTTTCAAGAGCCGCCTACAAGCTGATCGCTGCACTTGACCACTGGAAAATTGCTGTCAAGGACCAAACTTTCATCGATCTAGGCGCCAGTACGGGCGGGTTTACGGAAGTCATGCTAGACCGAGGTTTGGCAAAGTCTTATTGCGTTGATGTAGGCCAAAAACAACTCCACGAAAAAATCAAAAACGACCCAAGGGTTGTCAATTTGGAGAAAACACATGCCCGCGATCTCACCGAAAAATTACTTCCAGAACAAGTGGACGGCTTGGTGGTGGATGTCTCTTTTATTTCACTCGAGAAGGTCCTACCCTTCACGATTCCCTTTCTCAAACCAAAGGCTAGCGTTATTTTATTGGTCAAGCCGCAATTTGAACTCGGCCCTGGTTCTTTGAACAAAGCGGGCGTAGTGAAAGACGCCAGTCAGTACCCTGCGCTTTTAGAAAACATCAAGCAGATGGCGCAACGCAACCAATTGCAATGGAAGGCATACATCGATTCTCCAATTCTCGGCGGCGACGGCAATGCCGAATTTTTAGGCTACTTTGAAAAGATTTAAGCTATTTTTGCAGCATCATGATGACTATTGAAGCATTAGAGCGGGCATTTTTAGACCTCGAATTTCAGGCCAATCGGATTGCCAAGCTCAAAGAAATTGACCCCGATCACCTTCATAAATTCAATGCTCGCTCAGAAGAAGTACGCACGCAACTCTTGCAAATGGGGCTGCATCCTGACCTCCATGCCAGCCTTGATGCCTTTGACCCTATCGATGAAAACTACCAGCCTGCTTTTGGATTCGGTAGAAAACTGCTGAATATCCTTTTACTGGGTCAACACAAGAAGCGTTTCATACCTAACAGACAAGAGGCTTATTTCCGAAAAGAAGTGTCGGAGAGGCAAAGGCTATATAACTACGCCAAAGACCACCTAAGCATTGATTAATTAATGAATAAGCTCGAGCTGCTTGAAAACTTTTCCTTGATTGGTTTGAAGGACTAGCCAGTAGAATCCGGACTCAAGAACATCTATTTGAACTTGGAATTCCTTTTCAGGGACAGCTACAAACGA
Source organism: Bacteroidota bacterium (assembly GCA_039804625.1). Taxonomy (GTDB): domain Bacteria; phylum Bacteroidota; class Bacteroidia; order Flavobacteriales_D; family Crocinitomicaceae; genus UBA952. The sequence goes on from JBDLVT010000005.1 coordinate 169,448, forward strand.
AAGTGAAGTTGTTTTGCCCGACACGTCCACAAGATCCATACTTTCCAACTGAAGCCCTTCGGAGAGCGCTACTTTGAACTGTCCGTAGTTTGGATTCGGATACACCGACACTTCCATACCAATATTTTCCTCTAATGCAGCACCAGGCTCAGTAAAAGCACAAGCACATTTATTTTTAACCTCATTGGTGACTACAACTGTAGGCGCTTGATAAATAGCCTTAACCCAGCAATGCTGACCAGCTTGCGTCGATGTTGCATTGCGCAAGCGAATGGTGTGCCAGCCGCTATAAGTAGGCGTAAATGCAAACACACCATTGCCAGTTTGGCTAGCCGAATCGATCGGGCTGCAGTCTTTATCGAGGACCGCAAGCGTGAGCGCTAAATTGGGCGCACTCGGATACCACTCAATTTGAACTTCTTCGCCAGCTTTGGCATAAATGCGACCCACTACCCTGCATTCGAGACTGTTGTTAGGCAATTTACCGCCTTGTTGCAAGGAGTTGGCGTGGCGATCGCCGAGGTCGTCGTTCATTTCCCATTCTTGGACCACGTTCTTAGCTGGGCGCTGGTAATTGGCGGAAATACCTTGCGGGGCCCACACACAATAGCCTCTGCGTCCTAAATTGGCACTGCCGTCGCAGGGCGGAATGGAAATATTCACTTTGCCGCCACCGTAAACAGTTGTTGGATTGCTATTGGCGCCTGAATAGTCTATCAAAACGGTGCCGTCGGGCCAATTGGTTTGGACACCCGTTAGGTTTTGCCATTGCGTCCAATTATCGGTGATGCCAATGAGCGCTTTGGCACCGCGTTCGATCACGAGCGCATCTGGTGCTTGCCACCGCACAAAATAGGCGCCGTCTTTGAAATGCAAGTTTTGGTGGCACCACAAAAGGTTTTCGATGTCGCTATCGGTGGGGAGCGCGTTTGTATCGGTAGGTGCATGACCAAAACGATTGCCGTTGTAGCCAATATTAAATAAGTCTTCGAAAAAGAGCTGCGGGGCGCCGTCTACCGACATGGCAATTGCGTGTGCAGCCGAACTGCGGCCATCATTGGGCTCAATGTGCGGGCTGAGTTCAGAGCCTGAGTTCCAACCCGTGTAATTGCCTTGTGCAGACAGCTGTGGTCTGAAGGTGTCGTGGTTATTGACAAACGGCACTGTTCTTTGGCGGTTTTGCTGTTGCTGGCTCGGTATCTGACTCAAGTCGTAGTTGCCATTGCTGTTCACCATTGCAGAGAGCGCAAATCGCAGGTTGAAATCAAAGGTGCCCGCACGGTTTTGAACGGCGTCGGCCCAAGCGTCGAGTTGTGCAGTGCTACCCACCCATTCGCCTACTGCAAAAAGTTCCGGGCCCCCACTTGCCCACATGGCGCCGTATTGCAAATTCCAAAGCACGTCTTCAGAAACATAGGCAGGAAAGTGCTTGACCGCATCAAAACGCAGGCCATCGAATCCCACTTGTTTTTTGTACCAAATGAGCCAATTGCGCATGCCAGTACGCATGTAATCCGCGCTTTGCGGAGGATTGTATAAAGCATTAGATGAGTTGCCAAAACCATTACTTTCAAAAGAAATATCTGGTCCCCAATATGGTGAATTGATATCGTTACTACAACAAACATTGTTGTTATTGGGGTAAAAGTTTTGCCAGTTTTTGCTAAAACGGCCCTCTCGGGCTAAGTAATTGGCGGCGCTTTCAGCCGAGGCTGGTGTCTTGAAACTCACGTAACGGAAATTCTTGTAGCGATTGTTTTGACCGTCGTCCATGGCAGCCGGGTCTTGGCCTCCAGAACCATTGGCGCTACCCGCATTACTCACGTGATTGAGCACGACATCTTGAATGACGTCGATGCCATTGGCGTGCAGAACGGCCACCAAGCGCAAAAGCTCGTCTTTGTCGCCCATGCGGGTTTTGGTGCTGTTCTTTTGGAATTTGTCTCCGAGATCGTAATGATCAAAAGGGGAATAACCCACGCTGTTCGTACCCGAATTTTTAATGGTTGGTGGGATCCAGACGGCATCTACACCCAATGCGGCCAAACGCGGAGCGAGTTCGGTAAGGTAATTGCACCAACCATTTGGGTAATTGGCGTTCCAGTAATCCCACCAATAGGCCTGCAAGACCACCTGTCGATTCGTTGGATTGACCTGCGCAGCAATCTGACGAAAGCCAAAAAGCGCAAAAGTGCACAACAATAATATTCTCATTACAACCTGAATTACTTCAGTGCTGCCTCATGCTGGGCTCCTGCCTCAATTTGGATGGTAGTGCCCGCTAAATCACATGAAATCAACGCCGAACCTAAATTAGTAATCGTTACTTTTTGTTGCGTGATCGCTATGTCTAGGGGTTGATTTCGATAGCGGATCTGAAATGAGTAACTTTTCCAAGGACTTGGAATCTTTGGATCGATTGATAAACTATTCTCGTACACACGCACACCTGCCAAACCTTCTACTATGGACATCCAGGTACCAGCCATAGATGTAATGTGCAAGCCTTCGTCTGCCTCGTGGTTATAATCATCGAGGTCGAGGCGACTGGTGCGCAAATACAATTCTAAAGCTTTGTCTAGGCGCTTGATTTTGGCGGCGAGAATAACGTGTACACAAGGAGAAAGCGAAGATTCATGAACCGTTTTTGGCTCGTAAAAATCAAAGTTCTCGCGAATGATATCTTCGTTGAAATGATCTTCAAATAAATAAAGACCTTGGAGCACATCTGCTTGTTTGATAAAAATGGAGCGTAAAATGCGGTCCCAAGACCAATGCTGATTGATCGGACGCTCGGCAACAGGAATGTCTGAGGCATTCAACTGCTCTTTGTCCATGAAACCTTCTTGCTGCAAGAAGATAGCTGTACCATCTAGCGTTGGAAAGTAGACGTTTTCAGCGATGTGTTGGAACTTTTCAATCTCCTTAGTAGTCAGCTTTTGAGGAAGGTCGGATTTGACTTTCGCATTGACTTCCAAGCAATAGGAAATACACCAGCGCGCAATGTAGTTGGTATACCAGTTATTGTTGACGTTGTTTTCGTATTCATTTGGCCCTGTTACGCCCAGCATAACATATGCTTGCTTGGCCTCAGACCAATTGAAGCGCTGCGCCCAGAAGCGCGCGATCCCGGCCAAAACAGGCAAGCCATAGGTGTCTAGGTAGGCGTGGTCGCCGGTATGGCGGACGTAATTGTAAATACCAAAAGCAATGGCGCCGTTGCGGTGGATCTCTTCAAAGGTGATTTCCCACTCGTTGTGGCATTCTTCGCCGTTCATGGTCACCATTGGGTACAACGCTGCACCGTCCTTGAAACCGAGCTTTTCGGCGTTTTCTATCGCCCGATCGAGGTGGTGATAGCGGTATACCAATAGCTGACGCGCTACCATTGGGTCAGCTGTTTTCAAGTAAAAAGGCAAGCAATACGCTTCGGTGTCCCAGTAGGTGGCGCCGCCGTATTTTTCGCCGGTAAAACCTTTTGGCCCAATGTTGAGCTTGGCGTTTTTTCCTGTATAAGTTTGGTATAAATGAAAGATATTGAAACGAATGCCTTGCTGAGAGGCAACGTCGCCTTCAATGGAGATATCTGCGCTCTTCCAGATTTCGGCCCATCCGGCTTCGTGTTCGGCACGCAAGGTGTCAAAACCTGTGGTGTAGGCATCGCGCACGCGTTTGATGGCTTTTGCAGCAAGTTCAAACTCGGAATGGTTGATTGTGGAAGTGACGGCTACATATTTTTTGAGTGTAAAGCGCACACCTTGTTCTAGGTAGTGCTCAAAGTTGTTTTCTACATAAAACGCGCGTTGGGCAACGTTCGGATGAATGGTCAGGAGTTCTTGTTCGCGCCAAAAGCTGAAACGCATAGCCGTAGCGACGCAAAAATCTGTTTTTTTGGTGCGCGTGCACAAAATGCCTTTCTGAAGATCTACTTTTCTAGAATCTTCTTGCCAAAAGAATTCGTCGTAGTTGGCATCGTGATTGCTAATGTTACCATCTAAATACGGTGTAAACTTGACATTTCCACTGAAATTGAGTGGTGTAACGCTGTAACTGATCGCCGCAATTTCTTCGCGCGCCATAGAGCAAAAACGAATGCTCTCGATCTCGAGTTCTTTTCCGCTGCCAAACACAACGCGTGCCGTTCTTTTGAGCAAACCGTTTTGCATGTCCAACTCTCGGTGAAAGTACTTCACTTGCTGGCTATTCAAATCGAGTTGTTCGCCGTCAATACTGATGTCTATACCTATCCAGTTGGTGGAGTTCAATACTTTTGCAAAATACTCTGGGTAGCCGTTTTTCCACCAACCTACACGCGTTTTGTCTGGGTAATAAACGCCACCAATGTAACTGCCTTGCAATGAAGGCCCGCTGTATTTTTCTTCAAAATTGGCGCGCTGGCCAAAAGAACCATTTCCGATACTGAAAATACTCTCGGCTTGTTGTTGCTTACTTTGGTCAAATTTGCTTTCGATGATCTTCCAAGGATCAATTTCAAATAAATTACGCATATTGCTCTATTCTAAATTCGGTCAAATCTTTCAAATAAATATCTGCTAAGTCTGCAATGTGAGGGTTACCCACCCCAACAGCTGTAAAACCTCCTGCTTTTGCGGCGGCTATTCCTGATGCGGCATCTTCAAACACCATGCATACCGAAGGATCTAACCCCAATGCTTTAGCGCCATTTAAGAAAACTTCAGGATGTGGTTTGGGGTCTTTGACGCCGTTTCCGTCTATGACCACTTCAAAATAAGAACGTATTTGAAGTTTGTCCAAAATGAAATTGGCGTTCTTACTGGACGAACCCACCCCCAAGCGGATTCCTTTTGCTTTGGCCTGTCCGAGAAGGTTTAAGACACCAGGAAGCAAGTTTTCTTGATTCAAATCTTGGATAGACTCGATGTAAAAATCGTTTTTGCTCTTCAATAAAGCCTCAAAATCTTTGGCAGAAATGGTCTTGGCACCTAACTCAAGGATTTTTTTGAGGGAATCGGCGCGGCTCACCCCTTTCAAGAGTTCATTCTCTTTTTCAGAAAAGGCAATACCTAACGAATGAGCACAACGTTGCCAAGCCAAAAAGTGGTTGTGTTCGGTACTGACCAAGACGCCGTCGAGGTCGAATAGAAAAGCTTTCATGTTATCCACGCGTGATTTGCTTATCGGTAAGAATCAAATTGAGTAAGCCCGCCAAAACAAGCGACGAGCCTGCTAGAAGCATTGGTGCAATTGGACTCGATCCGAATATTTTGGAGAGCACATTGACACCACCTAAAGCGGCAATAATTTGAGGAATCACGATAAACATATTGAACAAGCCCATCATGAGGCCCATTTTATTTTCATCAACGGTGCTCGATAACATGGCGTATGGCATTGATAAAATACTACCCCAGGCAAAGCCGATGAGTGCAAAGCACAGCCAAAGGTAATCTGGGCTCGGAATAAAACCCATCAGGATAAACCCAGCTCCACCAGCCACAAGTGAACCTAAATGCACCCATTTGCGGTTGACACTGTATTTAGCTGAGTAAAAAGTAAGGACCAGTGCAAATAGCATTGAACTGAGGCCATAAATACCCATATTGGAGCCCACTGAATCGGCAGCAACTTGATACGCTTGGTTCATTCGCTCAAAGTTGGCGCTGTTTACTGTAGGTGCGGGAGCGTTGTAAACGGTTGCTGTGAGTGCTGGCGTGGCCATACTCCACATGGTAAAAAAGGCAAACCAACTAAAAAATTGAATCAGACCTAGTTTGAGCATTGTCGGCGACATACTGGTCACTGAATTCCAGAAATCTTTGACGAAATTGGTGTTTTTCTTTTCTTTTTGAAAAGCTTCTTCATCGGAAGGTGGATACTCTGTTGTTGTAAATATGGTGTAAAGAATACTTCCAAGAAATACTACCGCACCAATGGCAAAAGCTACTTTTACATTCATCGGAATGCCTTTGGCAGCTGTGTTTTCTGAAAAACCAAGTTTGGAGACCATCCAAGGTAAATTAGAAGCGACCCATGTACCGATACCAATAATGAGCGTCTGTAAAATAAATCCATAAGAACGCTGAGATTCAGGTAGTTTGTCGGCAACGAGCGCACGAAAAGGCTCCATACTGATGTTTATAGAAGCGTCTAGCATCCAGAGGAAGCCCGCTGCCATCCATAGAGTTGGCGAATACGGAACAAAGAAGAGCGCCAGTGAACTGAGGATGGCCCCAATTAAAAAGTAAGGCTTGCGTCGACCAAAACGAAAAGACCAAGTGCGGTCTGAGAGAAAACCAATGATGGGCTGCACAATTAAGCCCGTAAGTGGGGCTGCAATCCACAAGCCTGGAATTTCTTCGGGAGTGGCGCCTAACGTCTGAAAAATACGCGACATATAGCCGCCTTGGAGAGCAAAACCAAATTGGATTCCCATGAAGCCAAAGCTCATGTTCCAGATTTGCCAAAACGAAAGAGTAGGTTTAGTTTGCATGGCTCAAAACGTCAGTTAATTCTAGTGTACATAAACAGCGTAGCCCCAAGGATCAAGCGAAAGCACCTGTTTACTTTTTAACTCTTCTGTTTTATTGGTGAAAACATTCTTGTAAAAACCGGCAACAGTAGTAGTTAAAGGAACTTTTTTTGGCTTTGCACTCAAGTTAATGAAAACCAATACCCTAGAATTACCCTGCTCACGAGAATAAATCAACAAATCTTTTTGATCTTTCGAACTCAGGAATTTGGGAGCGGTTTGTTGGCTACCAACCATTAATGCGGGTTGATTCTGATGCAATTGCAACAAACTAGTGTAAAAATCGACAAGGTCCATTTTGTCCCAATTGATGGTGTCTTTATCGAAGAATTTCAAGCGACGATCTAAAGAAGTTTCTTGACCGTTGTAAACCAATGGCATCCCTTGAATAGTGGCTGCAATAACGGCCATTGCATAACGCGCATCGCCCATGCGTTCCATTTCCGTACCGTTCCATGAATTTTCGTCGTGGTTAGAGGTAAAGTTCATTTGGAAAGCGCCCACGGGTAGCTGCATGCGCTCAAAATAAGTCTGCACGTCGGCAGCATTCTTCTTTCCTTTGGCTACATCGTTTAAAATGTGGTGAAACTCCCAACCATAGGTCATTTCAAAAGCAGAATAAAGTTCTTTGCCTTCTGCTTCGGCCAACATAAAGACAGGTTTAATTTGATCTAATGCTTTACGCGCCGCGATCCAAAAGTCCATTGGTACCCAACCCGCTACGTCGCAGCGGTAGCCATCGATGTTGAAATCGCGCACCCAATATTCCATACAGGCAATCATTTCTCTGCGCATTTGGGGGTTGTCGTAGTTTAAATCTGCGACATCCCACCAGTCGGTACCAATTGTTGGTTGTACTTTGCCCAATGAGTCTAATGTATACCAATCTAATTTTCCCTCCTCAATCCAGAGCGCATCAGGCGAAGTGTGATTAGCAACCCAATCAATGATGACTTTCATACCTAGTCCATGAGCTGTTTCTACTAATTGTCGAAATTCGTCGTGGGAGCCAAACTCAGGATTAATACCGCGGTAATCCCTCACGGCGTAATAGCTTCCTAGACTTCCTTTTCTATTGAGCACTCCGATTGGGTGAATAGGCATCAACCATATAATATCTACACCCATGGCCTTAAGGCGCGGCAAGTGTTTTTCAAAAGCGGCAAAAGTACCCTCAGGTGTAAATTGACGGATATTAACTTCGTAAATAGTCGCATTTTGAACCCACTCAGGTGTTTTGAGTTGGGCAAATGCAACAAGCGAGAAAAATCCAAAAAGGATAGATAGCATTATTTTTTTCATGACTTAGACGGTTTCAGTTTTAAGAATGTATTTTAGATGGTATGCCACCAAGCCTTCAACTGGTTTTTGAATAATAGAGGCAATTTGGATATGGAGTTCGGCTGCAGCTTGGTACAGTTCTTTTTCAAAAATTTTAGACAAGGACCCTACAAAATGAACTTCTGTGTTTTGGTAGTTATCATAACAACAAACATGCACCTTCATAAAATGCTTGAAGCCATTAAAAACCATTTCTGAGAAGAAAGGATGTGATTTGTGCTTGGCAATGAACGGCATAAATGATGCGATAAAAACGTTGGCGTTTGGCTCGCGATACACACGATCGACAATGAGGTCTTTATCGAGTTGGTAGGTCGCAATGAAATCAGCTTCGATTTCTACTGGTAGATGATGGTATAAAAATGAAGATAGCAATTGTTTGCCAAAATAGCTGCCACTGCCTTCGTCTCCGAGCACATAGCCCAATGCTGGAACTTCTTCAGATAAATTGATGCCATCGAAATGACAAGAATTGCTACCAGTACCGATGATACAAGAAATACCTGGCTTGCCATTATAAGTGGCATAAGCGCAAGCGAGTAAGTCGTGTTCTACTAAAATAGATGCATTGGCAAAGACGCGGCGCAAGCCTTCTTCCACAATTTGATTGAGTTCTGGACTTGAACAACCAGCGCCATAAAAGTAAATACCTTTGATACCGGCCGCTAAAAGCATGATTTCTGCGTTCTTCTTCAACTCAGCCTCAATGATATCGGCCGAATGAAAATATGGATTGAAGCCCATTGTTGAAAAAAAACTTTGGTTATTTTTGTTGTCTACTAATACCCAGTCGCTTTTGGTAGAACCACTTTCAATAATGAAATACATAGTTTGTTATAGAGTGAATGATAGCTTTGTGTCAATTATACACTATCCAAATATATAGATAATACTTCATACGTGCAGCACAATCCTAAAAAAATCAATTCAGAACTCAATCCAAACGTATCTGTTGACTGCGTTATTTTCGGCTTTGACCTCGAACAACTCACCGTGTTGCTCATTGACCGTGGCGAGATTTCATCCGCTTTTGGCCCGCGCATGGCCCTACCCGGCAACCTTATTTACGATAACGAAAACCTCGACATGGCGGCCAACCGCGTGCTCGATGAACTTACTGGCCTCAACAATATTTATTTAGAGCAAGTTGGTGCTTTTGGCGACCCTGACCGCATCCACAAAGAGTCTGACCGCGAATGGCTCAAGAGCATTCGCGCAGAACCAGAAGCCCGCGTGATTACCGTGGCTTATTTTACATTGGTTCCGATGTCCGACTACAAACCACAGGCCTCCTCTTTTGCTAAAAACGCAGATTGGGTGCCGGTCAGCGAAATCAAAGAACTGGCCTTTGACCATTTCGAAATTTTACAAGCCGCCAAAGATAAACTCAAGCAAAAAATCAAAATACAACCTATCGGATTCAATCTTTTACCTGAAAAATTTACCTTGAGTCAGCTACACCGACTCTACGAATCTATTCTAGACAAACCACTAGATAAACGCAATTTCAGACGTAAAATTCAAAAGCTAGACATCCTGACTAGCCTTAGTGAAAAACAACGTGGGGTACCACACAAGCCTTCCCTTCTCTACGAGTTCAACGAAGAAAAATACCAAGAACTCACACAAACTGGTTTCGACAACTTCGGTTTCTAGTCAGCTTTTTTTTCTCAGCATAAAAAATCGTAATTTTCAGAAGTAAAAGTTACCACAGTGTAACTTTAGCGACCAACAAATTGTTCTACTGCCAGACACAATTTTGAACCGTTCTGACTACAATACAAGTGTAGACCTACACAGTGATTCGCTGTATAGGTTTTGTTTGCATTTCTTGCGAGATGTCGAACCAGCACGAGACACCGTACAAGACTGTTTTGAAAAATTGTGGATCAACAGAAAAAGTGTCACGACAGACAAAGCAAAAGCTTGGTTGTTTACTTGTGCCAATCACTTGATGCTCAATCATGTGAAACGCGGCAAAGTCAAACAACAGCATTTGGACTCGCTCGGATGGAGCAGCACCAACAGCTCAGACAAGCACTTTGAAAACCAACAAATTATCGAATTGTTGGTTAAAGATTTGCCACCACTGCAAAAAAGCATTCTGTTGCTCCGAGACCTCGAAGGCTACACTTACGAAGAAATCGGCGCCATGCTCACCCTGACCGAAGCTCAAGTGAAAGTGTACCTTTTTAGAGCGAGGCTCAAAGTCAAAAAACGCGCTAACGGACAATTTGTATTGGCATCATGAAACCCACATTAGAAAACATCGATCATTGGCTCTTTGATGCCCTCGAAGGCAACCTAAGCCCCACCCAAGAGCAAGCGCTCGAGGACTTCATTGCTCAAAACCCAGAATTAGAACTCGAGCAGCAAGCCTGGTTAAAAACCAACTATGCTGCCTCTGAGCTCACCTTTGAACCCAAAGCTGTACTTTATCGCAAAAAGAAATTTGGTTACAAACCTTATGCCGCTGCAGCCATTCTGCTCTTACTCCTTGCCACCAAATCATTCTTATCAAATCAAACGAGCCCTTCACTTTCTTCACCTTCCACTAAACATCACTTTCCAACTACTGAGCAATCTAAAACTAGTCAATCAAGTACACCCAAATCAGCTCCTCAAACTTCTTTCTCTTCTTCTTCTTCTTCTTCTTCTTCTTCTTCTTCTTCTTCGGTTATCTCTTATATTGTTACTCACCAATCCGAGAAACTGTCGACAAATGCTTACTCACCTTCAGTTGCTAGCTTCTTTGTTTCTTCCTCACCTTATGCTTCTTCCAAAACTCAAGAAGGATTATCAAGTCTACAAACTTTGCAAGCAGACCAAATTGTGGGCTACCGTACCGACATGCGTTTTGAAGCATTAGTCGGTGTGCGACCCGAGCTCGATCTCAATAACAATTGGCGTCTTCCTGCTCTGCAGCGCATGAGTCAGTTTGCTCAAAAAGAACTGGGCCTTAGCAACAACCAAACCTACGACCTCCTGCTACCTGGCAAAAGCAATATTGACGCGAACATAAGCAGTGTGGGCACGCTATCGCAAACACGTTTTCAAAGCAGCAGCATTACCCGAAGCGGAACGTCTGCAGCACAGGGCCTGATGGGGCAGCAATTAAGTATTGACGGCTATTCGCGAAAATTGCGTGCAGGGATTGGCTTTCAGGGCAGCTACAAGCAATATGCAGGCGCAGCGGTAAGCGACTACGAAATCGGCCTAATTGCAGCACCCAAAATATTACTCAATCGCCTAATTGTGCTAGAACCTGCAGCACGACTTCGCTTAGGTGCACGCTACGCCAATACGGCCAAGCTACAAGAGCTTTCCTATATTGAATTTGAGAACGCAGACCTCAGAGCCGTTCTAATTGACACCACCCAAGCCGTTGGTCGACGACTTTTCTACAAAGACCTCGACATCGGTCTTGCCATCCAAACACCAATATTATTCTTAAGCGCCCAAATTGATAACACTTTTAAGCATTTCAACTATGCCATGGGCAACGAACAAACGCCGAGCAGTAGCCGTGCATTTCAACAACTCACCGTCTCTCTTGGTACACAATATGCATCGCGCAATGAAAAAATGCGCATCGCACCCTATATGCAATTCAGATCAAATCGCTTAGAGACACAATACCTTGTTGGTCTGCAAATGAATGTCAACAAATGGCAACTTGGCGCAAGTGTGGCCAATAATCAACAGTATCAAGCAGCCTTGGGTTATATTGGTAAGCATAGTGCAATTATCCTTCAGAGCTGCCAGCAACAACTCCTAACGCTCAACGCCCCAAGTTATTTTCATCAAGTCACCTTCCGATTTTACTCACAGCCTAGCCGTAAGGCACGCCGTTATATTTCTTTTTAATCATGAAAAAATTAAACTTATTCATATTGTGCTTGGTTTGTTCCTACAACTTACTTGCCCAAGACCCAACCTTTACTCAGTTTTACTCCAACCCGGTTTACCTCAACCCAGCGCTTGCTGGCTCTAGTGGCTGCCCACGTCTGGCATTCAATTACCGCAACGAATGGCCACAACTCTCAGGCAATTATGTCACCTATGCGGCAGCCTACGATAGTTACTTCAAAAATATCTCTGGTGGCGTTGGTTTGATTGCCCTACACGATGTGCAAGGCCAAGGAACGATCCAAACATCAATGATCGGAGCGAGTTACTCGAACTACCTGAAAGTCAATCGCAAATTCAGACTCATGTTTGGCGCACAAGCCGCTTATTATCAAAAATACCTGGACTGGAGCAAACTCACCTTTGGCGACATGATTGACCCGCGTCGCGGCTTTATTTATCAGACCGGTGATGTGCCGCGTGGCAACGGCCGACATGGCTTCTTTGATGTCTCGGCAGGTATTGTGGGCTTTAGCAAGAATTTTTATTTTGGAGCAGCGCTTCATCACCTCAACAGACCCGATGAATCCATGATTTTAGGCCAATCTAAGTTACCAATTAAAATCACGGGTCACCTAGGCGCCAACATCAAACTCGGACAGCGCGGCCGCTATTCAAGCACGACCTTTTTATCTCCGAACATTATCTATCAATACCAAAATGGTTTTCAGCAGCTCAATATCGGTGCTTACCTGAAATATGAAAGTTTTACAATTGGCGCTTGGTACCGCAATAAGGATGCGTTTATCATGACCGTTGGGATCAATACTGATAACTACAGGATTGGCTACAGCTATGACCTCACTGTTTCGAAGCTTGGTAATGGTGTGAGCGGGGGTTCTCACGAAGTATCGTTGGGTATCAATCTCAAGTGTAAAAAACCAGCTCGCGACTTCAGACGCATCAGCTGTCCTTCTTTCTAGACTGTTGAGCGGCTAAATTGCAATTTGTAATTTAGCGCCATGAAACAACTTTTATTCCTCTATGTGTTTGGTGTTGCGCTTGCTGTCCAAGCACAGCAAAATTGGTTGGGCAACACCTCCCCTACTTATGGCGAACTCATTGCGCACCTAAAGCAGCTTGACCGCGCACACAAAGAGATCAAGCTTTACAACATGGGGCCTTCAGACTACGGCCAACCCATCTACTTGTGTGTAATCAACGGCCACCGAGATTCTAGCCAAACCTTTGAAAAAGCACGCAAGTCCACCACTATTCTGATCAACAATGCAATTCATCCGGGTGAACCAGACGGCATCAACGCCTGCCTTATTTGGCTTGATCAATGGATCCGCGCGGGCAAACCCCTAAAAAATAGTGCTGGGGATGATTTACCAGTAATAGCGTTTATTCCAGCATACAATGTAGGTGGCATGTACAACCGTTCTGGAACAAGCCGTGCCAATCAAAATGGTCCTGAAGCATACGGCTTTAGAGGTTCGGCTAAAAACCTCGACCTCAACCGCGATTTCACGAAAATGGATGCCGTCAATACACTGACGTTCGTCAAGATTTTTCAAGCACTCGATCCCGATATCTTTATAGACAACCATGTATCCAACGGCGCCGACTACCCCTACACGCTCACTTATATCAGCTCGATGAAAGAAAGGATGGCGCCGAGCATGCAAGCACTTACTTACGACGACTGCATCCCGACTATAAAATCATTCTGTCAGATGGGTAATTTTGAATTGTTTCCTTATGTCGAATTAAAAGGAGAAACACCCGAAGAAGGTATTGTGGCCTTCAACGACCTCCCACGCTATGCTATGGGTTATGCCAGTTTGTTCCATGCACTCTCTTTTACGGTAGAAACACACATGCTCAAACCCTTCCCACAAAGAGTGCAAGCCACCTTACAATTCATGAACGCCACCATTGCCTACGCCATCTCTAATGCTGCACGCATTGAAGAAGCGAGAAAGGAAGCCATTGAATGGAGCCAAGCACAAATGTATTTTCGCTATAATTATCAATTGAACGAACAAGCCAGTGACAGCATCCGCTTCAAAGGTTACGCTGCAATTTACCCTAAGCATCCTATTACGGGGTTGGCTCAGCTCGAATATGACCGACAAAAACCTTATGAGCAATTCATCCCCTATTTCAATAAATACCTTACAAAAGACTCCATAGCCATTCCAAAATATTATGTTGTTGGAGGGCAAGAAACAGAAGTGATTAAATACCTCCAATTTAATGGTGTTGCATTTCAAGTCATTGATTCCTTCTACCTTAAAGAGGTAAATTGTTTTGTTGTGAAGGATTACAAAGCTCCTGCCCGTCCTTATGAAGGGCATTTTAAACTTTCGAATATCCAAATAGCTAATAGTACGCAAAAGCTTCTACTCAAACCTGGTGACATCATTATTCCCACCAAACAAGACCGCGCACATTTCATTCATGCGGTATTGCAACCCAGAGCCGAAGACAGCTACCTCTCCTGGAATTTCTTTGACTCTTATTTACAACAAAAAGAATATTTTTCGGCTTATATTTTTAAAAGTCAAATTGAAGAGATCCTCGCTAAAGACCATAATTTGAAAAAAGCATACGAGGAAAAGAAGGCGATAGATATCAAGTTTGCACAAAGTGAATGGGATCAGCTTTTTTACATTTATCAAAACAGTGAATATTTTGAACAGACCTTTATGCGTTTACCGGTCTATCAAATATTTGATTGATTCACTTTCGACCTGTCTTAGCGTATAAGGTTGACGTGGCCACTTATTTGAATTTTACCATCGTTATCTGGGTTTTTCACCTCAATAAGGTACGTGTATACACCTATAGGACTCTTATTGTTTGTGGGCGTATTTCCATCCCAACCCTCTTTCAAATCGTAAGACTCAAAAATCAATTCTCCCCATCGGTTAAATATCTGTAGATGATAATTATTCAAATCAATTCCTGAACTAAATATTGGCAGGAATGTTTGGTTAAATTGATCGCCATCAGGTGTGAAGGTATTCGGAACGTAATAAATTAATCCAGGATTGTAATCTAAGAAAAGGACAGCGGTATCAACACAACCAAATGAAGTGGTTGCTATAAGCGTGATTTCTCTTCCATTAGTCACATCTGTAAATTCATGACTTGGATCTTCAACATTTGTATTTTCTCCTGCTCCAAAATCCCAATAATAACTCGTAGCATTTATTGAAGTATTGTTAAACTGAACTACTTGCGATTCTTCAGTAAAATATAATAAGGAGGGTTCAAATGAAGCTATTGGTTGATTCTGGGTTGTGATAAATCCTGGAATTGTTGTTGTCGAAGTACATCCGTTCAGACTTGTTGATAATCCTACAGTGTAAGACCCTTGGGTTGTAAAATCAATAGTTGTCTGGGCGCCATTTGAAACAAGCTGATTATCTACAAACCATTCATAATTATCATAATTTGTATATTGCGCTGAAAGTGTGATACTTAAAGGAACACATCCCTCTAAGAAGTTAGCATCAAAATTACTAATTGGCAACGGAAGTAAATTTACAGTAGCTATTACCGTATCTGAAGAACAACCATTCAAGAGATTAAATACTTGTACCGTTGTATCTTGTTGAGGGGTAATTGTTAAAGAGGAAAGACCAGGAGCAGCACTAGAACCCCAATAATAGGTGCCTTGAGGTACCGCAGTTGCAACTAAAGTTGCAGCAGCACCCGTACAAATTGTTTGATTACCTACTGTTATCATTGGAATTGGGTTCACAACTACTATTGCGTTCATAATTGATGAAGGGCAATTATCAAGCGTATAGGACACATCTAAATTTGTAGTTACTAATGGATTAAGTTGAATTGTATCATTTGAAGCACCATTGCTCCAATTCCAAACACCCCCTGCCAAATTTGTAGTAGCAATTAGTTGAGCGCTTGAACCGGCACAAATAGTATCATTAAATACTTGAATTATTGGAGTTGGCTTCACAACAATTTGAGCCGTTGTCGTGTCACTACAGCCAAATAAATTGTAGACAACTGTGTAGTTTGTTGTAGTAACTGGACTAACCGTTAAACTAGGTAACAAATTCGAAGTTCCTATCCACTGATATGTACCACCACTCAAGTTTACTGAAGTCTGTACAGATCCTTGATTACCGCTACAAATAGTATCATTTACAGCCGTAAGTTGTGGATAAGGATGAACAACAACAGTCATGTTAACTGAATTTGCACACGTGCCTGGAGTTGGCGTAAACGTATATGTTGTGGTTGCTTGATTATTAACTGCAGGGCTCCAAGTACCTGTAATTCCATTCAATGATGTATTTAGTAAATTGATTGTAGCGCCAATGCAAATCGATGGTATTTGGGTAAATAGTGGTGTTGCATTTTGAACTTGTGTTACAGATATATTTTCAGAGTCTACACAACCGTTTGCGGCTGTAACCGTAACGGTATAGGTACCTGGGGCACTCACCGTTAATGCAGCGTTTGTGCCTACAACACTCGTGCCATTGCTCCAGCTGTAGCCATTGCCGCCACTTGCCGTGAGTGAAATACTTGTTGTATTACAATCTAAGACTGTGGTGGATGTATTGTTCGCAATTGCAGCAACCGGGGCGGTGATGTCTTGTGTAATTGTGGTGCTGGCTGTTGACGTACAACCGTTGGCGCCGGTAACTGTAACGGTATAGGTACCTGGGGTGTTCACTGTTAGTGCAGCGCTTGTACCTACAACACTCGTACCATTGCTCCAGCTGTAGCCATTGCCGCCACTTGCCGTGAGTGAGATACTTGTGGTGCTACAATTCAAGACTGTGGTAGAAGGGTTGTTTGCAATTGCAGCTACAGGAAGGGTGATGTCTTGTGTAATAGTGGTGCTTGCTGTTGACGTACAACCGTTGGCGCCGGTAACTGTAACGGTATAGGTACCTGGGCTACTCACTGTTAGTGCAGCGCTTGTACCTACGACACTCGTGCCATTGCTCCAGCTGTAGCCATTGCCGCCACTTGCCGTGAGTACGATACTTGTTGGGCTGCAACCTAAAACTGTAGTGGAAGGATTGTTTGCTATTGCAGCAACCGGGGCGGTGATGTTTTGTGTAATTGTAGTGCTTGCCGTTGACGTACAACCGTTGGCGCCGGTAACCGTAACGGTATAGGATCCTGGGGTGTTCACCGTTAGTTCAGCACTTGTACCTACTACACTCGTGCCATTGCTCCAGCTGTAGCTATTGCCGCCACTTGCCGTGAGTACGATACTTGTGGTGCTGCAATTCAAGACTGTGGTGGAAGGGTTGTTTGCAATTGCAGCTACAGGAAGGGTGATGTTTTGTGTTATTGTGGTGCTAGCTGTTGACGTACAACCGTTGGCGCCGGTAACCGTAACGGTATAGGTACCTGGGGTGTTCACCGTTAATGCAGCGCTTGTACCTACTACACTCGTGCCATTGCTCCAGCTGTAGCTAACGCCGCTACTTGCCGTGAGTGAGATACTTGTGGTGCTACAATTCAAGACTGTAGTGGAAGTATTGTTTGCAATTGCAGCA
>JBDLVT010000006.1:0-143798 GCA_039804625.1 Bacteroidota bacterium
TTAGGTGAAGGCCTTACGCCAGGAATGTATATGATCAACATCCGTCAGGATGAAAACATCAAAACCATCCGCGTCATCAAGCAATAAGCCTTAGGTTTAAACAAAATCTAGACAAAGCAAAAGCCCTGTGGAAACACAGGGCTTTTTTTATACTTATGAAAACACCAATCCTTCTCCACATTTAAAATGACCCTTCGGACAACTTTTGTGACCGTGTATGCCACAAGGGCGGCAGTCTAGACCTTGCACTTCAATGATGCTAGCTTTGTCAGATAGCGGTCCGAAGCCAAATTCCGGAACCGTTGAACAGAAAAAGGCGCTCACGGGTGCATTAGTGGCCGATGCCAAATGCAAAGGTCCGGAGTCGTTGACGTAATTGTGTTGTGCGCCTGCCATGAGTGCTGCAGATTGTAAAAGCGTTAATTGACCCGCTAAATTGACGACTTCAGAGCTGTTTGCGGCCTCTAGGATTTCGTCTAGGTAACTGCGATCGGCTGCCGCGCCCAATAAATAAATTTTATGTTGTTTTTCTTCTTTTTGAAACTTGGTTATTAAATCGAGCCAAATTTTCTTTGGAGCTTGTTTGGTGAACCAAACGCTAGTTGGTGCCAAACAGTAATACCGAACTTCTTGATGAATTTGTATGGCTTTAAAATCTTCCAAACTTGGATATAACTGAGGTCTGCGGTTAGGGGTAGGCACTAGATCGGAAATCAGGCTTAAATTGCGGTCAACCTCGTGCCAATCGGATTTCATTTTGTGCTCATACTGCTTGGTGTACAAAAATGCGAACGGATTTTTTGCAAAGCCTCTGCTTTCTTTTCCATGGGCTAAATAGGTGAGTAGCCCTGAGCTTGCAAAGCGCTGCAGATTGAGGATCAGATCGTAATTGTTGGCGCGTAAGGTCTTGCCAAGTTTCCAAAGGTTTTTAACTTTTTGACTTTTATCAAAAATGTAGAGGTTTTTGATAAACGGGTGCCCAGATAATAAACTCTCATTTCCTTTTTTAACAACTACATCGATTTGTGACTCGGGGTACATTCTGTGTAGGTTCTCCCATAAAGGTGAGGCTAAAATGACATCGCCCAAAAAAGCAGTTTGTATGACCAGGATGCGCTGCATGACTATCGGATGAGCGTCACGTAACCTTGCTTGACAATAGCATCGGTTTTATTGATGATGAGCTCAATGCGGTATTGAAATACATCGTTGGTGGCGGGTAGGCCAGAGCTGCTAATAATGCCATCCCAGCCCGCAGCAGGGTCATTTGTTTCAAACACAATATTACCCCAGCGGTCTATGATACTGAAAGTATATTTTTCTGGATCGACATTTTGAACCACTGGTAAGAAAATAGGGTTGAGCCCGTCAGGCGTAAACGCATTCGGGACAAACATCAAAGGCTCGTATTGCAAACAAAAAATATTTGAAAAACTGCTGTCTGTAAAACTCGTTTGCGTCACGTTTTCTACGGCCATGATTTGATAACATACCTCACCATTGTTGCGCAATTTGGAAACGTCATCGGTGATTGAATAACTGCCGTCGGGTAAAACTTGGACGGGAATAGTTTCCCAACTTCCATAGGCATTTCTGAATACCTGATAACTCGAGATTGCTCCGGCAAATTGAGTGTAGGGGGTCCAGCTGAGTGAATTGATCATGTTGTATGGGTCGGTGCTGCCCGTAACAAAAATGGTGGTGTTTTCGTTGGCGTAGCTTCCTGTTGCACCACAGCTGTCGATGTAAATAGTGCGGTAGGTCCACGGCCCCCATTGGGTATCTACGTCGTCATCTAAGAAATAGGCCGAATTGTTGCTGACGGCGGCAGTTCCGATGAGTTCGAACACGCCATTGGTGTCTTTTCTTTCAAATTGGACTTCATTGATACCCACACTGGCATCAATCCAAACTTTGAGTTCGATGTCTTCTTCATTGACACTAGCTACCCTAAAGTAATGAACACCCGGAGGCGTTGGCTGGGGCATCGTGAAACAGAGCGGATTAGAGAAAGCCGAAAAGCCGTTTTGCAAGTTGGCTTTGACGTAAAGGCAATAACTTTCATTTCTGACTAATCCAACGCTGGCGCTGGTGTCGGTGGTGCTGTTTAAAAGTGTCCAGGTGTTGTTGTGCTTAGACCAAATTTGGTAGCCCAGCACGCCACTTCCCAAATAACGACTCCAATTGAGTTTGGCCAATTGTGGGCACATATCGATGAGGTAGCTGGCCTGAATGCTGGTGTGCAAATTGGCTTTGGCTGAGGTCTGAAATGAGGGTGGGTTGCTGGCTGTGTAGCAGGAGTCAAAAGCGGCAACCGTGTAAGTGTAGGGGCCTCCGTTGAACGGCACGCTGTATTGATAGGTGGTGTTGTTTTGTCCGTAAACGGTGTCTAGCTCTATTAGAAAGCCGTTTGCGTCATAGGTGTATACAATATAGCCATAGGTGTCTGGGGCTGAATTAACATTCCATTGCACTTGCATTTGTTGGGTGCTGGTGTCAAAGCCTACACTCGATAGCACCGGAATGTAAGGCGTAAACATATCGTTAAAGTTGTCGCCCGCTAAATTAGAAGTGAAATTACATGAAAGCGTAGGGAGTACTACCTTGTAACTGATAAATGCCGAGCAGATGTCTATGGTATCGGTATAGGTAGTTTGATTGTAGGGAACGCTATCGATGAAGTTGAAAAAATTGGTTGGGTACTCGCGATAAATATAATAATGGCTGTTATAAGCAGGCAAAGCTTGCGCATGTGGCTTATTCCAGTTAAGCACTGCCGTGCCGTTGTTGGGATTATTGAGCGTTAATAAAATATTTTTTATAGTATCGGAATAGCTTATAAATTGCCCATTGCATCCGGCCGCCATGCCAAGATAAAAGTCATGGATTGCATTAATCGGTGCAAGGAGTAAATTATTGGTGTTGATTGATGAGATTGTTCCAATTAGTCCATTTTGAAGCGAATAAACTTGATATGTTGTAAAGTTACTCGGATTTGAGGGGTTCGTGGGGGGGCAAAAGATTTGCAGTTCGTTGTTGTTAGCGGTCTGAATACAGGAAATCTCAGGTGTTGAAATTCCGGCATTGAGCACGTGGATGGTCAGGGTGGCGTACTGGACTTGAGGAATTGGACAAACATCGTCTGTAGCCTTCAGGACAAAGTGATACGTTTGCTGGGCCTGCGCTTGTCCTTGGCCATCGAGCAGGTGGTCACAGGTGGTTTGCCAAGTAAATTGTGCCTGGATTTGGCTTGCTGCTGTATATGGCAATGCGATGTTCAAGCTAGGGCAAGGCCCTATTGTGCAGGGGAGTTGGGCATCTAATGTAATGTTTTGTGGGCTGCCATTGCTTTGGATATTGGGGTCCGTGATGAACAGCGGCACATCAATTAGGTCGCCGGCATTGACCGTGAGTTCGTAGGAGGTACCTGCTACAAAGGGAGGGGCAATGATTGGCGGAAAGTTGCTGTTGTTACAGGGCTGCAAGACCAATTGCATTTCGCGTTCGGTCTCTGAAATAAGTACACCCGAACGGAAAGCTTTCACGACAATTTTAAGGGTGTAGTTGCCGATGGTAAAACTGGTGAAGGTGAGGTTTCCGTTAAGAGGGTCGAGCGCTGCAGGAATATTATTCGCATTTATGGCGGTTCCGGGCGTGGGGTTGGTAAAGCTGAAGCCAGTAACATATGGAATGGGTGCTGGGTTGGCTGGCGGATTATACACTCCGGCCGGAAAATGATCGTAAGGCACACCGAATTCAAATTCCAAGGAGTCAAAGTTCGCATCGCTTACAGCTGCATTATACTGGTAGGGGAGCCCTGCACAACTCACAAAATTGGGGTCTTCATTAAATACAGGTGAGTCGTCTGGTTCTGATAAATTAAAGATTTTGGCCACGAGCGTCATGCCGTAAGAAGCCGGATTGCTCAGGTTGGTGACGGCGCCGCTGCGCGAAAAGTTTTCATAGGTAAAGGCCCAGCCTTGGGCAGGCGGGTTACCGCTGAGGGCAATTGGTGCACTTCGGTAAATAACTTTTTCTATTGCACCGATTCCGTTTCCACCGTTGTTCCCTGTGCCGCATATGAGCGGGCCTGCTCCGCCAGGAACTTGCGTACAACTGGGCGACAAATCTTGGCGCTGAACAAACAAAACAGGTAGCACACTAAGCGTAGGATGGTTCCATACACGGAGGGTTTCAGAGACAGCATTGACGTCGGCGCCATTGCAGTCGCGGTAGAAAACTAGTTCAAATTGGTAGTTTCCACCGCCAAGGTGCTTGTAGGTAATTTCTCCGCCCATTACGTGAGAGGCGTGACTGACTAAAGTCAAGTTTAGAAACAACCATACAATAAGTGCTCTGAACATCCGTTGAATAACGTATTTTTTACTGTTTTAGTATAACGATATTACCTTTAAAAGGTTGCTATCCTGCTGAAATTATGAGCATTTCTTCCCAATTGAGGTAGCGCTTGGCTAATTCTTGGAGTTTTTGCGCATCAACAGCCTTGATTTGTGAGATGTAGTGGTCGTAATAACTGAGGTCTAGGCCCATCGTTTCTACATTGGCAAACAGATCGAGCATGGCATATGGGCCATCAGCACTCTTGAGCAGTTGCCCCATTAGGTAGCTTTTTACCAATTCTAGTTCTTCGGCAAGAACCAATTCTGTCTTAAGGCGCTCAAATTCATGCTGAATTTCTTGAAAAGTAGCTTCTCGTGTACTCACGCCAACTTCTGTTCCGATGACAAAATAGCCAAATTTAGTGTTTTCAACCACATGTGAACCAATGCCGTAGGTATAGCCTTTGTCTTCTCGGATGTTGCTCATGAGGCGGCTGCCAAAGTAATCGCCAAGAATGGTGTTGAGTACGCTAAACGCGCAAAAATCTGGATGCGTTTTGTTGAAGAGCGGACGTCCGATGCGCAGAGCGCTCTGCAGTGCACCTTCTTGTTCGATGTGCGTTGCGCCTTGCTCAGGTTGCCATGAAAAGGGTGCGCGCTCGGCAATTTCGCTGCCGTAAGCATTTAACAATACTTCAAATCCATTGAGATCCAAGGTAGTGAGGTCTCCGACGAGATAAACTTTTTTGAGGCCTTTGAGGTAATGTTCGGCATGAAAAGCCTGAATTTGAGAGCGGTCTGCGCGGTCAAAATCTGAAAGTTCGATGAGCTTGGCATAGCTGCTGCCCGCCATTAGGCTGCGCTGGAACTGACGCTGTGCGAGAAAACCGACTTTTTGTTCTTGCACTGTATATTTCTGTCGGCGGCTGTGCACAAGTTCTTGTACTTCCTTGAGGGGGAAAACTGCCGTAAAAATACTTTCATGAAAGACCTTATAAGCCTTGATAAGTTGGTCTTTAAGTGCGTATAGCGTCACTACTGAACTTTCCTGACTCAAGGAAACATCATAATACGCCCCAACCGCATCGAGTGCTTTTTGGATTTGTTTGGCCGTTCGCTTCTCGCTACCATTGATGAGTAGGCCTGCACATAAAGAAGCGGTGAGTGGGTCATTGGTGGCAGAACCCGCGGCAAAATGCAATTCAATTTTACTGGTTTCATTTTGCAGGCCATTGCGCCAAAAAAGCTTGACCCCGTTATTCAAAATCGTAATTTGAGGCGCAACAAAAGAAATGTGTTCGATGGGCAGCAGTGGAGGTGCAACGGACCTGTCGAGCATAGTTGAGGAAGAGGTTTTAGGCATGGTTATTTGGGTTGGATTTGCAACAAAGAGCACCTGTTTTTGTCGAGGAGCACTTGGGCGTATTGTTGGAGCTGCGTAGTAGAGATTTGTTCGTAGCGCGCACTTTCGGTATTGAGGAGTTCTGCCGAATCGAGCAATTCAAAAAAGCTGAGGTTCATGGCGCGGTTCAATAGGCCTTGGTCTTGAAAAGCTTTTGCGGTACGCAACTTCAAGATGAGCTGTTGGAGTGCGCTTTTGCTCATTTTTTTGTCCTTGATTTGTGCGAGTACAGGCCAAATAGCGGCCTCTAGTTCTTCGAATGTGCTCTTTGGATTGAGTTTGCCCGTGATCACAAATAAACCTTCATCGATGGAGCCCGTGATATACGCCGTTATTTCAGAAACCAAGCGTTTTTTGCGTTGCAATTCTGTGTAGAGGATGCCCGTTTTTTCATTGCCGATATGGTCCGAAAGTAGGTCTGCGAGATAGTAGGAGTCCGAAATGCGCTTGCCCATTTTGAAGGCGTAGTAGAAAGATCCGGCCGGTACTTTTCTTTGGATGGTTTTGATCCTGAATTTTTGCTGAGGTGGCTCTATCGGGAGTTGTCTTGGGCTTTTGGTTTGTGAGGGAATAGTGCCAAAATAATGCGCGACCTTCTCTTTGATGGTTTGGAGCTCAAAATTGCCCACGATGCACAAAATGGCGTTACCCGGATGGTAGTGTTTTTGAAAAAACGCACGGACGTCGTCCATGGTGGCGTCTTGTATATGTTTGATATTTTTGCCGATAGTAGCCCAGCGATACGGGTGTTTTTGATACACAAGGGGCCGAAGTTGTAGCCAGGCATCGCCGTAGGGTTGGTTGAGGTAGCGCTGCTTGAACTCCTCAATGACTACTTGGCGCTGTACCTCTAAACTTTTGGGTGTAAAGGCCAACGACAACATGCGGTCGCTCTCGAGCCAAAGCGCGGTATCGAGATTTTGGGCGGGCAAGACGTCGTAATAGTTGGTGATGTCATTGCTTGTGAAGGCATTGCTTTGCCCCCCTGCAGCCTGCAGTGGTGCGTCAAAGTCTGGGATGTGCTTGGAGCCGCCAAACATGAGGTGCTCAAAAAGGTGGGCAAAGCCGGTTTGCTCGGGGTTTTCGTCGCGGGCCCCGACGTCGTAGAGCACATTGACCACCGCCATTGGGGTAGCAGGTTCTTTGTGAAACAATACCCGCAGGCCGTTGGCTAATGTAAAGCGCTCAAATGCGATCATAATGAAAATGGATGTTGGGCCGTAAGGGCTTGGTTATATGCTTCGATGAATTGTCTGACAATTGTTGCAGCAGGTAAAATTTCAGTGAAAGCACCCGCGATTTGCCCGATTTCGAGCTCGCCTTCCGTGAGGTTGCCCTCGAATATCCCTTTTTTGGCTCGGCCGCGGCCGAGTAGGGTGGCGAGCGCGTCAGCGCTCGCCCCATTTTGATAGGCAGCCATCAGCTGATCAAAAAACGGGTTGCGCAACAAACGAACCGGCGTGAGTTCTTTGAGCGTGAGGAGTGTGTCGCCCTCTTGGCTTTCGATGACGGCTTGCTTGAAATTTTGGTGGGCACTGGATTCAACGGACGCGACAAAACGGCTCCCTACTTGGGCGCCATCGGCGCCTAAATTCATGACGGCGAGCAGCGCACGGCCATCACCAATGCCGCCGGCCGCAATGAGCGGAATTTGAATCGCTGCACGCACCATCGGGATCAAGCAAAGCGTGGTGGTTTCGTCGCGGCCGTTGTGGCCACCTGCTTCAAAGCCCTCAGCCACTACTGCGTCAACGCCCGCAGCTTGGGCTTTGAGCGCAAATTTTACGCTCGAGACCACATGCACTACCGTAATTCCTTCTTTCTTTAATGTGTCGGTCCAAGTTTTAGGATTGCCCGCGCTAGTAAAAACAATAGGTACTTTGTGCTTGATGATCGTGGCAATATGCTCCTCAATATTCGGATACAGCAAGGGCAAATTCACTCCAAAAGGTTTGTTGGTATGCGCCTTGCATTTAGTAATTTGTGCGTCGAGTATGTCCGGGTACATTGAGCCTGCACCCAAGAGGCCCAAGCCACCTGCATTCGAAACTGCCGAGGCGAGTTCCCAGCCTGCGCACCAGATCATGCCGCCTTGGATCAAGGGATACTGAATATTGAAAAGCGAACAGATGCGATTAGTTGTGTCCATATAGAAAATTGCTGCGCACAAAATTAGTCGAAATGCTTAACTTAGCGAGGATGAAGTTGAGCTCTTACAGGATATTTTGGTTATGTTTGATGGGCATATTCATTAGGCTGCCAATCTATGCACAGTTTCAGGGTTATGAATTTGTACAAAATAAAGGCCAATGGCCCGCAGACGTACAGCTTATGGCCAAAGATGGCGCCGCCAAAATATGGCTGGGCTCAGACCGCTTTTTATTCCAGCTCACCGATTTCTCTGCCCTAGAAAAAGCCCATCACGAGCAAGTACTCCTAGACAATCCAAGCCTTCCGAGCGCCTTGGTTGAGCAGCGCTTCATTGGCGCCAACCCGAAAGCGCAAGCACAAGGTCTAGAACCCCGCAAACACACCTATAATTTTTTTATGGGCCAAGACTCCACGCGTTGGGCTAGTTCGGCGCAGGCCTTTGAGGAGGTGCAATACAGGCAGTTTTATCCGGACATTGACCTCACTTGGGCCACCGAGCAGACACAATACAAATATACATTTCACGTTGCTCCGGGCGCAGATGCCCAACAAATTCGCTGGACTTATTCGGGTGCAAATGACGTCAAGCTGAATAAAGACCGTATCCAACTCAAGACCGCAATCGGTGAAATCCAAGACCAACAATTGTTCGCGTATCAAATTGTCAATGGTCAACGCGTGCAAGTTGCTTGCACATATCGTTCTTATCCCGGCGGCACTTATGGTTTTCAGTTGGGCAACTACAATGCGCAATTGCCCCTCATCATTGACCCTGTTTTGGTTTTTGCGACCTACAACGGGGCCAACTCAGACAATTTTGGCATGACCGCCACCTACGGCTACGACGCTTCGGCCTATGCGGCAGGCATGGTCTATGGCAACAACTTTCCTTTGCCGAGTATGGCAAGTTTTGATTCCAATTCCAATTTTACGTTGCTTGCCGGTGCCTACGGTGTTACCGATGTTTTTGTGACGCGCTATGCGGCAGATGGCAGCTCCATGCTATGGTCAAGCTTTTTAGGTGGCGGCGACAACCTACAAGGCACCGAAACCGCACACAGTCTCATTTGCGATTCGCTCAATAACATATATTTATTTGGCGCCACCTCCAGCACAGACTTTCCCACCACCTTTGGTGCCTTTCAGCCCACACATGCAGGTGGCAGCCCCAATACCAACTTTTATTTCAACGGAGTGTATTTCGGGACGCAGGGCACCGATTTGTATGTGTCTAAGCTGAGTGCGTCAGGGCAAAACTTAATGGCGAGTACTTATCTGGGTGGAACAGCCAACGATGGTGTCAATTACCGAACGCTTGGTTTACCCTACAACAGTGTTGCAGCCTATGATTCCCTGACTACCAACTACGGCGATCAGTTCAGAGGTGAAATCTATCTCGATGCCGCTGGTTCGGTACTGGTGGCCAGTTGCTCTCGTTCTGCTAATTTTCCGACCCAAAGCCCTTTTCAGGCCAGTAAATCTGTTGGTCAAGACGCTGTAATTTTCAAGCTGAACTCAAATTTTTCGACGCTGCAATTTGCATCGTTTTACGGAGGCAACAAAGACGACGCCGCCTATTCGGTCAAGACCGATACCCTAGGCGCAATTTTATTTGCAGGGGGTACTGGCTCCAACAACCTTTCGGGCACCACTGCTGCCTATCAAAGTAACTACAACGGCGGCAAGACCGACGGTTTTGTCGTGAAACTCAATGCACTTGGCACGGCCATCCAAAACGCGAGTTATATCGGCACGTCCAATTACGATCAAGTCTTTTTTGTCGAGGTGGACCGCAACAACCAAATTTTCTTGTTGGGCCAGGCTGTTGGAGGCGGTTTTACGGTCAATAACGCGCCGTATAGCAACCCGGGCAGTAGTCAGTTTGTCTTGAAACTAAATAATGCACTCACCACTAACTTGGCTTCAACGGTTATTGGCAACGGCAATGGCCAAATCAATATTTCACCTGCGGCCTTTTTGGTCGATATCTGTGGCAACGTCTATATTTCAGGTTGGGGCGCCAATATTTTGCAATCTACACCACTGAGCGGCATGCCTGTTTCGCCCAATGCTTTTCAAGCCAGCACCACCGGTTTTGATTTCTACCTGATGGTCTTGCAAAATAACTTTAACGGACTGCTTTACGGCTCTTATCTGGGCGGTGCAATCGCTCACGAACATGTTGACGGCGGTACTTCTCGCTTTGACAAAAATGGCGTGGTGTATCAGTCTGTATGTGGCGGTTGCGGTGGCCATTCTGATTTTCCGACTTCTCAAGGTGCATGGTCCAATACCAACAATAGCAGCAATTGCAACAACTTGGTATTCAAATTCGATTTTCAGCTCATCCCAACGGCCGAATTCAACAGCTCAAATGTACAAGGTTGCCAAGACCTCAATGTCGATTTTCAAAACACTTCTACCCAATGGGATTCCTATCTCTGGGATTTTGGCAACGGCGATACCTCCAGTATTGTCTTTGACCCTACAGTGGTGTACACTACACCTGGTCAGTACAACGTCTTTCTTTATGTCACGGACAGCGTTTGCCTCATTACCGACACCGCTCAAATTCAAATTTTGGTTCTAGATTCCATTTTGCTCAATCTCAATGACACCATCAATCTGTGTAGTAGTTCGCCTTATTTACTCAGCGCAAATACCCTCGGCACCGCCAATCAATTTATTTGGTCCCAACAAAATGACTTCAGTAGCCCACTGAACCTTTTGCAAGATTCTACTATTCTGGTAAGTCAGGGAGGTTGGTATTTTTGCCAGGCTGGCAATGGATTTTGCACTGCACAAGATTCCGTTTTTATCGCTTTTGATGTCCCTTTGAGCGCAAATTTTCAGGTTTTGGATACAATGGGGTGTGCGCCGCTGTCTCTGGTGATCAATAACAACTCAACCCTCACGAGTTCTTTTCTCTGGGCTTTTGGAAATGGCCAATACGACAGCACCAACTTTGAACCTTCCATTTTATATAGCCAACCAGGCACTTACACCATCAGTTTAACGGTTATAGATTCTATTTGTCAAGGTTCGGACCAACAGAGCATGCAAATTACGGTTGGGCCAGCCCTTGACGTTACGGCGCCTGCAGCTATTTTTCTTTGTACTTCTGTTGATACACTCTTGATACCAACTATTGTGGGTTCACCTGCGAATTTTATTTGGTCGAGTTCAGCTCAATTTGTAGATACCCTCAATGCCAATGGTCAAGCTGAACTTGGTTTGCTCGACCCACAAAATGCCTGGTATTATATTCAAATTTCAAATGCTTTTTGTAATGCAACGGATAGTGTTCAAGTGACGCTGGCAAGTGACGCATTTACCTTGAATGGCCCAAGTTTGGTTTGTGCGCAGGCACCCTTTACCTTGCAGCTTTCCGGTGCAGCCAATGCGCAAAGTATCCAATGGAGCCCGACCTCAGCTATTGTTGGCGCAAGCAATTTACCAACTGCTACGGCAAGCATCTCAACGAGTCAGTATATTTATGTCGAGGTACTGAGCGCTCAAAATTGCCTGCTGAAAGACTCCATTTTTGTCAATGTGTCGGCGCTCAATCCGATGGCTGTGGTGGCCAGTGCCGACCCCACCATCATTTTGCCCAATGCGAGCTCCCAACTCATTGGTTCGCCTTTTGGCAATTTCACTTACACCTGGACGCCTACCTTAGGGCTATCGAATCCAAGTAGCGTCACTCCGCAAGCGACCATCGAACAAACAACGGTGTTCACCCTCAATGT
This sequence comes from Bacteroidota bacterium, assembly GCA_039804625.1. Classification (GTDB taxonomy): domain Bacteria; phylum Bacteroidota; class Bacteroidia; order Flavobacteriales_D; family Crocinitomicaceae; genus UBA952. Next base: position 11,643 of record JBDLVT010000006.1, read on the forward strand.
GTCAGATGGCTTGTGCACAGGTTCAGATACCGTCCTGATCAAAGTTTTTGACAGTATTTGTGGTGCGCCATTTGTGTTCATTCCAAATGCTTTTTCTCCAAACAAGGATGGTCAAAACGACAAGCTTTATGTGCGCGGCCCCTTCATCGAAAGTTTCATCTTTCGGGTCTATGACCGCTGGGGAGAGCTCGTTTGGGAAACTACCAATCTGAGCGAAGGCTGGGACGGCACTTTTAGGGGCAAACTCCTAGACCCCGACGTCTACGACTATTACCTCCAAGCAACTTGTATTGGCGGCTTAGAGAACATCATTAAAGGAAACGTTACCCTCATTAGATAAATCACCATGAAAAAGATCATTACTTCCAAATCCGAGAAATTTTTAGAAGCCTACCTCAATAACGCGAGTCCTACAGGTTTTGAAACCTCTGGCCAGCAAATGTGGCTAGACTACATCAAGCCCTTTACGCAAGAGTATTTCACAGATGCTTATGGTTCGGTTGCAGCGGTAATCAATCCAGGGCAGGCCTATAAAGTGGTGATCGAAGCGCATGCCGACGAAATTTCTTGGTTTGTACACTATATTACCAAGGATGGTTTCATCTACTTGCGTCGCAACGGTGGCTCTGATCACATGATTGCGCCATCCAAGCGCGTCAATATTCATACAGACAAAGGGCCCGTAAAAGCGGTCTTTGGTTGGCCGGCTATTCATATGCGCCAACAAAAAGAGGAGACGCCAAGCATGAAAAACATCTTTCTTGACTGTGGTTGTGCTTCAAAAGAGGAGGTCGAAGCACTGGGCATTCATGTGGGTTGTGTAGCTACATTTGAGGACGAGTTTATGGTCCTCAATAAAAATAAATATGTGGGTAGAGCGCTCGATAATCGGGTAGGAGGCTTTATGATTGCCGAAGTAGCGCGCCTGCTTTTTGAGCAAAAGAAGCAATTGCCTTTTAGTTTGTATATCGTCAATTCTGTTCAAGAAGAAATAGGCCTAAGAGGTGCTGAAATGATGGCGCATCGCATCAAGCCAGACCTCGCAATTATTACTGATGTATGCCACGATACCACCACACCAATGGTCGATAAGATTGAAAACGGAGACCAACAAAGTGGCAAAGGCCCTGTGCTGACTTACGGCCCTGCGGTCCAAAATAATTTGCTGCGTTTCATTATTGCCGCTGCAGACGCCGAGCAAATTCCTTTCCAACGCGCCGCTGTTTCGCGTTCTACTGGTACCGATACCGATGCATTTGCGTATTCAAACGAAGGCGTGACGTCTGCACTTATTTCTTTGCCCTTGCGCTATATGCACACGACCGTAGAAATGGTCCAAAAAGAAGATGTAGAAAACTGTATTCGCCTGATTTATGCTGCTCTTTTGCGTTTAGAAGACGGCCAGGATTTCAGAACCTTGAAGTAAGCATAGCGTTTGACGAACAGATACGGACGCGTGTTTAGATCAACTTGATTTGTAAGTCATCTATTTCGATGAGGTCTCCGCTAACAAGTTTGGCGCGTTTGCGCAGCTCCTGCTCTCCGTTGCGCAAGATATTACCTTCCTCTACAATCGCTTTGGCGTGGCCTCCTGTTTCGGCAATGCCTAAAGCCTTGAGCAAGCCAATGAGTTCAATATACGGGCCGTTGATTTGAAATTCCTGCATACTTATTTTCCTTTGAGTTCCATAGCCTTGAGCGTGTTCATCATCAAGGAAGCAATAGTCATGGGGCCAACGCCTCCTGGCACCGGTGAAATGAAGCTCGCTTTGGGCGCCACTTCTTCAAAATTTACATCGCCAACGAGTCTCCAACCGCGTTCACGGCTTGGGTCGTCAACGCGTGTGGTGCCTACATCGATGATCACAACGCCGTCTTTGACCATATCGGCAGTTACAAAATTAGGGCGGCCAATGGCGGCAATAATGATGTCAGCTTCTTGGCAGATGGCTTTGAGGTTGCGCGTTTTGGAGTGTGCAAGTGTAACGGTGCAATTGCCAGGGTTGCTGTTGCGACCGAGCATAATAGACAACGGGGTACCAACGATATTACTGCGCCCAATAATGACACAGTTTTTACCTTCGGTTGGAATGTCGTTGCGGCGAATGAGCTCTATAATTCCAGCAGGGGTAGCGGGTAAGAAACCCGGCAAATTGAGGATCATATTGCCGATATTGCGCGGATGAAAGCCGTCTACATCTTTTTTAGGGTCAATGGCCTGCGTTATTTTGAGCTCGTCTATGTGCTTGGGTAAAGGCAATTGCACAATAAACCCATCGATGCTGCGGTCTTGGTTGAGGCTTTCTACTTTTTCGAGAAGGATGTCTTCTGGAACAGTTTCGTCGTAGCGAATGAGCGTGCTCTCAAAACCAATAGCCTCGCATGCTTTTACTTTTGACGTGACATAAGACACCGAACCGCCGTCGTTACCCACTAAAATAGCTGCAAGATGCGGTATTTTTTGGCCGGCTTGCTTGCGCAACTGCACTGCTGCTTGTAATTCTGCTTGAATTTGAGCTGCGGTGGCTCGTCCGTCTAGTAATTTCATGCTAAATTTTTTGCAAAGATACAAAGAAGCGCGGTGGCTGCAAATCCTGTATCTTTGTACAAATATCTCATCATGAAAAACTTGGTTTTTTTAATCGCCTTGCTTTTTGCAGGTAAATCAATTGCGCAATTGCAATATTTGGGTTCGGAACTGGGCCTAGAGCCTTACATTGGGTTCTCAAATTTGGGTGGTGCTGTAGGTGGCGAGCTCAAATACGCCGCGCGGCTCTCCGAAAACCTATTGGTTGGCCCCTCGTTTCGTCTTCAACGCAATTGGTCTAATAATTTAGGTGCGCAAAGCAACATGACCACTTGGGGAGGGGGCGTTTTTGCGCACTACCGCTACCAAGAACTCATTTTTGGTGGGGTAGAATTCCAGTACCTTAAAAGTCCGTATAGTTTTGTCAATCCGCTACAAGTTGTCAAGCCTTGGTCTCCAACGCTCATGGTTGGCGGTGGATTTTACCTCAAACTTTCCGATAAAATACGCCTAAACGCTGCTTTGTTTTACGATGTAATTAACGCAGTTAACAGTCCGTTCCGAAGCAGTTATACTTTTAAAGTTAAAAATGAATTTGGTCAGGTGGTGCGCATTTTGCCGATCATCTACAGACTCACCTTTTTTATTCCAATAGACGAAAAATAATGAAAATAGGCATCGTCCTTTACCCAACTTTCGGCGGAAGCGGTGTGGTTGCTACCGAACTCGGAAAAGCGCTGGCTGCCAAAGGCCACCAAGTCCACTTCATCACCTATTCTCAGCCGGTGCGTCTTGGTTCTTTTCGAGAAAATATTTATTACCACGAAGTATCTATTACCGATTACCCACTTTTTGATTTTCAGCCCTACGAAACGCAGCTCGCCAGTAAAATGGTCGATGTCGTCAAGTACGAGAATCTAGATATCCTACACGTGCATTATGCCATTCCGCACGCATCTGCTGCTTTTATGGCCCAGCAAATCCTGAAAGCAGACGGGATATACATTCCTTTTGTAACTACTTTGCACGGTACCGATATCACATTAGTCGGAAAAGACCCTTCCTTTGAACCCGTCATTACTTTTTGTATCAATCATTCAGATGCCGTTACTGCTGTTTCTGAAAGCCTCAAGCAAGATACCTTAGCGCACTTTAAGGTGAGCACCGATATTCAAGTCATCCCGAATTTTGTTCCACCTAGCCCTCCGCACGGTACTGAGCGCGCTTACATTAGAAGCAAATACGCCCAAGACGATCAGCCTATCTTGTGTCATATTTCCAACTTCAGACCCGTCAAGCGTACAGAAGATGTCATACGCATCTTTGCCCAAGTGCGCGCGCAAAAGGATTGCAAGCTCATTTTAGTAGGAGATGGTCCAGACCGCTATGCCTGTGAACGCTTGTGCCGAGAGCTCAATTTGTATCAAGACGTCATCTTTTTAGGAAAGGTCCGCGACACCGTTCACGTTTTGGAAATTGTCGATGTCTTTTTATTGCCTTCAGAAACGGAGAGTTTTGGATTGGCAGCGCTTGAAGCGATGGCGGTAGGTGTACCAGTGGTTTCTTCAAATACGGGAGGTATTCCAGAGGTGAACATCCATGGTGTTTCGGGCTTTCTTGCTGCTGTTGGGCAAACCGATCAAATGGCAGCTTACGTACTCGACATCTTGGATTCTGCCAATTTACAAGCCATGAAAGCTGGCGCACTCCAAATTGCACAAAATTTCAGTTTAGCGGAAATCTTGCCGCAATACGAAGAATTATACCGTAAATTAGTTCAAAAAAACGCATGAAAATTGGGGTATTATTATCCGGAGCTGGCTTCTATGACGGTGCCGAAATCCACGAGGCAGTCCTGACGTTACTCGAAATTGAAAGTTTAGGCTACGAGGCCGTTTGTATTGGCATTGATGCTCCTCAGCACCACGTGATCAATCACCTCAATGGCCAAGAACAAGCCCAAACGCGCAATATGCTCGAAGAAGCTGCACGCATCGCACGCGGTCAAATTCGCGAAATCAGAACAGTGGTTCCGGCAGACCTCGATGCGCTCATTATTCCAGGTGGCTTTGGCAGCGCCAAAAACTTTTCAAGTTGGGCTTTTGAAGGGCCAAATGGTCAAATTCGTCCAGATGTCAAGTTATTGCTCGTCAATATGTACAATGTAGGCAAACCCATTGTTGCATTGTGCGTGAGCCCCGTTTTACTCGCCTTAGCCTTCCAGGACATGCCCATTAGTCAGCAACTTACTATTGGCAGCACAAACGTACCCTCGCCGTACACTATTTCCGATTTTCAAGCAGGACTGCAAGCCAAAGGCGCTCAAACGCCAGACTGCTCAATCCAAGAAATATGCGTCGATGTTCCTAACCGCATCATCACCGCCCCCTGCTACATGCTAGAGGCGAGTTTGCCCGAGCTACAGCAAAACATTCGCCAAGCCATGGCAGCCCTCATACAACTCCTTGAATCCTGAGCAAAACCATATTGACCGCTGGCTAGCAGCGCGCAAAAATCAGCGTGCGCAGCGCAATGAAATGCAGTTGCTCGCTGGTCTGTCTAGTGGCTCGCGCGCCGCTTTAGGACAGGCTATTACACTCATCGAAAGCAGTAAAGCTTCCGATCAATTCCTCGCCCAACAACTCTTGCGCGCGCTGCCTGCACCCACTCAAGTTGCAAAACGCATTGGCATAACCGGTGTGCCGGGCGTTGGTAAAAGTACTTTCATAGAAAACTTCGGGCTCCAATTGGTAGCGCAAGGGCATAAAGTGGCAGTTTTGGCCATAGACCCTTCTTCTTCGCGCACCGGTGGTAGCATCCTCGGCGACAAAACCCGCATGGAGCGCCTTTCTCAAGAGCTCAACGTCTTTATTCGGCCGAGCGCCGCAGGCCGTACACTTGGCGGTGTTGCCAAAAATACCCGCGAGGCAATTGCACTCTGCGAAGCGGCTGGCTATGACATCATCTTAGTAGAAACGGTAGGAGTAGGGCAGTCAGAAACTATCGTGCATGGCATGGTCGATTTCTTTTTACTCCTGATGTTGGCTGGTGCCGGCGATGAGTTGCAAGGCATCAAGCGCGGCATCATGGAACTTGCCGACACCATTGTAATCAACAAGGCAGACGGTACCAACGAAGCCGCAGCCAAAGCGGCGCGCTCAGAATACGCAGGCGCGCTCCATGTTTTTAGCCAAAGACCAGACCAATGGCAACCCCGTGTACTCTGCACCTCAGGCCTAACTGGCTTGGGGCTTACCGAACTTTGGGCTCAAATAGAGGCCTATTTCGTGCACATGCAATTCAATGGAATGCTGCAACAAAAAAGAAAAGAACAAGAACTGATTCTATTTGAGCAATTGCTGAGCGATTTTTTGCAGCATAGGTTCTTTGCTACTCCAGGCCAAAAAGAAAAAATTATCCAGCTGAAAGCTTCAATTGCTAGCGGAAACCTCCTTGCCTACGAGGCTTGCACAGCATTGTTTGCATCATAAAAGAAGTAATTCTTTAGTACTTTAGCAACTTGAAATTTGTCAATACTTCGTTGTTCTTGATAACCCGCAAGATATAAATAGCGGATCTTACTTCCGGAAGCACAATAGTTGTTTCTAACTCGCTGTTATTTACACTTCCTGCAACTACTTTTCGTCCACTCAAATCATAGATTTCATAGGAGCATCCTAGCGCTTGTGTTTTGTTGTTGTGTGTCAAGATGAAAGTGCCGTTAGATGGGTTAGGAGCGATGCTGAAATTGATGTCAGGGCCATCTGGAGGTAGGGGCACTACTTTGAAAACAGCAGTAAAGGTCTGGTTTGACAGTGTTACGTTGACGTCAAGACTATCAACTAAAGTATCGTTGATGCTACTATTGGGCAACCAATGAGAAAATATATAGCCAGGCTTGGCGACAGGCTGCATTTGAATGGGCACGCCGTCAAAATAAGTTCCAGCCCAAGGGTAGCTTGTTGGCTGAATTGTGTTGAGGTGGATCTCTCCAGCCATTTCAGGGTAGACTTCCAGATTGATCTGAACTTTTTTAGTTAAGTTAAATTGAGAGAGCAATTGATTGAAAACAAAAGCAGAACGACACGTCAATTGGTCTTGGAATATTTGATGGTTCTGTTCAAAAGTTGCCATCTGACCAGCAATGTTGTTGGGGTCGCCCCAGCGGGCAAACTGCTGCGGCATTTCGGGCAGCATCGATTCGTAAAACCCTTGTTCGGTGGCTAGTAATTTTTCTTGGCGGTAGCTGGTGTTCATTTGGTCTGCGAAGCGATTAATGAAATAGTTTCGGTAGGTCAGATTCTGAATGCTTTGTTTCCAGATATTGATGTAAGGGTTGTCTTCGGATTGCCCCATCATGTAGGCGATGTGGTTATCAGCGCAGTTGGTCCAGCCGTTGGGTTGCATGGATAGCTCAAGGTCGATGAGCGCAAAGCGCCAACGCTTTTGGCTGGCATCTGAGCGGTAAATTTTGATGTTGTTGCCTGGCCAGTCTACGTTGCCCATCCAAGACTCCGCAACGATGTAATCGGTGTAGTGCTTGAGGTCAAAATATTGGTCGGCATCTTGCCAATAAGTTGGCGACGACGGGTCGAGGGCATTGAAGTTGCTGTAGTCTGACCAAAAATGATCTACGTCGCCTTCTACAGCACGCAAGATGAGATTGTACCAATAACTGAGAGAGAGCAGCTCGATAGAGTCGCGGGTGGCGTTATCGTGTTGTTCGAAGAATTCCTGGTTGTATTTTTCACGAAGTTCGTAAAGCCCAAAATAAGCGCCGTTGATATAGACACTGACTGGCCGATAACTAGAATAGTAATTGGATGAACCTTCGCTCATCATCCGCACCTGACATGCGTCTTTGTAAGGCAAATTGAGGTATTGATTGGAGCCATTGCGCAAATAAATATCGCTGTATAGCGCTCTGTTTGGTCTGTCGGGCAAGAGTGGGAACGCTATGGGTTTGTCTCCAAAGGCTCCATCTGTAAAGCTCAAACGAAAGGAATGTTGTGGTTGTGAGCGACTGCCGCCTGCCCCGCCATCCATTCTTAGTGCTGTTTTGGTTTGATGCAGTATGGGGTGTGCTTGCCCTGTATCTAAAAGCACCACATAAGCCGGCTTGACCCAGTCGGACCACCAGTTGTCAAAAATACCGGTAGCACCAAAAAGGTTTTCGTTGGGCGTATTGACCAATAGAATGGGCGTAGTGTGCGAGACCCCAAAAAGATAGGTGGCAACGGCTTGCTCACTAGGTAATAAGGTATTGTTATTCAAAGGAAAGACTTTTGCGCGCAAAACTTGGTTGCTACTAACTGATATTGGGCCAACATAAGTGGCAGAATTGAAACTGGGGTCTTGGCCGTTGATGGTATAAACGAGCTTGCCAACAGTAGTTGGTATATTCGTTGAGATTTGCACACTTTGCATTCCATTGTAAATCCCACTTGCCAAACTAATTTGGGGGCGCGGTAGGGTATCTGAAAATAATTGACTGCCATTGTTGCTAGCACCAGGGCTAGGATTGATCCAAGTGAGATTTGAACTTCCGTTTGGAAAGCGACCAATCGAAACATCTATCTGAGGGCTGCTAATTTCTAATTGGTCCTGAAGTTGATTGCTTGCGTTAAAGAGGTAGACAGACTCACCATTACCACTTAATTTAAAATTGGTATGGAATTGCTGACCTTGAAGCGGTATAAAACTCGCGTCCAGCGAAGTGAGTGTGGTATGGTTGAGCGCGATGTCAATGTAGTCGTAAAATTCTCCGTTAGTACTGGCTACTTGAAAAGAAAGAGAGGATATGGGGCCCGCATTCAATCCGGCTGCTTGCAATTCACTTGCCAGGATTAAAAACTGATGTCGGGCGCCCCAGTACCAATTGCCGTATGGAGCTGGGTAGTCTGTGGTGTTATTTGTAATGGTTCCATTGCCGATTACGGCATTATTGAGTTTTATATTTGGTCTTTGGCTATATGTTTGTCCTAAATTATTGCTGCAGGCTGCTGGTGAACCGTCTATAAAACTCCCAACACTAGAAACAAACGGTGTGGCACTTTGATAAAACACCGAATTTTCTGTGTAGCCTGTACTATTATATGAACAGACATTAATGATGATATTTGAGCTGCCGTCCCAAATGAAATTTTGTACAAATGGATGGGTATTCCAGCCAATACTTGGATTGAAATTCGCTGTATTATTTGTTGAGATAAACGGGACGCTAGCATAACGGTTTTTGCCACTGCAAAAGACACGTAAAAAAGATTGAGCCGTTAAATTGACATTTGGAAAAACCCATGCATTGATGCCATTCAGCTGGTCGGATAGCTTCCAATTTGCAAGATTGACTGGGCTGGAGCTATTATTGTAAAGTTCTATCCAGTCGGACGCATCGCCATTTTCATCTATTTCGGCAAACGCATTTTTGTTGCAACCTTCGTTGAGCAATACTTGCGCATCCACAGACCCTAGAAAGCATAAAATGACTATAATTTGAAAAAATCTCACAAGCGAAATTACAAAAAATAAATCCTTTAGATTCCGGGGTTTTCAAATCAATAAAAAACACTCTTTTACAGAGACGAACTGAATGTCTTTAAGCAAAATTCCATCTTCTCTTTAGGTTTCGAAAAAATAGAAACCTATGGTAATCCGATGGGATTAAAAGTTTTTAAGGATGATTTTGTTGCGCAATAATTTGATTTCGCCCTTTGTCTCAAGTTGCTTTAGTAGTCTTGAAATGACTACTCTTGAAGAATGTAGGTCGTCGGCTACTTGTTGGTGGGTATGGTTGATTTCCACACTACCGAGAATTTTAGCCTGGTCATAAAGGTATTTGAGTAAGCGCTGGTCTAAGTTCATAAAGGCGATGGCATCGATAGAATCCATCAGTTCTAGCATGCGCGTATGGTAGCTGTCTAAAATGAATTGGCGCCAAGATTTATAGTGGTCTAGCCAGCGCTCCATGAATTCTGAAGGGAACATCAAGAGCAAGGAGGGCTCCATGGAGGTGGCCTTAATTTGCGAGTCAATTTTTCGGGTACAACACTGCAAGGATATTGCGCAAGTATCTCCGCCTTCCATATAATAAAGCAGCAATTCGTTTCCGTTTTCGTTTTCTCGAGAAATTTTAATGGAGCCTTCAATGACAATCGGAATCATTTGCAATTGATCGCCCACATGGACCACCACCTCGTCAGTTTCAGTTTCTCGAATTATGGCTACTTCAGCCATTTCTTCCAACAAGGACGCTTCTAGCATATAGCCCAAATGAGCCTGCAGCATTTTAAGTTTACTTTCGGCCCTTAGCATCCTTGTTGTACTTGATAAACATATTGGCCCAAATGATTTTGGAGAGCGCAAATAAGTAAGGAGATAGTACAATTGTAAAGAAGACAACCAGACCAATCTGACTCCAGGCACTGAGCCAAGGAAACCAAAGGTTGCAAGAAGTCCAGATTGTCACAAATAAGGCGACTCCTAAAGCGTAAGAGACGTACATGGCGCCGTAATAAAAACCGGGCTCGCGCTCGTATTTCAAATGACATACATCGCATTCCGTCTTGACATCGCCCAAATATTTAAAATCATAAGGGTGAGAAACCAAGAATTGACCTTCGTTGCATTGCGGACATTTCATCTTGGCAATGCTATACATTTTTGTTCCTTTTCCAAATATCATAAACCAAAGTTACATGCTTTATCAGTGTAATTACGTAACCTATGTTACCAATGTCAGCAAAACTGACAAAAAGACATTTGGAAAGGCGTGAAATAGATCAAAATGTCATAAAAGACCAGCTTTTTTCTGCTGGCACAATACTTGACAAAACCTAGTATCAAAAATTAAAAAATAAAATGGGAAAAATAATCGGAATCGACCTCGGAACAACCAACTCTTGTGTTTCGGTCATGGAAGGCAATGAACCAGTTGTCATTGCCAACGCAGAAGGTAAGCGCACCACACCTTCAGTAGTTGCTTTTGTTGAGGGCGGCGAACGCAAAGTCGGTGACCCAGCGAAAAGACAAGCTATCACCAACCCAACCAAAACCATCTCTTCTATCAAACGCTTTATGGGCTCTAGCTTCGACGAATCTTCGAAAGAAGTTTCGCGCATGCCGTATCAAGTAGTTAAAGGCGACAACAACACGCCGCGCGTCAAAATAGACGACAGAATGTATTCTCCGCAAGAGATCTCTGCCATGATCCTTCAAAAAATGAAGAAGACAGCAGAAGACTACCTCGGGCAAGAAGTTACGGAAGCAGTTGTTACGGTGCCGGCATACTTCAACGATGCACAGCGCCAAGCTACCAAAGAAGCAGGCGAAATCGCGGGTCTTACTATCAAGCGCATCATCAACGAGCCAACTGCAGCCGCACTTGCTTACGGCCTCGATAAAAAAGGCATTGACCAAAAAATCGTTGTTTTTGACTTCGGTGGAGGAACCCACGACGTCTCTGTCCTTGAATTAGGTGACGGCGTATTCGAAGTATTGGCTACAGATGGCGACACCCACCTCGGTGGCGACGACGTCGATGAAGCCATCATCACTTGGTTGGCAGAAGAATTCAAAGCAGAAGAAGGCCTCGATCTACGTCAAGATCCAATGGCACTTCAACGCTTGAAAGAAGCAGCAGAAAAAGCAAAAATCGAGTTGTCTTCTACAACATCAACAGAAATCAACTTGCCATACATCATGCCGGTAAATGGCATTCCTAAGCACTTAGTGCGCACTATGCAACGCGCCAAATTCGAGCAACTTATTTCGAGCATCGTGGAGCGCACCATTGCGCCTTGCCGTTCAGCGCTTTCAAACGCGGGCTTGCAGCCATCAGACATCGACGAAGTGATCCTCGTTGGTGGTTCTACACGTATTCCAATCATCCAAGAAGCCGTTGAGCGTTTCTTTGGCAAAGCGCCTTCTAAAGGTGTGAACCCGGATGAAGTAGTTGCTGTTGGTGCCGCTATTCAAGGTGGTGTCCTTACAGGTGAAGTCAAAGATGTTTTATTGTTAGATGTCATTCCACTTTCTTTAGGAATCGAAACAATGGGCGGTGTATTCACCAAACTCATCGACGCCAACACCACTATTCCAACCAAAAAATCAGAAGTGTTCTCTACTGCTGCCGACAACCAGCCTTCAGTAGAAATCCACGTGTTGCAAGGTGAGCGCGCCATGGCCAATGACAACAAAACACTTGGTCGTTTCCAACTTACCGACATTCCGCCTGCACAGCGCGGTGTGCCGCAAATCGAGGTAACTTTCGATATCGATGCAAACGGCATCATGAACATCTCTGCCAAAGACAAAGGAACTGGCAAGCTCCAATCCATTAAAATTGAAGCCTCTAGCGGTTTGTCTGACGAAGAAATCCAACGCATGAAAGCGGAGGCTGAAGCCAATGCAGACGCCGACAACAAGCGCCGCGAAGAAGCCGAGATGGTCAACAAAGCAGACTCTCTTATTTTTCAAACAGAGCGTCAGTTGAAAGAATACGGTGACAAAATCCCTGCCGATAAAAAGCAACCAATCGAAGATGCTTTGGCAGCACTCAAAACGGAGTTTGAAGCCAAAAATATGGCCAATCTTCAGCCTGCCATGGACCGCCTCAACGAAGTATTTAGCGCAGCGTCACAAGACATGTACAACGCTTCGAACGACCAAGGTGCGGCTTCAGATCAAGGTGCGGACTCCGGATCCGGTTCAGCGCAAGACGAAGTCACAGATGTCGACTTCGAAGAAGTAAAAGATAAATAAGTCACGTTATTTATATAATTCACGAAAACACCCGTTTTGAACGGGTGTTTTTTTATTTTTGCACATGCTCTACTCTAAGTCTTTTTTGCACCGCAGCTCTGATCAATGGGTTGTGTTTGTCCATGGGGCAGGAGGGAGCTCCTCTATTTGGCACAAACAACTCAAAGATTTTTGTGAGCGCCACAACGTCTTGGTGCTAGATTTAAGAGGTCATGGCAAGAGCCAAAAAGTCAGTGCCTACAATCAAAAATATTCTTTTGAACTCATTGCGTCGGATGTCATTGAACTACTCGATCAAAAAGGAATCGAACAAGCGCATTTTGTAGGGGTTTCTTTGGGTTCTATTGTTATCAAATCCTTGCGTGCCCAACGACCAGATTTAGTCAGAAGCATGATCTTTGCTGGCGCGGTCACCAAACTCAATGTGCGTTCGCGCCTCATTTTGCGCATGGGCCGCATGCTCTATAGCTTTTTACCTCAAATGTCTTTGTATCAACTCATGGCGCGCATCATGATGCCGCGTGCCAATCACAAAGAATCGCGTCACTTGTTTATCAATGAGGCTAAAAAAGTGATGGACAAAGAATTTCAACGTTGGTTCAAGCTAACTGCTCGGCTCACTGCCTACCTCACGCGCATCAATGCTGCTCCCGAAACCATTCCAACCCTTTATGTGATGGGTGCGCAAGACCACATGTTTTTGAATCCGGTCAAAGTACTCGTAGGGCAAGACAAAGCCTCAGAGCTCCACGTTGTTCCCGAATGCGGTCATGTGGTCAACTACGAACAAGCCGAGGCCTTTAATCATTTCGCCTTACAATTTATCTCGCGCCACTGCGCATGATTGCCATTTAATTAACATTGGCAAGTCAGATTGTTAAAAAACAATCCTGCTCCATTGCCGCTATCGACCGAATTTAACTTAAATTTGTGCTCAATTTGCAGCGAAGGTTTCGCTCAAAGAAACTAGTAAATTGAAGCCCTTATGCCTAAAGATCTTTCGATCAAATCCGTTCTCATTATTGGTAGTGGTCCTATTGTAATCGGTCAAGCCTGTGAATTCGACTACTCAGGTTCTCAAGCAGCACGCTCGCTGCGCGAAGAAGGAATTGAGGTCACACTCATCAACTCCAATCCAGCGACCATCATGACCGACAAAGTTGTAGCAGACAACGTCTACCTACAGCCACTTGAGCCCGAGAGCATTGTCAAGATCTTGCAAAACCATCAAATTGACGCCGTTTTGCCAACCATGGGCGGCCAAACAGCACTCAATCTTTGTATTCAGTGCGATGAAATGGGCATCTGGGAACAACATGGCGTGCGCATCATCGGCGTAGACATCAACGCCATCGAAATCACTGAAAACCGCGAAGCTTTTCGCGAACTCATGCTCCAAATTGGCGTGCCAATGGCGCCTCAAAAAACAGCGAAGTCTTTTTTAGAGGGCAAAGAAATTGCCCAAGAATTTGGTTTTCCGCTCTGTATTCGCCCGTCATATACTTTGGGCGGCTCTGGAGCAAGCATCTTGCACGAGCCCAAAGAATTTGACAACCTCCTCGAGCGCGGCTTGCAACTTTCACCGATCCATGAGGTCATGATAGACAAAGCGCTCTTGGGCTGGAAAGAATACGAACTCGAGCTCCTGCGCGATGCCAACGACAACGTCGTGATCATCTGTTCCATCGAGAACTTCGACCCAATGGGAATCCACACCGGAGACTCCATCACCGTGGCGCCCGCTATGACCCTCTCCGATACCACCTTTCAAAAAATGCGCGACATGGCCATCAACATGATGCGTTCCATTGGTAATTTTGCAGGAGGGTGTAATGTGCAGTTTGCGGTTTCCCCTGACAACAACGAAGACATCATTGCCATTGAAATCAATCCGCGTGTGTCGCGTTCATCTGCTTTGGCTTCCAAGGCTACAGGCTATCCAATTGCCAAAATTGCCTCCAAGTTGGCCATCGGTTATCACCTCAATGAGCTCAGCAACCAAATCACCAAAACTACTTCTGCACTTTTCGAACCAACCCTAGACTACGTTATTGTCAAAATACCGCGTTGGAACTTCAATAAATTTCCCGGAACCAACCGCCAGCTAGGGCTACAAATGAAGTCTGTAGGTGAGGTCATGGGCATTGGCCGTAGCTTTCAAGAAGCGCTGCAAAAAGCGTGTCAGTCTTTGGAAATCAATCGCAATGGTTTAGGTGCAGATGGAAAAGAACTGACCAACCAAAACGAGATCCTCAATTCGCTCGAATTCGCGAGCTGGAATCGCTTGTTTCACATCTACGATGCCATTAAATTGGGCATTCCTTTTAAAACCATCGTCGAAAAGACCAAAATTGACATCTGGTTCCTCAAGCAAATCGAGGACCTCATCAAGCTCGAGCGCAAAATTGAAAAATTTCACCTCGAAAACATTCCACAAGAGCTCCTTTTTGAAGCCAAGCAAAAAGGTTACGCAGACCGTCAGGTTGCTCACCTTTTGCGCTGCCTAGAGTCCGAAGTCTATCAAAAAAGAAAAGATTTCGGTATCAACCGCGTCTATAAACTCGTAGACACCTGCGCTGCTGAGTTTGAAGCTAAAACGCCTTACTATTACTCCACTTTTGAATACGAAAACGAAAGTGTAGTCAGCGAGCGTCCTAAAGTGGTGGTTTTGGGTTCTGGCCCCAACCGCATTGGCCAGGGCATCGAATTCGATTACTCTTGTGTGCACGGTGTGTTGGCGGCCAAAGAATGCGGCTACGAGACCATCATGATCAACTGCAACCCCGAAACCGTCTCCACTGACTTCGACACCGCCGACAAACTCTATTTTGAGCCTGTTTTCTGGGAGCACATCTACGACATCATTCAGCACGAAAAGCCAATCGGCGTTATTGTGCAATTGGGCGGTCAAACTGCGCTCAAATTAGCAGAAAAGCTCGAGCGCTACGGCATTCCGATCCTCGGCACCTCTTACGAAGCCCTAGATTTGGCCGAAGACCGCGGTCGTTTCTCCAAATTACTCGAGAAAAACAACGTGCCATTCCCTCAATACGGCGTGGTTGAGAGCGCGGAGCAAGCCATCGAATTATCTGAAACACTAGGCTTTCCTTTGCTCGTACGCCCTTCTTATGTCTTGGGTGGTCAAAAAATGAAAATTGTCATCAATAAAGAAGAACTAGAGCACCACGTCGTCGATATCCTCAACGAAATGGGCAACAACCAAATCTTGCTCGATCACTTCTTGGGTGGCGCAATTGAAGCCGAGGCCGATGCCATCTGCGACGGCGAAAACGTCTACATCATTGGTATCATGCAGCACATTGAGCCAGCCGGAATTCACTCCGGAGACTCCTATGCAGTGTTGCCCCCATATAACCTCGGCGATTTCGTCATGACGCAAATCGAAGACATCACCAAAAAAATTGCCGTAGAACTCAAAACCGTTGGTTTACTCAATATCCAATTTGCCATCAAAGACGACAAAGTATACGTCATTGAAGCCAATCCGCGTGCATCTCGCACCGTTCCATTTATTGCGAAGGCTTACGACGAGCCTTATGTCAACTACGCTACCAAAGTAATGCTCGGGCACAACAAAGTTACCGACTTCAATTTCCAGCCCCGCAAAGAAGGTTATGCCATCAAAATTCCGGTATTCTCCTACGAGAAATTCCCTGATGTCAAAAAAGAGTTGGGCCCAGAAATGAAATCTACTGGTGAGGCCATTCGTTTCATTAAAGATTTGAAGGATCCATTCTTTACCAAAATTTACTCCGAAAGAAATATGCACCTTTCGCGCTAAGTTTCGCAGCTCTGCTTTGCGATTAGGCCATGGCTTTTCGTATATTTGTTAGATGCAGCGCCTAGACGATATCACCGCACCAATTCAGCAAGAATTATTGGATTTTGAAATCCATTTTCAAAACGCCATGCATGCCGATGTCGCTTTGCTCGATAAAGTGACGAGCTATATTGTCAAGCGCAAAGGCAAGCAAATGCGTCCTATGTTTGTTTTTCTGAGCGCCAAAATGCTCGGCGAAGTCAATCCTACAACCTTTGACGCTACAACTCTAGTAGAACTTCTTCATACAGCTACGCTGGTTCACGACGACGTCGTAGACGACGCCGCAGAGCGCCGCGGATTTTTCTCCGTGAACGCTCTTTGGAAAAATAAAATTGCAGTATTAGTCGGCGACTACATGCTCTCTCGTATTTTGCTGCTCTCCATTGAAAAGCGCAACATGGATCTTCTCGAAATCGTCGCAAGAGCAGTTCAAGAAATGTCGGAAGGCGAGTTGCTTCAAATTGAAAAAGCGCGCCACCTCGACATCACCGAAGAAATTTACTACGAAGTCATCCGTAAAAAAACGGCTTCGCTCATCGCCACCTGCTGTGAGGCCGGTGCACTGAGCGTTGGCGCGCAGGAAGAGCGCAGCAAACTCCGTCAGTTTGGTGAACTCATTGGTTTGGCTTTTCAAATCAAAGACGACATCTTTGATTACGGCACGGGCGAGCATATCGGCAAGCCTACGGGTATAGATATCCGCGAGCAAAAACTCACGCTTCCCCTCATTTACGCCCTGCAAAATGCTCCGCAGGCCATTCAAAAAGAATTGCGCTACATCATTAAAAATGAATACGACGTCAGTAAACGCGTACAGCGCGCCATCCAATTGGTTTGGGAGTCTGGCGGTGTGCAATACGCGCAACAGCGTATGGAAGCATTAGCAGCTGAGGCCTTAGAAATTTTGGCAACTTACCCCGACAGCCCTGCAAAAGCTTCGTTAATAGGTTTGGTGGCCTACACCATGAACCGTGAAAAATAATACCATGAAATACAGTAACATTATATTCATATTTGCACTGCTTTTACTTGATGTGTCTTGCCAAAACGAAGGAAAAGACACGCGAACCAAACAAGTAGTCAAAGAAAAACTGGTTGAAATCAAAGACGGACACTACAAAGAGTGGTACCCTGGCAAAAAACAACTCAAGTATGAAGGAGATCTAACCAAAAAAGGTGTGCGCGAGGGCAAATGGAATTATTACAGCGAAAAAGGCAACTTGCAGTCCTTCACGTTTTATGTTGCGGGCAAAAAGAATGGGCATTCTGTCGTTAAATATCCGAACGGAAAGATCCACTATTACGGCCAATACAAAGATGATCAAATGATAGGAGAGTGGGTTACCTACGACGAAAAAGGCAATAAAACGGTCAATAACTTCAATCCCTGAGGCCATAAATGAGCAAAATTCCGCCGCATATCGTCGACCAAATTCTACAAACCGCTCGCATAGAGGAAGTGATCGGAGAGTTTGTGCAACTCAAGCGCGCGGGTTCTAATCTCAAAGGCTTGAGCCCCTTTACGGACGAGAAAACACCATCGTTTGTGGTGTCGCCAGTCAAGCAGATTTTCAAGTGTTTTTCTACTGGGAAGGGAGGCAACGCGGCCAGCTTCTTGATGGAAAAGGAACATTTTAGCTACCCAGAAGCCCTGCGTTGGTTGGCCAAGCGCTACAACATCGAAGTTCCTGAAGAGCGAGAAGCCACTGCCGAAGAACTTGCTGCGCTCAACGAGCGCGAGAGTTTTTTGATCATCAATGAGTTTGCCAAAAACACCTTTTCCGACATGCTGCTCAATTCTCAAGAAGGCAAAGCCATTGGGCTTTCTTATTTTGAGGAGCGCGGTTTCAGTCGGGCCACCATCGAGAAATTTCAATTGGGTTATTGCCTCAATACAGGCGCAGCCTTCACCGATTTAGCCCTCGAAAAAGGCTATAACAAAGCTTACTTAGAAGCCATCGGACTCACCAAATCAAAAGACGAGCGTACTTTTGACTTTTTCAAAGGTCGCGTGATGTTCCCTATTCATAGCGTCTCGGGGCGCGTACTTGGTTTTGGTGGCCGCACCTTGCTTGCCGATAAAAAAATCGCTAAGTATTTCAATTCACCCGAGAGTGTCATCTACAACAAAAGCGAGATCCTCTACGGTCTTTATTTTGCCAAAGGCGACATCGTCAAATACAACGAATGTTTGCTCTGCGAGGGGTATACAGACGTCATCAGTATGCACCAAGCGGGCATTCAAAATGTGGTTTCTTCATCTGGAACTTCCCTCACCAAAGAACAAGTTAAGTTGGTGAGCCGTTATACCAAAAACCTCACGATTCTCTACGACGGCGATGCGGCAGGGATCAAAGCAAGTTTCCGCGGCATCGACCTCATTTTGGAAGAAGGCCTCAACGTCAAAGTAGTACTTTTTCCCGACGGCGAAGATCCAGACTCCTTTTCCAAATCGCGGTCATCCGCCGAATTGAGCGCCTATATTGCAGCTCATAAACAAGATTTCATCTCTTTTAAGGCCGGAATTTTACTTTCAGAAGGCGGTAATGACCCCATTTTACGTGCGGGCCTCATCAAAGACATCGTTCATTCTGTTTCACTGATCCCTGATCAAATTACCCGTTCGGTTTACGTGCAGCAGTTGGCGCAGCAGTTCGATATCGCCGAGTCTATTGTGCAGTCGGAATTGCTTCAGTTGCGCAAAACGGCATTGGCCAAAACTTACCAAGATCCGGCACTCGAAGCCATTCAACTTCCCAAAACGCCTGCTGAGCAATCCATGCAGGCGCATGCTGAACAAGAAGAAGACCTTACGCTTTTTGAGGCAGAGCTCGTACGTGTACTGATCAAATACGGTACCCGTGCCCTCATTTGGCAAGAGCTCGGGCAGCCAGAGACCCAGACAAGCGTCATTGAACTCATCGTGCATGAGTTGCATAAAGATGAGCTTCATTTTGAAAACCCGCTTTACGAAGAGATCTACCGCATATTTGAAAAAGGGGTACTTGAAGATAACACCCTCTATGAAGCCACCTACTTTTTGCGCCATGAAAAACAAGAAATTGTTCAATTTGCCGCCGACATCGAAGCACAAGAACAAGAGCTCAGTCATAACTGGGTGGCGCGCTACAAAATCCAAACGAAGTCAGAATCCGACGACCTCTATCAAACAGTAGTGCAAGTGATTTACCGTTTTAAGTTGGCTTTTGTGGAGCGAAAAATTAAAAATATTCGCAAAGAGCTCAGTAATGAAAACCTTCAAGACGAAGACTTGCTTTTGGCACTCGGCGAATTAGTCAGCCTTGAAAAAGTCAAAATGCTCCTCTCCGAGCAAATTGGCATCACGCTTATCCGTTGATATGTTTGCAGAAACTCTCTTTTACATCGGGCCATATAAGATTTGTTTTTGGAATCTTATTTTTTTACTGCTTATTTTTTTTGCGGCTGCCATATTGCGTCGTTTGGTACATAAAGCCTTAAAAGGCTATGTCAAGAGTGCCAATATCCAATTAGAAGTCAAGCAAATGGCGCGCTTGCGATTGGTGAGCCAGAGTGTTTATTTGTTGGCTATTTACATAGCTGTGCTGAGCTTGCGCTACAACAACGGGCATGTCACCTTCAATGATTTCTTGCAGTTTAAATTGCTTTCTTTCGAGAGTTTTAAAATTGATTTTGCCGACATCCTGATAGTCATCTCAGTCTTTTTTGGTGCCAAAATCGCTGTAAATTTAACCAAGCTCTATTTTGCGAGGCGCTTCAAAGGCAGTCCAAACTACGACGCCGGTACTGAGTTCGTCTATAACCAATTGGCAAAGTATTTTATCTATGTAGCCTCCATCTTGTTTAGCTTCAAGCTTCTCGGCATAGACCTCATGATCTTACTCACCAGTTCTGTGGGGCTTTTGGTGGGTTTAGGCTTGGGCTTGCAAGATGTTTTCAAGGACATGATCGCCGGTGTAGTATTGCTTTTCGAAGGAAATTTGCGCGTTGGTGACATCGTCGAAATTTCAGGTAAGTCCAAAATGAACGGGCTGAATAATGAGTCGATAGTTGCTAAAATCGTCAAAATCAATGTGCGCACCACCCAAATTCAGACCCGAGAGGGTAATGTATTGATCATTCCAAATACACATCTTACCCAAGACCGTATTGAAAACTGGAGCCATGGTTCCGAACTCACGCGCTTCACTATTTCACTCACTGTTGCCTATGGCTCAGATATTCAGCTAATTGAACGCTTGCTTACACAAGCAGCACTCGCACACCCTAAAGTCAAAAAGAGCAATCCGGTATTTGTTCGGCTTTACGATTTTGGCAATTCAGGCCTTGAACTAGAGCTTGTTTTTTGGGCAGACCAAAGTTGGGATATCAACAATTATAAATCGGAAATAAGGCTTGAAATCGATCGCTTGTTTAGAACTTATTCCATAGAAATTCCTTATCCGCAGCGTGTGTTGCATCAGGCACCTTCGCGCAATTCGTAAAGATAGCGCTGGATGGTATTTTCAATCCCCAAATAAAGCGCATCGCTAATTAGTGCATGGCCTATAGAAACTTCGTCAAGTGCAACAAGCGAAGCCTTCAAGAAAGCTAAATTTTCCAAACTGAGGTCGTGTCCGGCATTGATGCCCAAACCTTGCGCCTGTGCGTGAAGTGCTGCTAGGCGGTAGGGTTCTACTGCTAACTGAGGCCCCAAAGGGTAATTTTCTGCATACGGCCCAGTGTAGAATTCGATGCGGTCTGCACCAAGCACCTTGGCTTTGTCAATTTGTGCCAGATCAGTTTCCATAAAAAGCGAAACTCTGACGCCAAGAGCTTGAATTTGAGCAATAATAGGAGCTAGAAAGTTCGCTTGTTCAGTGCACTTCCAGCCGGCATTAGAGGTGAGTACACCCGGTGGGTCTGGCACTAAAGTGGCTTGCGCCGGACGCAAGTCTTTGATAAGCTGTAGGTAGCGCGCATCGGGGAAGCCTTCTATGTTGAATTCAGTCTGAACGCGTTCGTGGAGGTCGTAGCAGTCTTGGGTGGTAATGTGCCGCTCATCTGGCCTTGGGTGAACCGTGATGCCCTGCGCGCCGAATCTTTCGGCATCGAGTGCAAACTGGAGCACATTTGGGGTTTGGCCGCCGCGAGCATTGCGCAGTGTTGCGATTTTATTGATATTCACGCTGAGTCTGGTCATGGCACAATAATTGAGTTGCAAAAGTACGAAACATTCAAGTAATTTAGTATTTTGCACCCACTATGAGAGCTTCCCATATTCTTTCTGAACAAATACCGCCTTTATTGCATACCGATAGCGGTGAAAAAGCGCTGTTATGGATGGACGAATTTCAGGTCAATCACCTGCCCGTTCTGAAGAACGGCAATTTTGTCGGGCTTGTGTCAGAATCTGAATTACTCGATCAAATTAGTCTCGAAGAAAGTCTCGATGAGCTCTTTCAGCATCTTCCTCGTCCTTTTGCTTTTGCCGATGCGCATCTGTTTGATTTACTCCAGCACTTTGCGCTCTTCAAATTAACGGTCTTACCAGTTTTAGATCGCCAAGAAAATTATTTAGGTGTCATTAGTGCGCAAGAATTGCTCCAATTGCTTGCCGACACCAGCGGACTCAACGAATCGGGTTCTGTTTTGGTCCTCGAAATGAATGCCAACGACTACACCCTCGCTCAGATTGCTCAAATTGTGGAGAGCAATCAGGCCAAAATCCTGAATTTATTCGTGTGTTACCTTCCAGACAGCACCAAAATTCAGGTCAATTTGCGCATCAATCAACAAAATTTAAGTGCAATTATCCGTACCTTTGAGCGCTATGATTACCATATTTTGGTCAGCTATGAAGACAGCCAACAATCAAATGAGCTCCAAGATCGCTACCAAGAACTCATGCATTATTTAAGCATGTAATGAAACAAATCGCCTTATACGCCAAAAAAATATTCAAGCAAGACCAAAGTGTCTTTGAAAACCTACTCAAGGGTATTGAGCTTTTGGGTTGGGTACCGGTACTCGAAAAAGAGTTCGCACAACAACTGCACGTAAAATACCATACCAACACAAACTACAAAACCTTCGAAAACCACCTCGATCTCCAAACGGGCTATGACCTCATGATCAGCATTGGCGGCGACGGTACTTTTTTGAAGGCTGTATCCTTTATTAGAGATTCCGGAGTACCTATTCTCGGGATCAACACCGGTCGTTTGGGTTTTTTATCCAATCTATCCAAAGATCAAATTGCTCAAACGCTTGAGCGCTTTGCAGCAGGTCAGTACGAGTTCCAGAAAAGGTCTTTGCTGAGGGTTCATACCGAAAACGACCTCTTCGCCGACGAAAACTTTGCCCTTAATGAGCTTACACTACAGAAAAAAGACACCTCGTCCATGATCAAAGTGCATGCATATCTCGGCGATAAATTCCTCAATACTTATTGGGCCGATGGACTGATCGTGGCCACGCCAACTGGTTCTACAGCCTACAGCCTCAGTTGCGGTGGCCCCATCATTACACCAGGTTGTCAAGTGCATATCCTGACACCAATTGCTCCACACAACCTCAATGTGCGACCGGTTGTTGTACCAGACCACATGCCTATATCACTCCAAGTAGAAGGACGTGACCGCTCTTATTTACTATCATTAGATGGTCATTCCCAGCACATTAAACAAGGGGAGAAGGTGACCATCACCAAAGCAGAATTCATGATCAACGTCGTGAAGTTCGAGGACAACAACTTTTTAGATACCATCCGAAACAAAATGTTTTGGGGCTCAGATACCCGAAATGAAATTTAATTGAAAATGAAAAAAACACTAATCCCAATTATGGCCATTGCGTTGGCTTTTCAAGCAAACGCCCAGGAGCCGCAAGTCAAATCAAGAATTGATTCTGTCAGCTACTTAGCCGGACAAAATATCGCACAAAGCGTCCTCAAAGATTTTCCTGAGGCAAATGTAGCTTTGTTGTTGCAAGGTATAAGCGATGCTATGTTGCAGCGCCCTAGTTTGCTTCAAGATCCAGCCAATCAGTGCGTAATGTCTTATTTTCAAGAAAAGATGCAAGCGGTGCAGCAAGCAGAAGAGGCGGTCAATCAAGAAGCACTCGCTGCCGAAAAAGAAGGGGGTCGAGTGAACCGCGAAAAAGGCGAGCAGTTTCTTTTAGAGAACGCTAAGAAAAAAGAAATTCAAGTTACGGCAAGTGGTTTGCAATACGAAGTGCTCAAAAAGGGCAGAGGCAGTAAACCAACGGCGAGTTCTACCGTGAAAGTACATTACACAGGCACCACCATTAATGGCGAAGTTTTTGATAGCTCTGTCGAGCGCAATGAACCCATTTCTTTTCCGCTAAGTGCAGTCATTCCAGGCTGGACAGAAGGTGTACAGCTCATGAGCGTAGGTTCTAAATACCGATTTTACATCCCGCAAGAATTGGCTTATGGCTCCGGATCACCCACAGAATTGATCCCGCCATATTCCGTTCTGATCTTTGAAGTTGAATTATTAGATATCGAAAAATAAATACCATGAAAAAATTACTCTTTACACTCCTCTTTTTGCCATTTGCTGGCATACTTCATGCACAAAACACCACAGAATTCGAAGATGGTATTTATGCGCGCTTTACCACCAATAAAGGTATCATTGTTTGCCAATTAGAATACCAAAAAACTCCGATGACCGTCGGAAATTTTGTAGGGCTTGCTGAAGGTAAGTTCAAAGTTGGTGACAAATCCTTTAGTACACCATTTTTTGATGGTTTGATATTTCATCGCGTAATCGCTGATTTCATGATCCAAGGTGGAGATCCTCAAGGCACTGGCGCCGGTGATCCAGGTTACAAATTTTATGACGAAATAGACCCAACACTCAAGCATGTAGGCCCAGGAATCCTTTCTATGGCCAACTCGGGCCCCAACACCAATGGATCGCAGTTTTTCATTACGCACAAAGAAACGCCTTGGCTAGACGGTAAGCACAGCGTTTTTGGTCATGTGGTTTCTGGACAAGAAGTTGTAAACGCTATTGCGCAAAACGACACAATGCGCAAAGTAGACATCATTCGCGTGGGTACGAAAGCACAAAAATGGGATGCCCAGGCTGCATTTGACCAGGTTTATTTAGCTAAAAAAGCATCAGAAGCACAAGAGCAAGCCGAACTTGCTCAAATTGCAGCAATGTCGCAAGAAGACTACAAAAACTATATGTTTGCCGAAGTAAAAAAGAATTATCCTAAGGCGCAGCAGAGCCCAACTGGATTGGTTTATGTCATTTTAGAGGAGGGAAAAGGAGCTCAGGTCAAAGAAGGCAACAAAGTGAGCCTTCACTACACTGGTACTTTACGACGCGATGGCAAAAAATTCGACTCTTCCAAAGACCGAAACGCGCCTTTGGATTTTCAATATAAAGTGCAGCGCATGATTCCTGGTTTTGAAGAAGGTATCACGCTTATTAAAGAGGGCGGAAAAGTGCTATTGTTTATCCCTTACTACAACGCTTATGGCAAGCAGGGGCGCCCCGGAGCCATTCCCCCATATGCTGATCTGGTTTTTGAAATCGAATTATTGCATGTTACCGCAGACGCTCAAGCGGTTCCTCACGGAGAACACGACGGACACCAACATTAAGTTGTCGCTGTTTTAGTTTGAAAAAGCGTATGTAACGATATTGGCGCCCATCTGCAAAGCTTGGCGCCTTTTTTCTGGTGGGTCGTTATGAACTTGTGGGTCTTCCCAGCCGTCAGACAAATCGGTTTCGTAGGTATACAGACAAACCAAACGACCCTCAATGACAATTCCAAAAGCCTGAGGGCGTTTGCCGTCGTGTTCATGAATTTTAGGCAAGCCATTTGTAAAAGTGTAATGGGCTGAAAAAATCGGATGGCTCGATGGTACTTCGGTCAGGGTAGCTTCTGGAAACACTTTCTTGAGCTCAGCTCGAATAAAGCCATCCATTCCGTAGTTATCGTCGATGTGCAAAAAACCACCCGAGAGCAAATAGGTTCTCAGATTTAATGCTTCAGATTTTGAAAACACAACATTTCCATGGCCGGTCATATGTAACAACGGGTACTGAAATAAATCTGCACTTCCTACTTCTACATAGGGTACTTCTTTAGAGATGTTCATGCCGAGCTCAGTATTACAGAACTTGATCAAGTTGGGTAGCGCTGTAGGGTTAGCGTAGTAATCGCCACCACCATTATATTTAAGTACAGCTAACTGATAGCTTTGCGCCATTATGCCAAGCGAGACAAATAGGGAACAAATGAGCAGGTTGATTTTTTTCATGTTCGTCGTTTGTAATAGTAAATTTGGTCGGTCCCGAAAGGATGCACGTTGGCAGGCACCCGATTCAATACAGGTGCTTTGATCCCCTCTCCGAAGTTTAGGTCTCCAACGAGCACATACGCTTCGTCCCAGACGTTGTCAATGATGAAATATTGTAGCGTACGGCTTCCACCTTCAACCATTACAGAGTGAATGCCGCGTTTATAGAGTTCTTCAAGGATATTTTTGGTGGCAGTTTCTTGGATTTTGATCCATTCGATATTTCCTTTTGTTTCATTCTTAAGTCGATTGAAGATAAGCGTTGGAGCGTCTTCGGAAAACAAACTGATGTTGTTTTGAACTTGAAGTTGGCTGTCTATCAAGATCCTGATGGGGTTTTTGCCACTGACTTCCCGCACTGTTAGGGATGGGTTGTCATTGAGTGCGGTGTGCTTACCCACAAGGATACTCATTTCTTGACTGCGCCAATGGTGTACGAGTGACCTCGATTCTTCAGAGGATATCCAATTGATGCCTTTTTGAGCGGAGTCTCGAAGGCGGTCAAGGAAGCCGTCTTTGGTTTGAGCCCACTTCAGTACCACATGTGGTCTTTGTTTTTGATGAAAGCAAAAAAAGCGTTTGTTGAGCTGTTTGGCAGCGGATTCTAAAATGCCAACCTCTACTTCAATTCCAGCTTTGATCAGGCGCTCAATACCTTTGCCAGCAACCTTCGGATTGGGATCTTTGCAAGCAATAACAACTTTTGCTACTTTTTTTTCGATGAGCAAATTGCTGCAGGGTGGTGTTTTCCCAAAATGCGCACAGGGTTCAAGACTGACATATACTGTAGCACCTTCCATATCATTTTGATCCTGAACGGCTGCGATGGCCTGAACTTCTGCATGTGGCCCACCAAATACTTGATGGAAACCTTCGCCTATGATGCTGCCGTTCTTGACAATGACGCAACCTACCATAGGGTTAGGCGCAACCAATCCTTGGCCTAAAATAGCGAGGTCAAGGCAGCGCTGCATGTAGTCTTGTGGCTTCATTGATTCAAAGTTACTGATTCCGATGAGACGGCTGTATCCAACGAAAGGTTAAATTGAGCCGCGCTTCTGTTAATGTGCGCATTTTGGGGAGTTGGTGTTTGTAGTGGTGCTGTAACGGGCCGTGCATGTGCAGTAAACTTCCGTGTGTCAAAAGAATCCTTTTTTTCTGCCCTGTAGACAAATGTTTCAGTTCAAAAGTGCGTTCGGCGCCTAGGCTGATCGAAGCGATGCTAGGGTTCGGGCCAAGGGTCTTTTCGTTGTCGGCATGCCAACCATTCGAATCTTGGCCGTCTCGGTAGTAATTGATCAAGAGCGCATTGTACTTATAGCCAGTGCGTTCTTGTACTTCGAGACGTAGCTCGTCCAGGAAAAGAGGGATTTTTTCAGCTTGTAATTGCTGACCTGAGTAGCCGTATTGCTCGCCGTTGAGGGCAAAATATGCTTCGAGTCTTGGCACTTTGATTTTTTTGCCAAAAAGCACGATCTCGTTTTGTTGAAAGGAGTCGAGGTGAAGGAGTTGTTGCAGCAGTGTTGCACTTGCTGTTGGCTCCAAAAAATTGGGGTAATAGTCGGCATGACCATCGGTGGCTACAACCCTTATTGGCTCCAAATTGTCATACTCGCTAAACATTTCTATTTTTGTGTTAAAATTACGACATGCACTTTATAGAAACACTTTTTGACCTCAAAACTGGCGATTTAAGCAAAGTTATTTTTGGTTTACTGACTAATTTGGTGTTGGCCATCGTCATTGCTGTCGTTGGTTTTTGGCTTACGGGTGTCCTGACGCGCTTGGTCAACCGTATTTTGCGCAAAAGTGAAACCGATCCGGGGCTCATCTCATTTCTAACGAGTTTCTTATCGATGGCCCTCAAAATAATGGTGTCCATCACGGCGATTACCCAATTGGGTGTCGAGATGACCTCCTTTTTGACGCTATTGGGTGCAGCAGGTATTGCAGTGGGTATGGCTTTTTCAGGAACGCTTTCGAACTTTGCAGGCGGCATCATGATTCTTGTGCTCAAGCCCTTCAAAGTGGGTGACGACATCGAAGCACTAGGCGAAAAAGGCGTCGTTTCCGAAATTCAGATTTTCAATACCTACCTCAAAACTGCCGACAACAAAATATTGGTACACCCAAACGGCCCTCTGGCAAATGGCACCATTGTCAATTTTACCAAAGAAAAAACGCGCAGAATTGAGTGGACCTTCGTCTTTGAACAGAACGTTCAAATTAGTCAAATACAGGAGGTAATCTTGGCTAGTTTGGCCGCAGACAAACGCGTCTTAACCAAGCCAGATCCATTAGTGGGCGTGCTGCAACTCAATGAGTCCGGTCTGCACATGAGGGTGCATTGCTGGGTAAAAACGGCAGATTACGGAACAGTTTTTCATCAGGGGCAGCAAGTACTCATAGAAGCGTTGCAAGCACGCGCCTTACCTTTTGCTAAATCTTAAAGATTTTTATTAAATTCGGTCCCAAACCCATTTCTGCATTGTTACGATGTAGAGCTAAACTGAACCACCTATGCTACTCACTATCTTACTTTTGATTTTTACGGTCGTTATTGCACCACTGATTTGTTTGAACTTTGGCTATACGCCCAATGAGCTGCAATTTGATATTTTGAGTCAAATGGCTTTGCCCGTTGGATTAGTTATTGCCTATTGCTTTGTTGTGGGTGAAATCTCGCGCAACAACTCTCAGGTCGATAAACTTTGGAGTATTGTCCCCATTTACTACGTTTGGCACATGACCCTTTTGGCGCCAGAATTGTCTGAGCGCATGATCTTGATGGCCGTTCTCGCAACTATTTGGGGAGCTCGCCTGACTTTCAATTTTGCCCGTCGCGGCGCTTATACTTGGCGTTTTTGGGCTGGAGAAGAAGACTACCGCTGGGAAGAACTGCGCAAGCGACCAGGTTTCAATAACAAGTTTGTATGGGGGCTGTTTAACTTGTTTTTCATCTCAGCCTACCAAAACATCCTGATTTTTTCTTTTACTGTTCCAATTCTAGCCACGCTTTCAGATCAAGCCAAGCCACAATTGAATAGCGTTGATTACCTCTTGGCTGCACTTATGTTGCTTGCAGTAGCCATTGAGTTTGTGGCAGATCAGCAACAATATGTTTTTCAGACAGAGAAGCACCGCCGCATCAAGGCTGGCGAAGCCCTCGGCGACTACGAAAAAGGATTTGTATCCACAGGCTTATGGGGCATTGTACGCCATCCAAATTATGCCATGGAGCAAAGCATTTGGGTCATTTTCTACTTGTTCAGCGTCAATGCGACTGGTCAATGGGTCAACTGGACAATCGGAGGTTGTGTCTTGCTACTCATTCTCTTCAAAGGCAGTTCAGATTTTTCTGAAGAACTCTCCGCCAACAAGTATCCAGCCTACAAAGACTACCAAAAAAACGTTCCGAGGTTTATTCCGTTTTTGAAATTTGGGAAGTAAGTAAATTCTAAAGAGGTGGTATGGCTACCTCAAGAACTTGAGTACACTAAAAGCCAACGCAAAAAATACCACAACTTGCATGAACCATTGTGCACTGCTCTTGTGTCCCTTGGATTTGAGGTAAAAATGGTTGACGGTGCCTAATGCAAAGCCAATAACGAAAGCAAGAAAGAGCGGATGACGCATCTGAAAATTCTTTTGTTCATGACGGTTTCTAAAGAAAGTGAAGCTTATAACAGACCAAACTGCTCAAAATGATGCGCGAAGTGTTTGGTATGCAAACGCTGCCATTGGGCGTAATTCAGTTGCCCATAAAAAGGATGTAGGGCCGATGCATTTTCATTTTCTTCGTAATGCTCTAGAAAACTTAGAAAAGCATCTGTGAATTCGTCGATGGCGGTTTCAAGTTCGTCGTTGCGCAAGGGTGTTGTAGGGGTGGCAAATGATACTTGCACATCTTTGGCCATCGGCTTGTCGGAGTCTAGCCAAGCTTGCATGCGCTCGATGCGCTCTTCTGGAACTTCTAAACTATAATCACCTTGCCCCATGGAAATGTACAGCGCGTCGGCGAGGTGTTCTACCATGCGTTGTGGGCTCATTTGGCCCCAATTTGGTGTGGTGTGTGCTTGTAGCGTTGAAAGTTGGGCCAACATGGCCTCGAGATCGAGTTGAAAAGAAGTAGCCATTATTTTTGACCTACAATGATATGAAGTGAGTGAGGTACCACGCGCACGTTGAGTTCGCGCATGACGGTAAGGGGCTCGCCGTCATGGTGTGCAACACCATTAGGTAGAGATATTTTTGCATTTTTAAAAGAAATGATTTCAGAATAAATTGATCGATCTGATCGGCCTGTAAAGAACTGAAAAATCATTTTAGGGATGCCAAACAAAGAGAAGGGCTTGAGTAGAAATAATTCTAATTTGCCATCAGTAGCATCCGATTTTGGAGATACTTTAAAACCATTGCCAAACTCAGAAGTATTGGCGATGGTGCAAAGCACAACTGGTAGTTTTTTGATTTGCCCATTCGTATCAATTGAGATGTTCATGGGGTTGTAGCGGAAAAATTCTTTGAGGACATGCTTGACGTAGGTCCAGAAACCGCGCTTGTGGTCTTCGTCAAATTTTTTGGCAATTATAGCATCTAGTCCGTAGCCGCCAACACCGAGGAAAGGTTGGTCGTTGACCAAGACGGTATCCATGAGGATTTGTTGGTTGCGGTTGATGGTTTGGATGGCTTTTTTGATATTGCGAGGAATGAACATATGGCGTGCTAAACCGTTTCCGGAACCGATTGGAATCACTGCTAAGCTGGTGTTGGTGCCGATGAGCGCCGTACCAACTTCGTGAACAGAGCCATCTCCACCTACTGCACAAACGATATCGATGCCGAGTTCAACGGCTTGTTGTGCGATATCAATGGCGTGGCCTTTGTGCTTGGTGTATTGGATTTCAAAAGAAAAAGCGTCGTGATCTAAAAAGCGGCGGATCAGCGCAGGGATGTCGTCTTTGCGGCGAACTCCTGAGATAGGGTTGATGATAAACCAAATGCGCTTTTTCATTTTTTTTGGACCGCGCTTCATGCGCTTTTCTCAAAGTTAAACATTTTTTGCTAATGCCACATAAAGATTTATCGATGATATGACGATAACTCCTGCATTTGCGGTATTTTTAACAGCAAATATAATGCCATGAAGAAAAAACCAGCCGCCGACCCAATTGCCGCCAATCGCCAACAACTCATCGATATTCTATTACATAAGTCAGCCCTCAAACAAGATATTGCCGACGATGCAGAACGCGTTTTTGAACAACTGCGTGCAATCATTGACAAAGAACTCATTGCACTCAAGGAAGTGATTACCGATGAGCGCGTGCGTCTTTGGATCAAAGACAGGAGCGACCACGAATTTCATGTCTATATTGGTAGTGATGTACTCGTATTCAATCTGCACCACAACGTTTTTCGTTTGCCAGATTCTAATCCACTATGGGGGACGGCCTATTTCAAGTCGAACCCAAATAATGGCTACTTCGGCACCATTCACATCTACAACTTTTTAGCAGAATCGATGCAGCAAAATCGCCTAGACGACATGGGCAATTTGATTGCACGCATTTTTGTCAACCACGAGAGGCATTTCTTTATCGAAGGAAAGGGTTCACTTGGTGCCACCTTCAATGACCCCCAACACATGTTGTTGTCAGAGCAATTGCTGCAGCTCATTGCACAAATGTCGTTTGCATATGCACTGCAATTTGACCTCTTTATTCCGCCGTTTGAATATATGGATAACGTCAGTGTTGGACAGATTTTTGTGATGGGCGAGCAACTCAAACTCAAAACAGCCAAGCGTCTGGGCTTCAAGATGAGTTCTGACGACCCTGAAATTTCTTAAAAAAAATGGCGAGCGCCCTTGCGCTTCAAGAAATTCCTACTATATTTGCAATCCCAAATTCTGGGGTTTTGACATTTTGGCCCATTCGTCTAGTGGTTAGGACGCAAGGTTTTCATCCTTGAAACAGGAGTTCGATTCTCCTATGGGCTGCCAATTTTTTGGCCCATTCGTCTAGTGGTTAGGACGCAAGGTTTTCATCCTTGAAACAGGAGTTCGATTCTCCTATGGGCTGCATTTTATTAATGAGATTAATTATATAAACAGCTATGGCAAACCATAAATCATCCATCAAGCGCATTCGTTCAAATGAGTCTAAGCGCGTATTGAATAAATACCAGCACAAAACAACTCGCAACGCAATGCGTAAATTGCGTGCAACCAAAGACCGCAAAGAAGCAGAAGGTTTATTTCCTGCTGTTGTTGCCATGTTAGACAAACTTGCAAAACGCAACATCATTCATAAAAACAAAGCAGCGAACCTCAAATCAGGTTTGCAATTGCGCATCAACGCGCTCTAAGCTACGTTTTATATAAATTATGAAGGGCTGCCTCTATGGGGTGGCCCTTATTTTTTTCTTATGTTTGCGTCATGAAATACTTATTGTCTTTTTTGTTGCTCACCACGCTTTGTAGCCGCATAGAAGCACAACGTTTAGCTCCAGTTGATACCCTTAAACAACAAAATCGCACCTTCGGTGATCTCCAGGCCTTGTCGCAGCAAATGGATGGTTTTGGTGCTAGTTTCTTTTTCAATCCTACGCAAATTCTGCCAGATGCCGCCGATTTATACCAACTTGGCTGCACTACCTTCGCTCGACCCCAAACACTCCTCAAACCCCTCACATTTTCAGCACTGCCGCATCTAGGTTTTGGCTACGGTTTTGGCGCACAGGGTGCACAGCGTATCCGCGTAGATTTTGAGCAGGCTTTCACACATGGTGTTTTATTCAACTTGCGCTATGATCGCTGGCAACGCACGGGCTTTATCCGCTCAGATGAACTGCGCTTCAGTCAATTGCAGCTCAATTTATATCAATCGGGAAAACGACATGAAGTGTTGCTGCATTTTGGCAATGCCAACGATGATCGCCAGTGGGCAGGGGGCTTGGCGTCCTACACAGCCCTAGGCAGTATTCCAATGGATTTACTCCCAGTTGTAAAGGAAACGGCTCGCACACAAAAAAATAGTTACCTAGGTAGTCTTGACTTCCGCTATCGATTGATTGGCGATTCTGTCAATGCCCTCTATTTAACGACGGAGCATCAATATCAACTTAGTAAGAGGCTTTATCTTGAAGAGGGGCCATTGAGTACGTTTTACCCGCAAACTTATTTCAGTCCTGATTCTTGTGCAGATGCTTTTGACCAACAACGCATCGAAAATCGCATGGGTTTGCAAGTGCTAAAACTTGGTTTAGAGTGGAATACACAAATGGGCCTAAGACAAAGGAAGTGGTCTGATGCGCTTACACAATACGACACGCTAGAAGTTAATTGGCACAATCAGCTACTGTTCAAACGGGCTACACATGATTTTGCGCATGAAAATGAATTCAATATCATTGGTGCTGCGCAAGGATGGCATGCCAATAGCACCTACCGTTGGGCTCAAAAGAACTGGAAAGTTGCTGTGGAGCACCACTATGCCAATGAATGGCCGATGTTGTTGCAGCGCGCTTACCAAAGTAACCTCACTAATTACTTCTGGAACAATCCACGAAAACAGTTTTATCAGGAGTTGAGTGCGTTGGGAGCGTTTCAGAATGTTTCTAAAACACTTAGCGCTCAAATGAAATGGAGCCTCATTCAGTACAAAAATGCCTATCGTTTTGATCCACTACTGCTACTTTGGTCTACTACTACTGCGGCCTCAGCTGGTCAATTGGCGACTATTCAAACTGACATCAGTTACACTTTGCCCATCAACACAAAAACGCCCTCAAATGGTGCCTTGGTGTTAGGGTCAAAGTACAAGTACTTGGCACAAAAGGATGCTTTTTTACCGAAGCATCAAGCCGCGCTTACTTTTGCCTGGCAGGGCGGTATTTTCAAAGACAAGCGCTTAAATATGCGCGTAGAAGGTCAAGTTACTTACCAATCAGTGAGTAAAACTCTTGTATATCTTCCGTTTATGGAGAGCATGGATTGGGTAGCGTCGCAACTTGGGGCGGTGAATATAGCTTATTTGAATGCGCAATTCAACGTGGCACTCGAAGTAAAGACCTTCAGGTTTTTTGTGAATGTAGCTAATCTAGGCAGTTATTGGAACGATGCACAGCTTACTACGGTGCAAGGATATCCGTTTCCAACCATGCAAATCAGGTTGGGGCTTACTTGGGATTTCTGGAATTAGGAAGAAAGCTTCGGTTCGGCCTAAAATCGACACAGAGTCGACTTAGTGACCGAGTACTTCTGCCATTTTAGCACCGATCTGAGCAGGAGAGTCTACTACGTGGATGCCACACTCGCGCATGATGCGTTTTTTCGCCTCTGCGGTGTCGTCTGCACCACCTACAATAGCACCAGCATGACCCATTGTGCGTCCTTTTGGTGCGGTTTCACCAGCGATAAAACCAACTACTGGTTTGGTACCGTTTTCTTTGATCCAGCGTGCTGCAATAGCTTCTAAGTTACCGCCGATTTCGCCGATCATGACAATACCTTCAGTATCTG
Source organism: Bacteroidota bacterium (assembly GCA_039804625.1). Taxonomy (GTDB): domain Bacteria; phylum Bacteroidota; class Bacteroidia; order Flavobacteriales_D; family Crocinitomicaceae; genus UBA952. The sequence goes on from JBDLVT010000006.1 coordinate 45,622, forward strand.
GGTCGTTCATGAGGAGCTCTACTGCTTCGCGAGTAGTGGTGCCGATGATTGGGTCTCCACCGATACCGATTGCCGTAGTAATGCCCATTCCTGCTTTGGCAACTTGGTCCGCTGCTTCGTAAGTGAGGGTACCAGACTTGGAAACGATTCCAATTTTACCTTTTTTGAAGACAAAACCTGGCATGATCCCTACTTTGGCTTCGCCGGCAGTAATGACGCCTGGGCAGTTTGGACCGATGAGCCTAGTTTCAAAAGCTTTGATGTATTCTTTTGCCTTGACCATGTCGTTGACAGGAATGCCTTCTGTAATGCAAACAATTACTTTGATACCAGCTTCGGCAGCTTCCATAATGGCGTCTGCGGCAAAGGCTGGTGGTACAAAAATGATAGAGGTGTCGGCTTGGGTTTGAGCAACGGCGTCAGAAACGGTATTGAAAACTGGACGATCTAAGTGGCTAGATCCGCCTTTTCCTGGGGTAACACCACCAACCACGTTTGTGCCAAATTCGATCATTTGGGTGGCGTGAAAGGTACCTTCGCTACCTGTAAAACCTTGAACAATTACTCTGGAGTTTTTATTTACCAATACACTCATAATATCATTTTTTTTTGCGAGTCAAATTTAAACATTTATTTGGCATCAATAACCTTCATTTTAAAATAGAGGATTTTATCTTTTCCGATGCGATCGGTTCCGCTCTGGCCATAAGCGAGTTGAGGTGGAGCAATACAGCGCAATTGACTCCCGACAGGCAAACCGTAAAGGGCTTCTCTCCAGCCTTTGATGACGCCGTTGAGGGGTAGGCCAATTGCCTGATCCTGAACTTCAATGATTTTCCCGGAAAGTAATTTGAGTGTGTAACTGACCCAAATGCTGTCTTGAATTTGGATGGCTCTACCAGTGCCTAGTGAATCTATTTTGAGGTATAAACCACTGCCTGTAGGTTTGAGATTCAATTTGTATTTCTTGTTGTAGTTTTGAATTTGTGTTTCAAATTTACTGAGCTCAGTTGTTGAATAGCCACAAGCGCTAAGTATTACGACCAAGCTTAATATGAGTAGCAGTGGCTTCATATTTTTTCTAAAACAGCTAAAAAATGTTCTTCTACTGAGTAAGCCCTGCGACATTTGAAGCCACAATCTGTGGCGTGTTGGTGTAGGGTGTCGTAGTCGACGTAGAGCCATTCAAATTCAGGGCCACTCACTTTTTTGTAGTGCATCTGGAACTTGAAGTTGCCGTAGTAAGCTGAATTGAGGTCGAGCCAATAACCTCCGTCTTCGTCCTCATAGAGATATTTTACATCTGTGGAGTCGGCGATGAGTCGGCCACCAGGCAAGAGGAGCTCGTGCGCTTTTTTAAGAAATGCAGGCAGGTTTTGGAGATTTTTTGCCAAACCCATCCCGTTCATTAGGGATAAAATCGTGTTGTATTGGGTTTTGTTTTGGAGGGCATAAAAGTCTATTTGTTTGGCGTCAATGCCATTTTCTTTCATGTAGGCTACAGCTCCGGCGGAGAGGTCAATAGCGCTGACTTGGTGTCCGCGGTCTTGCAAAGCAAGTGCATGCACGCCTGCGCCAGCTCCGATGTCTAGCACCGCACCTCTGCATTGATCTAAAGCATTTAGTTCGAGTTCGGGCATCTCTTCTTCTTTGCGGAATAAAACTTCAATGGGTATGATGTCGTCGTCGCAGAGATCTGAGCTGACAATAATGTCGAAGGGTTTTCTGAATTTGGCGTAGTCTTGGATGGCTTGGCCAATAGGGTCGCCAGTAGTGGCGTTGGGCTTAGTATTCATATTCGCTGTAATCGTTGAGGTCGTCGTCTGCGTAGTCGTCGTCAAAATCTTGAAAACCAAATTCGTCTTCGTCTTCGTCGGTATCGGCAATTTGATTTTCGGGACCGAAAAGATTTTCGTCGAGCATTGATTTGGTGCTTTCTTTTGGCGCGTTGCCAATAGCTAAGGCCATAACCGGGCTTTCAGGAGCTTCTTTTTCGTAGGCGATGAGTTCTATTAAGAAAATCCACATGCGCATGAAGTCGTAGACCAAAATAAAGCGTTGGTCTGGTTCGGTAAGGAAATCTTGTATGCAAGCTTGTTTCATGACCGAAGCCGGTTCGTCTATGGCGTCGTCGTCGTAGGACATGTCTAGTAAAGAGAGTTCATGGCCTTTGTCCCAGCTGTCGTTGGAGACATAAAAGCTGGCCATTTGATCGCCGTTGAAGCCAAATGCAGACATAATGGCGTGGTAAAAAGTTTCGAAATCGGCGTCGTTGGCGATAAGGATGTCTCTAAAGACTTCTTCGTTTTTGTCGCTATCAAGCAATACGCGAAATTTTAAACCGGGCATGTTGTTGGATTTAGGATAAAGGTAATGATTATTCAGGCTGTGGAGCCACAACGACCGCTTTTAAACCGAGTTCTGTACCAAAACGCAGCATTTCGGCAAAGGCCTCTTGGTACTCGTTGGCGATGTGCCCTTCGAGAATGGCATCTTTGATGTGCATTTTGATGGTGCCAATTGCCGAACACGGGCCAATTTGAAAGGTATCCATAATGAGCTGGCCTGAAACGGGCGGTTGGAAATTGCGCACGCGGTCTTTTTCTTCTACCAACTTGAGTTTTTCGGAGACGAGTTCAAAATTTTGCTTGTAGCGCTTGACTTTGAATTCGTTTTTACTCGTGATGTCGGCGTTGCACAATAGCATAAGGTCGTCGATGTCGTCGCCAGCTTCATGCAGCAATCTGCGGATAGCGGCGTCGGTAACTGAGCCCTTTACCAATGCAATTGGCCTGAGGTGTAGTCGGACCAATTTTTGGACATATTTCATTTGGTGGTCAAGCGGCAAGCGCAGCCGTTTAAAAAGTTTCGGTACCATTTTGGAGCCTAATTCTTCGTGACCGTGAAAGGTCCAGCCAACTTGTGGGTCAAAACGCTTTGTAGGGGCTTTGGCGATGTCGTGCAATATAGCAGCCCAACGCAGCCAAAGGTTATCGGTGTTTAAGGCAAGGTTGTCTAGCACTTCTAAAGTGTGCAGGAAATTATCTTTGTGTGCTTTGCCATCTCGTGTTTCAATGCCCTGAAGCGCTGTTAGTTCGGTAAAGAATAAATCGAGAAGACCCGTCGCTTGCATGAGCTTGAAGCCACGAGAGGGTTGCTTTGTCAGGATGATTTTGTTGAGCTCGTCTGTGATGCGCTCTTGCGAAAGTATTTGCAGCCTATCTGCGTTTGCTTTCATGGCCTCCAAACACGGAGTGGTAATTGTAAATTCAAAACGCGTGGCAAAGCGAATGGCGCGAAGCATGCGCAGGGGATCATCGCTGAAAGTAATATGTGGGTCTAGTGGTGTACGGATGATACCGGCGTCGATGTCGGCTTGTCCGTTGAACGGATCGATGAGCTGACCAAGTGTTTCGGCACGCAGACTAATGGCCATCGAATTGATGGTGAAGTCTCGACGGTTTTGGTCGTCTTGAAGCGTACCTGCAACGGTTTCTGGTTTGCGCGATGCCGGGCTGTAAGATTCTTTGCGGGCACCTACAAATTCGATGTCGAGGTCTTTGTACTTAAAATGAGCAGTGCCAAAATTTTTGAAGATGTTGACCTTCTTGACCCTTAAAATATCTGCTGTTGCACGCGCAAGTGCCGGGCCATCGCCAAGTACTAAAATGTCGATGTCTTTGCTAGGGCGGTCCATAAGGAGGTCTCGGACCCATCCGCCAATAACGTAAACATCGAGCTGTTGCTCAGTTGCGTACCGAGATAATACTTTAAATACGGGGTGTTTGAGGTGACTCGCGTAAGAAACATCCATGGGATGCAAAGTTAAGCGTAATCGCCGAAATGTGAAGCTATCTGTCTTTAGAAATCATCTTCATCTTCGTCATCTTCGAAGAAATCCTCGTCTGGCTTCTTGTAGTTGAGCAATTCGTCGTCGAGGTCGTCGTCTTCATCGTCAAAAAACTTTGGACTCTTCCCGCTCTTTTTGTAAGCATCCATTTTGGGCTTTTTGTTGCGGTTGTCGTCTTCAATTTTACGATCTTTTACGTTCGCTTTCTTGCGGGGTTCTACCTTTGGTAGGATAAAGCCTGCCGCTGGAGTGGCGTCGTCGTCGTGGCGCGCATCGGATCGGTGTGCTGGTGCGTCATTGGATCTTGCTGGCGCGTTGTTATCTCGGGGTGTAAAAGGTCTTGGATTTGGATTCGAACGGTTGTCGGTGCGTTGTTCGGCTTCTTTGACTGCCAAAGCACGTCCATTGATGACGTGGCCATCTAGTGCAGAAATAGCGTTTGAAGCCTCTTGGCGATCGGCCATTTCGACAAATGCGAATCCTCTCGGTTTTCCGGTTTCGCGGTCTGTAGCAACAGTAGCTTTGAGAACTGTACCGTAGTTTTCGAAAAGTTGGCGCAACTCCTGGTTACTGACGCCAAAATCAAGTTTAGCAACAAATATACTTGTCATAATGTGATTTAAACAACACAGATTTAGGTAAATACTAATCGTTCTTGCTCCGAAATTAGAATAAAATTGAAAAACTGCCTACTTTTTGAAAAAAAATATTCAATTGATGTCCGTAATTATGCCTCATCAGGCCTGCTTGAAAAGAATTATATTTGCAAAATGCGCTTAGTACGTCAAATAGCTCACGAGCATTTTTTAATCTCGCTGCACCAATACAACGATAATTACTTGTTGAGTATTACCCTAGATAACTACCAACAACAATTCAAAGTTCCCGTCTCCGATCTTCAAAATATCGATGCCTTCGAACAATTACTAAGCCCTGAATTTTACTCGGCTTGCCTGCAAGATTTCATCCGAATGCGCGAGCGCTGGCTTCAACTTTTAAAACCACTTCAACATGACTAAACTACTTTATTTCACCATCGTATTGGCATTAAGCGCCGCGTGTTCTTCGCCAACCCCTCCAAAAAAAGATCAAACACCGAAAGTGCCTATTACACGACTAGACGGCTTGAAAATAGCCTACTATGCCAACGATAGCATTAAAAAGTACTTTGACTATTTTAAAAAAGAAGAAGCCGTCGCCGAAAAAAACCAAAAACGCTTTGAAAAAGAACTGCAAAAGCGCAACCAGGTTTACGAAAATTACATCGTGAAAAAAGATCAAGAAGCCCGTGCCGGATTGCTTTCGGATAATGAAATAGCAATGGTTCAGCAAAAAGCGCAGCAAATGCAAAACGAGCTGATGCAATATCAACAAACTGAAGGCGCACGCATCGAAAAGCAAACACTCAAATCCTTAGAAGCGATCAATAAAAAAGTGGAGCTGTGGGGTAAAAAATATTGCGAAAAACACCACATCGACCTGCTTCTGATACAAGGTCAAGGAGGGCAAATTAACTACGTCAATAAAAAGATGGATGTCACTAAAGAATTCATCAATTTCCTTAACGAGAACCAAAGCTCCATCGAAAAAGAACTTTAAATGCGCCCAAATCCAGCCCTCCAAAACGAAAATGTCGCCGAATATTTACTCTATATTTTTCAAATAGAGGCGCTTGTTCGCACCATCAACCTCGACATCACGCGGCTTGAACACGAACTATTGGCGCCCGCTTTTACAGATCCATCTCAGCTAGAGCATCAGCTCAGTTGGTATCGCACAATTGTTGCCGAAATGCAGCAACGCGGCTTACAAAAAGAAGGGCACCTCGATCAAGTGGAAGAAATCCTAATGGAATTGATTTATCTGCACAATACACTGCTCACCATCCTAAATGATGACAAGTATAAAGGATTGTGTGAACATGCCCATGATGCACTGCAAGCGTTTAAAGTTAAGTCTAACATGGCCACCCGTCACGATATCGAAGTGTTGCTGCATGCTATGTTTATGAAGCTTCAACTCAAAATGAAAAAACAAGAAATCAGTGCAGAAACAGAGGCTGCCTTTGATTTATTTCGCATTCAGTTAGCTTATTTATCCAAAAATTACAAGCGCATGAAAGCTGGCGAACTCAATTTCGTCCAAAACTAAGCCCGAGGGTTCTTCAAAAATCGCCGCTTTTGTTTAGGTGTTTTTTGGAAAACTGCGCATTGGTTCAATGCTACTTAGTTTAGCATCAATCTCATAGACCAAATGCTCTTGTCCATTACTTAAAATAAGACACGCTGCCCCGATCATTTTCTGATACGTAGAAATTTGCATAAACACCTCATGACTGAGCTTGATTTGCGGTGCTTTGCATTCCACTAAAATGGCTGCCTCAAATTGTGCGTTGTACACAACGACATCCCAACGGCGCGTAAATCCATCGTACTGGATTTGCTTTTCTACGGCAATTTTTTCAATCGGATAACCTTGATGTAAGTGTAGGTATGAAATGAGGTGTTGGCGCACCCATTCTTCTGGTGTGAGTACAATTTGCTTTTTACGCACCAAACAATTGACGAAGATACGCCCAGCTTTGCTACTGAGTTTAAGTGGTGCAGGCGGCAAGTTGAGTTGCGGCAACAAGGACATCAGATACCTGGTAGAATGAGATGGATATCTTTGTATTGTAAGTCAAAAACCTTTCCTAAGACTTCATTGGTGAGAATGCCCCTGAACATATATACACCATTTCTGAACCCTGAATGTGTTCTAATGAGGTCAGGAACGCCACCGCGCTCGCCCATTTCTAAGAGCAAAGGGGAAAGTGTATTAGAAAGTGCAAAAGAGGCGGTTCTGGATACACGAGATGCAATATTCGGCACGCAATAATGCGTAACCTCATGCTGTACAAAAGTGGGTTCGCTGTGGTTGGTGATTTTGGAGGTCTCAAAACAACCTCCTTGATCAATACTGATATCCAGGACAACTGATCCAGGTTTCATTTGTGTGATCATGTCTTCAGAAACCACACAGGGTGTGCGGCCAATTGTGGAGCGCAAGGCGCCAATAACGACATCTGCGCGCTTAACTGCCTTTGCCAATACTTTTGGTTGCAGTACAGACGTGTAAACACGCTGCCCTAAATCGTTTTGAAGTCGACGTAGCCTGGATAGTGAGTTGTCGAATATTTTGACGGATGCACCCAAACCCAATGCTGCTCTGGTTGCAAATTCACCAACAGTGCCCGCGCCGAGCACTACAATTTCTGTGGGTTGTACACCTGCAATACCGCCGAGCATGAGGCCTTTTCCTTCTGAGAAAGAGGAGAGGAGTTCGCCCGCAATAATAATGGAAGTGGTACCTGCAATTTCACTCATGGTGCGCACAATGGAGAAAACACCTTCTTCGTCGCGGATGTAATCCCAGGCGATGGCTGTTATTTTTTTGGCGCTGAGTTGTTGTAAAATCTCTTTTGGTTGGGTAGCAAGTTGTAGTGCCGAAATAAACGTTTGGTTACCTGGCATGAGTGCGATTTCTTCTTCTGAAGGTGGCGCCACTTTGAGGATGATATCGGATTGGTAGACGCCCTTTCGATCATAGATAATTTGTGCACCTGCTTCGCTATACTCGTTGTCTGTAAAGTGTGCTCCTTCGCCTGCCTTGCTTTCAAGTAGTACTTGGTGCCCATTGGCAACAAGTAAACTAACCGCCTCGGGAACTAAGGCCACTCTTCTTTCTTGAAAAGAAGTTTCTTTAGGTATACCGATAAGAAGCTCGCCCTTTTTTCTGCGCACCTCGAGGAGGTCCTCTTTGGGCATGAGTGCTCCTTGTTGGATTAAGGTTTTGAGCAAGTGTGGATCAGTTGTCATAGCGCAGCGTGATTTCTCGACTTTGGTCGGGTTCTATACGAAGATACAGCCTAAAGTGCGGATTTGGAATAATTGACTCGATTTTTTGTGGCCATTCGACTAAAAAGTAAGCATTTTCATCGAAGAGTTCTTCAAGACCAAGATTGTGAATTTCATGCTCATTTTCAATGCGATAGCAATCTAGGTGATAAACAGTACCTTTATTTGGACTGTCATAAGGTTGAATTAGAGCAAAAGTCGGGGAGCCTTCAAAGTGTGCAACTGCTGCAACGTCTAATAAAGCCCGAACAAGCGTTGTTTTGCCGCAGCCCATTTCGGCTTCAAGCGCTACAAAACAGGGCACGGGTAGCAAAGACCAAATTGTTTTTGCAATTGTTGGTAGTTGCTCAAGACTCACCCCAGGCCAAAAACCGATGGTTTTAGTTGCCATGATAAGGGCTTACTTGGTTACCAGCCCATTGCAAGAGCTCGAGCTTTTCGGTATCAAATCGGGCAAAAGTATCGTATTGTAGCCAATCTCCGGTATTGACATAAAGCGTGTTTTCGTGCTTTAGATATAAAGGGAGGTGGCGATGTCCAAAGAGATAGTAGTCGTGGTGTTGTGTTTGTGCGAGTTCTTGCACATATTGAAAGAGCCACTCGTCTTGTGGGCCAGTGTATTTAGCGTCTTTCGACCCGCCATTGGCTCGGCTTCTGCGCGATAAAAAACTTGCCAAACCAATGCCAAAATTGGGATGTAACCTGGCGAAAAGCCATTGACATAGGCTGCTTCTAAAAAAGCGCTTGAGCACTTTGTATTTGTAGTCGCCGGGACCTAAGCCGTCGCCGTGATGCAAATAAAATTGTTTGTTGGCGTAGCTAAAGGAATAGGAATCGCTATGCAGCGTGAGGCCGAGTTCCTTTTCAAAATAATCAAATACCCACATGTCGTGGTTCCCTTTGAAAAAGTGAATTTCAATGCCGGCATCTGAAAGTTCGGCAATTTTGCCAAAAAGTCTAGTATAACCCTTCGGAATGACGGTTTTGTATTCAAACCAGAAGTCAAAGACATCACCGAGTAGGTAAATAGCTTTTGCATGAGGTTTAATGTGGTCGAGCCAATTGATGAAGGCTTTTTCTCGGGCCGCACTTTTTTGCGCATTGGGCGCGCCCAAATGTAGGTCGGAGGCAAAGTATAGGAATTTTGGCTGTTCCGCCATTAGAAACCAAAGATTTGTTGCAGCGCTTGCTCTAAGGCAGCACCCCTTAGGTTCGTGGCAATGACCCGGCCTTCATTGTCAAGCAAAACAGTAAATGGGATGGACTGAACACCGTAGAGTTTGGCCACCTTACTTTGCCATCCGCCTAGGTCACTGACGTGATTAGGCCATACCAATTGATCGGCAGCAATGGCAGCCAACCATTTATCTTTGTTGGAGTCAAGGGAGACACTCATGACGGTAAAGCCAGCATCTTTATATTTTTGATAGTTTTTCACCACATTGGGGTTTTCTGCACGACACGGACCACACCACGAAGCCCAGAAGTCGAGCAATACTACTTGTCCTTTAAGGTCTGAAAGTTTCATTTTCTTTTTGCCGTCTGTGCGCAGTTCTTCAAAATCAGGCACTAGTTTGCCTGCTGCAAAAGGGTCTGCCGCCTCGCGCTCTTGTTTTTTGGCTAAGTACTGATTGTAAAGGTTTTGAACAATTAAACTATGTCCAAAACTTTGATAAAGCGGCAGTATTAGTTTTTCGTAAGAGGCAAAGTCTTGGTCTATTTGCATACTGCTGAGCGGTAAAATGATGGCTGCTGAGTTGGCATACATCTCGACATAACTTTGTATAGCTGTCTGGAACTCCCCATAGGCTTGTGTCATGTAACTGTTGATTTCGGCTTCTTTACTTGGGTCCGTTTTGATGGCCAAAAGTGCGGAGTCTGCTTTGTTTCGCCAATTGGTATTGAGCACAATAAATTCGTGCATTTGGCGCGATTCCTCTGAATTGACAAAATTGCAAAATTGAAGAAGGTTTCTTCCGTCTCCATAGATTTGGATTGGAGTGGTGTCACGGATGACGATATGAAGGGAGTTCTGACCGATGCGCAAAATATAGTAGTCAGGGTTAGGTACTACGCCTTTGAGTTCAAAATTACCTTTGGCATTGAGTGCGCTGCCGTAATAATCTTTAAATGTGCTGCCAAATTGTTGGGAGAGGTAAACTGAATCAGCACCACTCGAAAAAATCTGCCCACTAATTTTAAAGGACTGACCTTGTCCAAAACCAAGCAAGGGTATTAGAAATAGTAAGATGATGCTGCGTTTCATGTTATTTAAATATTTGAGCTAGTTTATTTTGGAGTTTTTGCCCCCTGAGGTTGGCCCCTATTATTTTACCATCTGGATTGACCAATACAGTATAAGGGATGCCATCAAATTGATACAGCTGAGGAAGATTTGACTTCCAGCCCAGTGGTTCATTTACTTGGTCTGGCCAGGTCATTCCAAAGGACTTGATGCCTTCTTGCCATTTGTTTTTGTCTTCGTCTAAAGAAACGCTGAAAACGGTGAAGCCTTTATTTTTGTATTTGTTGTAAGCGGCTATGACATTTGGCATTTCGCTTTTACAGGGCCCACACCAAGAAGCCCAGAAATCAATTAAGACATATTTACCTTTCAATGAACTTAAAGAGCGTGTTTTGCCGGTGGGGTCGGGGAGTGCAATTTCAGGCGCGGCCATACTGCCGTTGATCATTTGGGTGTAGGCAAAAAAGGCGTCCTCAATTTGGGCATATTGCGCTTGCATGTTTTTACTTGCCGCTTGCCCTGGAAAGCGTTGTGCATAAGCTGCGCTTAATTTTTCTAAGGTGGTCAGGTGAGCGGAGTTCCAATCTTCAAAGCCGGTGGTAGGCAGTAAATTCATGCTGAGCATGATATTCAACGGACTGCTCAAATCTTGGTTAATAGCCCCCACACAAAACGCTTCATAGCTCGCCTTAGCTGCTGTGTATGCCGCATTGATGGCGTCTTGGTCAAGTTTGTGCGGGTTTTGCTGCAATTCGTTTTGGGTGCTTTCAAATCTTTTGGTTGCGCGCAAGAGCCCGGCATAGGTATTTGCCCATTTGACGCCGCTTAAACCTGGTTTGAAGCTGAAATCAGTTAGTTGACAGCGCAGCGAGATGTGGTCGGTAGGCTGCAAGGGGAGCCAAAGTGTGCTGCCGTTCAAATCTGAAATTCGCAAGTTGTAAAGCCCGAGCCCCGGAATATTGGCTGGGAGATCAAAGGAACCGTCTGCTGCAATTTCGGTTTGGGCCACGGAAATGACACCGCGGTCGCTAGGTGCTTCTAAAAAGAGCTGCAAGCCACCAGCGCCCTGAATTTGTCCGCTGATGAAAAGATTTTCTTCGAGTCCGTTTTTTTCTAGATCAGAGTGATTGACATACCACAAGATGAGTCCTCCGATGACAGCAAAGAGGAGAATCCAAACTAATTTTTTATTGGATTTCAAGATGGGCATTAGTTTTCAAGTTTTTGTCTGAGTAGTCCATTTGCCGCTTTGGGGTCAGCTTTACCGCCAGAAACCTTCATGAGTTGACCCATAAAGAACCCAATGAGTTGTTTTTCTCCGTTTCTGTATCGGCTTACTTCATCCGGATTTTGTACGATAACAGTGTCAATAAAACCTTCGATAACAGAGCTGTCTGAACTTTGGATGAGGTTGAGTCTTTCTGCGATTTCTAATGGCGTTTCTGAACTTTGAAAGAGCGCAGGGAATAACCGTTGGGCTGCAATGGAGTTGGAAATCTTACCTTGATCGATGAGCTCAATTAAAGCGGCGATGCGCGCTGCGGCAATCGGGAAGGCGGAGATGTCCACGCCTTGCTCATTGAGGTAAGATTTGATTTCGCCCATGAGCCAATTGGCAGCAGCTTTGTAGTTTTTGGTGGCACTGATGAGCGCTTCGTAATACAAGGCCAAACCTTTTTGATCGGTAATGTTGTAAGCGTCGTAATCGCTGAGGCCATACGTTTTGGTATAGCGTTCAAATAACGCATGAGGTAAGGCCGGCATGTCTTTGGCGATCTCCGCAATTTGGTCCGTACTGACTGTAATGGGAGGGAGGTCGGGTTCAGGGAAGTAACGGTAATCGTTGGCGGCTTCTTTGGTACGCATCGAGATGGTACTGCCTTTTAGCGCATCGAAGGCACGGGTTTCTTGGGTCAGTGGCTCGCCGTTTTCTAAGGCTTCAATTTGGCGTGTAATTTCAAATTCAATGGCTCTTTGTACGTTGCGGATAGAGTTCATGTTTTTGACTTCCACCTTCGTGCCAAATTCTTGGGCACCTACCAAACGTACAGAAACATTGGCATCGCAGCGCATAGAACCTTCTTCCATATTTCCATCGCAGATATCGAGATAGCGCAATAGTTTGCGTACCTCTGTAAGGTAGTTGTAGGCTTCTGCAGACGAACGCAAATCGGGTTCGGAAACGATTTCGAGTAGGGGGGTGCCAGCGCGGTTGAGGTCCACGAGGGTGTCGAAAACATCGACGTCGTGGATGCTTTTACCCGCATCTTCTTCCATGTGAATTCGTGTGATACCGATGGCTTTTTGCTCGCCGTCTTCGGTGCGAATCAAGATTTGACCGCCTGTACAAATAGGGGTGGTATCTTGGGTGATTTGATATCCTTTTGGAAGGTCAGGATAGAAATAGTTTTTGCGCGCAAAGTGTTGTTCGGGTGCAATCTGACAGCCACAAGCAATACCGAGTCTGATGGCAAAATCAATTGTTTTGCGGTTCATGACGGGTAGGGTGCCTGGGTGGCCCAAAGTAATGGCACTCACGTTGGTGTTGGGTGCAGAACCATAAGCATTGAGGTCCGATGAATAGGCTTTGGTTTGTGTCAGGAGCTGCGCATGGACTTCAAGTCCGATGACGACCTCGTAACGATCTCTGAGCGTTTGTTCCATGCTGAAGTTGCGATTTAAATACTAGAAATGAGTTCTTTCATGATTTGTGTCATTTTGGGCTCTTGACGGCTTGCCACTTCAATGACATCTTGGACACTTACTTTTTTAATTTTGCCCGGCACACCTAAGTCAGTGATAATTGAGATGGCAAAACATGGAATGCTCATGTGGCGCGCTACAATGACTTCAGGTACGGTAGACATCCCGACTGCGTCGGCGCCAATATTGCGCACATATTTGTATTCAGATGGTGTTTCGAGGGTAGGACCCGTTAGGCCTGCATAACAACCCACCGCAACGCGAATGCCTAAGTCTTGGGCAATGGCGGTGGCTTTATCGATCATTTCTTGGTCGTATGGATCGCTCATGTCGGGGAAGCGTGGGCCGAGCTCGTCGATATTTTTTCCAATCAGTGGGTTGCCCGGAAATAGATTGATGTGGTCGTTCATGATCATGATTTCACCCACCTCAAAATCTGGATTGACACCCCCTGAAGCGTTGCTCACAAAAAGCCGCTCTATGCCGAGGAGTTTCATGACACGAACAGGGAAGGTGACTTGCTGCAACGTATAGCCTTCGTAATAATGAAAGCGACCTTGCATAGCAACCACATTTTTGCCGCCAATCCGACCAAAAATGAGTTTTCCAGAATGGCTTTCTACGGTAGAAACCGGAAAGTTAGGGATGTCTTCGTAATTGATTTCGTCGATGATTTCGATTTCCTTGACCAATCCACCCAAGCCTGTTCCCAAAATGATCCCAATGCTGGGTACAACATTTGTCTTGCTTTGGATGTAGGCGGTACTTTCTTTAATTTGAGTCAACATATGCGCTAATGAATTGATTAAATGCAGCTTGATCTAACCATTGGAGCTCAAAAGTCAACAGATACCAAGGGTACTTTTGTCGGTCTTCGGCGCTCAGTAAAGATTGAATTTTAATCCAATCTTTGGCGGTTGTCACAATTGCAGAATTTGTAGTTGCAAAGGTATCAAAAAAATGATGAATTTCATTCAAGTCTGCCTGTGTGTACGCGTGGTGATCGGGATAACTAATGTGTTGAATGCGCACGTTTTGCCCGAAGGCTTCGTCGAGGTAGCCTGGTTTAGCAATTGCACTCACGAGCAAAACGTCTTGAATGTCCGCTAATGCATAGGTAAGGCTCATTAGGGGCTTGTAGGCATATCTCGAAAAAAACACCGGAATGTTCCACTTTTGAAATTGTTTGGCAAATGCAGTGGGGTCAAAGGTGTCAAACGGCGGGCATTTGGTAATAATCAGTGCGTCTGCGCGCATTAGGCCGCTGCTTTGCTCTCGCAAATTACCTGCAGGTAAGAGTGCATCATGATGCAAAGGCTGCTCGTGGGTCGATAGTACAAGGTTCAAGCCTGCCCTGACCCAGCGGTGTTGGAAAGCGTCATCTAATAATAGGATCGATTCAGGTGCGGTACTTCTGAGGCGTTGGACGCCGTAATGTCTGTTTTCACATACTGCAAATTGTGCTTGTTGGTGGTATTGCGCATACAACATGCAGGATTCATCACCTACTTCTCGAGGGGTTTTAGTTGCATCGAGTAAAATGAATCCGGAGGTTTTTCGGCCATATCCTCGGCTCAAAACTTGTACTTGGAACGCTTCGGAAAGCTGTTCGATCAGATAGCCGACAAGTGGGGATTTACCTGTGCCGCCAACGGCAATGTTGCCAATGCAAATGGATTTACCGGCAATGGCTTGGGTGCGCAAAATTTGCAGGTCAAAACAGCGGTTGCGCAACCAAATTGCAGCGCCGTAGATCAGCGCAAAAGGATATAGCGCCAGCCTGCGCATTTTACTGAGCGTGGTAGTCTGAGAATTCTTGCTCGTCGGCGTAGTAGTAAATACGTACCATTGCGGTATCGTTCAAGAAGTCGATTTTACCAACCTCTACGCGATTGATGGTCAGGCCTGTGCGTTTTTCGAGGTCAGCCTTGAGTAAGTCGTGTTTTTCTGGTTTGATGAGGTCTATGCGCTCGTAGTTGATGGTTTTGCGGGTTTCGTGTTTCATCAGCCATACATTTTCGAGGATGTATGTGAGCAAGACTACCGTTATATTAATAACTCCTACTTCAGAAATACTCAGCTCGTTGGAGGCCAATGCATTGACCACACTAATGCCAATGACCATAAATAAATACGTCATTTCTTTGATTTCAATAGCGTCTGTACGGTAGCGAATAATGCCGAAAATAGCAAATAGACCCAAGCCCATGCCGGTGTCGATGTCCATTTGCATGAGGCCAAAACATAAGAAAAAGGTTATGGTGCCAATTAGATAATAAGTAAATAAGTAGTCTTTGCGACGTGTCTTGGTGTAGTACAAAACACGGATGAGGAGGGTTAAAAAGAATAGGTTGATACCCAAACGCAAGAGCAATCCGTAGAAATCTTCACTGAACCAAGTAATAGTATTGGGACTAATGGCTTTTTTTAGGGGGAGCAGGAATAATAGGTCAGCTAGCATGGTTGATTTTATTTAAAAAGAGGAGCTTCTTCTTGAAGCGATTGAATTTGAGTACTTCTTCACCGTAAATTTCTACACTTCCAATGCAATACTTGGAAAGGCGGTAGGGCCTGATGCGCTCCTTTTTCATGAGTTTGTAAAAAGGAGAATTACGGTCAAGGGTTTCTTGTTTGAGTTCGGCAATGACCAACTGTTTGAAATCGCGATTGACATCGCCCATGTGAAAATTGATTCCAAAATCTAGGGTGAGGCGTTCTTTGCTTGTTTTTGAAACGAGCGTAATTCGCTGAAAAGCATTCCACATGGTGGGTTGCAATTGGGCGTCTTCGTTGAGCTGTCGCCGCAAGAAGTCGCGTTCTTTTTCGTCCTGAAGCTCGTTGAAATCGTTGGTCAGGATGCGGCGTTTGTCGGTACGGCCTTTGATTTTGTGCTTGATTTCTAAAAAATGGATATTGGACTCCACGTATTTGCGGATCCGAACTTTGTAGCGATCGGCCTTTCCGTTGTGATGATCTCGGAAAAAGGAAAAAGAGGCGTCGTCGAAATATAGGCTTTCGTAATGAGGTAACATAGTGCCCTCGACCTTCAAAGCGCGGTAATCGGCGGCCAAAATGGGTAAAAATCGGAGTAGGTCGTCTTGACGGAAGGCAAATTTAGTATCGACACGGTTCATTAGGTTGACATCGGCCATTTCCCGGAGGTCAATGGGGTCAAACTGTTCGATTTCTGTCTTAATATTGCTCATCTATGTTTTTCAAAAATAACAATTTCTTAGCTGATTGCTTACATTTGCTTCATGAAGTTCAAAATTCTCTTACTCGGCGCGGGTGAACTCGGAAAGGAGTTCGTCATTGCAGCCAAGCGCTATGGTCAGACTGTCATTGCGGTCGATAGCTATGCTGGTGCGCCGGCGATGCAAGTGGCAGATCAGTTCGAAGTCATCGATATGTTAGACGGAGCAGCGCTCGATAAGGTTGTGGCCAAGCACCAACCTGACATCATTGTGCCGGAAATTGAAGCAATCCGCACCGAACAATTTTATCAATATGAGGCCCAAGGTATCAGTGTGGTACCGAGTGCAAAGGCGGCAAATTTCACCATGAACCGCAAAGCCATCCGCGACCTCGCGGCAAAAGAAGTCGGGGTGCGCACGGCCCCGTATCGCTATGCTAAAAGTTTGACAGAACTCCAAGAAGGCGTGGCTTTTTGCGGCTATCCTTGTGTGGTAAAGCCTTTGATGTCCAGCTCTGGCAAAGGGCAATCTGTCATCCGCACGGAGGCGGACATCGAAAACGCCTGGAATTACGCCATGGAAGGTTCTAGAGGCGATCTCAAAGAAGTCATCGTAGAGGGCTTCATCAATTTTGACTACGAAATCACGCTACTCACCGTAACCCAACAAAATGGCCCCACCTTGTTTTGTGCGCCAATTGGCCACCGACAAGAGCGCGGCGATTACCAAGAAAGTTGGCAACCAATGCCCATGAATGCGGCGCACCTCGCCGAAGCACAAGATATGGCTGCAAGGGTCACTGCTGAACTCGGTGGAGCGGGCATTTGGGGCGTGGAATTTTTCATTACACCAGAAGGCGCTTATTTTTCAGAATTATCTCCGCGTCCGCATGACACCGGAATGGTGACGCTTGCAGGCACGCAAAACCTCAATGAATTTGAGCTACATGCCCGCGCTGTTTTGGGCTTGCCTATCGCTGAAATCCGTCAGGTTCAGAACGGTGCAAGCGCGGTAGTTCTAGCCTCTCAAAATAGTGAAAACACACCACAATACCTCGGTCTTGACAAAGTACTCTCAGACCCAAACGCCGAAGTGCGCATTTTCGGCAAGCCCACCACTAGGCCTTACCGCCGCATGGCTGTAGCCTTGGCTTTTGGCCCAGAAAACGTGGAAGATTTGGTCCAAACCGCAAAGCAACACGCGGCCAATATTCAAATGGCTTATTCAAATGATAAAATGAATGATTTTGAATGATTTTGACACAATAAAACAAATGTAGACATGAGATCTTTTTTACTACTCCTTTTTTCCTTTTTATTCACGTTAGGCGCGAGTGCCATTGAATTGCGTTATCATTTATCGATGCCTCAACCCAATTCGCATTATTTTGCCGTCAAGATCGATGTGGATAAAAACGACCAAGCCACCCAAGAGTTCAAACTGCCCGTCTGGACGCCAGGTTCCTATTTGGTGAGAGAGTTCTCCAAAAACCTCAATCAGGTCAAGGCAATTGATGCGAATGGTAAGGTGCTAAGCGTCAAGAAGAAATCAAAAAATGCCTGGGAGGTCGAGTGTGCGGATGCAGTATCTTACACCGTTTTTTATGAGGTCTATGCCTTTGAACTTTCGGTGCGCACACCTTTTCTCGACAACACGCATGGTTTTGTGCCCGGCGCAGCGGTTTTCATGTACACCGAAAACAGCCGCAACCAACAAGGGGTGGTGAAGGTATATCCGCATCAATCGTTTAAAAAAGTGAGTACGGCCTTGCCTAGTGCCGATTTCAAATCAGAACCGGGCTGTCAAACTTTTGTGTTCAAAGATTACGATCAGTTGGTCGATTGCCCCATTGAGATCGGCAACCAACAAGAATTTAGCTTCACCGCTGCAGGTATCAGACATCGGGTCGCGATGTATGGCGAGGCCAATTACGATGTGAGTCTTTTGCAGCGCGACATGGCCAAAGTTGTAGAGGCCGCAACTGCTGTTTTTGGAAGCAACCCCAACCAAGACTACCTTTTTATTATACACAATGTTTCGGACGGTCAAGGCGGCCTCGAGCACATGAATTCTTGTGTCTTGAGCGTGAGCCGCTGGTCTTACACGGGCTCGAATTACATTGGTTTCATCAATTTAGTAGCACATGAATATTTCCATCTTTGGAATGTCAAGCGCATTCGACCTATCGAATTAGGCCCTTTCAATTACGACCAAGAGTGCTATACTTCCTTGCTTTGGGTCATGGAAGGCATTACATCTTACTATGACGAACTTTTGTTGCGCAGGGCCGGTTTTTACACGCCTGCAGAGTTTTTATCAAAAATGCAGTCCCAGATCAATTACGTGGAAGGATCACCTGGTTCACGTGTTCAGCCGGTTGCGCACGCCAGTTTTGATGCCTGGATCAAGGCCTACAGACCCAACGAGAATTCTGGCAATACCACCATGACCTATTATTCTAGAGGAGCTGTTTTAGGTGCCGTACTCGACGCGTTCATCATTCAAAAATCGAAGGGCAAGCAAAGTTTAGACGGTTTCATGCAAATGCTTTACAAGAAGTATGCACTCGATCAAAAGCGTGGATTTACCGAGCAAGAGTTTGAATTGGAGTTGTCTAATTATTGTGGAGAAGACATGCGCTCGTTTTTTACCAATTACGTCAATGGGACGCAAATCATTCCATACCAAAAGTATTTTGAACCAATGGGCGTCAAAGTCATGGATCAGACCAGCACGCTCACCAATTTTGGTGCAGCGCTCGAATCTGGAGAAGTACTCAAAGTGCGAACGGTTCGCAGTGGTTCAGCGGCAGAGGATGCCGGAATCAATGTTGGCGACGAAATCCTCGCCTGTGACGGCTACAGAATGGATAAAACTGCACTGGAGAACAAATACAATAACCTCCAGCCCGGTGGCACAATCGAATTGTTATTGGCTAGAGATGGCAAGGTCTTCACGACAAAATGTGCCATGAAAACCTTTGCCAAACCTCAATTTTCACTTCAAATAAAGGATGCCAATGCGCCACTTCTTCTTTATTGGCTTCGTTAGCCTCTTCGCTGCTGAGTTACTTGCTCAACCGATTAAAAACATTCAAATTCCTCCCGTTGCGGCCAAATATGCTTTCAACGAATGCGAGCCATCAATTGCTATAAACCCGCGCAATCCACAAGAAATAAGCGCCGGTACTGTACTCCAGGGCTATCACTTTTCAGCAGATGGCGGCCAAACCTGGACATCAAGCGCGCTCAAAAGCCCTTATGGTGTCTACGGCGACCCCGTTTTACAATACGACAACAGCGGCCGTTTATATTACTTTCATTTAAGTGATTACAGCAAAGGAAGTCACTTAGATCGGATCGTATGTCAGGTATCAGACAAAGCGGGTCAGTTTTCAAAAGGTTCTTTTCCGAAGCCCAATGGCACGAAAGTCCAAGACAAACATTGGGTGGTCATCGATCCCAAAACAAACGTGCTTTACATGACCTGGACACAATTCGACGCCTATGACTCACCCGATCCAAAAGACTCCTCTATCATTGTCTTTTCAAAGTCCATGGACAGAGGTGAAAGTTGGTCCGATCCCGTGAGGATCTCTAAGTTTGGGGGCGATTGCCTCGATGGCGACAACACCGTAGAAGGCGCTGTACCTGCGCTCGGCCCAAATGGCGAACTTTATGTCTGCTGGACAGGCCCGCGCGGCATTATGTTTCAAAAATCGACAGATGGCGGTCTTACTTGGTTGCCAGAAGAACGCCAACTCGCTGACCACATAGGCGGTTGGGACATCCAAATTCCGGGTATTTACCGCGCAAATGGTCTGCCTTTTTTAATGTCAGATTTGAGCGGTGGGCCCAATAACGGAACACTCTATCTCAACTGGTGCGACCAACGCAACGGCAGCGACAACACCGACGTCTGGTTGCTCAAATCTACTGACGGCGGCACTACATGGTCGGAGCCGATTCAAGTCAACCAAGATAAAGGCGCCAAGCACCAATTTCTAACCTCAATGGCTATTGACCCCGTACGCGGCGACCTCCATTTTGTCTATTACGACCGCAGGCGCTTCGACGACAACCGCACAGATGTCGTTTGGGCTACCAGCACCGACGGCGCTCAAACTTTTAAAGAACAGCGCATTTCCGCGCAGCCTTTCATGCCGAGCCCCTTGGTTTTCTTCGGAGATTATTTAGGAATATCGGCCTATGACGGGCGCGTGAGGCCCATCTGGCCGCGCATGGACAACGGCAAAATTTCACTTTGGGTAGCGCTCATTGACCTCGAATAAATGCTTCTGGAAACCTTACCTTCGGATTGGCAGCAAGTACTGCAAGCCGAACTTCAAAAGCCCTATTTCACTGCATTATTGAGTAAGCTAGAAAAGGAATATGCGTCAAATCCGGGTCAAATATTTCCTCCAAAATCTCAACTTTTTGCTGCTTTTCGCTTTTGTGCAGTAGCGCATTTAAAAGTAGTCATTCTTGGTCAAGACCCGTATCCGACAAAAGGTCACGCCAACGGTTTGTGTTTTTCTGTTGCCTCCGACGTCAAACCGTTTCCGAAAAGCTTGCACAATATTTATAAAGAAAGAAGAACCGACCTCCAAGTACCCGATTTACCTAATGGCAATCTTGAACATTGGGCAAAACAAGGCGTTTTGTTGCTCAATTCTGTATTGACGGTCGAAGAGGGGAAACCAGATAGCCATAAAAATTGGGGCTGGGAACAGTTTACAGATGCGGTAATTCAAAAAATAGCCGCTGAAAAACAACCGGTGGTATTTATCTTATGGGGAGCCAAAGCCCAGGCCAAAGCTGTTCAAATTGACGCTAGTAGGCATTTGATTTTGAAAGCGGTGCATCCGTCGCCTTTGGCTGCACACCGCGGTTTTTTTGGCTGCAAGCACTTCACTAAGACAAATGCGTTTTTACGTATGGTGGGCGCGCGCGAAATTCAATGGTAATTGCGTACCTTTGCACAGATGATTCAAAACGATATATTTCTACGCGCGCACCGTGGCGAGGCCATCGAGCGCTATCCAGTATGGCTCATGCGTCAGGCAGGCAGAATCCTACCTGAATACCGCGCTGTTAGAGCCAAATTATCGGGCTTTAAAGAACTTGTAGAGACACCCGAATTCGCAACCGAAGTCACCATCCAACCCGTAGATTTACTCGGCGTAGATGCCGCAATTATCTTTTCGGATATTTTAGTGATCCCAGAGGCGATGGGTTTGCCGTATCAAATGATTGAGCAAAAGGGGCCTTGGTTTGAAAACACCATCCGCACACAAGCGCAGCTCGATCAGCTCGACGCCGTTGTAGATGTTCAAGACCGCCTATGGTATGTTTTTGAAGCTTTAAAGCAAACCAAAGCTGGTTTAGGAGGTCGCGTGCCGCTCATCGGTTTTGCCGGCGCTCCCTGGACCATCCTCTGCTATATGGTAGAAGGTCATGGTTCCAAAACATTCAGTGAATCCAGAAAATTACTTTATACCCAACCCTTACTCGCACATCAACTTTTGCAACGCATCACCGATGTCACCATCGCCTACCTTAAAGGGCAAATTGCCGCCGGAGCCGATGCTCTCCAGCTTTTCGATTCTTGGGCGGGTATACTCGGCGAAGACCAATACCGCGAATTCGGTTTGCGTTACATAGAGCAAATTTGTGCTGCCCTACAAGAGGTTCCGCTCACTGTCTTCTCCAAAGGTGCAATTGCCTCTTTGCCTGAAATTGCACAATTGCCCTGCACCACCATCGGCCTCGACTGGAATATGTCTGTACCTGTGGCACGAAGTTTGGTTCAGGAGCAAAAGACTTTGCAAGGTAATTTAGATCCTTGTGTGCTCTATGGAAGTTCACAATTGATCGAGCAAGAAACCAAAAAAATGCTCAATTCCTTTAAAAGTCAAAGACATATTGTAAATTTGGGTCACGGAGTCTATCCCGATATTGATCCAGAAATGGTCAAAGTATTTATAAATACCGTTAAAAACTATGAAATTACAAACCACGCCAATTCGTAGCATTTTAGTTGCTTGTTCAATTCTAGCGCTCTCTCAAGGTACTTTTGCTCAAAAAAGCAAAAAAACCAACGAAAAAGAAATCGTCAACATTACTTTTGAAGGTGCTTCCGAAGACCTCACCGAACTCAATGGCATAGAAGCAGCTGGAAAGGGCATTAGCTCACCAACCGAAATCAAAGCCGATTTATTTTCAAAGTCTGGAACAAGCGATATCGGTATTCCTGTTAATATTTACGGTTCTGAAGAGCCAACCACCGAAAACGGCGGAAACGTCTATGCAGGAATCGTCGCCTACAAGCCAGGTAAACTCGCGGGTGAACGCTCTTACATCACTATTCAGCTGATGCAAGGCAAAGAACCAGTCACACTCAAAAAGGGCCTTACTTATTGCATTGAATACGCAGTTTCACTCAGTGAGTCCTCTAAATTTGCTTGCAACAACCTTGGTGCTTATCTTTCGAAAGATAAACCAGGAAACGGCGAGCCAGGTGCTATTTACATGGCGGGTGATCACGTCATGAAAGCGCAAGTCAACAAAGTATACAATGGTTTCTTCGGTTGGGAGAAAGTTTGCAACACGTACACGGCTAAAGGCGATGAAAAATACATCACTATTGGTAACTTCGACCTCAACGATAAAACACAATTTCAAGCAGTCAAGAAACCAAAAGATGCCGAAGCAGACCCACTCACACACGCCTACTACTACA
The DNA here is from genome assembly GCA_039804625.1 of Bacteroidota bacterium. Lineage (GTDB taxonomy): Bacteria > Bacteroidota > Bacteroidia > Flavobacteriales_D > Crocinitomicaceae > UBA952. Next base: position 68,251 of record JBDLVT010000006.1, read on the forward strand.
TCGACAACATCATCGTTCGTTTGGTAGACAGCCCAACGGAATGTGCTTGCTTCAATGCCAAGCCACCAAAAATCGAAGATGGCTTCTCTACATTGGTTTTTGACAAAACGCCAGAAATCAACGACAAAATGAATACCGAAAAGAAGATTGCTGCGCAAACCATTTATTTCCGTGCGGGTAAAACCTCATTGACGGAAAATGCACGCGTGAACCTAGATTTCATCATTGCTCAAATGAACGCCAACCCGGCCATGAAATTAGAAGTTGAAGGTCACAACGACGGTCTTGAAATCAAAGCAGGCGCCGAAAACGAAGACTACCTCGACATGGACCGCAAGCGCGTAGCAGCAGCAGTGAAATACTTAACTAACAACGGCATTGATGAAGAACGCATCGTGAAGTCTTACAAATCTGATACTACGCCAAGTGCTGAAATCAGCGAAGACGACGACCAAGAGGTCAAAGACGCAAAAAACCGCAGGGTTGAATTCAGGGTCAAGCTTTAAAAAATGACATTAGGAGCTTTTTAGCTCCATTTAAGAACACAAAAAAACCGCAGGTTCCCTGCGGTTTTTTTGTGTTCTTAATGTTCAGAAAAATCAGCTTAAATTTTTCAAGAAAGGATAGAGTCTTTGGGTAGGGAGGCCCATCACGTTGGTATACGAACCGCGAATTTCTACGACACCGATATGTCCAATCCAGTCTTGAATGCCGTAAGAACCCGCTTTGTCCATCGCTTGGTGTTGTTCCACATAATGTAGGATATCGGCCAGCTTGAGTTCTTGGAAGCGCACTGTCGTGCAATCTACGAGTTGGTGCTCTCCTTGCTCGTCTTTAATCACGACCCCAGTGTATACTTCATGGCTCTGCCCCGATAATTTCTGGAGCATTTCAATGGCGTCAGCTTTGCTCGTTGGTTTGCCTAGAACTTCACCGTTCAGGAACACGATGGTATCTGCACAGATGAGTCTTTCGCCTTGCGCGAGTTGTGGCCAAATGGCAGCAATTTTCTTTCTACAAATAGACAACACTAATTCTTCTGGGCCTAACGTAGGGTCAAAAGATTCGTCTGCATCGGCCGTGAGTACCCGAAAATCAAATCCGAGTTCGGTGAGCAGTGCTTTTCTTCTTGGCGAAGCGGATCCGAGAACTAATTTCATCTTAAAAGTATAGACAGGTCAGACCTAATATGAGGGCAATTGTGGGTAGCCAGCGCAAATATTTAGCGAGCAGGTTCGGTGCAAGAAAATATGCTGCAAAACCCACAAGAAAGAAACCTTCTAGCATACTCAAAACCAACATAGTATAGAAACTAGGTAGCGAAAAATCTGAGATCAGTTTGAGTATGAGAAAAAATAGCGCAGGGAGTTGTAGAATGATGAGCGCCATGAGCGTTGCTTTTTGTGTGCCAATTTGACGCGGAATGGTGTGTGCATCGATGAGGCTATCACCAGGAATATCGCGAATGTCTTTGATGATTTCCCTACTCAGGTTAATGAAAAATGCGCAGATGGCTACAAAATAAATAAAGCGGTAATCCAAGAACGTAGACCATGTTTCTTCATGATAAGGGGAGAAGCTGCTCTGACGCTCATTGAGCACCTGAAAAAACCAGCTCGATAAAAACAAGACCAACCCGGGCAAGGCGGCAAGTACGACGATACCCAAGACCAATTTGCGTTTCCAATAAGCGCTGTAAAACCAAAGTAAATTGATGCTCAATAAATGAACAAAGACAAAAAGAAGGGTGTCGTAGAGCCAAGATAGAATGACAGCCATTAAGAAACCAAGGATATTTAAGATCCAGTTGGCTAAGATTGCCCAGCGCTTGGCCATATATTTGGTGAGTACGAGTGCATCGGGTTTATTGATGCGGTCGGCCTTGAGGTCAAAGTAGTCATTGATGATGTGTCCGGCTGCTGCAATGATCAGGGTAGAACAGATCAAAAGCCCATAATGGAACGGATGAAAGTCAATGACAACATATGGATTTTGCTTGTGTAAAAAATAAGCTACACCGAGCATGGCAAATAAAATCGCCAGTAGGTTTTTGACGCGAATGAGTCTTAAGAATGGAATCATGGTATTATTTTATAACAGGTTCTTCGGTTTTTCTGATGCGCGGCTTCAATTTGAGCAGCTTCGCTTAAATTGGCAATGGCAGCATTACTGACGATAGGTTGGGTTGCTCCATAGCCTTTGAACGTGAGACGGCTAGCGGCTATGCCTTCTTGGATTAAAAATTCATAAACAGCTTTGGCGCGCGCCTCGGATAGAAGGAGGTTTTTTGTGGCATCGCCACGGCTATCTGTATGGCCTTGGATTTCAATTTTGAGTTGAGGGTTTTTGAGCAAGTAGTTGCTGAGGTTGAGCAACTCTACTTTTGATTCTGGCCTGAGGGTGGCTTTACCGAGGTCAAAAAAGACGTTATTGAGAACGTTCTCTGCCGTTGAGCTCAGCGGATTGAGCGGCATGTCGAGCAGGTAACTTTTTGCGCCTGTAAGGTTAGTTAAGTCAAAATTGAGTGAAAAAGGATGGTAGCCCGGATGGTTGACTAGCACCGCATAACTCTGATTGACAGGCAAAGGCAGTGTGATTTTTCCGTCAAAAAGGTCGGCCAATCCATCGAATACTTTTTGCCCTGAAGATAGGTCTGTGAGCTCAATGTGTGCAGCGAGTTTCTTGTTGCTCGTGGCGTCAAAAGCAGTGCCTTCAAAGTAAAATGTTTGGACGGCTTGTAGTTCTGAAGGGAGTTCAAAAGTATAAATATCAAGTGCGCCATAACCACCTTGTCGGTCGGATGCAAAAAAGGCGATGTCTCCTTGTGCGGAAACGAGTAAGGAATTTTCATCGAAGCGCGTATTGATCGGATAACCAAGATTGACGGGTTTGCCCCAGTTGCCCTTGGCGTCTTTTCTACTCATAAATAAGTCAGAGCCACCAAGGCCGATATGGCCGCGCGAAGCAAAGTAGAGAGTAGCGCCATCCGGATGAATCTGAACAGATTCTTCGTTGGATGGCGTATTGATGACATTTGGAAGTCTTTGCGCTTCAGACCAAGTTCCGTTTTCAAGCAGGTAAGCAACGTAAATATCACTATTGGCTCGCCCTTCTCTGGTTCTGACTGCGCGAATAAAATAAAGCGTCTGCCCATCGGCACTCAAGGATGGTTGGGTTTCCCAATTGGCCGTATTGACACCTCCGGGTAAATTGACTGGGGTCGACCAGCGTCCGTTGACTTTTTGGGTTATGAAAAGGTCACAAGAACCTTTTCCGGTGCGGTTGTCGCCGTAATTCGTTCCGGATGGATCTGTGCAAGCCACAAAAATGATAGTCTTGCCATCGCCGGATATAGTTGGGGCACCTTCATTCCAAGAGGTGTTGATATTGCGCGGCATTGGAGAAGCAAGCTCCCATTGGGAGGAAGTAGCATTCCAATTGGATATGTAGAAATCTTCTTGTTCATCTTCGGCGCCCATTTCGTTGACGTGTGGCAATCTTCTCGTAAAGAGTAAGTGTTGGCCATCCACGGTTAAGGTGGGATAATATTCAGGGTAGGGCGTATTGATACCCTCGCCAACATTGCGCGGTTCAAAGGCTCTAGGATTAGTGATAGCTGCGATAGAAAATTCAGCACTGGCTTTGATTTGATAAGCTTGTGCTTGGAATTTTTCGTTGGCATTCGGATTTCTTAAATAAATATCGATGGTTTGCAGTGCTTCTTTGTAGTTGCCAATAGTGAGTTGACAAATAGCTAGAAAAAAATGGGTATTGCCACTGATGCTGTGGGTGGGATCTATTTCTAGTGCTTTTTGATAACAGTATGCTGCATCGGCGTATTTGCGCTGGTACTCTAAAAATTCTGCTTTCAGTAAGTAAGCCTCCCAAAAGTTAGGGTCTTTGGTGAGAGCAGCATTCAAGAGTACAATACCTTGCTCATAGTTGGGCGCACCGGTATGTGGATTGCGCTGTGCGGTAGGTGCTTTTTGGGCAGCTTCGAAGAGTTTGATGGCTTTTTTACTCGTGCTCGAGTAGGGGAATTGTGCAAAAACCGACTGAAGTGTAAAAAAGAAGATGAAGAGCAAGAACTGTTTAAACCTCATGGAATCTGCATGTATTTATGCGTCTGTAACGAGATTTTCCATTTTTTGTTGCGTTTGATGTAGTCGATAATGAGGGGCAGGAAGCGCTCTTGCTTTTCCCATTCGGTTTGGAGGTAAAGTATACAAGAAGTTGAAACCTTGGCGGCATGTTGTTCTGCCCATTCGAAATCTGAAGGGTGCGCAATAACTACTTTGAGTTCTTGGGCCAACGTGTAGGCTTCTGCAATGGGTGCCTTGAATTTTTTTGGCGAGAAGCAATACCAATCTATCTGCCCTTTTAAAGGGTGAACGCCGGCGGTTTCGATGGCAATTTCATAGCCCTTGGCATGTAGGGCGCTAGTGAGTTCGGTGAGGTTGTGCATGGTGGGTTCACCACCGGTAATGACCACAAAATCAGTAGGCGTTTGCCCTACAGCTGTAAGGATGTCCTCAATGGTGAGGTATTGATTGGGTGAGATGTCCCAGCTTTCTTTGACATCGCACCACACGCAGCCTACATCACAACCTGCTAAACGGATGAAATAGGCTGCTCTTCCGCTGTGACTTCCTTCACCTTGCAGGGTGTAGAAGTGTTCCATAACGGGCAATGTTGACTGTTGTATCATTTGGTAAAGTTACCTAAAATGTTAAATTTGTTGTAAATCATACACATGAAAGCACACTTACTATCCGTAATCTTACTGACTACCACCCTACATGCTCAACAAATTGGTAATGCCGGATTTGAAACCTGGGACAACCTCGGTTCCAATCAAGAAGAACCCACCAATTGGTCGTCTTTCAAGACGGCAACGGGTAGTTTTGCGACGTTTGCATCCAAGCAAGTCGAGCGTTCAACCGATGTGCGTCCGGGAGCTTCAGGTAGCTATTGTGCTAGAATTTGGTCCAAGAGCACTTTGGGCATTATGGCCAATGGAGTTTTAACAACTGGCCGCATGAATATGGGTAGTGCTAATTTGAGCAGCCAAGACAACTATAATTACACGGTTTTAAACGACACTGCTTTCTCAGAATCACTCACTCTTGCCCCAGATTCTATCGTTTTTTGGGCGCGTTACACTGCTGCCCCGACTGAAAAAGCAGGGATTCATGCTGTCATACATGATCAGTTTTCAGTCCAAGACCCCACCAATGCGGCATCAGAACCATTCGTCGTTGCCGACGCCGATTTTCAGTTTTCGCCAACCAACAACACCTGGACGCGCTTTTCAGTTCCATTTACCTATACCGTCAATACAGGCTTGGCGCCTAAATTTATCCTGTTGACCTTCAGCACCAATCATATTCCCGGCGGAGGCAGTGCCAATGATGAGGTGTTGATCGACGACGTTGAATTGATATACAATCTTATTGGGCTTGGAGCTCAAAATGAAAATCAAGGCCTTCTTATTTCTATCGATGAAAACAAGCTGGTATTGATTGAAGGTTCTGCCCCTCAAGAAGTTGTGGAGATTTATAAGTTGTCTGGTCAATTGCTGCAGCAAACCACTGTTTCGCAAATTAACGGTACGGCGCTTCCGCCGGGATTTTATATCATTCGTTGCGCGGGAACAGGTGCAAAAATTTATGTGCCTTAGTTACTCTTGAGGTAGTGACGTAGCCAATTCATGGCGCTCAATGTGGTCATTTCCAGGTTGCGTTCGCGGTTGTCTCCAAACTGAAATTGTTGTGCAATTGTGCCATTGGGGCCACTCAAACCAACCCAGACCAACCCGACAGGTTTTTCAGCACTGCCGCCTGTTGGCCCAGCGACTCCAGTTGTAGACAAACAATAATCAACACCCAAAAGCCTGCGTCCGTTGGCGGCCATTTCTAGTGCCACAGCTTCACTTACAGCGCCATGTTGCTCCAAAACCTGGGCATTTACTTCAGCAATCTTGACTTTGAGTGCGTTCGAGTAGGTGAGTAGCGCTCCTTGGTAATAGGCTGATGCGCCTGAAACGCGCGCGATGTGTTGGGCAAGTAAACCTGCTGTACAACTTTCCACGGTTCCTACAGTGGCGTTTTTCGCTAAGAGTTGTTGGCCCAGTGCGACCTCAAGGGTGGTTTCTCCGTAGCCGAAAATATGCGCTGGCATACGCGCTTCTAACTCCAAAAAAAAGCGATCGATGAGCGCGGCGTTCTCATCTCCTGTATAGGAACTCAGGCGCAGCTTCACCATTCCGGGAGCAGGGAGATAGGCCAAGCCTAAGCCGGCTGCTCTCACGCGGTCTTCCCAATCGGCAATTTGATCGGCTAGAAAGGACTCACCAATGCCTTGCGTATGCATGGTTTTGTGGTAGAGTGTAGCGCCGTCATAAAGTTTTTCAAGTAAAGGAAAGGCTTCTTCGGTCATGATGGTTTTCATTTCGTAGGGCACCCCTGGAAGAGAAATAAAAATGACCTTGTTGTGCTCGAACCACATTCCTGCAGCGGTACCGAGTCGGTTTTTAAGGATGGTAGCTTTGGTTGGCAAAGCCGCTTGTTGTACATTGACCTCAAGCATGGGTTTATTGCGACTGGAAAAGAAATCTTCAATCTGAGCAAGTGTGGCCTGATGGATTTCTAGCGGGCTGTCAAAATAGCTAGCTAAAGTATATTTGGTGAGGTCGTCTTTGGTGGGGCCGAGCCCACCGGTAATGATCACGCAGTTGGTATTGGGCATGATGCCCTCTAAAGCCGCAACAATTGCCTGAGGTTCGTCGGCAATAGTGAGGCTTCGTTGTACGCGAAATCCTCTGTTGGCCATTTCTTGCCCGATCCAGGCAGCATTTGTATTGATGGTTTGTCCGATGAGTAATTCGTCGCCAATGGCAAGTACTTCTACTTTCATGCTTTTTTGAATTTGGCAATTGCTTCGATGTGGCCGGTATGCGGAAATTGATCGACGAGCGCATACTTTTCGAGTACATAACCTGCTTCAGCGAGGGTTGCCGCATCGCGGGCTTGGGTAGACGGATTGCAGCTAATGTATACAATGCTATCTGCATCGAGCGCTATGACTTTTTGGAGTGTTTTTGGTGCAATGCCAGCGCGCGGCGGATCGAGCATAATGCGCTTGATTTTACCCTGAAAATCGGGATATTCTCTTAGAAATTTACCGACGTCGGCTGCAAAAAACTCCACGCTGTGGATGCCGTTTTTGGCTGCATTTTGCTTGGCGTCTTCGATTGCTTTTTCGACGATATCTACGCCAATAATGCGGACATCGGCATTGCGTTTGGCCATCAGTTGGCCAATAGTTCCGGTGCCGCAGAATAAGTCCATGGCGATATCTCCGGGTTCAAATGCATCCTCGAATAGGTAGTCGAGGGCTTTGTCATAGAGGAGTTCGGCACAAGATGGATTGGTCTGAAAAAAGCTTTCCATACTGATTTGAAAACGCAAACCAGCGAGTTCTTCTTCAATGATTGCTTGCCCAAAGATGAGTTGTGAATGACCGTTCTCTATTTTCGCTCGGTCGGCAACGTTGTCGTTGATGGTGTGCCAGAGCCCGGCAATTCTGCCAGGATGAAGGACTTGCAAGAAACTTGCAAAAGCCTGCACATCAAAGTGTTCAATTCCTTCATTTGAAGTGACTAAATTGATGAGTAATTGGTCATTGAGAAAGGACTTGCGCACCACAATATGGCGAAAGAAGCCTTTTTTTTGAGGTGGATGCCAAGCTGGAAGACCTGTTTTTTGAAGAAAGTTGCGCAGTTCTTTGAGTTGGGTTTCCCACTGTTCGTCAAAAAGTCCGCTTGCTTTATTGAGGCTCTCGACTTTCCACCAGGTTCCGCGGCGTTTGAAGCCTAGGGCAAAGGCGTCGTCGAGTTCTTCATTGGTGCTGAGGTCGTGCTCAATACAAGAAAAGCTATACTCCATTTTGTTGCGGTAGTGGTAGTGCTGAGGCGACGAAATAAAGGTATCAAATTTGGACTTGACGTCGTTGAGCCCACTGAGTTTGGAAAAAGTAGTCAGGGTACTTTCTTCCTTATAAGATTCTTGGGTTGCCACTGGTACATGAATGTATGGGCCTCCAGAAATTTCTTGAAAATCAGAAACTGTTTCGATTTCAGCGCGTTGAAGCACTTCGAGCAATTTGGCTTCGGCAAAAGTTTTGCGCTTGGTTTCAATTTTGGCCCGAACGAGTTGACCCGGAAAGGCGTTATCTACAAAAATGACAAATGGGCCTTTTTCTGTCTGAATTCTTGCGATGCCTCGGCCTCCAAATGCATAATCTACTATCTGAAGGTCGATTTCTTGAGCGCGTTGTAAGATCATATCATGCCGCGAATTACGCCGTTTTCTGCTGTTTGTATAAAACCAATGATTTCGGCCCGAAGCGGGCTTTCTGGCATGGTATCTTCTACGATTTTGATGCCTTTTGACACGTTGCTGTTTTGCACGTAAAGAATGCGATAGATGTCTTCGATTTCGCGGACTTGTTCTTCGCTAAAGCCGCGTCTTCTGAGTCCTACGGAATTGACACCCGCAAAAGACAGCGGTTCTCTGGCTGCCTTTACATAGGGCGGAATATCTTTTCTTATTAATGAAGCACCACCAATAAAAGCGTGCTTGCCGATGTGTGTGAATTGTTGGGCTGCTGCTTTGCCTTCTAAGATGGCCCAGTCGTCAATGGTGACGTGGCCAGAAAGACCGGTGTAGCTCGCTAAAATGACGTTGTTGCCAATTTGGCAATCGTGGGCGATGTGCACGTAGGTCATGAGAAGGCAGTTGTCACCGATTGTGGTTTTGAGTTTGTCGTTGGTACCACGGTGAATGGTGACGCACTCTCGTATTTTAGTATGGTTTCCGATTTCTACGGTCGTGTATTCGTTGCCAAACTTGAGGTCTTGTGGTATCACGCCAACACTAGCACCCGGGAATACATCGCAGTCTTCGCCGATGCGCGTACCGGGATAGAGCACTGCGTTGGAGTGTATATGGCAGCCGTTGCCAATGATGACGTCCGGATGAATTACGGCAAAAGGGTCGATGCGCACATTTTGCCCAATTTGCGCATCTAGAGAGACCGAGGCGAGGTTGGAAATCATTCGGCTTTGTCTTTGATGATTTGTGCAAGCATGCTCGCTTCTGAAACGACCTTGCCGTTGACGTAGGCTGTGCCGCTCATTTCGACGAGGCCGCGGCGAATAGGTGAATTGAGGACGAGTTCAAACACGACGGTATCGCCCGGGACAACTTTTTGCTTGAAGCGGACATTGTCGATTTTCATGAAGTACGTGGAGTATAGATGGGGATCTTCAACCTGTGAAAGTGCATAGATGCCACCTACTTGCGCCATTGCTTCAATTTGCAAAACACCCGGGAACACTGGGTTGCCAGGAAAATGCCCCGTGAAAATCGGCTCGTTCATGGTGATGTTCTTGACCCCAATAATTGATGTAGGATGAATTTCCATGATTTTGTCCACCATCAAGAAAGGGTAGCGATGCGGCAGCATTTGCTCGATGTCTTGGGTGGTGTAGAGCGGATCTTTTGAAAGGTCAAAAGTGCGACCTGCAAGTTGTTGTTTCTTGATCTGATCCTTGAGTACTTTGGCAAAGCGAACGTTGCCAGAGTGGCCGGGTCTTGCGGCTAAAATGTGTGCCTTGATGGGTTTGCCAACGAGTGCGAGGTCGCCGACGATGTCGAGGAGTTTGTGGCGAGCGGGTTCGTTCTCGCACTGTAACTTACTAGAGTTCAGTACGCCGATGCTGTCGGGGCTCACTTGTAGTTTTTCTTTGCCCAAAAGCTCTGCGAGCTCATCGAGTTCTGCTTGACTGATGTCTGCGCGGTCTACGAGGACAATAGCGTTGTCGAGGTCGCCTCCTTTGATGAGGTTGTTTTTAGCAAGATATTCGAGCTCGCGAAGGAAAACAAAGGTGCGGCAATGTGCAATTTCTTTGTTGAATTCACCGATGTTGTACATGCTGGCGTGTTGGGTGCCGAGTACGGGTGAGTTGTAATCGACCATAACGGTGAGGCGGTATTCTTTGTCTGGAATGGCCAGAAACTCAATGCCTTTGTCGAGGTCTTCCCACGGGATGTTTTCGCTGAGTTCAAAATAGTCGCGAACGGCGTCTTGGTCTTGGTAGCCAATGGCTTCAATTGCCTGAACGAAAGGCAAAGCGCTGCCGTCCATGATTGGAATTTCAGGGCCGTCTAGCTTGATGAGTGCGTTGTCTACTTGGCAACCGTAGAGCGCTGCAAGCACGTGTTCTGTGGTGTAAACGCGCGCACCGTGCTGTTCTAGGGTTGTGCCGCGGTCTGTAGCCACGACGTAATCGACGTCGGCCTTAATGATGGGTTGGTTTTGGAGGTCGGTGCGTTGGAATTTGTAGCCGTGATTGGCTGGTGCAGGGCATATTTCTAAGCGTACTTTTTCACCAGTATGTAGACCGACTCCTTCAAATACGAGGGAATCTTTGATGGTGCGTTGTTGTTCTGTCATGCTTCTTTGTTTTTGAGCAGCTCTTTGAGTTTGTTTTCTAAATCTTGTATTTTGGTAATGAGCCCTGGCAATCTGCGAAAGCCAATATGAGAGCGCTTGTAGTCGTTGATTGGAATGGCCGGCGTGCCCATGAGGGTGTCGGCTTTTTTGACCGTTGATGGAATGCCTGATTGGGCCACAATTTTGGTGTGGTCTGCTACGCTGAGGTGCCCTGCGATTCCCGTTTGGCCGCCGATCATGACGTGCTTGCCGATTTTCGCGGAACCCGCTATGCCGACCTGTGCAGCCATTGCGGTATGCTGATCGACATCTACGTTGTGCGCAATCTGACAAAGGTTGTCTATTTTAACCCCTTTGCGAATGTAAGTAGAGCCCATGGTGGCGCGGTCAATGCTGCAATTGGATCCAATTTCGACGTCGTCTTCGATGACCACATTGCCAATTTGTGGAATTTTGCTGTATACACCGTTTGCGTCAGGGGCAAAACCAAAGCCGTCTGAACCAATTACAGACCCAGCATGGATGATGCAGCGCGCCCCGATCTGACATTCTTTGTAAACGTTCACCGATGGGTAAATGGTTGTGTTTTCGTCAACCGTCACGTTTTCTTGAAGGACAACATGAGGATGAATTTGACAGTTGTCGGCAATTTTGACGTTCGCACCAATGTAGGCGAAGGCGCCGATATAGACGTTTGTTCCGATTTGCGCGCTGTCGTGAATAAAACAAGGTTGTTCAATAATGGCCTCTTTTTTATTCATGCTGTCGTAGACTGCCAATAATTGGGCAAAACACGCATAGGCGTCTGCAACTTTAATGAGCGTAAGGGTATCCGGCAGCGGTTTTTGAGCAGTAAATGTGTTGTTGACAATGCAAATACTGGAACCAGTGGAGTAAATGTAGGACTCGTATTTGGGGTTGGAAAGAAAACTGAGCGCGCCTTCTTGGCCTTCCTCAATTTTGGCTAAAGCGCTAACGGTGGCGTCGGGATTACCGATGACTTCTCCGTTTAATAAACCAGCAATCTGCGCTGCAGTGAATTCCATGTTTCAAAGTTAAAAATTCAGATAGAAGCGCGGGCGCAGTTTTACTGAACTTTTAAACAATTTTTTGCCAAAATTTGTGAATTGTACTAAAAAGGGAGGCGTTCTTCGCTAAGGCTGTAAACTTTGATTTTGTCTTTGTACCAAATACAGGTAGCAGAAATTTCTATTTTTTTGTTGTTTTCAGGTCGAAATTGTATGACGTGAATGGGTCTTGGTTGTTCCTTGAGTCTCGATTTTTGGAAATCAAAGTGCCCAGATAAAAGTTCTTTTTGCAGTTGGATGTCGTTATGGATACCAAGTGCGCGCAGTTGTTCTTTGATTGCCGGGTTATCTTCGGAGTAAACCAAATGCTTCTGGTCTGGAGCATGGATGATACTTGCTCCAAAAGAAGGACTTTTCATTTTTCTGTATTCCTTTATGTTTTTAACGCCAGGAATAAATTCTACGACGAAACTTTCGTCTGTCATGCGCGCAAGGCAATGCGCTTCTTTGTTTTTGCCGTCTGTGAAAGTGAGGTCATAGACTTTATGACGACCACTGCGGATGCTTTTGGTAAAAGAGATATCGGCATTTTGCATGAGGCGGTAAAACTTGGCGTCGTTGAGTTTGTGGTCTTTGTAAAAAGAATTGACCTTTTGCATGTCGACGATCCAAACGCGCTTGTTCATAGCGTCTTTGACGCGGTTTTCAGGCATCCAGCTACAGCCACGCGTATTGAAGATACCAAAGGTAAGGATGAGGCCGAGTCCGAAACCTAGGCCGTAATAACGAAGTCTTCTCCAGAATGATTCCATGGCATAAAAAAAGGGAGCGAACTCCCTTGATTGTTTTACATGAGTGCTTCGAGCTTTTCAGCTAGAACTGCTTTAGGAACAGCGCCAACTGATTTGTCGACAACCTCGCCGTTTTTGATAAATAAGATTGTTGGGATAGAGCGCACACCAAATTGAGCAGAGACGCCCATGTTGTGGTCTACATTTACTTTTCCAATTAATGCTTTACCGTCGTATTCATTGGCCATTTCTTCGATAACAGGGCCAATCATGCGGCAAGGACCACACCATTCTGCCCAGAAATCAATGATAACGGGTTTGTCAGATTTCATGACAAGTTCATCGAAGTTTTGGTCTGTAATTTCTACTGCCATTTTATGTTTTTTAGTTTCGTTACTACTTTAGGAGCGTCAAAATTAACGCTTTTTTAATTCTTGGGCCAAATATTTTGCGGTGTACGATACTTTTTGAGCCTTTTTAGCCATTTGAGCAGGGGTGCCTTCAAAAAGAACCTGACCTCCGCGTTGTCCGCCTTCTGGGCCTATATCTATGATGTAGTCGGCGGTTTTGATCATATCGAGGTTGTGTTCGATCACTAAAACGGTATTGCCTTCGTCTACCAATCTTTGCAAGACCTTGAGCAGTAGCTGAATATCTTCAAAATGAAGTCCGGTTGAGGGTTCATCTAAGATGTAGATGGTTTTACCAGTGGCTCTTTTAGCGAGTTCGGCAGCTAACTTGATGCGCTGTGCTTCTCCTCCCGATAATGTTGTAGAAGACTGCCCTAGTTGCACATAACCCAAGCCGACTTCTTCCAAAGTAAGCAACATGCGGTGTATTTTGGGCTGATTTTCAAAAAACTGACAACCCTCAGAAATGGTCATTTGCAGGACGTCTGCAATTGTTTTGCCTTTGTAGCGCACTTCTAGGGTCTCGTTATTGTATCTTTTTCCATTGCACTGTTCGCACATGACATAAACGTCTGGTAAAAAGTTCATTTCGATAAGGCGCATGCCACCTCCGTTGCAGGTTTCACATTTGCCACCAGCTACATTAAACGAGAAGCGTCCGGGTTTGTAACCGCGGATGAGCGCTTCGGGCATGTTGGCAAACAAACTCCTGATTTCGTCAAAAACTTTGGTATAGGTCACTGGATTGGAGCGCGGCGTTCGGCCAATTGGGCTTTGGTCAATCTCAATGACTTTGTCGAGGTGCTCAAGACCTGTAATTTGTTTGTAGGGCAGCGGCGTACGAATAGGGTCGTAGAAATGATTCATCAAAAGCGGGAAAAGCGTCTGATTGATCAGCGAAGATTTGCCGCTGCCACTCACGCCTGTCACGTAAGTAAGTGTGCCGAGTGGAATCTGAATATCGATGTTTTTCAGGTTGTGCCCTGAAGCCCCTTTGAGTTTAAGGAAATTACCATTTCCAGCCCTTGTTTGATCTGGGATTGAAATGCTTCTATTTCCATTTAAATAACCTGCTGTAACTGTATTTGCACTGAGCATTTCTGCATAGGTGCCCGCAAAGACAATTTCGCCACCATGTCGGCCAGCTCCGGGTCCGATATCGACGATAAAGTCGGCAGCTTCCATCATTTCTTTGTCGTGTTCCACTACCAAAACGGTGTTGCCGAGGTCGCGTAATTTGGTAAGGGAACGTATGAGTTTGGTGTTGTCTCGTTGGTGCAAACCGATAGACGGCTCATCAAGGATATACAGCACATTGAGTAGTTCGGTGCCAATTTGGGTTGCCAAGCGGATGCGCTGAGCCTCACCACCTGATAAGGTTTTGGCACTGCGGTGCATGGTGAGGTATTCGAGACCTACCTCTAAAATAAAGCCCAAGCGCGCATTGATTTCCTTGATGATTTCTTTGCCAATATAGATGGCTTGCTCATCGAGGAGTTCAGGAAGGGTAGCGCACCATTCTTGTAGGGTCTGCAAGTCCATGACAGCGAGTTCGCCGATGTGTAGTTGTCCAATCTTGAAGTGCAGGGCTTCTTTTTTGAGACGGTAGCCAGAACAGCTTGGACACGATTTCTTGTGCATGAAACCTTGGGCCCAACGTTCAATTGCAGTAGAAGAATCTTCTGCGTGGCGGCCCATAAAATGCAGAAGGCCTTCAAAACGCTCTTGTGTATCGAGCGGTCCGAGTTCCATGTCCTCGTTTCCGTAAAGCAACAGCTCGATGAGTTCTTCGTCGATGTCGCTGATGGGGGTGTTGAGCGTATATTGCTGGGCCTGCAACAATTTCTCTATTTTATCAAAAATCCAAGATCTTTTGTAGGCGCCTAGCGGCGCGAGACCTCCTTTTTTAACCGAAAGTTTGGGGTCTGGTATGATTTTGTCTCGGTCCATTTCACTCACCTCTCCGAGTCCTTTGCAGGTAGGGCAGGCGCCGTAAGGAGAGTTGAAAGAAAATAGATTGGGTTCGGGCTCGGGGTAAGATATGCCCGTGCTCGGACACATGAGCGAGCGGCTGTAATGGCGGATGTCTCCGTTTTCTAAATCGAGCACCATAAGGGTGCCGTCGCCCAATTGCATGCAGGTTTGTACCGTTTCTTGACAGCGTTTGTTGTCCACTTCTCCTGCGATGAAGCGGTCCACAACTACTTCGATATCGTGGGTCTTGTAGCGGTCTAGTTTGATGGGTTTACTTAATTCGAAGAGTTCGCCATCGACCCTTACGCGTGTATAGCCCAAGCGCTGAATTTGCTCAAAAAGTTCGCGGTAATGTCCTTTGCGACCTTTTACTTTTGGAGCGAGCAGGGCTACTTTTTTGCCTTTAAAAGTGCTTTGGATGAGTTCAGTGATGTCGTGGTCTGCATATTGAACCATTTTTTCGCCGGTCTGATACGAATAGGCTGTGGCGGTTCTGGCAAAAAGCAAGCGAAAGAAATCGTAGAGTTCTGTAATAGTGCCAACTGTTGACCTCGGTGAGCGGCCAACGGTTTTTTGTTCAATGGCAATTACCGGGCTGAGGCCGTCAATTTTGTCGATATCGGGTCTTTCCAAGCCACCAATGAATTGGCGCACATACGCCGAAAAGGTGTCGAGGTAGCGGCGCTGTCCTTCGGCAAAAATGGTGTCAAAGGCCAATGAAGATTTGCCGCTGCCGCTCAGCCCTGTAAAAACAACTAGCTTTTGCCGCGGGATTTCAAGGTGGATGTTCTTGAGGTTGTGTTCTCTTGCGCCTTGAATACGGATCAGGTCGTTGGGATGGCTGTTTTTGGGCATCGGTTTATTCAAATGGCGTTTGAAAAGTAGAAAAGGCCACGCCTAAGGCATCTTTTGTCGAAAGTAAAGGCAAGTCTGTAAGCTCCCAATCGATTTGGAGGTCGGGGTCATTGAAGTGTAAGCAGCCTTCTGAGGCTAGATGATACGCTGCCGTACACTTGTAACTGAAGAGCGTGTGGTCCTCAAGTGCTAGAAAACCGTGTGCAAAACCTGGTGGAATATATAGTTGTGTGGCATTTTGTGCACTCAAAACCATTTTAATATGTTGACCGTAGGTAGGCGAAGAACGACGGAGGTCTACTGCTACATCGAGCACAGCGCCTTGCAGCACTTGAACGAGTTTGCCTTGCGCAAAGGGAGGCGCTTGAAAATGCAGGCCGCGAAGTGTTCCTTTTGCCGACCTGGAGATGTTGTCCTGAACGAAGGTGAGGTTTTCGCAGATTTGGGCGTAGTTTTCGGTTTTGTAGGTCTCAAAAAAATAGCCGCGCTCGTCACCAAAGACTTTTGGATAAATGCTGTACAGTCCTGAAAGTTTTTCTGCTTGAATTCGTAACATGGCCTCCATTTTGAATTGTAAAATTACACTAAATTTGTCGACTATGCCTCGCATCTTTGCTCTGTTTTTATTCAGTTTTCCGCTCTGGCTGGCAGCGCAGTTTCCACTACAGACTATCGTGCAACAACTCGTCAATGACCCACAGCTAAATGGCACCAAATGGAGCATTTGCGCTGTTGACCTTACTACTGGAGATACAATTGCGGCCTATCTTCCCGCGCAGCAGCTTCCTGGCGCTTCGATCACTAAATTGGTGAGTACAGCTGCCGCATTAACTGTACTCGGGCCGAGCTACCAAGCCAAAACACAACTTTTTTTAGATGGCGAACTCAAAGCAAATGGCGTTTTCGACGGCAACATCAGAATTGTAGGTGGTGGAGATGTCTCGTTGGGTTCTCGTTATTTCAACGAGCCCGGTCGCGAATTCAAATTTTTAACTGAATGGGTTGCGCTCATCCAAAAACAAGGTATCCAATACATTACTGGACAAATTATTTCCGATGCAAGCACCTTTGGTTACGACAAATGCCCCGTTGGCTGGGAGCAGGTCGATATGGGCAACTACTACGGCTGCGGTTCATTTGGCCTCAATTTCTACGACAACACGCTCAAATTGACCTTTCAAACAGGAGCATCCGGAACACCTATTGTCATGAAGAGTTGCTTTCCGAATGATCCAAACTATCGTTTAAATATTGAAGCTAAAGCGGCGAATGTGAGTACCGATCAATCTTTTATTCACGGCGAGCCTTACAATTTTGAAAGAAGTATCAAAGGGAGTTTGCCCGCTAACCGAACGGAATATGAAGTAAAAGGCAGCATGCCCGATCCAGAGCAACTTCTGGCTTTGTTATTCTATCAAGCACTGCAAAAGCAAGGCGTGCGCGTAGACGGTGGTAGTGCTGCTGTCAGATTGCATCCTAGTTTGCACGCGTCAAGTACCGAAAGCATGACCATGTTACACGCAGAAGTGGGTCAAAAGCTAGAAGATGTTGTTTTCTGGACCAACCAACGCAGTGTCAATATGTTTGCCGAAGGTTTACTCCGTCAGATCGGTGCGCAGCGCTACGGTAGCGGTACCTATGAAAACGGGATCCGCGTGTTAGACAGCCTGTTTGAAGATTGGCAGCTCGGGCCCTGTGGCATCGTAGATGGGAGTGGTTTATCCAAGGTCAATCGGATGAGTTCGGCTCAATTTGTCAAGCTTCTCATGCAACAAGCTAAAGCGCCTCATGCTGCAACCTATATTAAAAGTTTGCCGATTGCCGGGCAAACAGGCACAGTCAAAAACCTTTGTAAAGGGCAAGCTGGCGAAGGAAAAGTACACGCCAAAAGCGGAAGCATCAATGGCATCAAGGCTTATGCGGGGTATGTCGCTGCGCCAAATGGTCACCAAATAGCGTTTGCCATAATTGCCAATGATTACAAGATAACAGGGTCGGCTATAGCCAAAAAAATGGAACCTTTTTTCAATCAGTTGGCTACATACCAAGCTCAACCCGAATAATTGAAGTCCAAAAATCTTGAATGCCAATTTGGGCCACTCCCAGCATCTGGGGTACAATACTTGCGGGTGAAAACCCGGGCGTTGTATTGACTTCTATGATATATGGAACATCGTTCACAAGCATGAAATCGATGCGGGCAATTGCTCTCAAACCCAGTAAATCATATATTTTTTTAGCTTGCGACTGTACTGCTAGTGTGACTGCATCATTGACCCGAGCAGGCGTAATTTCCTTGGATTTGCCATCGTATTTGGCGGCGTAGTCGAAAAATTCGGTTTCGGAGACAATTTCCGTCAGCGGTAAGGCTACCAAGCCATTTTGGCTGCGGTACACGCCACAGGTCACTTCAGTGCCGTCCAAAAATGCTTCGGCCACCACATTTCGACCTTCCTTAAAAGCGGTGTCAAATGCCGTTTGGACGTCTTCAACAGACTTCACTTTAGAAATACCAAAGCTAGAGCCTGAGTCCGATGGCTTCACAAACATAGGTAGGCCCAAATCAGCTACTAATGCAGTGGCATCTATATGTGCGCCGAAGTGAAAAAGTTGAGATTTGGCCACTTCAAAACCAAAACCTTTCAAGAATTGATTGCAATACCATTTGTCAAAAGAAAGTGCACTTGCCAATACCCCAGAATTGATGTAGGGAATTTGCAGCATGTCGAGATAAGCCTGAATTTTACCGTTTTCTCCGGGGTCACCGTGGGTGTATATGATTGCGGCGTCTATTTTTGCCATTACATGAAGTTGCTCTTGCCAGTCGCTTCTTGAAATGGGAATCAGGACGCATTCGAGGTGCGCAGGAAAGTGATTTTGAATGGTTTGAGCACTCTTGATTGAGATATTGTATTCGGAGGAAAAGCCTCCGCAAATGAGTCCGATGCGCTTCATGCGTTTATTTTAAGGCGAAATTATCTAAAATTGGTAATTTCGCAGCATGAGGCCCTTGTATTTTATTTTTTGGTTCGGATTAGGCTTTAGCTTCCGTTTGTTTTTTAGACGCATCAAAGAAGTGCGTCCGAGTAAAAGTCGTTTTGGAAGAACCATCTTTGTAAGTAATCACCCTTCGTCGTTTCTCGATCCACTAGTCGTGTCGCGTTTGCGCAAACCTATTGTGTATTTCATGACACGCTCCGACGTCTTCAATCGCTTTACCCGGCCATTGTTTTGGCTAGCTCATATGTTGCCCATCTATCGCCAGCAAGACGGTGGTAATTCGCAAGAAAAGAACAAAAAAGTTTTTAAAAAGGCGACTGAAACCCTTGCTCGCAACCGTAATTTGCTCATTTTTGGCGAAGGCATCACCGACGATATCTTCGAGCGCAGGCTCAAACCCATTAAAAAAGGTGCTATTCGCATCGGTTTTACCGCCCTAGAAGACCTCGATTGGAAAGTAGAAATCCGGGTCCAGGGCTTAGGGTTGAACTACACCAATCCCGGCATCTTGCGCAGCGATGTTTTGCTTGCTGCGGCAGAACCAATCTTACTCAATGATTACAAGGATGACTACCTAGAAAATCCTAGTAAAGTCATTTCAGTGCTCAATCGCGAACTTGAACAACGCATGCAGGCGCAAATTACGCATGTTAAGGCAGATGAACACGTCGTGTTGCACGAGCAAATCATGATGCTCAATCGCAAGGGCATGCACGTAGATTGCTATGACCCAAAACTTTCACTTGAAGCGCGTTGGTTGTATGCTCAACAGTTAGCCAACCATCTAAATGCTTTATCGGAAAGTCAAAAGGATGGCATTGAACCGATTAAAAATCAAATCAATAGTTATCTAGATAATTTGCGCAAATTAGGCCTAACAGAGGCAGAACTTTATTGGTTTGCCCTTCAAAAGAACTGGCGCTTGCTCACTTTCTTAAAGCTGATACTTCAAATACCGCTATTCCTCGTTGGGCTTGTACACATCGCTTTGCCTGCAATCTTTGTAAAAAGATTTGTTGAAAAGAAAATGAAAAGGCCGGTGTTTTGGTCCTCTACTAAAATGACCATGCTTTTGGTCTTGCTGCCGTTATGGAACATCCTCCTTTTTGCAGTGACTGCGCAATTCATTTCACTAGACTCCTGGTGCTGGATTGCACTCTTTTTAGCATTGAACATAGTTGCTTTGGGTTACTATTTATTTTTAAAAAATACCACCCTCTTCATTAAATCATTACGTTATAACGCACAAAGCTTGCGCTCGGTTGTTGGACAACGAGATGCCGTTTTACAACAATTGGAAAATCTTCAATTCTAATGGAAGAAACAACACGTATTAAAAAACCAAAATGGTTGCGCGTCAAGCTGCCCACTGGAGAAAAATACCGCAAAGTAAGAGGCTTAGTCGATGAGCACAAACTTCACACTATCTGCGAAAGCGGAAGCTGCCCAAACATGGGTGAATGTTGGGGCGAAGGTACGGCCACCTTTATGATTCTAGGCAATGTATGTACGCGCTCTTGCGGTTTCTGCGGCGTTCAAACGGGAAAGCCAGATCCGGTCGACATGTTTGAGCCGGGCAGGGTTGCCAATTCCGTCAAAATCATGGGTGTCAAGCACGCCGTACTTACCTCAGTTGACCGCGACGACCTCAAAGACGGGGGTTCTGAAATTTGGGCTCAAACTGTTCGTGCCATACGTCAACAATCACCCGGCACGACCTTAGAAACACTCATACCCGATTTTGCAGGCAATTGGGATAACCTTCAGGTCATCATCGATGTCGCTCCCGAAATTGTCTCTCACAACCTCGAGACTGTTCGCAGGCTCACCAAACAAGTCCGCATTCAAGCCAAATATGATCGCAGTTTAGAAGTATTATTTCGCCTGAAAAAAGGTGGTATGCGCACCAAATCTGGTGTCATGTTGGGCTTGGGCGAAACCGAACAAGAGGTACTCGAAACCATGCAAGATCTGCGGTCAGTGCAAGTTGATATCCTGACGCTTGGACAGTACCTACAACCTACGCCAAAGCATTTGCCCGTTGCTGAATTTATAGAGCCGGAGCAATTTGCTAACTACCAGAAGATAGGGCTAGAAATGGGCTTCAGATTTGTGGAGAGTGGCCCGCTAGTGCGCTCCTCCTATCATGCAGAAAAACATTTATTCGATCTATAAATATTTGAAAATTAAACGAAACAAAATTTTTGTCAAAATTTGTGTAATTGCCTTCAATCTTGACTCATTATTAAGAGAATATTTCTTAATTTGGCACACTAATCTTGCACTATTAATAATTTCTATATGAATAAAAAGATATATGTATTTGGTTCTTTGATAGTTGCGGGTGTTTTCGCTCTCGCATTCACTGCTTACCATTTCTTGCCCCAAACGGCACTTTATCGTCAGGCAGGTTTGTCTATTCTAAAAGAAGGTCGTTCAGATGATGCCATTTCTTGGCTGAAGGCACGTTACATCGATGTCAATACTGGCAATCCTGTATCTAGTGAAACACTTGCCAAAATTGAGCAAGAGATTCGCAAAATGGGCACCTCAAAATCTATCGTTTTTGAATCTCTCGGCCCAGATAACATCGGTGGCCGTACCCGGGCTATTTGTATAGATCGCAGTAACATCAATCGTCTTTGGGCAGGTGGTGTATCAGGTGGATTGTTTGTTTCTAACAACAAAGGTAATTTCTGGGAGCGCGTAGTTCCTTTCTTCGATGCTGGTGCAAGTCCATTTATCTCCAGCATGACCATGACACCAGACAACACACTATACGTGGCAACAGGATCAAACGATGAAGGTTGGGGCGGCAATGGCGTATGGTACTCCACAGACTTCGGCGCAACATTCTCAAAAATACCAGGTACAACTAATTGTACAGAATTAGCTTGCTCAAATGCTGACAACAACGTTTGGATGGCTACTTCGTCGGGTCTTAAAAAATGGAAAGTGGGTGATGCATCACTTACAAGCGTTCCGGCAGCTAGTGGCGGTTGCTTTGCTTTGCAAGTCTCTAAAAATGGTCAAGTCATTGTTGCTGCCTACGCAGCCAACAAAACTTACGTATCTACAGATGGTGGAAACTCTTTCACTGATAAATCAGGTGCAATTACGGCTAACCTAGTCCCAACAGGCGCTGCACGAATTGAATATGCCATTTCACCAACACTAAACTCAAATGGCGCTTATTCGCTTTACGCAACCCGCACCAATTCTAACCTTTTGTCCATGCATGTTTCCCATGACAACGGCCAAACATGGAATCAGTTCGTGGGTCCCTCAGGGCCACCAAACGAATTTGATATCTATCGTGATCAAGGTACTTATAACAGTATCCTCTCTGTAGACCCAACCAATCCAGAACGCTTGCTCATAGGTGGAGTTGACGTTTGGGAATGGAAGCAAACAGTGAACAACCCGCCATCTGGTGGTTTTGAAAAAATATCACTGTGGTTTGCCAGCCCAAGTTCACCAACATATGTCCATGCCGATAATCACGAAATGAAATGGGACAACAACAACCGCCTTTACGTTGGTAACGACGGCGGTGTGGGTGTTTCCAATAGCAAAGGTGCAAATTGGTTTCCTGCCAACCGTGGCTACAATGTAACGCAATTCTATGGCATTGCTTTTGATGCTGCAGGTCGCGTGATGGGTGGTGCGCAAGATAACGGATCGCTGTACAACGACTTTAGTTTGTCTACTTACCACGAATTCCGCGAAGTAAATGGTGGTGATGGCTTTGAGTGTGAAATCTCCTTCTTTAATCCAGGAGTCATGTTCTCCTCAGTTTACTATAACAGCATCTCTCGTTCAGGAGACCGCGGCGTTAATTGGACCAACTTCAGCCCTAATCTCCCAGGTACTTATGACCCAGCCGGAACAGACGGCAGTTCTTACCATCCTTTCCATACAGAACTCTTTTTGGCCGAATACTACGATCCAAACTCACAAGACTCCGTTACCTTCATTCCCAAGAAAAACTATGCAGCAGGTGCGCAGCTTCGCATTGCCTCAATGGCTTCTGGCGACACCATTACCACTTCTGCTCCAACAGCTTTGTATTTTGACGACACCCTTTATTACGATCCGTCACTTACTGTAGGAAATACGAACTACGGCATCAATAATGCCACGGGCGAAACCTTTGAAATGGGTACAGATACCGTTGCCTTTAATGTTTCTTGGGATACCCTTCGTATTGCAGATCCATACCAATCTTGGTTTTTGGTATATGTGAACGCCAACGGAGGCGAACTTTGGGGTACGCGCAATGCAACACGCTTCTCTGTTACCAATCCAGGGTGGTTATGTTTGGCTAAAGGTATTGGAGGTGGTTTGTTCAACTCAATAGACGTTGAGTTTTCTCGCGACCTCAGCCATTGTTACATCAGTGCTGGGAGCGGCGTTTGGCGCCTAGACGGCCTCGGTGACATCTACACCAGTGATCCAAATTTTGCTTCAAAAGCTGGCTATGTAACGCAAGGTGCAACCACTACTGCACCGACAGCGACAACGCTTACCAAAATCACCACCACTTCCTATGAAGGTATTGCTATCAACCCTAACAATGAAAATGATTTGATATGTTTTGCTGGCTTTAACGGCACCAACAAGCGCACCAATAACGCTACAGCATCCACACCAACATTTACTAACCTTGGTTCAATAGTTTCCGGAATTGCAACCTATGACGGCATCATCGATCGCAATGACCCAGATATCTTAGTAGTAGGTACATCAAGCGGTGCTTGGGTTTCTGAAAACGGAGGCGCAACCTGGGAGAATGCTTCTACTGGTTTTGAAGGTACTCCTGTGTATGAAGTGCGTCAGAGTTGGCGTTCTTTTGACGAAGGCAACGGCCGTCCAGGTGAAATCTACCTTGGTTCTTTTGGTCGTGGTATCTGGAGAACAACCCAATATTTAGGTACAGGCAACAACACGAATACGCCAAATGGTCAATTTAAAACCAAGTTGCGAACCTATCCCAACCCAACCAAAGACAACACCACATTGGTATTCGAATTGGCACAAAGCGGTAAGGTAGAAGTACAAGTTTACAGCATTACCGGTCGCATGGTTTGGTCTCAAAACCTACAAATGGCAGACGGCACGCAAGAACTCAGCATCGATAGCGCTGATCTACCAGCAGGTACCTACATCGTGAAATTCAATGCAGGCAAGCAAACAGACACAGCCAAATTCATTAAGATGTAAGATTATATCATAGCCATCAAAAGGAGACTTCGGTCTCCTTTTTTTATGTCGTTACTTTTCTTGTTTTAGGGTTTTACTTCACAGCACTCAATTTTGGGTTGGCTGTGGTTTTGGGGCGTCTCCATGCTGGGGCTCAAATAGGGAATGCCTAAATTCAAACCCCTTAAAATCAAAAGCAGGCCAATGATACCTAATAGTATTTTTTGTGTCTGGCGTGGAACTAATTGGTAAAAGCGCTGTTGGCCAATGAGCGGTATGAAGAACAGCACAGGAAGCGTTCCAAGGCCAAAAAAGAACATACTCAATATACTATCCTCTAGGGTTGGGCAGGAGAGCGCAATTACTAAGGCTAAATATACCATTCCACAGGGTAACAGGCCATTGAGTACGCCGAATAAATATGGTCTTAGTGCCCGAGGAATATTTTTGATTGCTGGAAATAAGCGCGCATTGAATTGGCCAATTTTTGCGGTAAGTAGTCTAAATCCAAACCAAGACTCCATTGAGCCAAATATCGCTGAAGCGAGAAAAAACAAGCCCGAGACGATGCTTAATACTTGTATAGCATATATCCAAGTAGAACCTATGCCAAGTAAGCCGAGTAAAAACCCAAGATAAGTATAGCTTGTGATACGTCCAAAATTGTAGGTAAGGCTGCCCCAAAATGCTCTGTTTTTCTGGCTGCGGTCAATTGGTGCGGCAAGAGCAAGAGGTCCGCACATACCGACACAATGCAACGTGGCTTGCAGCCCGATGATGTATCCAATGATTGTTGGAAAAATCATTTGCGCAAATAAGTAGCCTGCTGTAAATAGGTTTTACCGTTGATCTGGTAGCGGATGTCAATGGTGAAGTTGCCCTTTTTGAGTTGGGCAACCGGAAAGCTGCTCCCTGCTTCGAGGTCTAATTCTAGATCGCTGTTTTTGTCGTTGTAGCACATAAACGAAGCATGGAGCTTTTGAACGTTAACACCCGTCTTGGTTTGGAAATATAAATTTCCTTTTTGCGCATAGAAGTGAATCGGAAAACCAGCGTCTTGTGCACGCTTTTTGGCTACCATGTCGGCATCAATAGTTTGTTCTTGTTCGTAATAATCTTCTGCTATCAATTCCGAGGATTCATTGGTAATCACCACTACCATATAGCTAATAAACACTACAAATGTTACCATGGCGATAATTACTGCGTTTCTAAATTTCATTTTTATAGTATTGGTCCGAAAAATTTGGTTTTAACCGTTTGTATTTTTTTGCCGTTACCGAAGATCAGCACTTTGATTTTCTTACTGCCATTGCCGATATAGCTCCTCGGAAAGCGAATGATCACGCGTTCTTTGAGTTCTGTTTCTGGTCTGAGTATTAAGTGGGCTTTAACCGTTTTGATTTCCCCGATATGGTTTTCTAAACGAAATTGGATGCGAAAAGACCGATGGGTTTTGTTGAGTAAATTGACTTCGTAAATATTCGTAATATGTCCGTGTTCGTCCATTTGATACGTAGAGCCCCGTTGCCTGATCAAGGTGGTCTGAAAATCTTTGCGCGTACCGATCAATAAAATCAAGGTCACAAATAGAGCCAAAAGCAAGATTGAATAAGCTTTCACGCGACGGGTCCATTGGAAAGGATTTCTTGTTTTGATGCCTTCTTCTGAAACAAAGCGCACAAGTCCTTTTTCGAGGCCAACAGCGTCCATCATGTGGTCGCAGGCGTCGATACAGGCTGTGCAGTTGGTGCACTCAAGTTGCGTGCCGTTTCGGATGTCAATGCCCGTAGGGCAAACTTGAACACAGTGGAGGCAATCGATACAATCACCTTTTCGCTCGGCGGCCCTGTCTTCCCCTTTTTTGATTTTAGCGCGGTTTTCTCCCCTCACATGGTCATACGCAACCACCATAGAATTTTGATCGAGTAAAACGCCTTGTAAGCGCCCATACGGGCAAATAGTAGTGCAAACTTGTTCTCTTAGGAAGGCGAATACACCATAAAACGCAAACGTAAAAATGACAATTGCTACAAAGCCGCCGAGGTGCTGGCCAAGCGGATCGGTTTGGATGCGCCAAAGTTCATCAGAACCTATGATATACGCCAAAAACGTATTGGCAATTAAAAAGGAGAGGAACCAAAAAATGACGTGCTTACCTGTTTTTTTGAAGATTTTTTCGGCAGTCCATGGAGCTTTGTCTAGCAGTCGTTGGGATGGGGCGTCACCTTCAATTAAGTATTCGATGCGCCGGAATACCATTTCCATAAAAATGGTTTGAGGGCAAACCCAGCCACAGAATATGCGCCCATAAATAATGGTAAAAAAGATGACAAAAACGACCGCTAAAATCAAGAGTACGGCGAGAATGTACATGTCTTGTGGCCAGAATACTTGTCCAAAGATGGCAAACTTGCGTTCGATCAGGTTGAGCATCAATAAAGGCTCTCCTTTGATGCGCAGATGTGGTCCGGCAAATAACAAGCCGAGCATCAGATAGCTAACTAATTTTCTTTTGTTGTAGAATGAACCCGCTGGTTTTTTAGGAAAGATCCAGATGCGTTTTCCTTTTTCATTTACGGTTGCAATCCTATCGCGGAAGGCTTCATCGTGTTCACTCATGAGCGCTCATTTAGTTATTTTTCAATAATAGTTCCTTGTGGCGCAAGTCCTGTTACTTGCGGTAAAGAAAGCACATAAGAGGCTACTTGCTGGATCTGAATTGGATTGAATTTAGAAGAGTGCTCTGGCATGCCGTTGGCAGTTCCGTATTTCACGGTTTTGAATACTTCTTTGATATTATAGCCGTAGATCCAAGTATTATCGGTAAGATTTGGGCCAATTTCACCTTCGCCCTTGCTCTTGTGACACGCCACACAATTGGCTGCAAAAATACCCGCCCCCGCAGAAAGATCACTTGGATCTGTCAGTAGCTTAGCGCTGGTTTCATCGACGTTCATGGCCATTTTGTTGAGATAGGCCTGTACTCCTTTTTCGGCAACTTTAACTTCCTTATCGTAGGCTTTGATTTGCAAGTCGGAAACACCCAAGAGGTGGTAATTGATCAGGTAAATAAACGCAAATACAATTGTTGCATAAAATCCCCAAACCCACCAAGGTGGCAAGTTGTTGTCAAGTTCCTGAATACCGTCGTACTCGTGCTCCAATAGAATTTTATGTTCTTCTTCAATTGGCACGGCGTCGGTCAGCACCTGATTCACTTTTTTGAAAGATGCCAATACGGGTACTTCTTCGATTTTTTCTGCTTTTGGCCTGACGATTCCAAGCATTTGGTTGAATAAATGACGCAAATACAAAACGACCACCAACAGAATGACATCAATGACCAGCAAGGCTATGAGGTCGTTAGTTTCGACCAGAAGCCAAGGCCCGTCTTTTTCACCTTCACCAGGGCCAATATAGTTGAGTGCGTGTGCATTGCTACTGAACAAGAGGGCTCCGGTGGTAATAATCAGGATCAGGCTATTTGTTTTGTTACTGAGTTCTTTAAATTTACTTTTGAAATAATCTGATTTCATGAGGGTCATGAGCGTGCCGGCCATCACGATAATAGCGATGATTAAAATGATTGTTAGCACAATTAACCAATTGAAAATGGATAAGTTGCCCTTGTAATCCGTTCCCAAAATTGGTCCGGCAACAGCAGTGCTGTCCATAACAGTGCTAGCAGCAGCCCATAAATTATTTTGAAATAAGCCAAATACGACTGCGAGCAGGAGGTTGAATTTCAGCGTTTTCATAGCGTAGTTATTGAATTGTAATTGCTTCGTTGTTGTCTTCTAAATCAATTGGGGTTGCAGAGAGTTCCGAAATGCGCTCCTTGCTCATTTTCCAAACGTAAAGCAAGACGACTGCAAAGAAGATGGTAAAAAGTACCAAAGAAAATAGCGGATAGATCTCAATGTCTAAAATACTTGTGAGGTTGTGTTTGATAAAGCGCAGCATGAGACTTATTTTTTAGGTTGTAGCGTGATATCTAAGCCTAATCGTTGTAAGTAGGCAATGACCGCTATAATTTCTTTTTGCTCGATATCTTTGATCAAGCTTTTTTGATTCACGCCAATGAGTGCTTGTTTAGGTGTGGTTTTGACGATGTCTGTAGCAATCAAATGTGCTTGTGCTTTCAAATCCTTGATGGCTTTTTGATCGTAGCCTTTCGCATAAGGCACACCTAATGTTTGCATGGCTCTAATTTTTTTTGGCGTCAAAGATAAATCGAGCTTGTCTTCGCGCAACCAGGTATAGGCGGGCATGATAGACCCAGGTGACACATCTTTTGGCGCCAGTAAGTGCTCGTAATGCCAGAAGTTAGACTTGCGAATTTTTGTGTTGCCACCTTCGCGCGCTAAATCGGGCCCTGTGCGCTTGGAACCCCATTGGAAAGGGTGGTCGTACACAAATTCTCCGGACTTAGAGTAATCGCCATAACGCGCTGTTTCAAAGCGCAGCGGACGCACGAGCTGAGAGTGACAGTTGTAACAACCCTCGCGAATGTAAATGTCTCGGCCTTCGAGCT
The DNA here is from genome assembly GCA_039804625.1 of Bacteroidota bacterium. Classification (GTDB taxonomy): domain Bacteria; phylum Bacteroidota; class Bacteroidia; order Flavobacteriales_D; family Crocinitomicaceae; genus UBA952. The sequence continues at coordinate 96,566 of JBDLVT010000006.1, forward strand.
CAAGTGGTGTGTACGGTTTCACAGATGCAATTTTGGAAATGTTCGAGTCGACAATCATGGTCGGGATGATTTCCACAATGCCGCCAATCGCAACCACGAGCAAACTCAGGAACATGAATTGAACGGGTTTGCGCTCAATGACTTTATGCCAGTATTCCCCTTTTGTGTCGTGTTCTGGTTCTTTGGTCGTCACCGTTTGAGCGGCCTCATTGGCTAGTAAAGCGCCAGATTTGGCTGTCTTGACTAAGTTGTAGAACATCAAGATGGCGCCAGATAAGTACAGCAAACCTCCGAGTGAACGCAAGTAGTAATAAGGCTTGAGTTGGGTCACTGTTTTCAAGAAATCAGCATTTTGTAGCGTGCCATCCGGATTAAAGTCTTGCCACATGAGCCCTTGCATGAACCCAGCGATGTACATCGGTATGGCATAAAGTAAAATACCAAGGGTGGCAATCCAAAAGTGCTGGTTGGCCATTTTTTTAGAGTACAATTCGGTGCGGTAGATTTTCGGGAAAAGCCAATACAACATTCCGAACGTCAACATGCCGTTCCAGCCGAGGCCGCCAATATGAACGTGTGCAATTGTCCAGTCGGTGAAGTGAGAGATCACGTTTACATTTTTCAGGGAGAGCAAAGGCCCTTCAAACGTAGACATACCATAGGCAGTAAGTGCAACGACCATAAATTTGAGCAAGATGTCGTCGCGCACTTTATCCCAGGCACCACGCAAGGTAAGAAGACCGTTGAGCATGCCGCCCCAAGAAGGCGCAATGAGCATGACAGAAAAGACAACCCCTAAACTTTGTGCCCAATCAGGTAAGGTAGAGTAGAGCAAGTGGTGAGGTCCGGCCCAGATATATAAAAAGATGAGTGCCCAAAAGTGAATGATAGATAAACGGTAAGAGTAAACAGGGCGATTGGCGGCTTTAGGTACAAAATAGTACATCAAGCCTAAATAAGGTGTGGTCAAGAAAAATGCAACGGCATTGTGTCCATACCACCATTGAACGAGCGCATCTTGCACGCCAGCATACCATGAATAACTTTTCAGAAAGGAAACAGGTAGCTCAAAAGAATTGAAAATGTGCAACATGGCTACCGTTACAAACGTGGCGATGTAAAACCAAATGGCCACATAGAGGTGCTTGACCCTGCGGTTCAGAATGGTAGCAAACATATTCCAGCCCCAAACCACCCACATAAGCGCAATTGCAATATCGATTGGCCACTCGAGCTCGGCATATTCTTTTGAAGTAGTGATGCCGAATGGGAGGGTCAAAACAGCAGAAACAATGATCGCTTGCCAGCCCCAGAAGTGGATATAACTCATTTTATCGCTCCACATACGAGTTTTGAGCAAGCGCTGCAAAGAGTAATAGACGCCGGTAAAGATACCGTTGCCTACAAATGCAAAGATGACCGCATTGGTGTGCAATGGTCGAATGCGACCAAATGAAACATATTTGAAGCCAAGGTAGTCATTGAAAAAATCTGGAAATGCCAACTGCAGGGCAGCGATGAGCCCCACCAGCATGCCCGTTACACCCCAAATGACCGTCGCGTAGGCAAAATTGCGCACGATCTTGTTGTCATAATTAAACTTTACTACTTCCATTGTTTACGTCATTGATTATTGGTTCATCTTCAAACAGAACCCGCACCGAAGGCCCATAGTCGTCGTCGAATTGTCCGTTTTTAGTTGCCCAGAAGAAAAAGCCTAAAAAAAACGCTGCAATGCAAAGACTGACAATAAGCATAAGGTAGATGATTCCCATATAGCAAATTTCGCAACTGTCAAGACTAAGAAGAATGACCCGGGTTTTTGAAAAAAACTGATTAATATCAGCTTTTGAAGCTGTGCTTGTATTTGAAGTGGATCAGCAGCGTACTCAAAAGCACAATGGTGATGGAGCTGATCGGCATGAGAATAGCGGCAATGAGCGGCGTAAGTTGACCCGAAATGGCAATACAGAGTCCGAAAATATTGTAACTCAAGGAGAAGGCGAGGCAAATTTGGAGCACCCGCTTGGCAAAGCGCCCGATGCGCAGCATTTGGATCAAATTGACCAATGATTTGGCCTCTAAAATGCCATCGGCACTCGGTGTAAAGCGAAACATGTCTTCGGAAAGTGCAAGGCCAATGGCTGCGGTGCCAAGCGCACCCACATCGTTGAGCCCATCGCCAATATAAAGCACCTGTTTGCCCGCTTTTTGAAGTTGCTGAATTTGCGCTGTTTTTTGCTGTGGGCTGAGTTCAAAGAAAAGATGATCTTTTAAAAATCCTAGACCCAGCAAAGCTTCGCTGTCTTGATTGTGGTCGCCGGAGAGTACATAACAATTGTTGGCGCCGTAGCCATCAAGGATTCTTTGGATGGCCAAGCTGCGCCAACTGCTTTCGAAACGAAGGTGAGCACAGTTTTTTGCTGTTTTTAAAAAGAGTTCGCTTCCTTTTGCCAAATGGGCCTCACCAATAAAGGCTGCTGAACCGAGCAAGTAGGTTTCGCCGTTCCATTCAGCCCGCATGCCCTGCCCTTTGATTTCTTCGAGTTGCAGCAACTCAAGTTCGGGCGCTGCTTCGTGGGCTGAGGCAAGTGCTTTAGAAAGTGGGTGGGTAGATTGCCGGGCCATATTGACAAAAACCGTAAATTCTTGGTCTGTCAAGTGATGGGGCGCCACTGTGATTTGGTAACTATTGGGGTCCGTGATGGTACCTGTTTTGTCTAAAACAATGGTGTCAATTGACGTAAGGGCTTCCACGACACTCGAATTTTTGAGATAAAGCCCGGCTTTTCCTAGCGCGCGCATGGCATTGCCTAAAGTAAACGGTGCAGAAAGCGCCAACGCACAAGGGCAAGCCACAATTAATACGGCTACCACCACCCTAAAAACAGCGCCTGGTGCTATAAAATACCATGCGATCCCGCTGACGCTGGCAATAAGTAATAAAATGAGCAAAAAGTAGCGCGAAAGCCGGTCTTGGTACCGAAGGAGTTGGTTTTTGGGTGTTTTGTCTTTGGTTTCATTCCAAAGCTGCGTCAGGTGGCTGCGGTTGGTCGTTGCATTGACTTTTAGGCGACAGGCCAAGCCTTGCACTTGCCCGCCGGCATAAACAAATGCTCCTTTTTTAAGCAGCACCGGTTGGGCTTCTCCCGTGACAAAGCTATAATCTATAAAGGTTTCTTCGCTGAGCAGTTCGCTGTCACAAGGAATGATTTCTTCATTTCTTACCTCGATCAGATCGTGAATTTGCAGCTGCTCTATCGGAACAATTTCTTTAGACAAATCGGGTTTTACCCGTTGTATCGCCACAGGAAAGAAACTGCTGAAATCGCGGTCAAAAGATAAAGATGCGTAGGTCATGTTTTGAAACCACTTGCCGATGAGCAAGAAAAATATAAAGCCAGCAAAGCTGTCCATGTAGCCTGCACCCTGCCAACTGAAAATTTGTAAGACACTTTGCGTGTAAAGCGCCATGATTCCGATGGTGATAGGTACATCTAAATTAATACTCTTGCTGCGCAAGGCTTTGTAGGCGGAAATAAAATAGTGTCGAGCTGAAAAAAGCAAGACAGGAAGGCTCACGATGAAACTTAATACCGCTGTAAAATTTCTGAATGTGGCATTGTCTTGACCCAAGCCAAAGTAGTCAGGCGTACTCCACAACATGATAGATCCAAAGGCAAAGCCCGCAATGCCTAGCTGAAAAAGAAAGGTGCGGTCTTGCTTTTTTTTCGTTTCTTCGTTGCGACTGAAATCAGGCGGGTAACCAATGTAATTAAGTAAAAGTGCCAACTCACTCAGTTTATAATCAGGCGAGAAAACGATGGCTGCCTCTTTGCGTGCAAAATGTACTTGAACGCGCAAGATTTTTGCTTCGAGTTTGTGCAGGTTCTCTAGCAAGTAAATACAGGAGGAGCAATGTATAGCAGGTAAAGACAAATTGACCCGAACCTGTTGCTCATTTTCAAAAGATATATAACGCGACCTGATTTCCGGGAGGTCTAAAAAAGCATATTGGTCAGGGCGCTCCTTAGCGGGTTTGCTGCCTGCCATTGGCTCGTACTTATAAAAAGCACCCATTTGGTTCGCTTCGAGCAATTGATATACATGCGCACAACCATTACAACAAAATAGGTGGTTGTCGGCCTTGATTGGTCTATACGGGAGTGTATCTCCACAGTGGTAGCAAGCTTCTGTACTCAAATTGTGGAAGAAAAAAGTGGTTTATCTGGCGTGTGGCGCTGTAAATCGATGTCAAAAGCCATGCAGACATTGCGCACAAAAGCATAGCCTTTGGGTAGGATTTCCAAGCCAACAGAATTTATGGTAAGGAGCTCATCTTGTTGCAAGCCTCGTAATTTGGATATAGTTTGATTGTAGAAACCTGTTTCGTACAGCTCTGGCTTCCACACCGTCCCAAAATGACACATCAGGTCTAAAATATGGCGCCTGATGAGCAGTTCTTCTTCATTGAGCAGGTGTCCTTTGAATATAGCTAGTTCTCCTTTGGCAATTTGCGCCTGGTAGCCTTCTACACTTTTGTCATTTTGGGCAAAGGCGGTCCAATTGTCCGAAATCGAAGACATGCCAAGGCCGAGCATAAGATCTGTTCGCCTGTGCGTATAACCCATAAAATTGCGGTGCAAGGATTTGCTTTGAAAAGCCTGCGCTAATGCATCGTTAGGCAGCGCAAAATGATCCATGCCAATCGCGAGGTATCCAGTAGCGAGTAGCTTTTCATAGGCCATTTCGTAAAGTGCGCGTTTTTGGGCATCTTTCGGCAGATTGGCTTCATCGTAACCGCGTTGCCCTGTGCCTTTTACCCACGGAACGTGCGCGTAACCGTACAGTGCAATGCGCTCGGGTAAAAGTGCAATTGTTTTTTCGATGGTGTCCGTAAAGCCCTTTAAGTTTTGAAAAGGCAAGCCATATACTAGATCGTGATTGACACTAAAGCCTAAAGCCTTAGCTTGTTGGTGGGTGCGCTTGACCAAATCAAAACTTTGCACCCTGTGAATGGCTTGTTGTACCTGTGGGTCGTAGTCTTGGATGCCAAAAGAAACGCGTCGGTAACCCACTTCGTACAAAGCTAGGAGGTGTTCAGCTGAGGTTGAGCCCGGGTGCGCTTCAAAACTGAGCTCACCGGAATTGGGGTCTATATGTTGCTGTCTAAAGATGCCTTTTGTGAGTCGGATTAAAGCTTCGGGTGCAAAGAATGTAGGCGTTCCGCCACCCAAATGCAATTCTTTGATCCGGATGGCTTCGCTTAGATACGGTTGGTATAAACCCCACTCTTTGAGGACGCTATCGATATATGGCGTCTCCACTAGGTGATTTTTAGTAATGCGCTTGTGGCAACCGCAAAAGGTGCATAAAGACTCGCAAAAAGGTAAATGAATGTAGATGCCCAACGAATTAACTTCGGCTTTTTGTTTTTCAAGTACTTTAAGCCATTGGCTTGGTTTTAAGTCTACATTTTTCCAAAAAGGAACCGTAGGGTAAGAGGTGTATCTAGGCCCTGGTATGTTGTATTTTTGAAGCAACTCCTTGTCATTCATGTCGCAAAGTTCTGTGCTTTTTGAAGTCTAAAAAATGACTATGGTCAGCTTTATGAAATTGGCTTATTTTTACTACATTTGATAAGCAATACGACTCCAATGCTCGAAAAATCGCACAAACATGTCACCTGTCAAACCTGTGCAGGTCGTCAAAATTCTTTACTGAATCATTTTTGTTCTGATGAGCTAGATCACCTCAATTCTCATCGTTCGTGCAACTACTATAAAAAGCATCAGGCCATTTTTCTAGAAGGTTCTTTTCCAAGAGGCGTATATTGCATCAATCAAGGAAAGGTCAAGATTTTTAAGCGCGGAGACGAAGGCAAGGAACAAATCATCCACATCGCTAAAGCCGGTGAAATGGTGGGCTTTAGAGCTATGTTTACGGAAGAACCCTACAAAGTGGGCGCCGAAGCGCTAGACGAAGCGAATATTTGCTTTATCAGCAAAGAGGACTTCCTCAACCTCATGGACACCAACCCCGTATTGCGCAATGGCATCATCAAAGAATTATCCAAAGAACTTGCAGATCGTGCCGATTTCATTACCAATATGGCTCAAAAATCTGTTCGTGAGCGCTTGGCCTTTACTATGCTGATCCTTATAGATGTTTTTGACAACGAACCCATCAACTTAAGTCGTGAAGACCTTGCTAATTTTGTGGGTACCGCTACCGAAACGCTCATTCGCCTCATCAAAGATTTCAAAGAAGAAGGCATTGTAGAAGTACAGACGCGTAAAATTCACGTCCTCGACCGCGAGCGCTTGCTGCAAATTGCTGGCAAATAACTAGCCGAGCACCAAGCCCGTATAATTCTCCAACAATACATGCCCAAAATTTCCGGATACCTCCGGATGAAACTGCACCCCATACATTGGTTTTTCTTTGTGTTTCATGGCTTCATTGATGCATGCATCAGAACACGCCAGTAATTCAAAGCCTTGTGGTACTGAAATGTGTTCGCAGTGGTCTTCTTGCATCTCAAAAACATCGGGCAGTCGTTCAAAGAGGCAGTCGTCCTTGATGAGCTCTATTTCTTGAAAACCGCGGTCTTCGCGCATTTTAGAAACGCTTGCGCCATGCAATAAGCCAATAATTTGGTGCCCAAAACAAATGCCTAGAAGCGGTTTGTCATAGGTTTTGATCCAAGAAAGGTGCTGCAAATAAGGACTTGGGTCAATATCGGTCAAGAGTATAGGCGCTCCAGAGATCACCACGCCCTCAAATTGCGCTAAGAGCTCTATTGTGAAGTCCATTAGGCCAAAGACCTTCACGTCTATGTATTCTTCGAGTTGTTCGGCAATTTGTGGCGTTTTAGCACTACCGCAGTCAATGAGGGCAATCATGCTTTTTTCCTGTGAAAAACACAGCTGATGGCGCGGTGGTCGCTGCGGGTTTGTTTTTGAATCTGAAATTGTGACGCACTGAGCATTGGGCTGTAAAAAAGGTAGTCGATGCGCCCAGCGGGTAGTCTTCCCACGTAGGTAGTGCCCAAGCCTTTGCCGCTTCCGCTAAAAGCATCTAGGAGCGCCAGTTGGAACTGATTGTAGGTGTAAGACATAGGGGTGTCATTGAAATCTCCGCAAACGATCACAGGATACGGTGAGGTTTTGAGGTGCTCTACGACCCGTCTTGCTTGATCGGCGCGCTTTTCGAACGCGCTGCGCAACTTGCGGTATGCCGCAAGAGCTCCTTTTTTACTACCGTAAGTTTGAACCTCCTCGCCGTCGATATGCGGATCAGTATGCAAGCGAATGGACTGCAAGTGTACGTTGTAGACCCTAAAGGTGTCCTGGCCTTTGACAATATCCGCAAAAATGCAATAATTAAAATCTTGAACACCTTGGGTCTCGAACATGACATCGCCACGTGCAATCATGGGGTATTTTGAAAACATGGCAATGCCGTAGTTCTCTCGGGTCCGACGTTTGTGAGCGCTGCGCTCATGGTAATCGCGGGTCTTCATGATCAAATTGAGCGAATCCATGACCTCAAAATCTGTGGGTTTATCTTGTCTGTAGTATTCTTGAAGGCAAAGTAGATCGGGTTCTTGGCTGCGGATGAATGCAAAAATCTGATTCCTCGAGTTAAGTGCGTCGCTAAAGGATGGGTTAAATAAGTCAAAAAGCCGCACGTTATAGCTCAGTACTTTAAGGCCACTTTCTTGCGTCTGTAAGGATGAATTTGTGGTAATCGAGAAATTTCGAAAATGCAATTTACCGCCGATAAGGAGCACGACCAAACAGTAAATAGCCCATCTGGATCGAAAAACCACCCAAAGTACCAACCAAACAAGCGTCAAACCCAAGAAAATGGGGTAGGTGAGTCCAAAAAAGGGCAGCGTAGGAATGGTGGAAGGATGAATATAAGGCGCAAGATAACTCAACAGCAAGCCGATAAGGCTGAATGCGGTGGCCAATTTAAAAGGGCTTGCCAATAATTTGAAGCGCTTTTTAGACATCTTTGCTTTGTTGAAATAAAAAGTCTTTTTCTGCTTTACTCAAGGCGTCATAGCCTTTTTTTGAGATTTTATCGAGGATGGTATCGAGTTGTGCCTGTCGGGCTTGTTTTTGCTCCCTAAATTGATCATCGGTCAATGGACGGCCTCCTTTTTTGACCTTGAGGTGGCTCTTATTTGAACGCAAATTGATGCCCAACCATGGTCTTGAAAGGCGAATATCCCAAAATTGTTGGATGCTCCAGATGCCAAACAGGGCTCCGCCAATATGAGCAAAATGCGCAATTTGATCGGCAGTACCGAGCGAAGAAAGATCCTTTAGAAAGAAAAAGAGGGCGAGCATATAAATGCGCAACGGGAACACGCCAAAAAGTTGCACCTGTAGTTGGGGTTGCGAAAACGCTAGCGCCATAAAGATGGCCATGATAGCACCCGATGCGCCCACAACAGAAAAGCTATTCCCTTGAAGCGCAGGGAATAACTGATGCGCCAATATTTCTGTTAGATTGCCTGCCAAACCGCCAAGGATATACAAATGCAAAAGGCGTTTGGCGCCAAAAAAACGTTCGTAAGTAGAACCTGCGAAATACAGAAACAAGAGGTTTCCAAAAAGGTGCAAGAACCCAAAATGAGCAAATAAAGACGTGAAGAGCGTCCAGGGTTTGTAAAGGATTTGTAGCCACCAGACAGGTAGCGCAAACAAAAATTGACCAGGGTATCCTAATGGTGAACCTTTTAGAAAGCTCAAAATTTGTAGTCTTTCTAGCGCATTGATCAGTTGAATCAGTGTGAAGATACCTACATTGACAATCAAAAGTCTGATGGTCATGCTGCCCCCTCTATATTGGGATTTTATTTGTTCAATCAAAGGATTCATCACCAGAAGTTTGAACGGTCTTTTTTACGCCATACCAAGACGAGAATGGCTCCGGCAATAGCGCCTCCGATGTGGGCGAGGTGCGCCACGTTATCGCCCGCTTGTTGTTGAAAAGAGAGATATAACTCCCATAAAAAGTAGGCGGAGACTAAATACTTTGCTTTTACAGGAATGAAAAAATAGAGTCGGAATTCTGTGTTGGGAAAAAGAATGGCAAAGGCTGTCATGATGCCGAATACACCCCCGGAAGCGCCCACCATGGGTGTAACTGATTTTTGAAGATAGTTTTCGAGGTATTGGGTAACGATGATTTGGTTGTCTTGTAGATAGCTGTTGATCTGTCCTGCTAAATCGCCATTTACATTCACTCGGTGCTTGAGGTAGAAATCGAATTGTTCGAGGTCGAATTGTTGGGCAAGCATGGACTTTAGTTGCATGATTTCAATAAAGCCGATCATGTTGTAGAGCGCAAACGACCCCATGGCACATACGATATAAAAGAGGAAAAAGCGTTTTGCACCCCAGATGTTTTCTAAATAAGCGCCAAGCGTGACGAAGAGCCACATATTGAAGAAAATATGCAAGAGGTTATTGGTGTCGTGCATGAAAAAATGCGTCACTATTTGATAGGGCTCAAAAAAGGGAGAGTTGATATAATGTGCACCCAACGACATTTCTAGGTTGATGCCTTGGCTTTTGAGCAGCAAACTCGCCACAAAAAAAGCGATGTTCAGCAGCAAAATATTTTTAGTGACTTGCGGGATATTCTGAAACATAATTAAAGTTTTTTAGCCAGTTCGTCAAAGCCCAAAGTGAACATAATCGGTTTTCCATTGGGGGTGGTGGTGTGTTGCGGACACTGAAAAAGGGTGTCGATAAAATGCTCTACTTCTTCGTGGTGTTGGAGCCTGAAGTTTTTAGCACCCAACAGGGCGAGTTTAGCGACAATAAAATGCGCGACATCTCCACTTTCGATATCAGAATAGGTGGCGGCATCGGTGAGTTCGTCGAGGCAAGTCTCCAAATCAAAGGAGGAGAGTAGGGCTGGAACTGCCATGATTTGAAGTTGGTCAGCATCGAGCTCAAAGTCAAAACCCAATTGGTTCCAGAGGCTTTTTTGGTCCTGCCAGGTAAGTTTAGCTTCTTTGGCCAAGGTCCTTTCAATCGGGAAGAGCAATTGTTGAGAAGCCAACGGCTGTGACACAAAATGTTGGATGAGTTCATCGAAAAGCATGCGGTTTTTGGCACGGCGGATATCGATGATCATGAAGCCCGATTTGGTGGGGCTTACGAGGTATTTGTCATGGAGTAGAAACTGCTTTGCCGCCGTTTCTTCTTCAAAAATTTGTTGATTTTCGCTCGATTTTTGTTCCTCAATTTGATAAAAGTTTTGCCAATCTTCCGGGCTAGGAGGGGTGCTACCAAATCCTTCTTGTTGTAGGGCTGCGCTGTAGTTTTTTGAGCCGCCACTGCTTGCTGTCTTTTGATGCACCGTGCTTTGAAAGGGATTGTAAGACGGATTGACTAATATTTGCGGCTCCACGGGTTCAGATTTTCTGACCTCTGAAGGCACTTCAAAAGCACTTTCTGACTCAAAGTCTAGGGTGGGGAAGATGTTGTGTTTGCCCAGAGCCTGCCTTACGCTACTCAGTAAAATTGAATAGATAAAGCGGTCTTCTTCGAATTTGATTTCGGTTTTGGTCGGGTGGATGTTTACATCAATTTTGTGCGGATCTACCTCCAAAAAGATGCAATAGCTGGCGTGGTGTTTTTCGGAAATCATGCCGTCGTAGGCTTTGGTAATGGCATGATGAAAGTATGGGTCTTTGAAAAAGCGATCGTTGACAAATAAATATTGCTCGCCTCTGCTTTTTTTGGCCATTTCCGGCTTACCTACATAACCACTGACGCGCACGATATCGGTTTGCTCATCTATCGGAACGAGTTTTTCATTGCTGCCCTTGCCAAAAATGGCTGCGATGCGCATGCGGCTGTTGCCGGCTGGAAGTTGCAGGATGTCTTGCCCGTTGTGCTGAAAACCAAACTGTAGTTCGGGATGAGCCAGTGCTACACGTTCAAATTCGGTTTGGATGTGTCCGAGCTCGATGGCATCGCTTTTCAAGAAATTGCGACGAGCGGGAACGTTATAAAAAAGGTTTTTGACTTCAAAAGAAGCGCCTTGCTGGCAAATGACCTCTTGCTTGTTTTTGATTTGATTGCCTTCGATATCGATTTGGACGCCAGTGTCTTGTTCAGCTTGCTTGGTTTTGAGGCTCACGTGGGCAATTGCTGCAATAGAAGCGAGTGCTTCTCCACGAAAACCTTTTGTTTGCAAGGCAAAAAGATCGGCTGCGGTTCGGAGCTTACTGGTGGCGTGGCGCAGAAAACACTTTTCGGCGTCTTGGGCATCCATGCCTTTGCCGTTGTCGAGGACTTGGATGAGTGTTTTGCCGGCATCCTTGACCACCAACTGAATTTGTGTGGCGCCTGCGTCTACGGCGTTTTCAAGCAATTCTTTGACAACCGAGGCAGGTCTTTGAATGACCTCTCCGGCGGCAATTTGGTTGGCGATATGATCGGGCAGTAAGTTGATGATGCTCATGCGGGCTCACGTTGGTTCGTGCTGAACAAATGTAAGCAATTCCGCCGAGTTGACAGGGGCTAAATCCGAACGATTGTACCTGAATAGGTTGTTTTTTCGTTGGGTAAAGCTTCTTTCAAGACTACTTTCCAGATATATGCTTTTTGTGCAGGCACCAGCCGACCCGTGCGTTGGTCTATGCCGTCCCATGCATTTTGGGCATCTGTAGTTCTGAAAACAACCGCACCATTTTCTGGATCTAAGATGAGCAACTCAAAACGCACGTCGCGAATGGTGAGGGCGTAAGGCATAAAGGTGGCGTTGCGCTCGTCGCGAGACTCCGGATTAAACGCATTGACAGCTAGCAAGTTGTAGTCTTCGTAGGCTGTCACTTTGATTTTTTCAGTGCTCTTGCAGCCATCGAGCTGCGCTTCGGCAGTGATGGTGTAGGTTTGTCCTTTGAAAGCCATTAAATCGACGCTGCGGCTCTTTTTGTTCACCAAAGTACCATTCGCACTCCAAGTGATATCACTCCCATTTGTTTCCAAATTGACGCGAATGCGCGGCGTCCCATCTTCATAATTCATAGCGTCGACATCAAGCAGGAGTTTAAGGCCTTGGCAATTGCTTGGTACAGCTGAGGTAGGTGCATTGTTTTGCGCCATTTGAACCGGTGTTGTTTGGCTGATGGTCGGGAGTGGTAACGGGGTGGTAATGGCATTTATTTCGGAAAGCGTACGGAGGGTGCTGCGCTCTAGGTCAGAAGCCATTAAATCGATGGAAGGTGTCGGAAATGAACAGCTGATAAGTTGAGCTGTTGTTGCATCTGGTTGGCTAAATGAGGTTGGTTTGCCAACTTGTTGCTTACTTTCTATAGGAGTTTGAGCCGCTAGTGCTGGCGAAGTGCTTTTCGCCTTTTTCGGAGTGCTTATTGCCTTTTGGGAGGTCGTATTTTTGGCCGGTTTTTGGTTTTTGCTAGATAGGCTAGACCACCCAATTATGCCCACAACAAGTGCAAGCATGCTTGCGATGCCAAATTTACCTAACCAAGAAACACCCGGCTTGGCTTTCGGGAGCTTTTTGGATAGCCCGTCCCAGGCTTTGGGGTCGTAGTCGTAGGAGTAGTCTTCTACGAGGGACTTTATTTTGGATTCAAATGGATCTTTCATCGTTTATCGAGCTGAATAAATTGTTCTTTTAAATGGCGTTGCAAATTCATTTTTGCTTTTGCTAAATTGGATTTTGATGTTCCTTCGGAGATACCGAGTAATTCGGCAATCTCTTTGTGACTAAGTTCTTCTATGACATAGAGGTTGAAAACAGTTCTGTAGGCCGGAGATAGTTTTTCAATTGCTTTTTGAGCGAATTCGGCCTTGAGTTGTGTGTGGGCCAAAATTTCTTGCTCTTGCATAGGGTCTGCGGCCATCGATTTGAAATCGTTGTCTTGGTCAGATAAAAAAGGATCTTTTTTGGCTTTGCGCAGATGGTCTATGGCCGTATTGCTCACAATTCTTCGGATCCAACCCTCGAGTGAGCCTGAGAAATCAAAATGTTCCAATTTGTCAAAGACCTTTAAAAATGAAACTTGGAGCACCTCCTGAGCGCTGTCGCGATCGCCAATGTAGCGCATGCTGACAGCCATCATTTTACCGTAAAACGTAGTGAATAGGCGTTCTTGAGAGCGTCGCTCACCTTTGAGGCATCCCTCCACGATTTGTTTTAAGTTGTCTTGCTGCTCCAATTTTCAATATTTACATAACGCAAAGCTAAGCAGAGGGTTGCCTTAGTTTACCTCAGTAACTTGTTTTAGCAATAAAAAACATCATTTTTTTGTGAACTATGCGTAAATTCGTCACGCAAAGCTTTTATCCATTTAAAAACAAGACAAATGAAAGTAACTGTTGTAGGTGCAGGAAACGTAGGAGCGACCTGTGCCGATGTATTGGCTACCCGTGAGATCGCCAATGAAATTGTATTACTAGACATCAAAGAAGGTTTTGCCGAAGGCAAGGCTTTAGATATCTGGCAAACAGCCCCAATTAACCTTTATGATTCTCGTACGATTGGTTGTACCAATGATTATGCGCGTACTGCAGATTCAGATGTTGTAGTCATTACCTCAGGTTTGCCGCGCAAGCCAGGTATGTCTCGTGACGACCTTATCGCAACCAATGCTGGTATCGTTAAGACCGTGACGGAAAACGTCGTGAAATACTCGCCAAACGCCATCATCATCGTTGTTTCCAATCCATTAGACGTCATGACCTACTGCGCATTCTTGAATGCCAACATGCCATCATCTCGTGTGTTTGGTATGGCTGGTGTCTTGGATACCGCACGTTACCGCGCATTTTTGGCCGAAGAACTCAACGTTTCACCAAAAGACATCCAAGCTGTATTGATGGGTGGCCACGGCGACACAATGGTTCCACTACCGCGCTACACTACCGTTGGAGGTATTCCAGTTACTGAACTCATCGACGAAGCGCGCCTCAACGAAATCATTGAGCGCACTAAATTTGGTGGTGGCGAAATCGTCAAACTACTTGGCACTTCTGCTTGGTATGCACCAGGCGCCGCAGCAGCTCAAATGGTAGAGGCTGTTGTCCGCGATCAAAAACGTATTTTCCCTGTTTGCGCTTGGTTACAAGGCGAATACGGTATGTCAGACATCTACTTAGGTGTACCTGTTGTTTTGGGTAAAAACGGTATTGAAAAAATCATCGAATTGCAATTGAATGAAGCGGAACGCGCCTTGCTCGTCGACTCAGCAGAAGCTGTGAAAGGCGTCATGGATGTCTTAGATAACATGAACGCAAACGCATAATTTAGGTACTCTAGGTACGAGAAATCCTAATTGTTTTAGATTTCAAATAAAAAAAACCGCGGGTGAGAGCTCGCGGTTTTTTTGGTTTATGGAAGTTCGATAGCCCCAATATCCGGCGGATTGTTGCGGGATTGACCGAAAATATCTGTGAATACTGTTGAGCTAATGCCTTTGTTACTCAAGGATGAATTGCCTGTAAAGCTAAAATCTCTTTCTGCAGGATTCACAAATAAGGGCGCCAAGTTCCAAAACAACTGGCTCCCGTAAAAAGGATCGGTGTAAGTGGTTTCTGATTTGAAAACGCTGTAATCGAAGTCGAAATTGAGTTGCACACCGGCTATTTGGATGGTATCCAGCGCAATTTCGGTATCTAAGTTGCCATAAATAACACAGTTCTTAAATACGCCTTCTTCAATGCTCGATACCAGCGTTTGGTTTTGGGCGTAATCGTTGTAATAATTACTGATGCCTACTGCTGGATTGGTGGAGGCGCCATAGCCGAGTAAATTGCAGTGATTGAAATGGAAGTCTCCGCCCTGCAAAACCAACAGTGCGTGCGTGCCGTTTTGTGAAATCAGGCAGTTTTCAGCCTTTACTTTGGCGCCGGCAAAAATGAAGATGCCGTAACGCGCTTGGTTGAAAATTTGGGTATTTTGAATATTTAATGTGTAGCTGGTATTGCTGGGGTCTTCACTGAATAAATGCACGCCAGAGGTGCCATTTTTGAGAATGGCGTAATTGATGTTGCTCGACAGTGCTTCGTGTAAGTAAATGCCGTAGTATTGCCCAGTCACATCTTGATAGTCTTGCTCTAGGCGGTCACCCTGAAAAATCACTTCATTGCCGAGTTGCCCTTCTATTTGCAAGGAGCCTTTGTAAACATATAATAGCGCATTTTTGTGCAGGTGAACTTTTGTGCCGGCTGGTATGGTCAATGTTTTAGCCGAGTCTACGATGGCGGCGCCGTAAATGACATGCGGTTTGTCGTTGGGCCAGACGCCTTCGTTGAAATCAAATTGTTGGTTCTGAAAGTTAGAGTAATGGAAGTAAGCATCTTGGCCCCAAGCGGCGAGTTTGACGTATTGGTCTTTGCCATTGGTCCGAAAGCGCACGGAATCTTCTATGATCAGGGGGTTGGTAGTGCTGTTTACGGCTAAAGTGACCTCCACGAAAATGAACAAAGAGTCTTTGGCTTCTAGCAAGAGGTCTTTGTGTAAGACACCTGGCGTGCCATCTACATTGATGCGATAAACAGAAGCGGCACCGCCCATAAGCTCGATTTCTTCGATTTGAAGGCTGCGTTGGTCGGGGTTGAAAATTTTGAAAGATTTGGTGGTAGAGCCAATGGTAGTGAAAACGGTATCGAAAACGAGTGTATCTGTTGAAAAGGTAAGGTTAGATTTGGAGAGCAAAACATGCTTGTTGCAAGAGCTGAGCGTGCTCCAAAAGCACAAACTGATCAAAACCATCAAAGCGTAGAAATAGCGCATAGAAAGACAACGCACAAAACTAAAGAATATTGGTGGTTCAGCTCAATTTTAGGTAAAAATGTTCTTTGGTTTGCCCCGGTCGCGGACTCAGTAGGCCAAAAAAGTAGCAATCAGCAGAAAAATGAAATTCATCTTTGCTACATATTTTTTTCCATGATTCTTTATTCATTTTGTTGTTTGGATAGGCAACAATAAAAATGGATGCCGGATGATTGACTTGCTGCTGAATGGCTTGCTCAAAGTTGGGTAGTTGATCGTTCGCAATAATGCAAATACATGGTTTTGAGCTGTTTTGATCAAATGATGCAAAGCTACACAGCAGATACTCGGGAAGCGCTTCGCTCAGCTTGGCAACAAATTGCCTCATTTTTTTAGATTTGATAAAGCGGGCAATAGGTACTTCTTCTTTTGGAGGCAGGCGCCTCACGACATCCACCAACCAATAGGCAAAAGGCGAATGTGTGCCATGACGGCCTTTGGCTTTCCATAGAAAAGCTGTATATTCGAAGCTGCGAAACACAGTGCAAAATAACAAAAAAGAAACCGATGTCGGTCCAAACCAATGTCCAGATAGCCACTCAAAAGCAAGCCATTCAAAGTGGACAGCAAATTCTTCCCGTTTTGCGGCCATGTCGCTTGGGCGATGGCATTCTGAGCATGACCATTGAACAGCAAGAGCGCTACCGCCAGACCGCGCGTTTTTTCACAGAACCGCTGCACTTTTTTATACCTGCTTCTGGTTCGGGCTCACGCATGTTTGCCTTTCTTTTTGATTACTTGCAGCACCCTGATGCCGAAAACACCAAACAAGCAGAGCGTTTTTTCAGTCGGTTGCAAGATTTTGCCCTTTTTCGTCAATTGCCGCCTGACATTCAAAATGCCTATTTAGCTGGCGAACTCACCTTAAGTGCGTTTATTGAGGTGCTAATGGGTGCCGACGGCCTCAATTTTGGCGCACTACCCAAAGGCCTGATTTCTTTTCACATCCACGAGCCTTTTGTGCTCAACGCTTTTCAAGAGCACCTGAGCCAAGTTCAAACCTTAGCGCAAGGCCCCATTCATTTTCATTTTACCATCCAAGAAGACTTTCATCAAGCATTCGAGAAATGTGTGGGCGAATTAGCGGCAATGACGGGCCTCAATTATCAAGTGACGTATTCAAGTCAAGATAAAAATACAGACGCATTTGTATTCGACGCGCACCAAGAATTGGTTCTTGACGCAAGTGACCAACCCTTGCGCAGACCTGCAGGTCACGGTACGCTATTACAAAACTTAGAATCGTTGAAGGCTCCGTATGTTTTGGTAAAAAATATCGATAACATCCAACATTTTAATCAGAGACAGCCGAGCAATGCCAATTGGGAATTTCTATTAGGTCTTCAAATTGAAGTGAGAGAAGCCCTGCGTCAATTTGTGGCGACTGAAGATCTAGCGGGTTTTATTCTTTGGAATCAAACCTTTGGTTTACTCGATCAAACCCAATTGGATAGCCTTGCGCTGCAGGAATGGAAAGCGCTACTCAACAGGCCTCTGCGTGTTTGTGGAATGGTTCGCAATGATGGTCAGCCAGGAGGAGGACCATTTTTAGTAGAAATGAACGGCGCCGCAACCAAACAAATTGTCGAAAAAGCGCAGCTGCACGGCCATCCTGAAGCCAGCAAGCTCATGTTGCAAAGCGCTTATTTTAATCCCGTCCTGATGGTCTTAAGTCCCTGTGATCTCTCAGACAAGCCCTTGCCCTTGCAACAATTTGCAGATCCAAGTACTTATTTTGTAGTGGAGAAGAATCAAAGCGGTGAACGCGTTTATTTTGTAGAGCAGCCCGGTTTATGGAATGGTGCCATGGCCAATTGGAACACCCTTTTTGTAGAGGTTCCTTCTGCTGTTTTTTCGCCGGTAAAATCTGCCTTAGATTTGTTGGATTTTGCACATCGAGCAAACAAAGGCGCTTAGAATTGGTTACTTTTGTAAGCCAAAATTAAAAAGCATGATACCCGTAACTGTTTATAGCGAAATGACGCCCAATCCTTCAACCATGAAGTTTGTGGCCAACAAATATTTATTGCCAACCGGCGCTTCTGTCGAGTTTGAAAACAAATCCGCTGCCAAAGGATACTCTCCGCTCGCTGAAGCCCTTTTTGACTTCCCTTTTGTAACCAAAGTTTTTATTGCAGTCAATTTCGTTACTGTCGCCAAAACAGACAATGTTCCCTGGGATTTCATTACCATGGAGCTACGCGAGTTCATCCGTGAATGGATCAGCTTTGAAAAAGAAGTCTTAATTGCCATGCCTAGCCAAATTCAGCACGATGTCCATGCAGCTGCGGCTACAGGTAAGGTGAGTTCCGAAACAAGCGCTCCTCAGCCAAACTTTGCAGCTTCTGCGCTAGATGACGCTATTATTGACCTCCTCGACCAATACGTAAGACCTGCAGTTGCCAATGACGGTGGCGCCATAGATTTTCTCGGTTTTGAGGACGGAAAAGTAACGGTCATGCTCAAAGGATCTTGTGCAGGCTGCCCTTCCTCGACAGCAACTTTGAAAGGTGGCATCGAAAACCTTCTCAAGCAACATTTGCCCGAAGTGCAAGAAGTAGTCGCTTTTAACGCCTAATTTTGCCGCAAATAGTGTCTATGTGCTAATTTTGCGTTATTTTTAGATGAACAACTTTTTAAACTTGTTGTTTCTCAACAAGACCCATGTCGTTAATTACGCCAACATACCAACTCAAAGACGCACTTAAGAATCATTTCGGTTACGATCAATTCAAGGGCGCCCAAAAGGAAATCATCGAAAATGTATTAGCAGGCCGCAATACCTTTGTGCTCATGCCCACTGGTGGAGGTAAGTCTTTGTGCTACCAATTGCCTTCCCTGATTTTACCAGGTACTTCAATAATTGTGTCGCCGCTCATTGCGCTTATGAAAAACCAAGTAGATGCCGTTCGCGGCTTCTCTCAGACTGGTCAGGTAGCTCATTTCTTGAATTCTTCGCTCAGTAAAGCAGAAATCGCTCAAGTGAAGTCTGACGTCCTAAGTGGCCAGACCAAAATGCTTTATGTAGCGCCAGAGTCGCTCACCAAACAAGAAAACATCGATTTTTTAGCAGCGGTTCCGATCTCCTTTTTTGCCATTGACGAAGCGCATTGTATATCGGAATGGGGTCACGATTTCAGACCTGAATACCGCCGTTTGCGCGAAATTTTCGAAAAAATCTCATCCGTTCCGATCATTGCCCTGACGGCAACAGCTACCCCAAAAGTCCAGCACGACATCCAAAAGAACCTCAACATGCTGGATGCCGATGTCTTCAAGTCTTCTTTCAACCGAGACAACCTCTATTACGAAATTCGCCCCAAACGCGAAGTAGAGAAACAAATTATCCGCTACATCAAGCAGCATGAAGGCCAAAGTGGTATCATTTACTGCCTGAGTCGCAAAAAAGTGGAAGAAATTGCAGAGCTTTTGCAAGTCAATGGCATCAATGCGCTTCCTTACCATGCTGGCCTAGATGCGAATTCTAGGGCCCGACACCAAGATGCCTTCCTCATGGAAGAAGTAGAGGTGATTGTTGCCACAATAGCATTTGGCATGGGCATTGATAAACCCGATGTGCGTTACGTGATCCACCACGACATCCCTAAATCGATTGAAAGCTATTACCAAGAAACCGGTAGAGCAGGACGCGATGGCGGCATAGGTGAGTGCATTGCATTTTATAGCTACAAAGACATCGAAAAACTAGAAAAATTCCTGCAAGGAAAAGCAGTTACAGAACAAGAAATTGGCCGCCAGCTATTGCATGAAATCGTCTCATATGCCGAGACCTCAGTTTGTCGTCGCAAATTCATTTTACATTATTTTGGCGAAGAATTCAGTCATGAAAACTGTCAGGAAAAGTGCGACAACTGCAAGCGTCCGCAAGAGCGCATGGAGGGTGGGCTTTACCTCAATTACTTATTGCAAAGCGTAGTTGCGCTAGACCAAACCCAAAAATCCAAACATTACTGCGCGTTCTTGTCCGGACACGTGAATGCTGACATCAAAGCCTATAAGCACGATCAATTGCCTTTGTTTGCAGTCGGCAAAGATCACGACGAACACTTTTGGAATGCCGTGATCAGACAGTCAGTTGTGGGGGGCTATCTCTATAAAGATGTCGAATCTTTTGGTACGCTTAAGCTGACGCCAAAAGGAATGGCATTTTTAGCCGCGCCAGACAGTTTCATGTTATTTAAGCAGCACGACTTCTCCAACACCGACGACGACGATATCATCCTCAATCAAAAAGGCGCGGCCTTTGATGAGGTACTGTATGCGCAGTTGTTGGAGCTCCGTCGCAAGGTGGCCAAACAAGCTGGTGTACCACCCTTTGTGGTGTTCCAAGAGCCTTCGCTGCGCGATATGTGCTTGCAGTATCCTATAGACATCAGCGAGCTTACCTCCATTCAAGGTGTAGGTACCGGCAAAGCGCAGCGCTATGGCGCGCCATTTATAGCGCACATTGCAGCACACGTCGAGGCGCATCAAATAGAGCGCCTTCAAGATTACGTGGTCAAGTCTTTGATCAATAAATCGGGTGCAAAAGTGCAGCTCATCCAAAACATCGACCGCAAGCTCCCATTAGAAGACATTGCGAAATCTCAAGGAAAGTCCTTTGAGTCCTTGTTAGAAGAACTAGAAACAGTTGTGAACTCAGGCACTAAACTCAATATCGCTTATTACCTCAATGAGGTACTTGATGCCGAGAACCAAGTAGAAATAATTGATTATTTCATGAGTGCAGCATCCGACGATCTCATTACGGCCTATCACGAATTTGACGGTCTGTACACTGAAGAAGAACTGCGCTTAGTGCGCATCAAGTTCTTGTCAGAATACGGGAATTAATCCTATTTGTACAGAACCTTCCAAGCTGAATTGCGTGTCACGCTATGATAGTGGGTTTTGGCTTCTTGGAATATTTCCCGACCCATTTCCAAACCTTTCTTACTTTGCGCAAGTGCTTCATAAATAGGTAGTACGAATTTGCGGCGTCCAATTTTATTCAAAAAGGCCTTTAATTGCGGTTCGATTTCAAAAATGTAGTCCGATTCTGCCGCGAGTACAAACCAATCACACAATATTTCGCTGTTTTGTGTCTGCGCAAAATGGAATTGTTTATCGAGCTGTCTGAGGCGTGCAGGTTTGGTTTGAGGTGCTAAGGCGCGGATAAATAATTGCCATTCTTGGATGAGGTAGGCATTGTATTGGACCTCAATGCGTTGCTTGATCTTTTTGCGCTTGCCATTTTTACGGATCCATTTGTATTTAACAACTGGTTTGAAGGGATCTTTGCCTGCATTAAATGATTTTGCGAATCCCTTGATTTGGTCGAGTCTTGGGGCTATAATTGTTACGCAATTTGGGGGCAAGCCAGGCTCGTAAATCCATTGGCGGTAATTGAAATCGGTTCCGCTTTTGGCCAGTAATTGGTTTTCTAGGTAATCGATGAAGCGGTCTGCGCTGATGGTTTGAAAAGCAAAGTGCTTGAAATACTTTTTGAGGAAGAGATCTAGTTTGGTCCTGCCAACCGCCTGTTCTAGCGTACGAAAGAAAAACGCGCCTTTGACGTAAGCGATATCTGACATCGCAATGTCAGGGTCGCGGTTGACTAGATCGAGGTGTAGTTTGCTGTCTTGTAAGCTGCTATCGGCAGCCATTTCGGCTAAGGTTTGTTGGAGTTCACCAAATTCTACTTGCGCTAGGATATCTGCAATTTCTTTGCCGCGCAGCGCTTCCATGATGCGCTGTTCAAAGTAAACGGTGGTACCTTCATTGAGCCAGAGGTCTGACCAAGAATGGTTGGTCACTAAATTGCCAGACCAAGAATGTGCTAACTCATGCGCAACAACCGATACCAAGCTTTTGTCTCCGGTGAGTAGCGTTGGGTTGGCGAAGGTGAGCATTGGGTTTTCCATGCCGCCAAATGGGAACGAGTAGGGGAGTACCAAAACGTCGTAGCGCCCCCATTGGTAGGCACCGTATAAATCTTCGGCGACGCGCATCATTTGCGGCAAGTCTTCGAATTCTTTGGCGCATTCTTGGAGGAGTTCTTTTTCGGCATAAACACCGCAGTGTTGTCCGAGGTCTTTGAAGCCGATGTCGCCGACGGCCAATGCAATGAGGTAGCTCGGGATCGCTTTGGTCATTTCAAAATGATAGCGCCCGTTTTGGTTAAGTATGGTTGGGTTTTTGGCACTCATGAGCGCCAGAAGGTCGTTGGGTACTTTTACGTCGGCGCTGTAGGTGATGCGGTTGGAAGGCGAATCTTGGATGGGGATCCAGGTGCGCGTCAGAATAGCTTGCCCTTGTGTATACAGAAAGGGCTTGGTTTTGGAACTCGTGAGGGTGGTATCGAGCCAATCCAAGGCCCCAGAAGCTTCGGTGGTTTGGTAGTAAATATTGACGTCGGTAGTTTTCGCATCTACATTGACCAAAAGTGCTTGCCCAATGATGCTGTCTTTGTCCATAGGCCCTATGGTGAAGTCGGTTTCTTTCTCGGCGCCTTTTGGCCCTAAAGTCACTTTTTGGATCAAGAGTCCTTTGACGTCAAAAATGGCGGTATCTGCTCCGCGGTTGCGCATTTGGTGTCTGGCAATTCCGTAAATGGTTTGGGCTGCAAAATCAACCTCGAGTTCGAGGTGCAGATGCCGGGTATTGATTTGATCCAAATTGGCGTAGCTGTGGTCGTCGTTGGGCCTTTGGCTGAGTTGTTCGGTTGCAGCAGGTTGCTTATTGGGCGTGCCAGAGCAAGACCAAAGCAAAAGTGTAACAAAGAAGAGTAATGCGCGCATTAAGGAGTAGTTTGGAGTCTAATATAGCCAAATTTTTCTTGTGGGCCAAGTACGCCGTAGGTATAGATGCCTCGATTTTTGATATCAAACTCAAAAGCCTTCGGAATCAGCAAGATGTTTTCAATAGCGCGCTTGTGGCTGACCTGACGCTGCATTTGCCCAGTTTGGATATCGATGCGCACCCAAGCCCCTACATTTTTATTTTTAGACAAACTGAATGTGGCGACTTCTTTTAAGCCCTCTTTAAACAACCCGTTTTCATCGTAATTAGTTTCTGTGTCGTTGAAAATAAAGTTCAAAGATGTACTATCAATAAAACTGGCGTAGGAGCTAAAAGGGCCGTAATCATTGATGCTTACTTGAATTTTGGGAACGCGTTGCTCCCAGCGCAACTGACCACTCGGATCAATGCAGAAGGCTACGATGTCGTTGTAATAATAATAATTGGTGGTCATTCTTTGCCCAGTTTGGTTGTTGTAGGTGGTATTGGTATACACATAGTATTTTTCTATGGAGCCAATGTAGCTGCCGTCTTGAAGCGTGAAAATGTCTCTGATTTCATAGCGAGAGAGCTGAGGGGTTTCGCCTTTTCGTTCCATGCGTTTTTGCA
This sequence comes from Bacteroidota bacterium, assembly GCA_039804625.1. Lineage (GTDB taxonomy): Bacteria > Bacteroidota > Bacteroidia > Flavobacteriales_D > Crocinitomicaceae > UBA952. The sequence goes on from JBDLVT010000006.1 coordinate 119,807, forward strand.
AGCGTATTTGTTCTCCTACCTCGTGTTCGCTGAGCATGATTTCGACACTCAAAGGAATGAAGCCCACTGCGGTAACGGTATCGGCCAAAAGGTTGATTTGCGCATTGAAAAAGCCGTCTTGTTTGTCACTCGCTTCGCTGTTGCTATAAATGCCGAATAACGTGAGTTGGGAGGCCTGCTGAGCGTTCATCACAAAGTTAGAGATGCGCTTGCCCTGCAGGTCAAAAGTATAATCTTTGATGCCGTTTTGGTCGATTTGGTAGACATGCAGGTTCTTGAATGCTTTGCGTACCCGAATGCCTTGGTTTTCTATAGCGCTCATTTCTATTACGCCGATGAAAAAGTCGCCGTTGTCGGTTAGGTAGTAATCTTCGATAGAGCTGAGGTTGGCGTCAAACGGGAGGTTGTATTCACCACCACCGAGTGCTTTTAAGTCCTGATTGAAAAGTTGGTAGCCGTAGGTGTCTACGCCGTTGCGCTTGCCTGGAATTTGGTAATAGGCTACAAAATAGCCTTGGTTGGGTGCCTGAATGATGTTGAATTCAGGTTGGGCGTTTGGTCGGGTGTCGGTGTAGGCGAGTATTTCATTTTCTTCAATCACATTGAACTCTGCATCCAGCACCTTGACAAATAATTTCATTTCCTTGCCAGCTCTGTCGGCAATAAAGACGGCGTGCCCATTTTTGAGCCGTAAGGTTTGTTGGTAATAGCCAAAACCTTCTGGGCTTACAGGCTTGATTTTGGTACTGGCCTCGCTGTTGAGTTGGGCAAATTGGGTCAGGGTAAAAGACCCTCCGCCAAGCTGGCTACTTGCATGAATGGTAGAGAATTGTTGGTTGTCGGCAGGCAGCACACTAATGAGGCTGCCTTTGCTGCGTTGAAGCGCTCCCCATTGCCAATCTAGATTTTGAGCTTCCAATACAAATGAGCAAGCACAAAACAACGCGATGAGTAGGCGCGACAGCATTAGTCGACAAGTTGAACCCCGACGTAGTTGTCTGGGCTGATCTGTTTGAGCTCGGCTTTCAGTTGGGCTGAAACGGCTAGTGCGTCGATGAAAGCATGCACGCTTTCTTTGGTGACGCGTTCGTTTTTGCGGGTGAGGCCTTTGAGCGCTTCATAAGGTTTTTCAAATCCTTCGCGACGCAAAATGGTTTGGATGGCTTCGGCTACAACTGCCCAGTTGTTTTCGAGGTCTGAAGCTAAAGCGTCGGTATTCAATAAAAGTTTGCCGAGCCCTTTGAGCGTGGCTCCAAAAGCGATGACGCTGTGTGCGAGCGGCACACCCACCACACGCAATACTGTAGAGTCGGTGAGGTCGCGTTGGAGTCGAGAAACGGGCAATTTGGCAGCCAAGTGCTCGTAAAGTGCGTTGGCTAAGCCCACATTGCCTTCTGAGTTTTCAAAATCGATGGGATTGACTTTATGTGGCATGGCCGACGAACCGATTTCTCCGGCTTTGATTTGCTGCTTGAAGTAGTCCATGGAGATGTACGTCCACATGTCGCGATCGAGGTCGAGGATGATGTTGTTAATGCGCTTCATGCAGTCAAAAATGGCGGCAAGTTGGTCGTAGTGCTCAATTTGGGTGGTGGTTTGTGAGCGGTCTAGGCCAAGGATGTCGTTGACAAAGTGATTGCCAAAAGCGACCCAGTTGGTCTGCGGATAAGCCACAAAATGTGCATTGAAGTTGCCGGTTGCGCCGCCAAATTTGGCTGGCAACTTTAGTGCTTTGAGTTGTACGGCTTGTTTGTCTAAGCGTTCTGCAAATACTTGGATTTCTTTGCCGAGGCGCGTAGGTGAGGCGGGTTGGCCGTGGGTGCGCGCAAGCATCGGGATGTCTTTCCAGTCTTGGGAAAGGGCCACAAGTTTGTCTTGGATGGCCGCTAGCGCAGGTAAATAAACGGCTTCAATCCCTTCTTTTAAGGAAAGGGGGATAGCCGTGTTGTTGATATCTTGGGAAGTGAGCCCAAAGTGAATGAACTCGAGGTAGGCGCCTAAGCCTAGGCCCTGCATTTTTTCTTTGAGGAAGTACTCAACTGCCTTGACGTCGTGGTTGGTGGTTTGCTCTGTTTCTTTGATCCAAAGCGCGTCGGCTTGTGAGAAGTTGGTGTAAATAGCGCGTAGTGCCGGAAACTGTGCCTTCGGAAAGTCAGACAAATTGGAAATGCCGCTATCCACGAGGGCAATGAGGTATTCAACCTCGACCAAAACGCGGTAGCGGATGAGTCCGTATTCTGAAAAATAGGCTTGTAAGGCAGCGGTTTTGGATTGGTAGCGACCATCTATAGGGGAGATCGCGGTAAGGGCGTTGAATTCCATATTGTATCTAAAGCACAAAGATACAATAAGCACAAAAAATAGAAAAACCGAAAAGCGATTTATCGTAATTTTACTGCATGCAAGTTTCTAGCCGTTTTTTGAAATTCCAGTGGGTTGTCTTGACCCTCATTTTTTTGGTTGTTTTTGCCGGAAGTTTTGTTAGGATGTCGGGCAGCGGGATGGGTTGCCCAGACTGGCCTAAGTGCTTTGGCAAGTGGATTCCACCCACCGAACTTACTGAGTTGCCTACCGATTACCGCGAGGCTTACTTGCTCAAGCGTCAAAAAAAAGTAGAAAAATTTTGTGCTTTTTTACAAAAAATAGGTTTGAATCAAACGGCTCAAAAAATCAAAAATGACCCAAGTGTATATGTAGAAGAAGCTTTCAATGCGCGCAAAACCTGGATCGAATACATCAACCGCCTCGCAGGTTTCTTGGCAGGAAACACCATGTTGATCAGTTTTGGCTGGCTTTTACTCTACTATCGAAAGAGAAAATGGCTGCTGCTCACGGGGCTTAATTTGGTCCTGATGGGCTTCGAGGCCTGGTTTGGTTCTATTGTTGTTGCCACCAACCTCGTTCCCTGGACCATCACTGTACACTTGTTTTTTGCTTTAGTCATTATCGGTTTACAGTTGTATTTTATCCATCAAATGCGTCGGCAAAACAGAACAGATATTCCACAAAATCAATCTTTCCAACTCTTGAGTTGGCTCATCTTAGCGATTACTTTTTACCAAATGTTCCTGGGTACTCAAGTGCGCGAGGCCATTGACGCTTTGGTGAAAAAGGGCTACAGCCGCGCCGAATGGATTGAGCAACTCGGTATGCCGTTTTTTATCCACCGTAGCTTCAGTTGGTTGGTTTTGATCTTGCTCACTTATTTGTTTTGGCAGAACCGCAAAATCTGGCATTATGGCCGCATCAATGTGGCCTTTTATGTCCTAGCGCTTGAACTGAGCACAGGCGTCGCCTTGGCTTATGCAGATATGCCAGGCCTTGTTCAAACCGCACATTTGGTCTTTGCAACCATCTTGCTTTGCGTGTTGCTCCTGATGCGTTTTGATGCACGTGCGCAAAAACTGCAAAAATAACCACCTCATTTTGTGAGCAGCAGTCGTTAGCGTTCAGAACCAACCCGCATGCACACCGACGCCCCGTATCTCAACAGCCTAAAAGCACAAGATCCAAAAGTGCTCAAAGATTGGTATTTGCATACCTTTCCTGTTTTGATGCGGCAAGCAAGCCGTTTTTTTTCGGAGGAAGCCGAACAAATGACGGCGGTTCACAACGCCCAACTCAAAGCACTTAAAAATCTTTCGCAATTCAAGCCTGGCACTTCTATGGAGGCCTGGCTGGCTGTGATTTTAAGAAATGAACTGATCGATTCATACCGGCGTCAACACAAATGGCGTTGGCTCTCTTTTGAAGCCAAACACGAAATTGCGCTAGATCCCGATTTTGACCGCCAACTCGACTTAGAAATAGAGCTGCAAAAGGTAGAGTCGGTCCTCGTTAAACTCAGTCCGACGACGCGCTTTGTGTTCAGCTGCTATGTCTATGAGCAACAAAAACCGCAAGAAATTGCGAGCGCCTTAAAAATGAACGTACAGACCGTTCGTTGGCATTTGAAAACGGCCAAACAAATTCTTAAAAATCAACTGAGCCATGACTAATCCAAAATCATTAGAGGCCCTGGCGAAAGATACTTGGCCGCTTTTTGAGCGCAAATTGCGCCGCGTGCGCTTACAGCAAAAAGTTAAAAAGTGGATCTTTTGGACGGCGTCGGGCTTGGCTTTGGTTGGGCTACTACTTGTGTTATTTGCAAAGCAGCCTGCCAAGCGCAAAAAAGATGCAAAAAAGGCTACTTCAATCCAAGCGCTGGTAACAATGAACAAAAAGACTTTTAGTCAAGAAAAGTTAACTCCAACACCCCTGTTTTTTAAACCATTTGATCAAGCCATATTCAAACAGCATCCTGTTTTAGAAGGATACTGCGCTTGGTCTTCATTGCAAGATTTCAAATCGTTAGCGCTGCCAATAAATAATTCCACGCTGATATATAGAGCTGACCTGCCCTTGGCCTGCGCGCAACTCAATATCCAACCCCTTACTTGGTCTTTGCAGTCAAATGGTCATTCTTTAAGTGCACTCATCGACGAACAAACGCTCATGATCATGAATTTGATGTACGGAACAGAAGCCTTGCCTGAGTATCCTGCCGACTTCAATAACGAGTCTTTTTACCGTCCGGCGTTTTTTCCGGCTGATCAATTCATTCATATTGCATTTTATGAGGTTGGTGAATGGATCCAAGATCCTTTAAGCGTCAAGCTCAACTTGAACCGAATTAGCGATAAAACACGCATTGCACCTTGGCTTATTTCAAGTAATTCAGTGAAAAATTATGACGGCTCAGATTTGGTCTTTAATGCATTTGATCGAGAGAGCCCATATCTTTTCATTTACCGCAGTCTCGATTCAAAATATTACCGCTCGAAAATACTTCAATACCACAAAAATCTTTTTGTGGCCGACCGCCCGCCAACGGCGTTCAATCCGCTGCTTTTTCATCAGGCCGATACCTTGATCGCCGTTACTGCACAAGCGCAGCGCATCACCAAACTTTCGATGTATGGACTTGTTTGTGGCTCCAAAGAAATCACTTACAAAAGCAAAGGCATTCACAGTTTAAAGCGTCTAGAACCGCTGCTAGACCCCGTGGACAATACGCTGTATGTGCTGGCACCAACGAATTTTCATTTCGTTATTTATCGGGTGGATTTGAATAGCGGAATAGCTCAACAAGTTTTCCAAACTCCAAGTGTGTGGAAGGGCGCTGAATTTGAGATCTCCACAGGGCAACTCACCTACAACTATAAAGGCAAGCTGATTTCCGTAAGCCTACTTTAATTAGCGCTGGCATTTTTGATTATATCCCAGAACCTCAACAAAATAGGTACCCACTGGAAGATCAGCAATGGAGATCAGGTGTTCGGTTTGGCTGAGCTCCAAGGTTTGCAAGACCCGACCCTTTAGATCTCGAATCCTTAATTGTTCACCTATCAAAATAGGATGGATGCGCACGAGCAATGAGGCGTCTTGCAGCAGGTTGTACACCTCAAAAAAATCATTTTCGCTGACATCTGCTTCTGGACTATACGCCAAACGCCAGGTCTCATTGAGGCGGTCATTGCCAGCTATGCCTGTGGCAAGATGAAAATAACCATTGCCCACAAACGCCATGCAGCCTTTCCTAGGGCTTGCGGCAAAGGGCAAAAGTAGCTCGCTTTGGTAGGTATTTAAATTGATTCTCTCCAAACTACTGAGCACGTTATCATTGATGTCGACGCCTCCAAAAACAAACAAGAGCGAATCTGCTTGCGCACTGCCGATATACATCCGACTGCCCAAGTTGAGTTGAGCGCTGCAGTTGCTCCATTGGTCGTTTTGTGGGTCGTAAAGCCAGGTATCTGTATTCCATCCGGTTTGGTTCGCTTCATCGGTGCGCCCGCCCGCCAAAAAACCATTGGTTTGATTGCTAAAGCCGATTCCACGCCAAATGCCGTTGAAGGGTAGGTTACCGAGTTGTTCCCATTGGTTGGTATTGAAGTGAAAACACCATACTTCGTTGAGGATTCCGGTCGCAGTGCGTCCGCCAACCCAGTATAGATCAGCGCCAATCAAAAAATGTTGCGCTCCGGCGCGGCCTGTTCCTGGAAATTCAGGCATGGGGTCCCAGGTATCTGATAGAGGAGCATAACGCCAAAAAGTGTTGAAATAATAGCCGTTGCAATTCTCCCCACCCAAAATGTAGCCTTTTTCTTGGTAACTAAAGGCGCTGGCATATTGTCTCTCTTGCCAAATGGGCAGCGGGGCAGCGGAATTCCAGGTGCAATTGTAGGAGTCGTAAACAAAGAAATCACGGGTACAACCAAAATCGCTACCGCGCCCCGTGCCACAAAAGTGCAGGCTGCCAATGCTGAATTGTGCGCCGTCGTCGCGGGCCATGCCCGGAAATGTGGCTTGTTGCTGCCAAAACTGAGCAGCTGCCTTTTCGGATAGCAGGAGCAAAGTCAAAAGTAAAATCCGCATTTGCCCTAAACGCAATAATTTGATTTTTAGTATCCTAAAATGCCGGTGTTCCGGTAAATTTACGGGTTGCAGGCTTGTGCATGAGCTGCCATTTATAGTTCAGTTGCACACCGTATTTGAGTGAATGGCTCAGTAAGCTCGGTTGATTCAGGTTCAAACTCAACATGACTTGATGTGCGCCAGCAAATTGCTTACCATAACCTAAATTCAACTGACGGTACCCATAACCTAATAGAAAATGATGGGTATTTCGCAAATAGCTCACTGATGTATTTAGGTTTTGAATCCCTTGGAAATTGTCAAAAATGACTGCGGCATCTATGCGCTGCAGGCTATCGATTTGAAACGATTTTTGAAGGCCAATATGTAATCTAGCGTAGTTGGGGAGGTAGTATGGCTCCGTATTTCCGTTTTCAATGTACACTTTTGAGGAATAAATTGAATGAACGGCACTAAATAATTGCCAAGTTTTATATCGTAGCTGAAAGCCTAAGTCTAAATCTACTAGTTGATATTTGTCGGTAATTAAATCTATAAAAGGTGATTCAAAGCGCATGTGATCGTAATTGAGACCGATAGCAGGCCTGATGCTCCAATCCCGATTGATGGCAAAATCTCTGCCCAAAGTGAGGCCAATTACAGTATTGTTAAAATACGATTCCATCCCGGTTTGCGTTGTTTGGAAACCAAATTTCCATTTGCCCATACTTTGCTGAAAGCGCAGTGCACCTTGGTAATTTGTATTATAGAGGGAATTGAAACCCATGTATGCAAAATTGGTGTTCAAGGAGCTGGCTTGATACCCTTCGCCATACACGCGCGCATCTGAATGATACGCTGGGTTTCTGAATTCGAGTTCATCTGCTGTATTGCTGAATTGTGCCCAGTTGGTGAAGGGAAGTAAAATCAGCAGCAGGATAATAGAATAGATTTTCATAGGTTTTGGTTTTAAATAGAAAGAAAAAATCTTGCCTTTTAGAGACAATTACCGGGGATGAAAAGTTACACTACACCTTAAGTCAAGTTTTTACGTTACCTTAGGTTGTGCACAAAACGTCTATGAATTTAGAACCAGACAAACACCTGCTTTTAGCCGCGCAAGCTGGCGAGCGAAGAGCGCAACTGACTCTATATCAGTTGTGTTATCCGGTTTTGATTTCGGCAGCGCGCCGCTATTACCAAAACACCGACGAACAAATGACGGTCGTCAATAATGCCTACGTCAAAGTCATTGTCAATCTTGGATCATATGAAACTGGCCGCTTTTTGAGTTGGGTAAAGCGCATCATTTCCAATGAAATTATCGACGAATACCGCCGCAACAAACGCTACAACGAGCTTTATCGCTTCGATGCACCCGTAGAAGAGCGCGGCGCTCCCGACTTTCAGACCGATGCCATTTTTACCCACGAACAACTCCAAAACCTTCTTTTGCAATTAAACGAACCCGCCCGTTTGGTGTTCAATCTCTTTGCTATCGAAGGCTACAGCCATAAAGAAATCGCGCAGCAATTGGGCGTCACGGAAGAAACCTCCAAGTGGCACACCAAAATGGCGCGCAAAAAATTACGTGAATTAATTGATCTTACCCATGAAAAACCAAGTCAAAGATCCGTTGGATAATCTTTTTTCAGGTCTCCAAGACAGCATCCATGAAAGCCCGAGCCCTGCTTTTTTGCAAGACCTCGAAGTGCGCTTAGATGCGCTCGAAAAAAAACGCCGGAAGCCACTTTTGGCCTGGTGGGTATTCATTGCACTCGGGGCTGTCGTTTTAGCAGGTACTTATTTTTTATGGGTTCCCACATCCGCCAAATCTAAGGCTCCGAATAAATCGGCAGCGCTTACTAGAATCAAACCTTTATCTACCTCACAATCAACAGCTAGCGCATCTTTATCAAAAAGCAACGCTTCTTCATCAATTGCTTCAACAAAATCAGAAACTTCAACAAGCAATACTTCAACAAGCAATACGTCATCAAAAAAATCCTCATCTTCAACTTCATCCGCTATTTCAACATCCACCACGTGTTCATCTCCTACTACCAAGGTCGGGGCTCCTGCTACTGGTATGATTGACGCGCAGCAAGATGTGTATGTTATTAATCCCATTTTACTATCGGACGATCCTCCAATAGACAGTGCTATTTCAGTTTATCTACCACTGCCCGTTATACAAAATGAAGTGACCGCAGTAAAAAAACGCGTTCAACACCTGCTTGGTTTGCAATTTGGTGCGAGTGGTATTTTCTCGAGTTTTGATGTGCCTACAAGCGCCCCGCTATACACTGCAACTGAGTTGAAGCAATTCAGGACTGAACGCGAGATTGGCGAGCGCCAGACCAGTAGCTGGGATTTCTGCTTGCGCTATGGGCTCAGTTATGACCATTGGCAGCTGCAAACAGGTTTGCAGTATTTTGAATGGGGTGAGCAACTCCAATATGAGGTCATTTCGGTGAGCGGAACCAATCGTTATCGGTATGTGAATTTACCGGTACTCTTGGGCTATACTTTTGATCTTGGTAAAGTCCAGCTGGTTCCTTTTGCTGGCGTGGCTTTAGGCAAAGGTCTCTCCACAGAGGGTACTTATATCCAGCCTCAGATCAATGGTGTGGCGCTCGCCAATGCCAAACAAATAGCCGGTACCATGATTGGACAAGTGGAGCTCCAATACCACCTTACGCCACAACTTCTTGTCACGTGTACGCCAGTTTACCGCCGCACTTTGGGCGAGCTTGTCGATAACGGACTGGTTGTCAATCGCTATCAATCTTTGGGCTTGTTGACGGGGTTCATGTATAAATTTTAATGATGCTTAGTGTATAAATTACACTAAGTCAAATAAATTGCTACATTTACGTCCTAAACCGACGTAACTATGCCAGCAGTAATCAAAGGCCTCGGTAGCTACTTGCCGACGCTTCGCATGACCAACCAAGATTTTATTTCGCATCGTTTCTACAAAGATATCGACCAGCCTTTTGAAGACAGCAATGAAGTGATCATTGAGAAATTCAAGGAAATCACGGGTATCCATGAGCGGCGCTATGCCCAAAAAGAACAAACTAATTCTGATTTAGGGATTATAGCAGCCCAACGCGCTATTGCCGCTGCGGGTATAGATGTCGAGACCATTGATTACATCATTTTTGCACATAATTTTGGCGACGTGCGCTTTGCCTCGAATCATTTAGATATGTTGCCTGCGCTGTCTTCGCGCGTGAAACATGCGCTCGGAATTTCCAATCCTAATTGCGTGGCCTACGACATGCTTTTTGGCTGCCCGGGTTGGATCGAAGCGCTCATTCATGCCAATTTATTCATCAAGGCCGGAGCGGCGCAAAATTGTTTGGTGATTGGCTCAGAAACCCTAAGCCGGGTAGTAGATCCGCACGATCGCGACTCCATGATATTTGCCGATGGTGCCGGAGCGTGCATCTTAAGTGCGGGCGGCAATGATGATAAGCATGGCATTTTGGCTCACGCCACCCAGACCTTCACCAAAGACGAGGCGTATTTTCTCAACAATGGCCCCTCCTTGAACTCCAAGCACCACATCCACGAGAAATACATCAAAATGCAGGGCAGAAAAATCTATGAGTTTGCCCTGACCAAAGTGCCTGCTGCCATGAAGCTGGCCTTGGATAAAAGCGGTGTAGCGATAGAAGACGTCAAGAAGGTGTTTATTCATCAGGCCAATGAAAAGATGGACGAAGCGATCATTGACCGCTTTTACCGACTCTACCGCGCCGAGCGCCCCGCACATATCATGCCCATGAACATCCATTTGTGTGGCAATAGTTCGGTGGCAACAGTACCGACACTACTGGATGCGGTGGTCCGTGGCGAGTATCCTGAGCACAAACTCCACACAGGCGATGTCATTATTTTGGCGTCGGTAGGTGCCGGAATGAATATCAATGCGGTGGTATATAAGTGGACATAAAAAACCCCAACACAAGTGTCGGGGTTCCATTAGTTAGAAGACTTTCGCTATTCTTTCACAATGCGTTTAATGATGCTCTGCTGATCTTTTGTAAACTCAATGAAGTAAATCCCTTGTTGAAGTTCAGAAAGATCTAACTGACTTTTTCCTTGTATTTGAAGGGTTGGAATGACAACTTTTCCTGACATATCAAGTAATCTTAGCGCAAGATTTGCTGGCGAATCAATTGTCAAGCTTTGTTGCACTGGATTAGGGTAGTAGTCTACTGACCAAGTAATTGTATTGATTCCAGCTGCGCTACTATTGACAACAAAATTAGTAGTATCTGAACAACCTGCATTGCTGGCAATTAAAGTGACATTCCAGCTTCCTTCACTAGGATAGGAATGACTTGGATTTTCGGTTGTACCAAAAGAACCATCTCCGAAATCCCAACTGTAAGTAGTACTATTCAGAGAGGTATTTGTGAAATCAACTACATTATTGGGGCTAGATACCCAAGTGGAATTTGCTGTTGGCGGTGCAATAACTTGAATCGAAATACCCGAAGCAGATGTACAACCGTTTTGATCGCTAACAGTAACCGTTACATTGATGTTGTTTTGTGGGTTGATTGTAATTGTTGAACTGTTTTGATTGATGAAATTTGGTGTCCATTGAAAGTTAGGATTCACTGCATCGGTAGTTGCAATTAGATCAATTGGAAGTAGGTTGTTTGAGCAAAGTACTGTCGTACTTGCAGCCAACGTTATGCTAGGGCTCGTCAGTGTTGAATCGATTGAAATTTGAACGGAATCAGTGTTTGAACAACCATAGGGACTAGTTACGACTACTGTGTAATAGGTATCTTGGGTAGGTGTTACTGTAGCTAGTTGTGTGGTAGCACCGTTTGGTGTCCATGCAAAAGTATATCCGTTTAGATTTCCTCCAGGGCCCGCCAATACTTGAGCATTCACAACACCAGATCCATTTGCACAAACCGTTTGTGTGGTCGTGGTTGCATTCACGTTTGGCGTTGCTCTGACGTAGATAATGGCAGTTGCTGTCGAGCTGCAGCCGTTGGATTGGTCGGTAACACTGACTGTATAACTCGCTGTTTGATTACCAGGCGTAACACTTAAATTTGGAGTTGTCTCGGTTAGGGGCTGTCCGTTAGAAGACCATGCGTAAACAATTCCTGTATTAGGACTTATAGCCATGAGATCTATTGTTGTAGCTTGTCCTTGGCATACATTGATGCTGTCTTGGTTAAGCGTAACAGTCGGACTAACTAAAGTTGGGTCAACAACAACAGTGGTAGTGTCGGAACTTGAACAGCCATACTGTCCAATAACCGTAACTGTATATAAAGTGGTTTGTGTTGGAGCTACTGTCACAGATGCTGTATTCCCAACATTTGGTGCCCAATTATAGCTGAGTGTTACGCCACCGCCACCAGGGCCACCTACACCACTTGTAGCCTGAACAGTTAAGGTGCTGCTACCTCCGTTACAAAGATTGGTGTTTGTATTAGTTAAATTGTTGATAATAGGCTTGCGGCCAACGACAATGGCCTGAGAAACAGGGGCAGACGGGCAGCCGGCGGCATCGATACCAACCAAGGTGTAGGTAGTAGAATTCATTGGTGAAACAGCGATGCTAGTTCCTGTTCCTAGAGTTGGGTTTTGTTGCGTAGACCAAGTATAAGTTAGGGCTCCTAACGCATTTAATGTGAGCGTATCTCCTTGGCAGATGGTGTCGTTTGCCATTGAGATGCTCACAATAGGTAGCGGAGCGGTATTGACAACAATAGCAAGCGTATCGGTATTGGCAGCTAACCCAGAAGCGCTGCAATTGACTTGAACGTAATAATATTGTGTGGCATTGAGGTTGCCGGTAAGCCATGTTGAACCGGAATTAGTCAGTGCCACATAAGGCCCAGCCTGATTGGAAGAAGTGTACCAAGTATAGTTGATTCCAGTACCAGAGGCCGCGTTTGTCAAGGAAATGGTGGTGTTTCCTTGGCCTCCACAAAACGTAGTGGTAGGTGCACTTAACGACCCTGGAGTCGGCGTTCCGGTACATGCAGGAGTAAATTCTGTCCAATTGACGTCGTCGATGACGATGCGTCTTGCGGTATTGCCTGGACCATAAATTGTACCCTGGAACAAAATGTAGTTTGTTGTACCTGCAAATGAAAGAGGAATGTCAAAAGTATATTGGTACCAACCATTGAGCGGTTGTGTGTCGGGCGTGTTTATGCTGCGATTTCTTGCTACTTTACCAATTTCGGTAGCTCCTGTTAACGATGCTGTGGTGTTGACATAAATGGCAATGCTGTCTGCGTTGGCCGGAACTAAAGAGTCGCGATAAATCCAGAAACTCATAGGTGCAGCATTGGTGCCTCGCCCGCTCAAGTCAAAAACCGGACTTGAGATTGTCTCGGTGATAGAGGCAGCGGTGCTATTGTTCGGAATACGCAAACGAGCCATTCCATTACCAGAATGTGGCCCTCCGGTAAGTGGAGCAGAAAGCGTAGTGACCCTTGCCCAGTTTGGAGCCGTGCCGACAGCAGTCCAGCCAGTAGGTAAAAACTGGGTGGCATCAAAGCTTTCAGCCTGTACGATTTGTCCGAAACTCTGAAACGAAGCTAGTGTCAAAGCAAAGCAAAGGTTGAAATAAAGTAAAGTAATTTTCATAATGAGGAGTTTAGTCGCAGCAAAGACGAAAATATATAGGAAATAGTTGGAGTTGGGATTGAAAAAAATAAACTTTTTTAGTGCCGCATTCCCGCCTGATATAATTTGAGCTCATCCCAAGTGACTTTTGACCCCAATTTTTCTTTGAGTGGATTGAGGGAAGTGCCCTCAAAGCCCTCGAACATGACTTCGAGCTCATTGATGCGTTTGGGGTTCATGACATCGGAAAGTTCGATTTTTTCGGCTCTGATGAGGTAGGCAAAGTGGCTATTGATGGTTTGCACCGACAGCTGCCTTTCGCGGGCAATTTGTGCGGCATCGAGCCCTTGCTCGAGCAATTCGAGCGTTTTTTCTTGGGTGCTTTTCTTTTCTTTTTTGTCTGGGCTCAGTTTTTTGGTGGTTTTCAAGAAGGAGTGGTCGTCGTCGTTGGGGTCGTCGAGTAGCGAAGGAACTTGTTGGAGTTCTTGTTTCACGATTGCAATTTTTGACAATTTATAATGCATAATTTCTGAATTCCAAACGCTGTTTTTGGTGATTTCTTCTCCGTTGGCCACCGCTTCAATGAGGATGCGTATTTTCTTTAATTGCAGGATGGTTTCGGTCAGGATGTCGTCGAGTTCTTCGAGTTCTTCCGCGTAACTTTTCGTTTTGCGGATCCGGCTGAGTTCGGCAATTTTGCGTAGGTTGGAGAGCAACACGCCATCTAATTGGGGGTAGAAATAGTGGTAGGCGGCCAATACGCGGTCTTTGATGAATTGTGGATCAAATTCAGGTTTGGCAAAGATATTGGTCAACTGCCTGATGAACTTTTCTGCGGGTTCTTTGCTGGCTTGGATGACCTGATTTTGCAGTGCAATCCAGCTTTTATTTTTGGTTTTTTCACTTTTGGCACCCAAGGCTTGGTAAGAAGCTTCGTGCATACTCCATTTGGAGCGCAGCGTGTACCAGTCGAAGGCTTGGCTGAGGGTCTGGAGGAGGTAGTTTTTGGTGTGTTGTTCGAGTACGGCGGGCAATTGGGCTTCGTCGGCCTTGTTTTGACTGTAGGCCATGACTTGTTGGTCATTGGAAAGCCCGTTCATGCGCATGGCTTGTTTCAAGACCAAACCATCCAAAGTGCGCAAACGTGAAAGTGCTACATATGCTTGGCCTGGTGCAAAAACGTCTGATACATCTAGCACTGCTTTGTCAAAGGTTAGCCCCTGGCTTTTGTGAACGGTAATGGCCCAGGCCAGTTTGAGCGGATACTGCACAAAGGTACCAATGACTTCCTCTTCTATGGCTCCGGTGCTGGCATTGAGTACGTAACGGATGTTGTTCCATTCAAATTTCTCGACATTAATAGTCTTTTTTTCTTCTGGAAAATATACGGTAATTTCTTGCTCGCTGAGCGATTGAATTTTGCCCATTTTGCCATTGAAATATTGCTTCTCAAGGGAGTTGTCGTTCTTGATGAACATGACCTGCGCGCCGAGTTTGAGTGCCAACGTGGGTTCTATAGGGTAGAGGTGCTTGGGGTAGTCGCCCGTGATTTCGGCTTCGTAGTGCCATTCCTTTTCTTTCAGAGCTTCTAGTGCCTTTACATTGAGGAGGTCGGCCTTTGAATTGTGGGTACTGAGGGTAATGTAGCCCTCTTCTTTGGTGGCATCGAAGTCGGGCTTGACATATTGATTGAGGATGCTGAGGTCTGCTTCGGTTATTTGATTGTTGCGCAGTTGATTGAGCAGCTGAATAAATTGTTGGTCTTGCTGGCGGTAAATGGTGCTCAGCTCGATGTAAATAGGTTGTATTTCTTGCAAAACCCTAGCGTGAAAGAAGAAAATACCGTTGTAATATTGACGCAGCACCTGCCATTCTTCTTGTTTGGCCACCGGCGGAAGCTGCAGCAGGTCGCCGATAAACAAAACCTGCACATTGCCAAAAGGCTGATGAATGCCCCGCACGTTGCGCAGCGTCCAGTCGATGGCGTCTAGGAGGTCTGCGCGCAGCATGCTCACTTCGTCTATAATGAGCAACTCAATGTTTCTGATGAGTTTGAGCCGCGTTTTGTTCATAGTAAAATGGCGCAGCAAGGTATCTTTGGTTTCAAACTTGACAGTGTCGGTAAAAGCGGCCTGCGCGCCAAATTCCGGAATAAAACCCGAGAAGGGCAGCTGAAAAAACGAATGGATGGTAACCCCGCCTGCATTGAGCGCAGCAATACCCGTTGGCGCTACAATGACCGCATTTTTGTGCGTTGAAGCCATGATTTTGCGCAGCAAGGTTGTTTTTCCGGTTCCGGCCTTACCGGTCAGGAAGATGGATTGTTTCGTTTGATTGATAAATTGTTCTGCAAATGCAGCTATAGCATTTGTATGGAGCGCTTCGGGTTTCATTGAGTTGAAGGTACGGACTATTTGAGAAACTGAGGACGTAGATTTACGGAATCGTAGATAAGTTAGTAACTTGCGCTCCAATTTAAGTCCTATGCAAGCCATTAACCCCAAATCCGCCCTCATTTTTATCCTCATCACCATCTGTTTAGACTCTATTGGATTGGGCATTATTATTCCCTCGTTTCCGACGCTGATTTCAGAAACAGCCCACGTTCCGTTGGGCAAGGCCTCGCAGTATTTTGGTTGGGTCATGGGGGCTTATGCTTTCATGCAATTTGTGTTTTCACCACTCATCGGTAACCTGAGTGACCGCTTCGGTCGCCGCCCGATTTTATTGATTTCCGTACTCGGCATGAGCTTGGATTATTTAGTCATGTATTATGCCCCAGATTTATTTTGGTTGGTGTTAGGTCGTGCCATTTCTGGTATTTTTGGTGCCAGTTTTACCTCGGCCTCGGCTTATATTGCCGATATCTCCACCCCTGAGAAACGCGCTCAGAATTTTGGCATGATCGGCGCTGCATTCGGCATTGGATTTGTAATTGGCCCCGCAATCGGAGGCCTGCTTTCCGACTTCGGTTCGCGAACGCCATTCTTGGTGGCCGCTTTTTTCTCGATGGCTAATTTCATCTATGGCCTGATCGTATTAAAGGAGTCATTACCCAAAGAGAACCGCCGCATGTTCGAGCTCAAACGCGCCAATCCTTTTGGTGCACTCCAGCATATCAAGCGCTTCGAGAAGTTAAAATACCTCTTTTTGGTTTCGTTTCTGACCGTGCTCACCACCATGTGTGTGCATTCCACCTGGAACTTCTATTCAATGGAAAAATTCGGCTGGACCATCAAAGAAGTCGGCATCTCCCTCGCGGTAGTTGGTGTTTGTTTTGGTGTGGTTCAGGGAGGTCTTACGGGTAAAATAGTCGCCAAACTCGGTCAGAAAAACGCCGCCAAACTCGGTCTTTTCCTTTCCGTCTTCGTCTTGATCGGCATGGGGCTCATTACCCATGGCTGGATGATGTACGCCATTATTCTCCCATACGCACTCACGGGCATCGTGGACCCCTCCATTCGCTCCATTGTCTCTAGTCAAGTACAAAGCAATGAACAAGGCGAACTCCAAGGCATTTTCACGAGCCTCATGAGCCTCGCCGAAATCATCGGGCCGCCTTTCTTCATGTGGTTTTATTACCATTTCAAAACGAGTGTCCCGAATTCCAATATTGGCTTGGGTACGCCATTTTTCATTGCAGCTTTGCTTGCTTTGGTAACTTACCTCTTGATTTCTTGGACTTTGAAGGAGTATGTTGACGAGGAGGACTCAATCAACCACCATTAATTCTACCCAGGTCTCCGCTAAGTTTACCGTTAACTGCGTCCCTTTTTTGGGCTTGAGCGTGAACTCAGGGTCACTGGAGAAAATAAGCAACCCTAATTTGTGACCCGCTGGAATAATTTGGTCGTCTGGCTGGAAATTGAAAGTGAGATCATAAAATTTACCCGGTTCGAGTGCTGCGCTTTTGTCGAGTGCAGCGTAATTTTGTGGGTCGGCCCAAGCGCGGTTCACGATGATATCTTCGATTTTTAATTTGTTCATTTGCGCATCTTGCGGAACAGCAATGAGGTACACCGACAAGTTGGCTGCCGCTTTGCTACTGGAAACTTGGATCTGAATGCGCCCAGATCCAGAAAGGTGCAAAGGTTTATCTAAATTGCTCCAAAAAAGAAGTCTGTTTTGCTCGTTTTTTGGAGAAAGGAGTTGGATGGCGCTAAGGTTTGCGTCGTCTGTAAAAGTGAGTTTTTCCGTTGCCTTGACTTCCCGCGTCAACATACCTGTGTTTGAATGAGCCGGACTAGGATAAAAGCGCTGTGCTTTGGCCTTCGGATTTGGAAAGGCACTTTGTGCTTTTGCCTCGCGTTCGCCTTTCGGGACAATCCAGGCGTCTGCAAGTTTCTCGACGCCGTTATTGACGCCATGCAAATACTTAGTAAACCACATGTTCATCATCCAAAGTGGCGGAGGGTAGCCGTGGCTCAACTGATTGTAATAAATTTTGGCGGGTAGCCCCATTTTTTTGGCCTGCTCATAAAAGCGAAAGCTGTGCTCGGCCATCACATTCCAGTCCTCAAAACCATGACACATGAACAAAGCCGCTTTCATGCTGTCCATTTGCGTGAGGTAATCTCGGGCAGCCCAGAAATCATTGTAGTCGCCAGTCAGGCGGTCTTGACCTAGCACCAGTACTTTGTCGCGCATGATGGCGTCGTTGTGCGCCCGATTTTCAGGGTCTCCACTGTGTACAAAATCGTATAAAATATCGGTGTCTTCGCCCAAATAACCACCCGGCGAGCGCACCAAACCATTTGAACGGTAATACAAATACCAAGAACTCACCGGTGCATTCGGAATGATCGCCTCCAAACCTTTAACGCCCGTGCAAGCAGCTGCCAAACACAAGGTGCCGTTATAAGAAGTTCCCATCATACCCACTTTTCCTGTACACCAAAAAGCGCTGACGGTGTCCATTCCGGTGCGCGTGGTGTAACCAATGCCTCTTCCACAAAGCCAATCAATGACCGCAGCCGGCGCCAACTTCTCGTTCTCACCGCCAATCGTCGGTACCCCATCAGAAAACCCAGTTCCGGGCGAAGAAGAATAAACCGTAATGTATCCGCGTTTCACCCAAGTTTGGTCCTGAAAATAAGCCTCCAGCGGTCGGTTTTCCTTGCGTTTAGCCACAGCATGTTTGTGCGGCGGCGGCGTAGCACCTATTTCATGGTTCACATCCCAATAAAAGCTCTTCGAATCGCCACCCGTCCCCGCAAAATAAGGACTCGACGTATAAATCACAGGCAACTTGAGCCCCTGCGTATTGGTCTGAACCGGGCGCGTCAAAAAAACATGCATGCGGTCCAGCTTCCCATTCTGATCGCTGTCAAAATTGGTCTGCACCCACAATTCTTCTTTGATCCACTCCGACGGCTCACTAAATGCCGGCACAAGTTGCGCTTGCCCTTCTTTGAAGACGGGTTTGGCTTGTTGCGCGTAGGTGTTGTTCAGTAAGAGTAGGAGGAAGGGGAGTGATAGGATTTTTTGCATGGGGTGGGTTTTGAGTAGCTAAGGTAATGAGAAGAATAAATAAAGTGACAAAGAATTTCATTGTATCTTCGGTTGTTTAATATGCTTAATCACTCAATTGATGAATAAATCTACCTTTCTATGTAACGGCTGCCAAGCATTGCAGCGGCTATATAGTAACTGTTCCAGGTTTGCGTATCACCGATGAAGAAAGTTTAAGGCGTTTTGCCGAAGGAAAAGCCCTGAAAAACCTTGCCAAGCAGAAACATCATTTATTGAAAGAAGCGTTTCATCAAAAAAACCTTACGGATTTCAAAAGTGGTCTTATTGATGAGCGAATTGAAATACAGTTTGAGTAATTGAATAGCGTTGATATATGCTTTTCTTTTTTCATTGGACTTCACTAAACTCGAACCACCATCAAGATATTTGATTTCTAATCCCATAGATATTTTGGCATTTCAAATTTGATTTCAGCTGTTTTCTGAGTGATCGCTTGTTGAATTCTTTCTTTTGAATTTTGTTGGTCTTCTAGAGACATCGTGGTATTTGCCCGCATGACAATTTCAAGTCCAGTGCATTTGCTGCATCTTTCAAAGAATTTAAGGTGATGGTACCATTTGCTTCACGAACTTCTATTTCTTTTGCACTTTGAGAAGAAATTTTCAAACGATTCCCTAACTGCTTTAAAGTCATTTTCAAGGACGTTCGAACGGTATTTATCCATCCTTTTGATGGAATCACATTTGAACTTAACGATATAAAAACCGCTAATTTTTTATCAGTTTGCTCGATGAGCAATTTTTGTTGAGTATTTTTCAAAAGGCTATAACCTGAAATAAAAAATGAAATAATAGGGTATAGCCTTAAAAAATGTTGGAAATTATAATAGATAAGGGTCAAATATTCGAAATTTTGCTGGAATAAGGGTGAATTTTAGTTTCTGGCTCAAAACAACTCTATTTGAAGCTCAAATAGGTTTAGTAATGAGCTTGAACTGAAATACTATTGCGCTTTAAACATATTATCGAAACTTGCAGAAAATACATTTTTCGATACATTTGATTGGGTTAGCGCAAAAAGAAATTTAATTTTCAAAAAGAAAAGCCCCTTTAAAAGGGGCTTTTGAGTTGTTGTGGGCGAAAGGTCTGAAATATCGAACTTGTTGAGGGAGGATATAGATCGAATTTAGATGGAATTAGGAAAGTGAATGATTTATACTTGAGAACGATATCATGTATAAATAATATCATTATATTTACATGATGACGGGATTGAGTTAAAATACTATACATGACAAAAAAAGGAAAGCGCATAGAAGATAACTTTGAGATTCCATTTAATAATTTGCCCATTTTGCCACCCGCAAAGGAATCTATTGAATCCGTAATTATTTTAAAGCAATTGGTGAAATCCTCAGTTGCACTTGCGGAATTAAAAGGAATCATACATATTTTACCCAATCCAGAAATTTTACTCAATGCGGTTATCCTAAAAGAAGCAAGAGCAAGTTCAGAAATAGAAAATGTTATAACCACTCAAGATAAATTATATCAAGCATTATCGGTAAAGGGTCATCAAATCGATTTATCCACTAAGGAAGTATTGAGGTATAGGGAGGCCATGTTATATGGATTCAGAATGATTCAGAAAAAAAACATCCTGACCATCAATACGATTGTTGAAATCCAACAGATTCTTGAAGAGAATAATGCGGGTATAAGAAAACTACCAGGGACGGCATTGAGAAATTCAGTAACTGGAAAAGTTATTTATACCCCGCCTGATCAAAAGGATGTTATCAATTCCTTGTTGAGTAATATGGAAAAGTTTATCAATCTTGATGAAGAAGAAATCCCTCATTTGGTAAAAATGGCTATTCAACATTATCAATTTGAGAGCATACACCCGTTTTATGACGGGAATGGACGCACAGGACGGATAATTAATATTCTCTATCTTATTATGTCCGGTCTGCTAGATCAACCCATCTTATTTTTGAGCGGTTACATCATTGAAAATAAGTCAGAATATTATCGATTACTCCAAGAAGTAAGAACGAATAACAAATGGGAAGACTGGATTCTTTATATCTTGAAAGGAGTTGAAATAACTGCCCAAGCGACAATAAACCAGGTTACAGAAATGAATACGCTTTTTGAGCAGACCAAGGAAAAAACAAGGAAGGAGTTCCCGAAAATATACAGTAAAGAATTGATCGAATTATTATTTGAGCATCCGTACAGTAAGAGTGAATATTTGGAAAATCGCTTGTCGATCTCACGTATAACCGCGGCAAAATACCTTAAGGCACTTGAGCATATTGGGATTCTTCAGTCAAAAAAGGTGTGGAAGGAAACGCTGTATATCAATACGGAACTTTTTGAATTATTAAAGAAGTACTAAAATTATACGGATTTTCTAAACGAAAAAGCCCCTTTTAAAGGGGCTTTTGAAAGGAGTGGGCGAAAGGTCTGAAATATCGAACTTGTTGAGGGGGGATCTGGAGAGAGTGGGGAGGATGTGAAATTTATCTTCCTGAAAAGCGTTTATTTGCTTCAATTCGATTTTGATGTTCATTTTTTTTATTTCAAAAGCAGTTGATTTTAACGTGACCCCGGAGGTCGAGAAATCTAACTTTTATGCGGATTTGGAGGTGCTCCAGTTGATGTCATTCAATCGTTCTGAGACAGAAAGAAGTGCTTTCAATATTTCTGAAGATGGTGGAAGGGTGCCGAAAACCAAAGTTCTAAATTCATTTAAATAGGTACTTTCGAGTTGAGGCCAAATTGTATGAATATCTTTAAAGATAATTGCCTCTTTTGGGTGTATATTTAACCACTCATTATTGCTTTTAAAACTTTCAAAATCGTCTTGTGCGACCAGGTGCATCATTTGTTCAAAGTCTGAAGATTGAAAAAATTGTTGTACTTCTTCTATTTGTAATAGTTGGTAAATGTCATAAGCATGACGAATTATATTCTGAAGATCTTCTATTGGGTTGTTGCTATATGAGAAGCGCACCAAGCTCATGATTTTTTCACAGATTGTCCGATTGACATGAAGTACTTGAACTTCAAATGGATGAAGCTGATATTCTGTGGCAATCTTTTTGGTAGTCAAAGGCAACTTTTCGAATCATTCCCATTTTATTGGTGATTCCTGGCATGGGGAGCTCTTCGAACTGTTCAGCAACAACTTCTGTTATTTGTTTTAATTTTCTCTTAAGTTTTGTCGGAGTCTCTTCCTTACTTCGTAAAATGACTAAGTCAATATCTTCAGAAAATCTTTCAATAATGCCGTAGCATTTTGATAAAGCCGTACCACCTTTAAAAATAGTTTCATTACCAATTTCATGTTGAAATATCAAATACAGAGCATAGGTTAGCCAATAGTCTTTTTCGATAAATTCAGGTTGAATATCCATTCGCTGCGCAGTCACTTGGATCGCATCTCTAAATTGAACTTTGTTTTTATGTAGCCTCATCCGATATACCAATTTGATTTTGTGGGTAATTCCTTTTCTTTGATTCCCAATTCAAAAGTAGATAACGGGTTTAAGCTATTTTTTAGTTTGTCCAATCGTTGATTTTCTATTCCAAGCGACTCTAAAATGGCACCAACTAAAGCTATTACTCTTGGGGGGTACATCAGAGCATACTTGAGGAGTTCATCCGTTTGTTTTTCATCTAAGGACCGAACAATAGCTTGCAATCGACGAACAGCTTGTGCAATGGAACAATCTGGAATTTTCTTAATGTCTTTAAAAGCATCAAGGAGGCCTAAGATTTGGAAATTACCATCAGTAATCTCTGCATAACTTTTTGCGGCTCCAGCTTTCAATGCACCTCTATTGATATAAATTCGTTTTTTTCTACTGGCAATTTTGATTTGAAATGCCATTTGAGTGGTCAGACCGAGTTGATTATATAAAGAGGTTCCTGTTATGTATGCAATGCGTTTTCCATTTTCAAATAAATAGGCTTGAAGTAACTCGTTGTATTCGGGTTCCAATTCACCAAAGACAGTTAGTTTTGGCTTATAAAAGACGCCTTTTGAAACTCTTTTGATTAATCCTTCTTTTTGAAACCGTTCAAGTGCCTTGGCAGCGGTCAAATAATTCTCCCTAGCAATACCTAAATCCAAATACCCGAAAGTTTTTCCTTCAGGGATTTTGTTAATATATTTTCTGATATCCGTTGCTAACATAATAAAGCAAAGTTAATTATAATTTCAAAATGTCAAGTAAATGAATCAAAAAACTTGACATATTGGAATAAGAGAAATTTAGTTGCTTGCTAGCGGAGAGTACTAACTTTTCGATTTACTGCTAAGCTCAGCGAGGGAAAGGGATTACGCTCACGTGTTTTCCCAATTTTTGGTTCAATCCAAGTATAGAACCCAAGATTCGTGAAATCTAACTTTTAGGAGGATTTGGAGGGGGAGGGGGAATTAGATTTACCGTTGAAAAAAGAGCAAACGGTAAAAAAAGATTAAAGTACCGTTTATGTGATTTTAAAAAGAAATCAACTTAATTTGTTCAGGAAGTTCTTTGCGAATTCCTCCTCTATTTTTCTGACTTCTTCCTCATTCAATTCTTTAAACTCATTCAGTCTAGCACGCTTGGAGAGTTGACCATTGCCCTTTTCAAGGAACTGTACCAAAAGTCCTATTAGTGAATCTGGCATATCAAATTGAGAATCGATGTATTGCTTGAAAGCATCGTATGCATTCAAGTAGTTTACCTCCTCAGGAATGATCCTATTCAATGTGTCTTTTACGCATTCAAACAAGAATTCAGCATGTGGAGTTAAATCCATGTATCTATAAAAATCAATGGTGTCATTTAGAACCTCAATATTATGGTCTGGAGTCTCTTTCCATTCTATAAAATCCAGCAGCGGTCTTGAATTTCCTTCCAGTACTTGTTGGTATTCTCTCAAATGATCTAGAATGGAGGCTGAAACAGGGAAAATAAAGCCTTGCTGTGAAAAATCTTTAAGCGCAAGAAGGTGATGAATGATGTAGCGATGTATTCTTCCATTACCATCTACAAAGGGGTGGATGTACACAAACCCAAATGCAATTTTAGTTGCAGCAACAACCGCATCTATCGGGTCTTTGGTTAGTAGTTGACTTGTCTCAATTAGACCATTCATTAAGCGTTTAAGATCTTCTGGTTTTGCAGATATATGATCTGGCAGCGGTTCTCCGCTAAAGCGATCATGCTCTCCAACAAATCCTCCTGACGTTCTGAGTCCCAACTTCAAGAATCGTTCGTTTTCAATTACGAGTTGTTGTAGTCGACACAATTCATCAATCGAAAGTTCGCGAATACCCGCCTGACCAATCGTTTGCCCCCAACGGGCTGCTCTTTTACTTTTAGGGCTTTCACCTTCAATTGAAAAAGATGCCTTTGAATCCTTGAGTAATAAAAAAGAAGATGCACGTAAAAGTAGTTCTTTGCGAAAGCCCTTCAGGTAATCCGCTCGTTTCGAGGAGAAAT
>JBDLVT010000007.1:0-133234 GCA_039804625.1 Bacteroidota bacterium
CCGCTACAAGGACAGCAAAGATGTTCAGGAGGGGCTATACAACTGGAAAATAACCTACACAGATAACAAAATGGTGACCCGAACTATAGCGGGCCATGTGAATGTATTAAGATGATGAAAAACCTGATCGCAGCCTTTCCTCAACACATCATCGATGCAACTGAACTTGCAAAGGCCGTAACTTTCAAGCAGCCACGCCACAACATCCAAAATATTGTCATCTGTGGGCTTGGAGGCTCTGGTGTTGGCGCTAAAATTGTCTGTAATTGGTTACTTGATGAGCTCAAGGTACCGGTCATGGTCAGTAACGAATATGCCTTGCCAGCCTATGTCAATCAACACACGTTGGTCATCGGATCTTCCTATTCTGGAAATACCGAAGAAACCATGATGGCCATTCAAGAGGCACATGCCTTGGGCTGCCACATTGTTGGTATTTGCAGTGGCGGACAACTCGCTGCATTTTGTGAAGTAAATGCGTATAATTTTTGCATAGTGCCTTCTGGAATGCCGCCTCGAGCTGGGCTAGCTTTTTCAATGGTGCATCTTTTGAATCTATTTGTGGAATTTGGCTTTTGTAAAGCTGAGCACTTGCTGAGTATGGCAAGAGCGGCCACTACACTCACCGCAGATTTACAAATCATACAGCTTCGAGCGCAGGAATTAGCAGCGTTCCTACATGGAAAAGTAGGTGTCTATTATGCTGAGACCAAATACGAAGGCATACTTGTGCGTGCGCGTCAGCAGTTCAATGAAAATGCTAAATACCTTGGTTGGCATCACACCTTACCCGAAATGAATCACAACGAATTGGTGAGTTGGGGAGGAGGTGATGCGCGTTTTGCACCCGTATTCTTCTGTTCTGGGGACTTACATCCGAATAACCAAAAGCGTTTAGAGATCACTATGTCAGCCATCGAAAAAAAAGCAGGTCAGATATTTGTTTTAGAAACCAATGGAGCAACTTTTATTGAGCGCTCACTTTATTATATTCATCTAGTTGATTGGGCATCTTTCTATCTTTGTGATCTAAATGGTGCAGATATCATGGACATGGAAATTGTAGACTATCTTAAGGGTGAATTGGCAAAGTTATCATGAGTGAGAGAATTGTTCAAGTCCGCAATCTAGGGCTCATTGCGTATCAAGAAGCATGGGACCTCCAAGAGGCATTACTCAAGGTAGCGGTCGACTGCAAAATAGAAAACCGCAAGCAAAATACAGCGGTGCTTCCAGCGCATCATTTGTTGTTTTGTGAGCATCCGCATGTATATACCTTGGGCAAAAGCGGAGCAGCAGAAAACCTTTTGCTCGACCAAGCTCATCTCGACCAAATTCAGGCTCAGTTTTTCAAAATCAATAGGGGAGGAGACATTACTTACCATGGTCCAGGTCAGTTGGTCATGTATCCAATTCTGGATTTAGAGCAGTTTTTTACAGATATTCATCAATATTTGCGCTTTTTGGAAGAGGCTGTCATCCAAACACTTGCGCATTTCGGAATTAGTGCGACGCGTTTTGAAGGCTTAACAGGCGTATGGCTAGATCCAGAAGGCCCGAACGCACGTAAAATTTGCGCCATGGGCGTGAAGTGCTCGCGCTGGGTTACCATGCATGGCATTGCACTCAACGTAGACCCCGACCTGAGTTATTTTGGAAATATTGTTCCTTGTGGTATCCAAGACAAGGCCGTTACGTCCATGACCAAAGAACTCGGGCGTCAAATAGACATCAAAGAGGTCAGAAGTGTGTTATCAGCACAAATGGCCACTATTTTTAATTATCAAATTGCACAGTCATGAGAGCAGATTTACTCGGACCTAAAGTAGAAAACGTAGTCGTAGCATTGGTAGAATTACCCATCGAAAATGCCGAACCAGAATATATTGTCTTCTTGATCAACAACCGTGATGACATCATGGAAGGAATTATCGTGGCGTCAACAGGTTATGGAACACACCCCACAACAGGAGAAAACATCAAAACGTCAACACTCAGAAAAGGAATTGAGGTCATGATGCCAGGTGAAGCAGCTCGAATTGAGCCTATCATGCCCGATTTATTCGGTATCAACAATGAGTTCTGGGTTAGTTTTTGGGTACACGAAACCATGTTTGACAAGCGCTTTGTGTTTGAGGCTGGGAGTATCAATCCGCAAGAATTCAAATTGATTCCGACACTCAATGCCAAAGGAATTATTTTAACGTAATTCGCTTTTCAAATTCGATTTTACTTCTCATCAGCTGATGAGGCACTGACCCGTCATTTCTTTGGGTTGATTTAAGCCCATGCGGGCTAAAATGCTAGGTGCCACATCTGCGAGTATTCCATCTTTAATTTCAAGCTCTTTGGCTGGGCTGACCAAAATGACCGGAACGGGGTTGAGGCTATGTGCGGTATTGGGCGACCCATCTGGATTCACGGCGTAATCGGCATTGCCATGGTCGGCAATTACCAAAAATTCATAGCCAAGTTTAAGTCCCGCTTCAACTACTTTTTGTAATTGTGTGTCCACGGTTTCTACCGCTTCTAAAATGGCAGCGTACACGCCCGTATGTCCAACCATATCGGGATTGGCGAAATTCAGGCAGATGAAGTCTGGTTGTTGGGCTTTCATGTGCGCAATAAGTTCGTCCGCTACTTCTGGCGCACTCATTTGGGGTTGGAGGTCGTAGGTAGCTATTTTAGGCGAAGCGATTAGTAAACGTTCTTCATTTGCAAATGCTGCTTCGCGCCCGCCATTGAAAAAGAAGGTCACGTGCGGATACTTTTCTGTTTCGGCGATACGCACTTGCGAATAGCCTGCATTTGCGACAACTTCTCCCAAAGTAAGTTGAAGATTGTCTTTTTCAAACAAAACATGCAATCCTTTGAAGCGCTCGTCGTAATTGGTCATGGTACAAAAATACAGGTCGAGCGGGCTCATGTCGTATTCCGGAAAAGCTTCTTGGGTAAGTACGGTAGTGATTTCGCGCGGGCGGTCTGTTCTGAAATTGAAACTGATCACGACATCACCAGGTGCTATACAACCGTCGGGATCAATGAGATGAGGCAATAAAAATTCATCGGTGATATTTTGGGCATAAGAAGCCTCTAGTGCCGCACTAGCGCTATCGGCTTTTTCTCCGGTGCCATTCACCATGAGGTGGTAGGCTTTGGCAACGCGCTCCCAACGCTTGTCGCGGTCCATGGCATAATAACGACCAATCACGCTGGCCATTTTTCCTTTATTTTTGGCAAGAACGGCTTCGAGCGCTCGGATAAAACCCAAACCACTTTTCGGATCGCAGTCGCGACCATCAGTAATGGCATGCACATAATAAGAGCTGAGCCCTTGTGCATTGGCCATTTCGCATAAAGCATGCAGGTGGGCCTGTGAACTGTGCACGCCCCCGTCTGAGACCAAGCCCATGAAGTGGAGCTTTCTTCCGGTTTCCATTGCTTTCTCAAAGGCGGCAACGAGCACAGGATTTCCTTGCAGTTCGCCGTCCCGGATGCTTTTATTGATTCTTGTGAGTTCTTGATAAACGATGCGTCCTGCACCAATATTGAGGTGCCCTACTTCAGAATTTCCCATTTGCCCATCTGGAAGCCCTACGGCCTCGCCAGAGGTTTGTAAGGTGGCGTGTGGGTATTTCGCCATTAAGGAATCGAAAAACGGCGTGTTGGCCTTGAAAATGGCATCTGAGTTGCTTTGATCGCCGAGACCCCAGCCATCGAGGATAATCAGGCCTACTTTTTTGTTCATATAGGTAAAATTAGCTCAAAAATACTACCTGAAGGGTTGTTTTCGATGCAGCGGATCTGGCCATTGTGTAGCCGTACATATTCCGCGACAATATAAAGCCCAAGACCACTGCCTGCTTGTTTTCTGGTTTCTTCAGAACCAATGCGATAGAATTTTTCAAATATGTGAAGGCGCTCGGCTGGGTCAATTCCTGGCCCTTCATCGGCAATTTTAAGTGCAACAAAGCGATTTAGCTTCTCCATTTGGATGGAGATGTGTTGTTGCGTTCCGCCGTATTTAATAGCATTTTCAATTAAGTTCACTAAAATGGTGTCAAGCATATGCAGGTCAACTGCTGCGTAAAGTTCTTTAGGTCCTTTGAAGTCAATAAGACCAAGTTGGTATCTTGCTTGGTATCGCTCTTTGATGGAGAGAACGAGCGCCACTAAATCAGTCTTTTGTTTTTGAATAGCGAAAAGCTTGTTCTCGGCACGTGAAGCATTCAAAATGTTTTCGATAAGTTGGCTTAAGCGTTCGTTTTCTTGAAGCGCTCCGTTGAGAATTTTTTCTTTTTTATCTTCGGGTAAATTGTGCTTTTGTAGGGTTTGGATATACAATTTAAGCGCGGCAATAGGTGTTTTGAGTTCGTGGGTAACAGTCAAGAGAAAGTTTTGCTGCTGTTGTTGAAAAGCGAGCTCCTTGGATATAGACTTGCGGATGCGGTAAATGCCAAAAGCGAGAATGACCAAAAATACAGCACCTTCACCAAACACCATTCCTACGCGCTTGGAGAGCTGCGCGTCTTGTTGTGGAATGTATGAACTCAGCTGGATAAGATGATATCCCCACCAAATAAATTGGATAATGACATAAGCACCAAGAAAATAGAGCCAATAAGCCGATTTGCTTTTATTGAGCATAGGATCAGTCTTTTCCTTTCTTGAATATATTCCCCACTTCGCGTCCAATTTTTTGGATGGTTTCCACCCCAGCCACGAGAGGAGCTGAATTGATGTCGTCGTAACTTGAAAATGCAGGATCGTTTCCGATGGACCCTGGATAGATGAGTAGATAGTCTTGGTGTTCGAATGCAATATTGACGTTTTGTAGTATTTGGTCAATTTGAGAATCGAAAGAAACACTGCCTGTTCTGCAGGCAACAATACAAATAAGGTCGCTCGTTTTCTTTTGATAGGTAGGGTAAAAGTTGTCGAGGCTTGCAATTTCATGCAGATAGAGTTCGGCTTCCACTTTGTTAGCTTGTGCTACTTTTTCAATTCGCTCGAAAGATGAAGTACTGCCATAATAATGAAAAGGTATTTTCAGTTCTTTAGCGAGTCTAAGTAGGCGCTCCGACCACAATATAAATGTTTGCTCGAGTTCTGCCATGAGGGGAGCAACGACAACAATTCGTTCATAAGAAACGCTAGGTTTTTCAAGTGAACAGAAGAAAATTGTTTTCTCGCAGCTAGCCATCAAGTGTTCGCGGTCATCACCAACCATTCGCTTGATGATGTTGGTGTTTGATGAGTCATTGACCAAAACGATGTCAGCAACTAACTCTTTAGAAACTCTTGAAATTCCCGAGGATAAATTGTGGTCGATAGTGGCAATGGTATTTAGCTTAGATTCATGGCCGGAGTAATGCTTGATGATTTCTTCAAGAGACTTTCTTGATTTGCGGATCATGCGCTCGGCGTTTTCGTTATCGGGGTAAACGCTCACTACTGAAATGGGGTTGATGACCTGTGGGTCCGAAACCATTAGTGCTAAATCGAGCAATCTTTCATTGCCCTTCAACTCGTTCATGGAAACCATTAAGTGCTTATTGCGCAATTTCATTTCGTTGTCATCGAGGTCGCTATTTTCTGATAGGTCGAGCAGTAAGCGCTTTCCAGTATTCTCAGTAACAAACGATGAAGTCATGCTGGTAAATAGGATGAGTAGTACGGTTCCATTGACAATATTTAGACTCAAGATGCCATCCCCATCTTTATAGCCAACCATAATAATCGCAAGTGTTGCTGCCGCATGTGCGGTACTGAGTCCAAATATCATCTGGCGCTCGTTTCGACTGAGTTTGAAGATGAGTTGAGTGGCCAGCGCTGCAAGCCATTTGGAAAAAATAGCAAAAGTGGTCAGTATTCCGGCAATCATTAAGGGCCAAGTACCTTGGAAAAAAGCGCGATAATCCACGACCATACCCACGAAAATCAAAAAGAAAGGAATAAATAAGGAGTTCCCGATGAAGTCGATGCGGTTCATGAGCGTGGAGTGATGCGGGATCAATTTATTGAGGACTAACCCAGCAACAAACGCACCAATGATGTGCTCAACCCCTGCTACCTCTGCAAGGAATGCGGCAAAAAACACAACGGATAAAACAAAGATGTATTGGGATGTCTTTTCACTGTCGAGCTTACTAAAAAACCATCTTGCAATTCTAGGAATGACAAAAAACATGATGAGTGAGAACATCAATAACGAAGTGAGCAAGCGCATCCAAAAACTAAAATCCAAATTGCCTTCCGAAGCACTTGAGATGATTGCCAAAATGATCAAGACTGCTGTATCGGTTAGAATTGTACCGCCTACTGTTATGGCCACGGCCGGATGCTTTGTGAGTCCAAACTTGCTTACGATGGGGTAGGCCACAAGCGTATGTGTGGAGAACATACTTGCGGTTAGTAAAGCGGCTAGAGGAGAAAGGTGCAATACCTCTGTACACAGCGGATAGCCCAAAGAGAGCGGAATGATGAAGGTCAGGAAGCCGAAACCAAGACTTTTATGGAAATAGCGCTTGAATTGTCGTAAATCGAGTTCAAGACCCGCCATAAACATGATATAAAGCAGCCCAATTGTAGCAAACAACTTGATACTACCTTCAGCTTCCATGGTGCGCTCCCCGATCAAACCTAGTCCGTTTGGCCCAATTAAAACCCCCGAAAGAATGAGACCAATGATTCCGGGAATTTTCATTTTACGCAGCACAATTGGCGAGAGTAAAATGATGAAAAGAAGGATAGAAAAAACCAACACCGGATTTTTCAGTGGCAAATGAAATGCTTCAATCAGGTGTTGGAAAAAATAGCGCATCTTGGGTCTATTGCATCATGCGATTCGTGTCGGTGGCTTGCCCTGGCGCGGCCAGGGAATTGACGTCGATGTTGGATGGTTCACTTGGCAACGTATTGCGGTTCACTACAGGTGCTTTGACGAGGCCGTGGTGTTCGGCTAGGGCACCCATGTACAACTGCAGGTTGGCCAAGCGATTGGTGTAAAGGCCGTCGCCTGCTTCACCATTTTCAGAGGCTAGGGCATCTAAGCCGCTGTAGATGCGTGGCAATACTTTTTTGTAAAGAACTTGAATGGTTTTTTCAAGAGATCGCCCAAAGGCCGATGAGTTGCCTGCTTTGTTCGTTTCTTTAACTGTTGTGCGCATCTTTAATAGTGCATCTGCTACCGCAATGAGGTCTTCTGCATTTTCTTCGTTACCCGCCATTTCTACATCGCTGTGTTCGAAGTAAGCCACAACAGTTTGGTAATTTTCGAGGAGTTTCTGACCCAATGCTTCGGCTTTTTTAGTTTGCCCGAGCAAGTAGTAAAGCTGTACAAATTCATGCAAAATACCGGCATTGAGTGGACGGATATCTTGACCTTGGAACATGAATTGGTTGTGCGCTTTGTTGTAGTTCAAAGAATTGAAGGGGTCAACTGGGTTGATATCTCCGTAGTCCATGACGGTTTCTTCCGGCATGATTTGCATGGAGCGGTCTAGCACTTTGATGGCTTCGTTCTTGCGTCCGAGTGCATAAAGTTGTTCGGCAAGCAATAGGAAATTGGCGCGGTACTGTATGGTATGGCGACGCGCGTAGTAGTCGGTGAGTACATTCGGATTGGCCATATCACCAAAAATGTAGGTCTCGAGCATGTTTTTCTCCATTTGATCGACGTCCATGAGCGCAGGTTCTTTTTTCGCAGGTGTTAGGGCATAAGCCATACCGACTTGCTTGATGTAACCAGCGCTTAATAGCGCGATAGAGAAAGAAGAGCCGCGGTTGCTAGAGAAGTAGATGCCGCGTTTCCAATCGTTGTTGGCCACGACGTCCATCATCATGACTTCGTCGCGCGGGAGGGCTTGTGTTCGCTCCGGATCAAATTCAAAGACGATTTCATTTGCCACATTAGCTGCTTTGGTTTTCGAACTCAAGACACCTGAAGCAATTGCATTTTGGCGATTGACCTTCAAAGCAAATTTAGACGAAGGGAAGAAGCTGAATTTGTTTTGCTCGTCGGTGATCATGTTGGCGTCGTCGCGTACAAAGGCCATGGCGTCAGCAAAATCTACTGCAGACCAAATGCGCTCGTATTGTTCGAGAAGCTCTTGGAGGTCTTGGCCACTGTTGTTTTTGAATTCAACTTGGCCGTTTCTTGCCGCTTCAAAGAGTTGGAATACTTTCTGGTATTTGTCGATGGTAGCCGCAATCATGTTGGTAGAGTCTGTGGAGGCAATTTGCGATTTCAGCAACTCTGCTTCTGGTGTTTTGGCTACGACGTCAGCAAAAAGGACTTGTGCGCGTTGGTCAAAGTAACCGGCTGCCATTTTGGCTTCAGATGGGTTGTGCTTTAAGCGCAGATCGAGTACTTTTTTGATAATAGTATCCGATAAGTTTTGAGAAAACAACTGCAGCAAAGGCATGAAATAGACTTGGTCGGTGTTGCCCGCATACATTAGGATCTGATCTTCTCTAAATTTGATGGGTAGCGGATCAGACTCATAAGTTTTGAGTTTCATTTGGTTGGTGTACCAGTCGGTGCCCATCAAAGAAAGGTTACATACGCGTACGTCTGTGCGTTTGCCCTCTACTTCTTGCAAATACCAAAGCGGGAAGGTATCGTTGTCGCCGTTGGTGAAGAGGATACCGTTTTTGCCGCAAGACTCGAGGTAGTTGTGAGCGAGGTCGCGGGCGCTGGTTTTACCGCTGCGGTCGTGGTCGTCCCAGTTTTGAGTGCCCATAATAACAGGGACAATTAAACCAAGTGCTGTGGCAATGCCTGCGCGCACTTTGCTTTCTTTGAGGTATCTTTTGAGCAAATCAAAAATGGCATAAACGCCAATGCCAATCCACATGGCAAAGAAGTAGAAGGAACCCGCGTAAGCGTAGTCGCGCTCGCGCGGCTCGTAAGGCTTTTGATTGAGGTAAACGACGATAGCTAGTCCTGTAAACAAGAAGGCTAAGGTCAAGATAAATGCATCTTTTGGCATTTTGCGGTAATGGAAAATGAGGCCCAGTAGCGCTAGGATGAGCGGCAACATAAAGTAGGTGTTACGCCCTGGGTTTTCTTGCGTGTAATATGGTGCGTATTCTTGGCTACCCAAGCGTGCTTCATCTAGGAAAGAAATGCCAGAAAGCCAGTTGCCGTGCATGTTGTCGCCGTGGCCTTGCAAGTCGTTTTGACGACCAGCAAAATTCCACATGAAATAGCGCATGTACATAAAGTTGACCTGGTAGCGGAAGAAGTAGGTGAGGTTTTCGCCAAAAGTAGGGAGGCGTTTGCCATCGCGACCAATTTCTGTGCTCGTGCCGTCATTTTCGTTGTAGCCAGACCATTTTGCATAGAGTTGTCTGTGCAAGGCTGCACCCGATCCTTCACCGTTGTACATACGCGGGAAAAACGTAGTTTGAGAATAGGTCGCCACTGCTCCCTCGCGGATGCTCGCGTTACTTTCGTAATACTTTTCTTCAATGCTGTAGGCACCTTTGTTGGCTTTTACCCAAGCCTCTGCTTCTGTTTCACTTGCAAAAGCTTTTACTTCTACGTCGTTTTCGATGACAACAAAGCGGCGCAAGAAATAAGCAGAAAGGTCTTTCCAAGCTGAACGATCTAATATTTTTGGGCCATCTTCGGTCATTTCTTCGCCATTGCGGAAAGAATTCCAGTACGGGCCAAAAAGGATAGGCGCAGAGCCGTATTGTTCGCGCTTGAGGTAGGAGTGGAGTGTTACTAAGTTTTCTGGGTCGTTTTCGTCGAGTGGGGTGTTGGCGTTTGAGCGGATCACGATGACAGCAAAGGAACCATAGCCAATGAGCAACATTACCAAGCCCATCATGGCGTTATACAGTATGGTTTTGCCGGCACGGTGTGCGTAACGAACAACATAGAGGCAAGCGCTGATGAGTAAGATAAAAAAGAAAATGGTACCTGTATAAAATGGTAAGCCAAGGCTATTGACGAAGGAAACCTCAAAACTAGAAGCCATAGCGATGCTACCCGGAATAACAGCCTCTTGAATAAAGCCGAGTGCAACAATGGAAATAACGCCTGTTAATACTAGGCCTTTGATACTGACTTGCTCTTGTGTGCGGAAGTAAATCATGTAACCAATAGCCGGAACAACCAAGATGCCGAGTAAGTGGACGCCAATTGCGAGCCCCAACATAAAGAATATCAATAGTAACCAACGATTCGGACGTAAATCGGATAGTTTAGAACCATGCTGAATAAATTCCATTTCTTCGTCCCATTTGAGAATCGCCCAAAAAATAACAGCTGTAAATAGTGATGCCATGGCGTAAACCTCCCCTTCAACGGCTGAAAACCAGAATGAATCTGAGAAGGTGTAAGCCAAAGAACCAATGGCAGCTGCGCTGAAAATAGCGATTTGGGTACCGCCTGAAAGGTCGTCACCTTGCTTTAATACCATTTTTTTAATCAAAAGTGTCAATGACCAAAACATAAATAAGATGGTCAAGGAGCTGGAAATGGCAGAAAGCGCGTTGATGTAAACTGCTACATTTTCTGGTGCAGCAAAAAAGGAGAACAAGCGACCGAGCACCATAAATAGTGGGGCACCTGGCGGGTGACCAACTTCTAATTTATATGCTGCAGTAATGTATTCTCCACAGTCCCAGAGACTTGCAGTAGATTCGATGGTCATGAGGTAAACAGCCGAGGCAATTGCAAAGATGATCCAGCCAAGGTATGTGTTCCATTTAGAGTAAGTCATGCGCACAATTTAATTGTAAATAATGTAGATGCGAATTTAAGAATAATCAGACTAAAAAATTTTTCTCGAGCTATTTGCCGAGAAGAAAAAACTTCTTAACTTTGCACTCGCATTGAAAGATGCACGTTTATTGGCCCATGGTGTAACTGGCAACACGTCTGATTTTGGTTCAGAAGAGTCTAGGTTCGAGCCCTAGTGGGCCAACAAAAAAGCCTCCAAGCGGAGGCTTTTTTATTTGCAGTAACTTTGAAAAAATACTGACCATGTCCGACACACGCACAGAACTTTCCGATTTAGGTGAATTTGGCCTCATCGATTTATTGACCAAAGATTTATCAACACAACACCCCGAAACACTACTCGGCGTTGGAGACGACGCTGCAGTAATTGACATTGGCAATGGGCAATGTCAAGTGATCAGCACTGATCTCTTGGTAGAAGGAGTTCATTTTGATTTGAGTTACATGCCTTTAAAGCATTTAGGTTACAAAGCAGTTGCTGTCAATGCATCAGATATCTGTGCCATGAATGCAACACCTAAGCAAATTACAGTAGGTCTAGCGGTGTCCAATCGCTTCTCCGTTGAAGCGCTCGAAGAATTATATGCTGGCCTTAGAACTGCATGCACTGACTACAACATCGATCTAATCGGAGGCGATACCACATCTTCGCAGAGTGGCCTCATGATCAGCATTACAGCAATTGGCACAGCCGCGCAAGAGGACATCAGTTACCGTTCAGGCGCTAAGGAATACGACCTTTTGGTAGTTTCCGGCGATTTAGGTGGTGCTTATATGGGCTTGCAAGTCTTGGAGCGAGAAAAAGAAGTATTCAAAGCCAACCCGAATATCCAACCAGACCTTGACGGCCACGACTATATTCTTCAACGACAACTCAAGCCGCAAGCACGCCTGGACGTCGTTCGTTTTTTGAAAGATCTCGGTGTCAAACCCACTTCAATGATCGATGTATCAGATGGTTTAGCAAGTGAAGTACTGCATTTGTGCAAATCGAGCCAGGTGGGCTGTCATGTCTATGACGAAAAATTGCCAATAGATGCCAAAACTTCTATGGTGGCTATTGATTTCAATTTGGACCCGAGCATGTGTGCTTTAAATGGGGGCGAAGATTACGAGTTGCTTTTTACAATTGATCAGAAAGACGTTGCACTTATACAGTCCAACCCTAATTTTAGCATCATTGGTCACATCACAAATGCGGCAGACGGCACTTACTATATCGATCGCTCGGGTTCTGCAGTTACTTTGCGAGCACAGGGTTGGAAGCAATTTGATTGAATTGCATGGTAACGACTATTTAGTCGATGCGTGGTAAATTGATTTGTTCTTTGTGAACAATGGTGAGCGGGTAGCGCCCACGGATACGTTCTACTAATTCTTCTGCTTCTTTTTGGGTCCTGAAATCGCCCACCATTAGATTAAAGTTGGGTGCCTCAAAGCGCACGTAAGTATCTATTTTAGGGTATTCACTCACAAATTGTGCTCGGGTTTGATCAATAACACTTTTGTCGGAATCAAAACAGAGTTGAACGCGGTAGCCCGGCATGAGTTTGCTGTTCTTGGCGGCAACCTTTTGGTCGATGCGCGGGTCGGCAATGAGTTGGATTTGCGCCTGCAAATTGCTGTGCAATAAGCTGATAAAAACGATGGAGCGTATACCTTTCATGCTTGCAAAGTAAACGAGAAATTCCGGCAATTCAAAATCCTTATTTAGATTCATTTTAAATTAACATGAAGACCCTAATTTTTGTCATCAAAATGTCATAAACTGCCTTGTTTGCTTTAATTTTGCTGCCGATAAAAAGCGGTTTTTCCGCCCAATTTTAAAGAGTGAATTAGTAATTTTTTACATGGAAATATCTAACATTCAGTCGCTTAAGCGCATCAAATCTTTGGCTTTTGCCGCACTAATTTTCAGCTTCGCTGCATTCTCAAATTTTGCCTCAGCGCAAGGAGAAGGCCTTTTTAAAGCCAAATGTGCCACCTGTCACATGCCCCACAAAAACTCAACTGGCCCCAAATTAGCGGGTGCAAGAGCCAAATGGGCAGCCGGTGGGGCCAAAGAAGGTAGCATCTACCAATGGGTAAACAACTGGCAAAACGCTGTAGCCAACGATCCGTATGCTGCCGAGGTTTCGAAATGGTCTCCAACGGCCATGTCTGCATTCCCAGACTTGAAGAAAGAAGACGTCGACGCAATCCTCGATTGGGTAGACTCTCAACCAGAACCTGGTGCAACAGCTGACCCTACAGCAGGGGGAGCTACAGGCGCAGAAGGAGCAACAACTCTTGCGGCTGAAGAAGAATCCAATTCTTGGGTTTGGATCATCATGGGTGTCATTTTTGTGGTTATCATTATGGCAGTTGGCGGCGTGCGTCGTCAGCTCAAAATAGCTACTTCAGAAGATGAAGCCGAAGCAGAAAAAATGACCTACGGCGAAGAATTGCGCGCATTGGCTTGGAAGTACCGTTTACAAGTTGGTCTTACCACACTTGTTGTCGTAATTTCTATCATTGTGGCGTTGTTCCAATCATTGTACTCAATCAATATCATGGAAGGTTACCAACCTTCGCAACCCATAGCCTTCCCGCACAGCCAACACGCGGGCATCAACGGCATAGACTGTAAATATTGTCACAACACCGTTACCAAATCAAAATCTGCAAGTATTCCTTCAGTGAACGTTTGTATGAACTGTCACAAACAAATCGACGGCGCAGGCAAACCTTTCGAAGGTCAGATTAAGAAAATCTACGCGGCAGCAGGTTGGGACAAAGAAGGCATGAAATACACTGGCAAAACCAAGCCAATTGTTTGGAATAAAGTCCACGTTTTGCCAGAGCACGTTTATTTCAATCACTCTCAGCACGTTGTTGTGGGCGGTGTGGACTGTAAGCAATGTCACGGTGACATGACCCAGCAAGTAGAAACTGTAAAGGTTCAGCCGGTAGAAGAGCTCAACAAAATTGAAGGCAACATCAAACTCACGCGCAAAACGCTTACCATGGGCTGGTGTATCGAGTGTCACAGTAAGAAAGACGTTGCTATCGGAAACGGTAAAAACGCTTACTACGACGAAATCCACCGTCGCCTCAAAAAAGATCCTAAACTTTACGCACAATACCTCAATAATGATGGTAAAGTGACAGTCAACGAACTTGGCGGTTGGGAATGCGCAAAATGCCACTATTAATTAAGTAATAACCATACTTGTCGAAATAAGACCATGGAAATGTCAAAAAAATATTGGAAAGGTATTGACGAACTCAAGCAAACCCCTGAGTTCATCAAGAACAAAGATCAAGAATTTCCAAACCAACAAAGCGTTGAAGATTTCTTAGCAGATGAAAATCTTGCCGAGTCTTCTACAGCTCGTCGCGACTTCTTGAAGTTTCTTGGATTCTCGGTTGCTGCCGCTACTTTGGCAGCTTGTGAGGCGCCTGTAACTAAAGTTGTTCCTTACGCGGTAAAACCAGAAAACGTAACGCCTGGTATGCCAACTTGGTATGCGAGTACTTACTATGACGGCGCTTCTTACGCTAGCATCATGGTTAAAACGCGTGAAGGTCGACCAATTTTCATTAAAGGAAACAAAGATTTCGGTTTCACAAAAGGCGGAACTAATCCACAAATCATTGCTTCTGTACTTGGTCTTTACGATTCAGCTCGTTTGGCAAATCCATTAGCAAATGGTGAGAAGGCAAGTTGGTCTAGCGTAGATGCAAGCATTTCTAAAGCAATTGCTTCTGCTAAAAAAGTGACCTTACTTTCCAATACCGTAATCTCACCATCTATTCAACGCGCCATCTCAGAAATGGCAACAAAGTTGAATGGTGAAGGCGGATCCAAATTCGAACACATCCAATACGATGCCATTTCCTACGCTGGTATGCGTGAGGCGAACTTGCTCAACTTCGGAGCACGCATCATTCCAAGCTACGACTTCTCCAAAGCAAAAACAATCGTTTCTATAGGTGCAGACTTCTTGAGCACTTGGTTGTTGCCAACTGAATTTGCAGTACAATACGGTGCAACCCGCAACCCAGAAGGGGAGTGGATGTCTAAGCACTTTCAATTTGAGTCAGTTCTTTCTGTCACTGGTTCAAACGCCGACGTACGCAGCATGATCAAACCGTCTGAAGAAGCAGCAGTGCTTTCTTACATGATCAAAGTACTACAAGGGAAATCTGCAACGGCAGGCTCTTGGAAAGCAGCTGCTGACAAAGCAGTGGCAGCACTCAAAAAATCGAAAAAATCATCATTAATTGTTGCTGGTTCGAACCATATTGGAGTTCAGCAACTTGCTAATGAACTCAACAACCTTCTAGGTGCATACGGTTCAACCATCGATTTAGCAAACACCATCAACCTTCACCAATCAGAGGATGAAAAAGCGCTTAAGATAGCTGCCGCAGTTGCTGCTGGTAAAGGTCCTGACGTACTTATCATGATGGGTGTCAATCCTGTATACAGCATGCCTAACGGCGCCGCTTTTGCAAAAGGTTTGAAGCAAATTCCTACAACTATTGCCATCTCTGCTTTTGAAGACGAGACAGCAAGCAACTGTACTTTTGTTTGCCCAGATCATCACCAATTAGAAAACTGGTCAGATTTCGCAGCAAAAGCTGGCGAATACGCAATTGGTCAGCCAACGATTCGCCCATTACACAATACAGCTAGTGCTTTAGAATCTCTGCTCGTTTGGAATGGTAGCGCAACGCGCGGCGGTCAAGACTCCGCTGTTGCTTACGACTACATCAAGGCAACATTTGCTGCCATGAACCCAACTGGTGACTTCAATTACCTTACACACAACAGCTGTACTGCAGTCCCTGTAGTACCTGCTGCTCTTTCATTTACTGCTGCACCGGTTAAAGACCTACCAAAGTCTGCCGATGTAGAAGTCGTATTCTATCAAAAATCTGCAATCGGAAATGGCCAATTCGCCAACAACCCATGGTTGCAAGAAATGCCAGATCCAGTTACCAAAGTAACCTGGGATAACTACATTACCATGAACCCAGTCGAAATGGAAGGCAAATACGCCACTACCTACGACCAAGAACATGGTTTGAATTTAGCAACTGTATCTGTAAACGGAAAATCACTTACCCTACCTGTTTATCCATTACCAGGTCAAGCACCAAAAACAATTGGTATTGCTCTTGGTTACGGACGCGGAGCTAACGGTGAAAACATCGGTAAGGCTGCATTCCAAACTAAAGAATATGGTGGCCACGTACAAACCGCCGACGGCAAACTCACACCAATTGGTGCCAATGTCTTCGGAATGGTTTCAACTGGCGCTACTATGGTATATAGCGCAGCTGCAAAAGTAACAGCTGCAGAAGGTACTTACCCAATTGCCGCAACGCAAATTCACCACACCGTAATGGGTCGTGATTCCATCGTTCGCGAAACTACCTTGTCTATTTTCAAGGACCGCGAAAAAGACGCTTACAACGAAGCTCACAAACTTCAAAAACTTGATAAGCACGGCAAGCATGTCGAGGCGCCAATCTCAGAATTTGACCTCTGGGCAGCTCACCCTGTTGAGAAAATTGGTCACCGTTGGGGTATCTCCATCGACCTATCTTCTTGCATCGGTTGTGGCTCATGTCTGATTGCATGTCAGTCAGAAAACAACGTTCCAGTTGTCGGTAAAGACGAAGTTCGCCGTGGCCGTGAAATGCACTGGTTGCGCATTGACCGCTATTTTGCTTCTGATGAAGAGGCAGCAGTAGGTACAAAAGCCGACAAAGAAACTTTCAGTTATGACGCTGCAGAAGTACCTGCACTCAATCCAAGTGTTGTACACATGCCTTTGATGTGTCACCACTGTAACCACGCTCCATGCGAGACAGTTTGTCCGGTTGCTGCAACAACGCACTCCAACGAAGGTCTCAACCAAATGGCTTACAACCGTTGTATCGGTACCCGTTACTGCGCCAACAACTGTCCATACAAAGTACGTCGTTTCAACTGGTTCAACTATCCTTCTTATAAGAAGTTTACTGAAGTGAACCCAGCTCAAGACGATCTCGGCCGTATGGTACTCAACCCAGACGTTACCGTACGTACCCGTGGTGTCATGGAAAAATGTTCACTTTGTGTACAACGTATTCAAGCGACTAAATTAGTTGCGAAGAAAGAAGCGCGCGTAATTGCCGATGGCGAATTCGCAACAGCTTGTTCTGATGCTTGTCCTACCAATGCTATCGTTGTGGGAGACTGGAACGACCTCAAATCTATGATCCGCGAGAAATCAGAAGGTGTTCGTGCCTACCAAGCACTCGAAGAAGTAGGTGTGAAGCCAAACGTTTGGTACCAAGTTAAAGTGCGCAACGAAGACAACTCATTGCTCGATCATATTCAAGTAGCTGAAAAAGCTCATCATTAATTATTATTCAATTAAACTACTGCAATGCAAAAGGAAGCAGCAATCAGAGAGCCCCTCATTTTAGGTCACAAAACCTATCATGACGTAACAGAAGATGTTTGTCGTCCGATTGAGGACAAAGCACCTAAAATGTGGTATATCCTCTTCGGAATAGCGCTCGTTATCGGTCTTTACGGTGTAGGAAGCATCATGTACTTACTCGGCACTGGTATCGGTGTTTGGGGTTTGAACAAAACAATTGGCTGGGCATGGGATATCACCAACTTCGTTTGGTGGGTAGGTATTGGTCACGCCGGTACGCTCATCTCAGCGGTACTCCTCTTATTCCGTCAAAAATGGCGTATGGCCATCAACCGTTCTGCGGAAGCCATGACCATCTTTGCGGTATTTATGGCAGGTACTTTCCCGCTCATTCACATGGGTCGTTTATGGGTTGGTTACTGGGTAATGCCTATTCCAAACCAATTCGGTTCGTTGTGGGTTAACTTCAACTCACCACTACTCTGGGACGTATTCGCGATTTCGACTTACCT
This sequence comes from Bacteroidota bacterium, assembly GCA_039804625.1. GTDB lineage: Bacteria > Bacteroidota > Bacteroidia > Flavobacteriales_D > Crocinitomicaceae > UBA952. Next base: position 17,691 of record JBDLVT010000007.1, read on the forward strand.
TTCTGTATCCCTTGTATTCTGGTACATCGGTCTAATCCCTGACTTCGCTACCATCCGCGACCGCGCTAAGAAACCATTAGCTAAAAAGATGTACAGCATTCTTTCTTTTGGTTGGTCTGGTCGTGCAAAGCACTGGAATCGCTTTGAATTGGTATCATTAGTATTAGCCGGTTTGGCAACGCCACTTGTATTCTCCGTTCACTCTATTGTATCTTTTGACTTTGCTACATCCGTTATTCCAGGATGGCACACCACTATCTTCCCTCCATACTTTGTGGCAGGTGCGGTATTCTCTGGTTTTGCCATGGTACAAACGCTTTTGCTCATCATGCGCAAGGCAATGGGCCTAGAAGCTTACATCCACACCAAGCACGTTGAATACATGAACATCGTTATCATGGTAACTGGTTCAATTGTAGGTACAGCTTACATCACTGAACTTTTCATCTCTTGGTATTCAGGTGTAGAATATGAGTCATATGCTTTCATCAACCGTGCTACTGGTCCTTACTGGTGGGCTTATTGGTCAATGATGACTTGTAACGTGGTTTCACCGCAGCTCATGTGGTTCCGTCCGTTGCGTCGCAGCTTGTTGTTCACCTTCTTCATTTCGATCGTCGTGAACATCGGTATGTGGTTTGAGCGTTACGTAATCATCGTTACTTCTATTCACCGCGATTACATTCCTGCAGCTTGGAGTATGCACTTCCCAAGCCACATCGATATCGCTGTTTACATCGGTACAATTGGTTTATTCTTTGTTTTCTTCCTATTGTTTGCGCGCTTCTTCCCGGTTCTCGCACTCAACGAAGTCAAAACAATTTTGAAAGGCTCAGGTCAGTCTTACAAAGAGTCTCCAGATTATCACAAACATCATTAAGCAAAGGCTATGTCAGATAAAGTTCTATACGTAATGTATGATGACGACGAAGTACTGAAAAACAGTGCTAAAAAGCTCGTCGCAAAAGGAGTAAAAATTTCTGAAGTTTTCTCTCCATTTCCAATTCACGGAATTGATCCAATTATCGGTGTGAAGAATACACGCCTCGGCATCATGGCGTTTTTATACGGTCTCACAGGCTTGACCCTCGCTACTGTTGGCATGCGCTTTTTCATGATCGTAGACTGGCCAATGAACATCGGTGGTAAACCTAACTTTTCTTATCTAGAAAACATGTTGGCGTTTGTTCCGATCAGCTTTGAGTTTACTGTCATGTGCGCTGCACACGGCATGGCCATTACTTATTTGCTTCGCAACAAAACTTTGCCAGGTATGCCAGCTCAGAATCCTGACCCGCGCACTACCGACGACAAATTCGTGATGGAAATCCGCTTGAGCGAAAACCACAACGTAACTGAGGCAGAGCTCGACGGCATGTTACATGAAATCGGCTACCTCGAATTGGATAAAAAAGAAATTAAATAAGTACAGGGCCACATGAAAAAAATCGTTTACACAGCATTTAGTGGAGCAGCCTTGACAATGTCATTGCTATTAAACTCCTGCGTGTCTAATGCCGACAGCCCAGGTTTAGAATATGCCCCAGATATGTACCGCACTCCAGGTATCGAAACTTACGTAGATTACGGAGAAGTTCGCGGTCGAATCAATGGGAATTTGAAAGGTCGCTTGTCTGCCATGACACCACCGCGCAATACCATTCCTTTCTATGGTACAGACTCATCTGAAGTCAAATTAATGTTGCCTTACTTCCGCAAGCCAAATGTAGCTTTCCGTGAAACACACGGTTTGTATGGTTGGGACTACACGACTACCGATGAATACACATTGGCTGCAGGTGATAAAAACCCATTAATGCTCAACGCTACAAATGCCGAAACAGTCATTACAAAAGGTAAAGAGCTTTTCACTGCAATGTGTCAACATTGCCATGGTGAAAAAGGCGACGGTAACGGACCAATGGTAGTGAGTGGTGCTTTCGCAGGTGTTCCGAACTATGTAGGTTTGGCAGCAACTGAAGGTCAAATGTTCTACTCTATTTATTATGGTAAAGGGATGATGGGTTCTCACGGTTCTATTCTCAACAAAAAAGAAATCTGGACTATCGTTCACTACATCCGTCGACTACAAGATGCAAACTATGGCAAATTTGACGCCTCTGGTGTAGCGCTAGCAGCACCTGTTTCAGACACCACAAACGCGAATTAATCAAGAAGAGCAATGGAATTTCAAATCACCAAAAAAGCGAAAAACTTAGCATTTGGCCTGATGGGCTTGGGTGCGCTCCTTACAATTATCGGTGCTGCGCTCACGGCATCTGATCACCACTTCCTAACTCGTTTCATGGCTTCTAGTCTGATTAGCGGGTTCTTCTTTTTTGCACTTGGTTTAGGTGCACTCTTCTTCTTATCACTTAAGTATGCTACCGAAACCGGTTGGTATGCTGCAATTAAGCGTGTAATTGAAGCAGTTGCTGGTTTTTTACCAGTTGGAATGATAGTATTGGGCACAGTGTTATTGATCATCACCATAGCTGATGGCGCACATATCTATTCTTGGATGGATCCTGAAGTACAAGCGCATGATGAAATCGTACGCCACAAGGCAGCATTCTTGAACAAGCCTTTCTTTTGGATCAGAACGCTTGCTTATTTCACTACTTATTTCTTGTTCTGGAGAGGTTTTAGAAACCGTTCATTAGAAGAAGATAAAGTTGGTGGCACCGAGCTTCATTTCAAGAACTATAAAAAAGGAGCAACCTTCTTGGTGTTCTTTGCAGTTTTCAGTTCTACCTCTGCTTGGGACTGGATCATGTCTATCGACGTGCATTGGTTCTCAACCCTTTTTGGTTGGTATACTTTTGCAGGTATGTGGTGCTCCACTATGGTCGTTTTGATCCTCACGACACTTTATCTCAAGAAATTAGGTCATTTGCCAAATGTCAACGATTCTCACATCCACGACTTAGGTAAGTGGGCATTTGCTACTTCTTTCTTGTGGTCTTACATGTGGTTTTCACAATTCATGCTTATTTGGTATGCGAACATTGGTGAAGAGGTCGTTTACTTCCAGTTGCGTATTGCGGAGTTCAAATACCTTTACTTCGGTATGTTCATCATCAATTTTGCTTTTCCAATGTTGATTCTGATGTCGCGCGATGCGAAGCGCAATGCCGGCATATTAGTCTTTGTGGGCCTTATGATATTAATGGGTCACTGGCTAGATGTCTATATCATGATTTCTGCTGGTGCACTAGGTGCAAATGCTAAAATTGGCGCATTGGAAATTGGAATGGCTTTGTTAATGGCTGGTGCATTTATTTTTGTTGTACTTCGCAACCTAAGCAAAGCACCGCTTACGCCTGTTAACCACCCATTCTTGGATGAAAGTAACCACCACGAAATTTAATTTGAAGACAATATAAAAAGTCATGGAAAATAAATTAATCATTTTACTTGTCATTGTTTTAGGCGCTATCGCCGTCGCACAACTTGTGCGCATTTATGAAATCTCTGCTAAGTTGCGCAAAAACGAAGAGCACGAGATCTCTAACCGAGACAACAACCTAAACGCCAGAATGATGTTTGGCTTTATGATTGCATTCTTTGCCTTTTTCATTTACCTCATGACAGCCTACGGCTGGACCGGCCGAGGTGCTGCTGCCTCTGACGAAGGTGTAGAAATGGATTGGTTATTGAATCTGAATTTTGTAATCATTATCACTGTCTTCTTTTTAACAAACTTCTTGTTATTCTTCTTTACTTGGCGATATGTAAGAAAACCTGGCGTTCCAGCTTTTTACTACCCGCACAACAATAAACTAGAAATGCTCTGGACGGTTGTTCCAGCTGTAGTTTTGGCTGTGATCATCATTTTAGGTTTACAAACCTGGAACCGTTTGTCTGGCCCATCTAAACCTGAAGCAGAGAAAATCGAGTTATTCTCTAAACAATTTGATTGGACAGCCCGCTATGCTGGTGCAGACAACACACTCGGTTTGTACGATTACAAACTGACCCTAGACAACAATGAATTGGCGCTCTTGACCACTAATACCATTGATTCTTCTTTGAATAACATGCTCAATGGCGCAACAGGTATCCGTAACCTTCAAAAATTGTTGAACAACCGCGACACCGTTTTCAGTGACTCTACATTGAACGTCTTAAGAACAGACTTATCGCGCAAAGAGCGTTTGTACCGTTTCATGACTCAAATGAAGCAAAACCACAATCCTAAGCTCGATGCAAGTGCCTGGGACGACATCATTCAAAAAGATACGCTTTATTTGTGTAAAGGTCAGGAATACGAAATCGCGTTGCGCGCTAAAGATGTTATTCACTCTGCATATTTCCCACATTTCCGCGCTCAAATGAACGCTGTACCAGGAATGGCTACACGCCTAAAGTTCACACCAAACAAAACGACTGTTGAAATGCGTCGCGAGAAGAACGATGAAAAGTTTAACTACATCTTAATGTGTAACAAAATTTGTGGTGGCGCACACTACAAAATGAAAATGGTTGTAGTTGTTTTGGACAAATCAGCTTATAAAAAATGGATGGATGGCAAGAAAAAAGCAACTTTCAAAGACCAATACTTTCCAGTAGCTGCTGCGCCTGCTGATACTACAGCAGTTGACACCACGGCAGTTGTTACAATGAAATAATTTTAGAAACGATAAAACAATAAATAATGGCTTCACACGACGCACACGCACACGGACATCATGAGGATCACCACCATCATGAGGAGCATTTCATTTCTAAGTACATCTTCTCGCAAGACCACAAAATGATTGGCAAGCAGTTTTTGATGACTGCTGTCTTTATGGGTCTTGTTGCCATGATGTTGTCCATCTTATTTAGAATTCAATTGGCATGGCCGGGAGAAAGCTCTGATTTCCTCTCATTCTTTTTAGGTGATAAATGGGCTCCTAATGGCGTACTAAAAGAGGACATGTATCTTGGTTTGGTAACCATACACGGTACCATCATGGTCTTCTTCTTATTGACAGGTGGTTTATCGGGAACTTTTTCTAACATCCTTATTCCTTTGCAATTAGGTGCCCGAGACATGGCCTCAGGTTTCTTGAACATGCTTTCTTACTGGATGTTTGCGTTGTCTTCTGTGATCATGTTGATCTCTTTGTTTGTTGAGTCAGGCCCTGCAATGGCAGGTTGGACAGTCTATCCGCCCTTGTCTGCCTTGCCACAAGCCGTTTCAGGTTCTGGCTTAGGAATGACCCTTTGGTTGGTCTCCATGACTATCTTCATCGCATCTTCTTTGATCGGTTCCCTTAACTACATCGTGACAATCATCAACCTGCGTACGCAAGGTATGACCATGACACGCATGCCACTTACTATTTGGGCATTCTTCGTAACTGCTATTTTAGGTGTGCTTTCCTTCCCAGTTCTGTTGTCAGCAGCATTGCTTTTAACTATGGACCGTTTAATGGGAACATCCTTCTACCTTTCTGACATCATTGTCGGTGGTGAAATGTTGACCAACCACGGTGGCTCACCAATTCTTTATCAACACTTATTCTGGTTCTTGGGTCACCCTGAGGTGTACATTGTACTCTTGCCAGCGCTTGGTTTGTCCTCAGAAATCATTGCGACGAATTCTCGCAAGCCAATTTTTGGTTACAAAGCCATGATTGCATCGATCCTTGCTATCGGTTTCTTATCGTTTATTGTATGGGGTCACCACATGTTTGTAACAGGTATGAACCCGTTCTTGGGCAGTGTCTTTGTATTCACAACGTTACTAATTGCTATTCCATCAGCGGTAAAAGTATTTAACTACCTCACCACGCTATGGAAAGGCTCTCTTGTACTTACGCCAGCTATGCTTTTTGCGATCGGATTGGTTTCGACATTCATCACGGGTGGTGTAACGGGTATCATCCTTGCAGACTCTGCTTTGGATATCATGTTGCACGACACCTACTTTGTTGTAGCTCACTTCCATATCGTAATGGGTATGTCCGCAGTATTCGGAATGTTTGCTGGTGTCTACCACTGGTTCCCTAAAATGTTTGGTCGCATGTTGAACACGCGTTTGGGTTATGCTCACTTCTGGGTTACGCTAATTGGCGCCTATGGTGTGTTCTTCCCAATGCACTTCGTTGGTTTAGCAGGTGCGCCACGTCGTTACTATGATTATTCGGCTTACAGCGAATTTGACAACCATTCATTTGAGTTAATGGTGGATTTAAATCAGGTCATTACCGTCTTTGCGATACTTGCTGCAATTGGTCAAGTGATCTTCTTGTTCAACTTCTTCTACAGTATTTTCAGAGGTCCTAAAGCCCCTCAAAACCCTTGGAATGCAACAACCCTTGAATGGACAACTCCAGTTGAAGCCATCCACGGCAACTGGCCTGGAGATTTGCCAGTCGTTCACCGTTGGCCTTATGACTACTCCAAACCAGGAGCGTCACAAGATTATATTACGCAAATCACACCTTTAGAAGAAGGTGAAGAAGAGCACTAACATTTAACGAACTACTACATAAAAAAGGCCCGAGTTATCGGGCCTTTTTATTTGATCATATTTCTTTTGACATCAAGGATTCCAACTCTTTTCGTTTGGTTTCAACATCATTGTTGTCCAAAAATATGGTGCATTTTTAATGCAATGGATTTTCTAATTCGGAAGCAACAACTTCTAATTCTTGAAAGAATTTAGGGCCAAATGCTCTAATAAGTGGCTCTTTTAAAAATTTGTATACTGGCACTTCTAGTTTTTCTCCACATGCACAGGCTGGTTCGCAGATATCCCACTTTTCATAATTGAGTGCGGTGTAATCTTGGAATTGTTTGGTGCGGATAGGGTAGAGGTGACACGAAATTGGCTTGAGAAAGTCGATATGACCTTCGCGCTGTGCTTTTTCTATGGCACACTTGGCAATGCCCGCATCGTCGAAAAATACAAACGCACATTCTGCGCCGTTTACGAGTGTTGTAGCTGGCTCGAGGTCGTTGTCTAAGTAGGCTACGCCATTTTTTTCTACAGCTGCGATGCCTTCGGGCCTCATAAAAGGCTTTATTTTCGGTAAGTTCGCTTCGATAATTTGCACTTCCTCAGCAGTAACGGGGGCACCGTTATCGCCTTCTATGCAACAAGCGCCTTTGCAGGCAGTGAGGTCGCAAACGAATTGTCTTTCAAAGATTTGGGTCGAGACAATTTTATCTTCAATTTCTACTAACATAAGGCAAAGATACGCGATGATTTTGTGGATTAATTTAAAATACCTATATTTGCATCACATTTGTGGATGATAGGAACGAGGGGACGCAAGTCCCCTCTTTTTTTCCCTAAGCACTGCAAAGTTAAGAACCGAACAATATGTTAGACCAAAAGTTGATACAAGCACTCATTGACGAACGCATAGCCGAATTGGATAACGGCCTATATGTTGTCGATTTGCGCATTTCAGCAACCAATGTCATTCACGTAGAATTAGACAAGCTCAAAGGCGGCGTAAGTGTACACGACTGCATGTCTGTATCGCGCAACATCGAACACAACCTCGATCGCGAACAAGCAGATTTTGAACTACACGTATCGTCTGCAGGTCTCGACAAACCCATTCGTCACATCAATCAGTTTGCTAAAAATGTTGGTCGTAGTTTCAAGGTTACTCCAGAAGAGGGCGAACAGTTCGAAGCAGAGTTATTGAAAATGTCCGACGACAACCTTGTTTTTAAGCAACGGATTCAAAAGCGCGACGAAGCCAAAAAGAAAAAAGTTTGGGTAGAAGAATTTATCGAGCTGCCCTACAATCAAATAAAAGAAGCAAAAATTGTAATTTCATTTAAATAAGCACCATGAACAGTTTGGAACTTGTTGACTCATTTTCGGAGTTTAAGGAACTAAAAAATATTGACAAACAAACGATGCAGCACGTCCTCGAAGACGTCTTTCGTGCCATGCTCAAAAAGAAGTTCAACACCGACGAACACATCGATATCGTTGTCAACATCGATAAGGGTGATGTTCAGATTTTCTTGAATAAAGAAATTGTAGACGACGGTGAAGTTGAAGATCCGAATACGGAAATTGCTTATTCAGATGCCATCAAAATCGAGCCTGATTTTGAAATTGGTGAAGAAGTAACGGAAGAATTCAAATTTGCCGACTTCGGTCGTCGCAATGTCTTGGCTTTGCGTCAAAACCTTATTTCGCGCATCATGGAGCTCGAAAAAGATCAACTCTACAACAAATATAAAGAGCGCATCGGCGAAATCGTTACCGGAGAGGTTTACCAGGTTTGGAAAAAAGAAATCCTCATCATGGACGACGACAACAACGAACTTATCTTGCCAAAATCAGAACAAATTCCTTCTGATTTCTTCAAAAAAGGCGAGTCCGTTCGCGCAGTGGTTGCAAAAGTAGACATGCGCAACAGCACCCCTGTCATTATCCTTTCACGCACCGCACCAGAATTCTTAGAGCGCTTATTTGAACTCGAAGTTCCCGAAGTCTTTGATGGCCTCATCACTATCAAAAAGATTGTCCGCGAACCAGGAGAGCGCGCTAAAGTTGCAGTCGAGTCTTACGACGACCGCATTGACCCAGTTGGTGCTTGTGTCGGTATGAAAGGCTCAAGAATTCACGGCATTGTCCGCGAACTTCGCAATGAAAACATCGACGTTATCAATTATACTTCTAATCAGCAATTGCTTATACAGCGTTCGCTTTCGCCGGCTAAGATCACTTCAATGGAGATCTTAGACGACGAAAAACGCGTCAAAGTCTTCCTGAAGCCAGACCAAGTTTCCTTGGCTATCGGTAAAGGTGGAAACAATATCAAGCTTGCAGGCAAATTGTGCGGTTTTGAAATCGACGTCTACCGAGATGGTGAAGTCGATATCGAAGATGTTGACCTCGAAGAATTTGCAGATGAAATCGATAGCTGGATCATCGATGAGCTCAAGGCCATTGGTTGCGATACCGCAAAATCAGTTCTTGAAATCAGCGTCGAGGACCTCGTATCGAGAACAGACCTAGAAAAAGAAACCATCGAAGAAGTATTCCGTATTTTGAGAGCGGAATTTGAATAACTTTAATACCAATAAGGAGCGCAACAGTAGATTATGGCGGGAAAACCGATTCGTTTAGGAAAAGCAGCAGGAGAATTGAATGTAGGAATACCGACAATTGTCGAGTTCTTGGGTTCAAAAGGCATTGTCATAGACCCCACTCCAACTTCGCGTTTGGAGCAGGAACACTATGATATTCTATGCCAAGAATACGCTGCTGACCAAAGCATGAAAGAGCAGTCTAAGTCTGCTCTACGTCGCGAGAAGCGAGAGTCTTTGTCTTTGAAAGATAAAACACAAGAAGAAGTCCAACCGACTCCTGTTATTGACGACGAGGACGAGGACGACATCAATCTCGAAGAAATCAAGCGTCAGGTCTTGAGTGATACACCGAAAAAAGCACCTGAACCAAAAATCGAAGAAGTTGTCGAAGCGGCCCCTGTGCATGAGGCAGCAGCTCCAATTGAAGAAGAAACTGCGCCCGCTTCTGAAAATAAAGTCAACGTTGTTGGTAAAATTGACCTAGATGCAATCAACCAACGCACGCGTCCAGACAAGAAAAAAGATAAAACATCTGAAAAGCCAGTTCAGGCTGTTCCAGTTGTGCCTAAAGCAACAGAGGCAGCACCAACACCGGCCCCTGCCCCTGCGCCAGAGGTCAAAGAACCGGTTGAGGCAAAAGCCCCCGAAATTGAAACCATTCGCGTCACGCGTCAAACACTCTCGGGTCCTACAGTATTGGGTAAAATCGAGCTTCCTGTTGAGCGTCCGCGCACGCCTGTTGCCTCTTCGTCAGAAGATGCCAATAACAAGCGCAAGCGTAAACGCATCAAAAAGGTAGAAGTAGGCAATACGCCAACAACAGCAAATAAGCCAAAAGCAGCGAAAGCCGAAATCTCTGAGCACGACATTCAAAAAGAGATCAAAGACACTCTCGCGCGCTTATCTAACCAAGGTGGTAAGTCAAAAGCGTCTAAAAATCGACGTCAAAAACGCGATAACTACGCTCAACGTCGCCAAGAAGAAATGGCAATGGCCGAACTCGAAGAGAAAACACTCAAGCTTACAGAGTTTGTTACGGTTTCTGAGTTGGCATCCATGATGAACATACAACCAACGCAAGTTATCTCTGTGTGTATGTCTTTGGGAATTTTTGCCTCTATCAATCAGCGCCTAGACGCCGAGACTATTCAAATTGTCGCCGACGAATTTGGTTTTGAAACAGAATTCATCAGCGCTGAGCTACAAGATGCCATTACGGTAGTCGAAGACCAACCCGAAGACCTCATCTCTCGTCCGCCAATTATTACCGTCATGGGTCACGTTGACCACGGTAAAACATCGCTTCTCGACCGCATCCGTAATGCCAACGTCACAGAAGGTGAAGCCGGAGGAATCACGCAGCACATCGGTGCTTATTCCGTAACGCTCAAGGATAACCGCAAAATGACCTTTCTAGATACACCAGGTCACGAAGCCTTTACCGCGATGCGTGCGCGTGGCGCACAGGTCACTGACGTTGCCATCATTATTGTTGCAGCAGACGACGACGTCATGCCACAAACCAAAGAAGCCATTTCGCATGCTCAGGCTGCAAACGTTCCAATGATTTTTGCGATCAACAAAATCGACAAACCAGGAGCTAACCCAGACCGCATCCGCGAACAACTTTCTGCCATGAACATCCTCGTCGAAGATTGGGGAGGCAAATACCAAGTTCAAGAAATTTCTGCAAGACAAAACCTTAACATAGACGCACTCCTCGACAAAGTTCTCCTCGAAGCAGAGCTCCTCGACCTCAAGGCCAACCCAGCTAAAAATGCGGTAGGTACAGTTATCGAATCATCTTTAGATAAAGGGAAAGGTTATGTCACCAACATGCTTGTAGAGGCAGGCACAATGCGTATTGGCGATGTCATTCTTGTAGGTCGTTACTATGGCCGCGTACGCGCAATGCAAGACGAACACGGACAGCCGCTCAAAGAAGCTGGCCCTGCGCAACCCGTATCTGTTCTAGGAATCAACGGTGCTCCAAGCGCCGGAGATAAATTCAATGTCCTCGACGACGAAAAAGAAGCCAAATCCATTGCTCAAAAACGCGAGCAACTTTATCGCGAGCAAGGTTTGCGCACCACTAAGCACATTACCCTCGACGAAATCGGACGCCGTTTGGCTATAGGAGACTTCAAAGAACTCAATATCATCGTTAAAGGTGACGTCGACGGCTCTATCGAAGCACTTTCCGATTCCTTACTCAATTTGTCCACTGAAGAAATTCAGATCAATATCGTTCACAAAGGAGTGGGTGCCATTACAGAGGCCGATGTCAACTTGGCATCTGCATCAGACGCCATCATTGTTGGCTTCCAGGTTCGACCGACTTTACCAGCGCGTAAATTGGCCGAAACCGAGCAAATTGATATCCGCATGTATTCCATTATCTACAAAGCGATCGAAGAGATCAAAGCTGCAATGGAAGGCATGTTGTCACCAGACATCGAAGAGAAAGTTCTCGGTTCAGCCGAAGTACGCGAAACCTTCGATATTACGAAAGTTGGTACCATTGCCGGTTGTTATGTCCTCGACGGCATCATCAAGCGCAGCTCCAAGATCCGCCTCATTCGCGACGGCATTGTGGTGCATTCAGGCAGCTTAGGCTCGCTCAAACGCTTTAAAGACGATGTCAAGGAAGTCAAAAATAACTATGAGTGTGGTCTGAATATCGACAAGTTCAACGATATCAAAATTGGCGATATCATAGAAGCCTATGAAGAAGTTGAAGTAGCAAGAAAATTGTAATTACCGAAGGGCAAGTTTAATTTTCATTAGTTTTGTAGAACAATAAATTAAGTAATTATGGGCAAATTAGGACCAACCGAAATCATTCTCATCCTCGTGATTGTTTTACTATTCTTCGGAGGTAAAAAAATTCCAGAACTCATGCGTGGTCTTGGGAAAGGCGTTAAAGAATTCAAAGACGCTTCTAAGGGCGAAAGCACTGCAGAAGAAACTTCTACTGAAATTTCTAAAGAAGAAAAATAACTGCATGTACCGTACAATCGCAGAGATTCAGAACGCCTTGCATTCTGGCAAAACGGCATTGGACCTCGTTGAGGAGCACCTCCTTCGCATAGCCGCGCACGCACACCTCAATGCATTTCTAGAAGTTTTCACCGATTCAGCACGCGCTCAAGCACAGTTGGTCGATCAGAAAATTCAAGCTGGTACAGCAGGTCAGTTGGCGGGTGTCATTATCGGCATCAAAGACAACATCTGCTACAAAGGTCACAAAGTCAGCGCAGCTTCTAAAATCCTTTCGGGTTTTGAGTCTATTTATACCTCAACGGTTTTGCAACGCCTCATTGACCAAGACGCTATTGTCATCGGCCGCCTTAACTGCGACGAATTTGCCATGGGTAGTTCTAACGAAAACTCAGCCTTTGGCCCAGTTCACAACAACTGGAAGCCCAATTACGTACCTGGCGGATCCTCTGGAGGCAGCGCTGTTGCTGTTTCTGCCCATTTGTGTACCGTATCATTAGGTTCCGACACCGGTGGTTCTGTACGCCAACCAGCTTCCTGGACAGCCACTTTTGGCATCAAGCCAACATATGGCCGCCTGAGCCGTTATGGCCTCATCGCTTATGCTTCCTCATTTGATCAAATTGGCTTTTTTACCAATAGTTTAGCCGATACCCAATTATTGCTAGCACTGAGCGCAGGGCAAGACCCTTACGATGCAACCAGCTCTAGTTTGCACAACGAATTCCGCACCAATTTACCTGAAAAACTTAAGATTGGCGTTTTGACAGAATGCCTGGATCATCCTGGTCTAGATGCCGAAATCAAAGAGAAATTACGCCAAACACTTACTGACTTGCGTGCAAAGGGTCATGAAATCATCGAGGTGAGTTTTCCGTTCCTCGATTACATGGTTCCTACGTATTATGTCCTCACAACTGCAGAAGCCTCTTCCAATTTGTCTCGCTTTGATGGCGTTCACTATGGTTACAGAAGTGCAGATGCTCAAGGCGTAGAGCAAACTTACGTGAAGTCGCGTAGCGAAGGCTTTGGCCCCGAGGTGCAACGCCGCATCATGACCGGCACTTTCGTGCTCTCACACGGCTACTATGATGCCTATTATACCAAAGGACAGCAAGTTCGCCGCATACTTAAAGACCGCACTACAGCGCTCTTGAACGAATGTGACGTACTCTTGTCTCCAACAACGCCAACAACAGCATTTGAAATGAATGCTGTCAAGGACCCGATTCAGATGTATTTACAAGATATTTTCACGGTGCATGCCAACCTTACCGGCAATCCTGCTATCAGCTTGCCATTTGGTGTGCATAGCAATGGCTTGCCTTATGGTATTCAATTAATGGCCCGTGATTTTGAAGAAGATTTACTGTTTCACGCTGCTCAAAAAACACAAGAGGTCTTATGATCAAATGGCTGAGCTTTTTGTTGCTTTTCAGCTGGTCGTCATCTGTTTTTGGACAAAAACCGGCACATTTAGTCCGTCCTTCAGATTCGCTCGATCCCGATCCATTTGTGAATACGGTCCAGCAGAGCCTTCAGCTTTTTTATTCGGAATACGCCAATTCCAGTAATTATGACTCTATTATTACAGCACTGAACTACACACCTGGGCAAATCCCAAGTTTTTCTGATTCAGTGATTTGCGTGCGCTTGGCTAAAATGAACGAGCTCACGCCTTTTCAGCTCGACTGCAATGCGGCGACACTCTCCACCATCAAATTTTTTGCAGCCCAACGACGTGGGTTTATTCGTGTAGCACTTGGCCGCTCAGCACTTTATTTTGATCTTTTTGAGGAAAAACTCACAGAATATGGCTTGCCTTTAGAGCTTCGTTTTTTATCCGTTATTGAAAGTGGTTTGCGTCCTCAAGTCAAATCGCGTGCAGGCGCCCTCGGCTTATGGCAGTTCATGTACAAAACCGGACTCTATTTTGGTTTGGAAGAAAACTCGTACATAGACGAACGCATGGACCCAGAAAAAGCCACAGATGCTGCTTGCCGCTACCTCAAGCAACTCTACGGAATTTACGGCGATTGGAATTTAGCGCTCGCGGCCTACAACGCAGGCCCTGGCAATGTCAATCATGCCATTCGCAAGTCGGGCGGTAAAAAAACCTATTGGGAGGTGCGCCCATTTTTACCCGCAGAAACCCAAGGTTACGTACCTAACTTCATTGCGGCTGCTTACATGATGACCTACCATGCCGAATACAACATCATTCCAATGGAGGCCAAAATACACAATGCTCAACTCGACACCATATGCGTCAGGAGTGGGGTGCACATGCAAACAATTGCCCAACTAGTGGGCTGGGAACTCACCGAAATCCAGAGCCTCAACCCTGTTTACAAGACCACCTATATTCCAAAAATGACACCCGCTCGTTGCGTCACAGGCCCATTGGATAAAATAGGCTTGTTGGTCAGTTACGAAGATTCTCTTTATTTGCTAGAAGAAGCAATTTTTCATCCCAAACCAATTACCCCACCTACTACTCCTTTAGACAGTACTCAAATTGATTCAACACGATCAATTTTAGCACCAGCAGACACCCTTCAGACCAATACACCGCCTACTGCCAATCTCTTATATCATAAAGTCAAGAGTGGCGAAAATCTGCGACAAATCGCGGTGCGCTACAACGTGTCTATCGAACAACTCATGGAGTGGAATGCGCTGCGCACCACCAATATTTATGTTGGGCAAAAGTTGACCATCTACACCAATCAAACGCAGGTTCAAATAAATTCAACGCCTGCGCCTACAACACCCGCGCCTGCTCCTCCCGTCAAAAAATACTACACAGTTCGCGCCGGCGATACCTTTGGAAAAATTGCCCAGCGCAATAACCTCACACAAGCCCAATTGCAACGCCTCAATCCGGGCGTCAAGGTGAACAGCATTGATATCGGGCAGCGCATTCGCATTAAATAACTTGCGATGAAACTTTCAGGCGTCATCATCACCTTTAACGAAGCCCGAAATATTGGTCGGTGTTTGGCCTCTCTTCAAGCGGTCTGTGATGAAATTCTCGTTCTGGACTCCTTTTCTACCGACAACACCGCGGCAATTTGTGCTTCTTTTGGCGTTCGATTTGAGCAGCACTCTTTTGAAGGGCATATTCAGCAAAAGAACGAAGCGCTGCAGCGGGCTACACATCCTTGGATTTTATCCTTAGATGCTGATGAAGCATTAACTCCTGAGTTACAAGCCGCCATTCTAGAAGTCAAAGCGCAATCACCTCAAAAAGGTGCTTTTAGGATGAACCGCCTCACGAATTATTGTGGAAAGTGGATCCATCACAGCGGTTGGTATCCCGACACCAAATTACGCCTTGCTTCCAAAGCAAATGTCATTTGGGGCGGAATCAATCCGCACGACCAACTGTTGCCCAAGGAGGAGCTTCAAGTTGGGCATTTAAAAGGTGACCTCCTGCATTATTCGTACTACACCAAAGCAGATCATTTTAAACAAATAGACTACTTTTCTAAAATTGCGGCCAACGAATTGTTTGAGCGAAAAGTGCGCTGCAGTTTAATGAAACTATACCTGAAAGTAATGGCCCAATTCTTGAAATCATATTTGGTAAAAAAAGGCTTTTTAGACGGCAAAGCAGGGTGGTTCATTGCCTTGCGCAGCGCTTATGCCACGCAACAAAAATACACTCGTCTCAGACAACTTTGGAGCCATGCCTGAACCAAAGAAAATATTGATTTCAAGAACAGATGCCATTGGCGATGTCTGTCTTACACTACCCGTATGCCAGGCCCTTGAGGCCGCCTATCCGAATAGTGAACTGACATATCTTTGCCGTAGTTATACGCGCGCGGTAGTAGCGTGTTTTAAGCCCATTGATCAAGTATTACTTCTTGAAGAACTCCAGCAACTCGATGATGAAGCACGCAACAAAGTGCTCGGACAATACGATGTCGTATTGCACCTTTTCCCCAATCAAATCGTCGCTAAATGGTGCAAACAAGCTCGTATTCCATTGCGCATTGGCACTGCTCATCGTTTCTTTCATCTTTTCACCTGTAATAGCCGCCAGCATTTCTCTCGTAAGCGCTCTGCGCTACATGAGTCTCAACTGAATTTCAAGTTATTGGCTCCTTTAGGTATAACAGTTATTCCGACCATCATAGAGATCAATCAAAAATTGAATTTCAAGGTGAGCGAATTGCCATTTGAACTCGCACAAAATAATTGGAGTAAAGTCATTCTTCTTCATCCAAAATCGAATGGAAGTGGGGTGGAGTATCCGCTTGAACGTTTCATTGAGTTGGCCAATGTCTTGCTGACAAAAGGATACCAGGTTTACTTTACCGGAACAGAAACTGAAGGCCAGCTCTTTAGAGCGCAACTTGAGCAGTATCCCCAGATCAAAGATGTGAGTGGCCAATGGGATTTGAACACATTTATTGGCGTCATTTCGAAAGCCAAAGCACTCGTTGCTTGTTCTACTGGCCCATATCATATTGCAGGGCTCTGTGGCATTCGGGCAGTTGGATTATTTGCCAGCCGCAAGCCAATCCATCCAGGGCGCTGGGCCGCTTTGGGCAAAGGCGCAACCGCACTTGTTTTTGACCCGAATTGTCAGCTTTGCGCTGAGGGCCGCTCTTGCACTTGTGTCGCCAAAATTTCAATAGATCATATTGCCGATGCCATTGAAGCGTAGTTTGTTCAGAAATGTATTGTTGGCGCTATTTGTAGCCATATATTGCACGGGTTTATTTGCCTACAGCAATGGCCGTGCTACCCTGAACACCCATCAAGTACTGCAAGCTGTCGCGAATGGCTTGCTCATCGGACAAGTTTATTTTTGGATGCAAACCACTGCTCACAAGCGTTTGCAAGTCTTAGTTGGATTACTGAGCTTCATCTTCTACCTCGCTGCGCATCAGGCTGTGCTGCCTTACATTTGGTTTTGGATCTTGTTGTTGCTCCAAGTTTTGTTAACGACGCAATACGAAAGGGGCCTCAAATGGCGTCAGATTCCTATTTTAAAGAACTTCCTGCTCCCAGTGATGTGGTTTGTACAATTGAATTTGATTGGTGGTTTATCGGGCAATTGGCACCTGCTGTTCCTTCCATTTTTTCTTTTTTACCTGGCCTTGAGCATACAGGCGGATATCGAAGATATCGAAGCCGATCAAGGAAAAATCAACACCTTGGCTGGACTTTTGGGTAAAGACAGCGCCGCTTATGTGGTTTTATTTCTGCTGACTTTGTTTAGCTTTTTCATGGGTTTACCATGGGTATGGATCATGCTCGTGTTATTAGTGGTGCGCCGAGAACTGCGCTTGCCGAAGGGCTCCTACGACGCTTTGCTTTTGGCACTTGGCTGTTACTTTCTATTGCAATAAGCCCAAGCTTTGTATCTTTGTGCTTTCTATAAGCAAACATGGACTACACTTTCAACGCAATCGAAGCCAAATGGCGTCAAATTTGGCAGGAGCGCAAAACATATCAAGTAACAGAAGATCCTTCTAAGCCTAAATTTTACGTTTTAGACATGTTTCCGTATCCATCCGGAGCTGGCTTGCATGTGGGGCATCCGCTAGGTTATATCGCTTCGGATATCTTTGCGCGCTATAAGCGTTTGAAAGGCTTTAATGTCTTGCATCCGATGGGTTACGACTCTTTTGGTTTACCTGCGGAACAATACGCTATTCAGACCGGTCAACATCCGGCAATTACCACCAAAGAAAACATTGCACGCTACCGCCAACAACTCGACCTCATGGGCTTCAGTTTTGATTGGGACCGCGAAGTGCGCACATCTGATCCAGCTTACTACAAATGGACACAATGGATCTTTAAACAACTCTTCAACGCCTATTACGACCTCAGCAAAGACAAAGCAACGCCTATTGCTGTACTCATTGATACATTTGAGAAAGAAGGAAACAAAAATGTGCAGGCGGTCCATGACTGCGAACAACAATTTGATGCCCTAACTTGGGCTAGTTTTACTACTGCTGAAAAAGAAGCGGTGTTGCAACAATACCGAATGGCTTATTTGGCTGAAAGTTGGGTCAATTGGTGCCCAGCATTAGGTACCGTTTTGGCCAACGACGAAATCGTGAATGGTGTTTCAGAACGCGGAGGCCACCAAGTAGAGCAAAAACGCATGATGCAGTGGTCTATGCGCATCAAAGCCTATGCAGAGCGTTTACTCGAAGGCCTCGACCGCATAGACTGGACAGACGCCCTCAAAGAACAACAGCGCAATTGGATCGGCAAATCGAAGGGTTCTAGCGTCCATTTTGAAATCAAAGACAACGCGCTGCAAATAGAAGTATTCACCACCCGCCCCGATACTATTTTTGGCGTGAGCTTCATGGTGTTGGCACCTGAGCACCCTTACGTCGAAGCAATCTGCACGGCAGAGCAAAAGAAGGAGGTAGAGACCTACAAACAACAAGCAGCACTCAAGACTGAACGCGATCGCCAAGCCGATGTCAAAAACATTTCGGGTGCGTTTACAGGTGCGTATGCACTGCATCCATTCACAGGTCAAGAAATTCCAATTTGGATTGGCGATTACGTACTTGCTTCCTATGGCACCGGCGCCGTGATGGCCGTACCTTGTGGCGATCAGCGCGACTACGACTTTGCCAAGTATTTCAACTTACCAATTCCATCCATTTTTGCCGACCAAGACCTCTCTGAGGAGGCCTACACCGAAAAAGACGCCATCATTGCCAACTCTGACTTCCTGAACGGCCTAGAGACCAAAGCGGCGATGGAAAAAGCAATTGCAGCAATCGAACAAAAGGGCATAGGCCAGGGCAAAACCAACTTCCGCTTGCGCGATGCCGTGTTTTCTCGTCAGCGCTATTGGGGTGAGCCCTTCCCGGTCTATTACCAAGATGGCTTACCGCAACTTGTTGACGATGCGCTATTGCCAGTCACCCTACCAGACGTAGATGCTTATTTACCAACCGAAGATGGCGAACCACCATTAGCGAGAGCGGCCAAAGCGGCATGGTCTTGCCAGTTGGGCGAGCGCATGGAATACAACACCATGCCAGGTTGGGCCGGAAGCTCTTGGTATTTTCTGCGCTATATGGATCCGCACAACCAAGAAACCTTCGCAGATCCTGAAAAACTAGCCTATTGGAATCAAGTCGATTTATATATCGGCGGCTCCGAACATGCAACAGGCCACTTACTCTATGCCCGTTTCTGGACCAAAGTTCTTTACGACCTCGGTTTTCTTCAATTCGACGAACCTTTTGCCAAACTGATCAACCAAGGCATGATCTTAGGTAAATCGGCAATTGCCTATATGGGCCCCGATCAAAAAATGTATTCCCTAGACATGTTGCCTGCCGATAAAGAAGGCTTCAGAGAAGTGCGCATCTTGATCGATCTACTCAACGACGACGAAAGCATTCAGCTAGATGCGCTCAAAGCATGGCAACCGCAATATGCCCAACAAGAGTTTGTCTGCAATTCGGCGGGCAAGGTTTTGGTCAAAAGAGAAGTAGACAAAATGTCTAAGCGTTGGTATAATGTAGTGACGCCAGATGACCTTTGCGAGAAATACGGCGCCGATACCCTGCGCATGTACGAGATGTTCTTAGGCCCGCTCGAGCAAAGTAAACCTTGGGATACCAAAGGAATAACAGGCGTGCATGGCTTCCTTAAGAAATATTGGCGCTTGTTTCACCAAAACGGTCATTTTGAGGTAACAGACGCTCAGCCCGATCCTGCTGCACTGAAAACGCTGCACAAAACCATCAAAAAACTCACCGACGACCTCGAGCGCTTCTCCTTCAATACAGGTGTTTCGAGCTTCATGATTTGCGTCAATGAACTCACTGAGCAAAAGTGCAATAACCGCCACATTCTAGAACAACTCACCATTTTGATGGCGCCTTATGCCCCGCACATTTGCGAAGAAATTTGGGCCCAATTACAACCGCTGTCGTCGAGTATTTTTACGGCCACATATCCAGTTTTTGACCCTAGTTACTTGACAGAATCTACTTTTGACTACCCGGTTTCTTTCAATGGAAAAATGCGCTATAAAGCCACATTAGATTTATCACTTACTAGTGATGAGGTCAAAGATCTTGTTTTGGCGAAGCCGGAAACCCAAAAATGGTTGGAAGGCAAAACCCCGAAAAAGGTGATTGTGGTGCACGGCAAGATTGTGAATATCGTGCTTTAAGCAACAAAGATTTAATTATTCAAAGAGGGAGAGTAGGCTCGCAGCGTTTTTAACTTCTGTAATCAGGCCTTTGAGCGCTTCTGAATGTGTGTGTATTTGCGCGCCACCGGCTATATAACGCACGTCTGGTGCATCGTTGTGTAGCTGCTTGAAATACCCAACAATGAAATGCTGATCTACTGCTGTGAGCCAGCTGCTCAATACAACTGTAGGTTTCAACCTTTCGATACAATCTACTAGCGAGTCGTAAGGAAGGCTTTGGCCTAGATAGTAAGTGTAGTGGCCTTTAGACCTGAGCAAATACTGATAAAAGAGCAGGCCAATTTCATGCCAGTCGTGCTCGGGCAAAAAGAGTAAAACGCTCTCTTTAGACTTGGGTGGAATCGGTAAGCGGTCAATTTCGGTAATGACTTTCTGACGGATGAGATTCGAGATAAAGTGTTCTTGTGCAGCTGAAATGCTATTGACCAACCACATCACGCCAATGCGATCTAAAAATGGAATAAGGTTTTCGGCAAATGTAGCTTCTAAACCTTTGTTTTTGATGAGGTCATTTAGGGTATTGCGAAAAAGTTGTTCGTCGAGTTCGAGGAGGGCTAAAATGAGCTTTTCCTCGGCGTTGTCTATGGAAGAGTTGAGTCTGATTTCCGAAACCATGTGATGGATCGCGGTCGTACCCATTGTGGCAATTTTTGAAATTTTGACACCTTTTTTATTCAATAAACTGACATTCAGCAGAAATGATAAATCGGCATCGGTGTAGGTCCGAATTTTGGTATCTGTACGCTCGGGAATGAGCAAGCCGTAGCGCTTTTCCCATATGCGAATGGTATGGGCTTTGATGCCCGTCAGTATTTCGATATCCTTGATTTTATATTCTGCCATCTTCTGTGTAGTCAAACCCTAACAACCTTCAAGATAGATTGTTCGCATTGCCGCAAAAATAAAAGTTTAAAGTGTAACTTTGCAAGATGCAAATCAAAAGCGCAGAATTCACCATCTCCAATACTGAAGTAAGCAAGTGTCCGCTAGACGGCAAACCTGAATTCGCTTTTATTGGCAGATCAAACGTAGGTAAGTCGTCGTTAATCAATATGTTAACTTCTCGAAAAGGCCTTGCTAAAACCTCCGGCACCCCGGGCAAAACCCAACTCATCAATCATTTTATCATCAACGACCACTGGTACCTCGTTGATTTACCCGGTTATGGTTATGCAAAAGTGAGCCGCACCCAACGCAGTTCCTTTGAGCGCTTTATTGCCGACTACCTGACCAAACGCGAGACACTTTATAACATTTTTGTCTTACTAGATGCCCGCTTGGAGCCTCAAAAAATCGACCTCGAGTTCATGAACTGGTGCGGTCAAAAAGGGTTACCTTTTTCGATGGTTTTTACGAAAATCGACAAATTATCAAGTTCGGCGCTGCAAAAAAACTTGGCCAAATACAAAAAAGAAATGCTGAAGGTATGGGCTGAATTGCCCCCGGTTTTCACCACATCTGCTGAGTCCGGATTCGGAAAAGAGCCCTTACTCAACTATATCGAGCAAATTTTGGCCTAAAGGCCTGAATACCTACTTGAATTTTCCTTGCGAAATCCTTACTTTTGCCCAAAAGTATACGCATTATGGGAAGAGCATTTGAATACCGCAGAGCAGCCAAAGAAAAACGCTGGGACAAAATGTCCAAAATGTTTCCAAAATTAGGTAAGGCCATCACCATGGCAGCTAAAGAAGGCGGCATGGACCCCTCCACCAACGCTAAGTTGCGCACCGCTATTCAAAATGCGAAATCTGAAAACATGCCCAAAGACAATATCGAGTCTGCCATTAAGCGTGCAGCTCAAAAAGATATTGCCTCTTTTACAGAAGTCAATTATGAAGGCAAAGGCCCGCATGGCGTGTTGGTCTACGTGGAGTGCGCTACCGACAACCCAACGCGTACAGTAGCTAATGTCAAGTCATACTTTAATAAAGCAGGCGGATCTGTAGTTCCAAATGGATCTATGGAATTTATGTTCTCACGCAAAAGTATCTTTGAAATCGTTAAAACACCAGAACTCGATCCAGAAATGCTCGAGTTAGAACTCATCGACGCTGGTTGTGAGCAAATTGAAATGGAGGAAGATCAAATTTTAGTCTACGGCGACTACACCGCTTTTGGAACCCTCGCCAAAGCGCTTGAAGACATGCAAATAGAAGTGCAGAAATCTGGCCTCAAGCGCATTCCAACGAGCCCAGTTGAGTTTACTGAAGAACAACTCGTCGACATCGAAAAAATGCTAGATAAAATCGAAGACGACGACGATATTCAGCAGGTCTTCACCAATATTGCATAAACCACACACTAAAAACGCAATTTTTGCGTTATAACGTCTTTCTTTGTCCATGCGTATAAGTCTATATTATTTCCTGACACTGCTTTTGCTTTTTTCGTCATGGGCTTGTTCGACTGAAAACAATACGCCACTCAATCGCTTTTACCATCAAACCACCGCTAAGTACAACGGTCACTTCAATGCCAAAGAGTTGTTGCGCGTGTCCTTAAAAACCTATCAAGACGGCAGAAATGAAGATTTCTATGCTTTTCTGCCTGTGTTTCCTGTGCCTACTGATAAAGAAGTCAAAGGAATGCTTCCGGCCATAGACACTGCTTTGGTCAAGTGTGCCAAAGTGATCCTCAATCACAGCATGCCTACTGCAGAAAACATGTTCTACAAAACCGTAGAATACAACAAATGGATCGACGAAAACTGGCTTACGGTTGGCGAAGCATATTTTTACCGCAGAGACTACCAAAAAGCCTTAGATAATTTTCAATTTGTCAAGCGCTTCTTTGACAAAGATGAGAGCGCCTACGTGGCCAGCCTTTGGATTGCCCGCATTCATATTGAGCAGCGCAAATACGCAGATGCCAAACTGATTTTAGATGCGCTCAACGAACGCGCCGAAATCCAAAACGACAAACAACTCACAGATTACATTCCTTTCTTGCGCAACAAAAACCCAGAAGCGGGTCCACAGATGTCCAAGAATTTACAATTCGAGATCCACCGCACCTATGCTGATCTCGCTTTGCGCCGCCGCGAATACGACGTCGCTATTGAAGGTCTAAAACTCGCTATTTCCAAGTGCTCAAATGCCAAAGAAAAGGCGCGCTTGCATTATATTCTCGCACAAGTTTACCAACAGCAAAACCAACTACCAGATGCCGCAGTCCATTTTGGCAAGGCATACAAAGCAGCAGCAGCCTCAGACATCGCGTTCAATGCCCGCCTGAACCGGGCAATTGTGAGCGGAGACGAGCGCCTCATGGGCGATCTCCAAAAAATGTTGCGCGATGCCAAAAACGCTACGTTTAAAGACCAAATTTATTACGCCATGGCTTTAATGGAGATCAATAAGGGCAACAAACCGCTTGCTAAAGCTCACCTTACCTCAGCGGCGTTTTACTCCAACAACAACAAACGCCAGCGTGCCCAGGCCTATGAGAAACTCGGCGATCTTTCTTTTCAAGAAAAAAACTTCGTGTACGCCCAGAAATATTACGATTCAAGTTCGCGCTTTATTACCGAAGATTATCCAAATGGTGATCAAATCAAAAGCAAAGCCACCAAACTTGCTGATTTAGTCAAGGCCATCGAAACTGCCCAATTCGAAGATTCCGTTCAAAAAATTGCGGCACTCTCCGAAAAAGACCGCGAAGATTTCCTTAAAGAAACACTCAAACAATTCAAGCGAGACGAACAGCGCCGAAAAGAACTCGAGGCCGCCAAACTGCTGGCCTTACAGCAGAGCCAGCCAACAAATACGAATGGCAATGCGAACAAATTCATTTTCAACAATCCTAAACTCCGTGAAGAAGGCTTCAATGAGTTCCGTAAAAATTGGGGTCAGCGAGAAAATACCGACGATTGGCGCCGCAGCGAACGCATCGTCCTGAATGCAAATATCGACGTTAAAGATCAGGACAGCTCGCAAGCCCAAACCTCCCCCGACCAAAAAGATTCGCTCTCGGTTGAGAGTCTGCTCAAAAACATCCCACTGACCGCAGAGGCGTTGAAAGCCTCGCAAGAACGCCTATTAGAGGCGCTCTATACTTCTGGTGTGCTCTACAAAGAAATCCTCAATGAAACAGAACTCGCCGCCGCGCAATTCTTGGCCATTCTCGATAAAAATCTAGATCACCCCACTGATCTCTCTGCTGCTTTTCAGCTCTATAAAATTTATGAAAATTCAGCAGATGCCGACAAGTACCGTCAATACATCCTCAAGAAGTATCCTAACTCCGATGCGGCCAAGTATTTCAAAGATCCCGATTTTTATGTCAAGCAAAAATTAAGCGCTCAAAAAGACCAAGAAGCATACCTCTCACTGGTTCAGAAATACGATCAAGCTTATTATTCACAAGTTCAAGCGGCTACGCAAACTGTCATAGACAACGACCCTTCCAATGCTTACAGAGCAGAATATTTATTGCTCAACGCCTTGGCAATTGGTCAACAAGCCACCGACAAACAAATACTCATTCCGCTTTTGCAGCGCATAATCGATGAAAAACCAAATACTGATCAAGCAGTCCGCGCCAAAGAAATGCTAGAGATCCTCAATAAGGGTTATTCAAAATTTGAGCTCAAACCAGAATCTAAAGAACAGTCAATCTTTACTTACACACCATCCGGAACTCAATTTGTAATTGTGCTCCTTGACGAAGACGAAGAAGCCGATGACGTCCGTACCACCGTTGCTAATTTCTCTTCCAAAGCTTTCAAAACTTCTAAAGTAAAAGTAACTGTCAAGACGACCCTCGACGAAAAGAATTTCATCCTCATTTCGGATTTCCCTACGAGCAAAATTGCCTGGGATTACCTGAATGCCTACAAGGCCGGAGTGGAGTATCTAGATGACTACCAAAACAATAAAATTTTCATTATCAATCAAGAAAATTTGAAAAAGTTGATAGAAACGTCGAAATTTGATGAATATAAAGGATTTTTCATCGATAATTACTAAGCTTTATGCTAAGAAAAGACATTTTCGGAGGTGCGCAAACACCTGATAACACCGACCGCATCAACCGTATCATTGCCGGTACAGAAATCAACGGCGATCTCACCTCAGATTCCAACATCCTTTTAGAAGGTCAAGTGAATGGAAATGTATCCTGTGCAGGACGCGTCATTATCGGTACCTCAGGAAAAATCAATGGCAACTTGGTTTGTGTCAATGCCGAAATAGATGGTGCCATGGACGGCCAACTTATGGTAGAAAACCTCTTGGTTTTGCGCGCAACGGCCCGCATCAAAGGCGATATCCAAACCATGAAACTCCACATAGAAGAAGGTGCTTTCTTTGAAGGTGCTTGCGTAATGCGCGCTGGAGTTAGTACGCAAAAACTTGATGTGGAGGCAGCTTTCAATGACTGAAAAAAATAAATCGAATAACGCTTACCTCAAGTTGAGTTCAGCTGCTTTTCAAATGGCCGCTATTATTGGAGGCTTTACTTGGTTAGGCACTTGGCTCGATCAAAAGTTCCATACCAGCAGTCTCTTTACCGTGATTTTAGCGCTACTTGGTGTGGGCATAGGTTTGTATCTGATCATTAAAGAAGTGAATGCGCTCAATCGTGAAAACTAACGCCAAAAAACGAATCAATCTTTGGTCTTATTTGGCTACCTTATTGGCCGTTCATTTGGTCTTTTTGATCCTTGCAATGGTCAGGGTATTTGAATTGCCATTGAAACAACTTTTGAGTATTCAACTCACCTCGTTGCTCTTAATTTTGCTTTCGGCTGGCATTCTTTTCATCAAAAATAACGGCGATGCTGCAGCTCAAACCTTTCGCTTCTTGATCATCAGCGTGACCCAATTATTAGGATATCTATCGGCGAGTTTGGCACTCATCTACACGGACCAAAGTGTAGAAGTGGTATTGTATTTATTGGGGCTCTCCCTGAGCGTTTTAATCCTACAAACCAGTTATTTGGTGAGGCGCTTAAAATGAGCGCATGAAACTTAACAAGAGTTTAGCCAGTGGTTCAAACGCCGCATAACTCAATTCTTCAGCGTTGTCGGCGATATCGTGGTAGTGCTTATTGGGCCCCATTGTGTAGACAAAAAATGCAGGAACTCCTTTTTCTGTGAAGAAATAATGATCCGAATTGGCAGCCGGCCCTCTCGACTTAATTTGCGGTAGGTAAGTACTCTCAGTATTGAGTTCCTGCAATCGGTCAAACTCTGTTTTAAACAAGGTGGCATTCACCACCGTAATGCCTTCTTCACCACTCCCCATGATGTCCGTATTGAGTAAGAAGCGAATTTGTTTGAGGTCAAATAGCGGATGTTCTACAAAATAATGTGAACCAACGAGCCCCGCTTCTTCAGCCCCAAAAGCAATGAAAACATAATTGAAGTTGGGGTCGCGCTTCAAGCTGAGTTGCTGCGCCATATACAATAACATACCAACACCAGAAGCATTGTCATTAGCCCCAGGAAAGTAGGTGTCTTTTCCCATTTTCCCGAGGTGGTCGTAATGCGCTGTAATGACTAAATACGGTTTTTTCTTTGCTTTTTGTGTAGCGGGCAAATAGCCAATGACGTTGCTCGAAATGAAATTTGGGATGAAGGCACTTTCAAGGTGAATGAAGGCACTTTGTGGTTTGCTGGCAAGGGCAGTTAGAACAACCTGAAAAGTAGGGTAGGGCTTTACTTGCTGACTCACCGACCACGTGAGTTTGCTCGAGGTGAGTTCTACAGTTGCAGCAAATTGTTGGAGTTCCTGAAGTCGGGCTTGTAGTACTTTATTGGTGTCTCCTCCAAATCCTGAGGTTTGAACCACTAACATGCGGTCTGTTGGGCAAGGTTTAAAGGCATTTACACTGCGGTAGAGTGTACTTGCGTTGCAATAAACCAACTGATAGCTAGAAGGGCGCGCAACGCCCGCAGAACCCGGATGCACTAAATAATCAATGCCTGGCTTGAGGGTGTCTAAGCCTACTGCAAATAAACAGGCGCCCGGAAAAGTTTGAACGGGCAGGGTAAAATTTTGATGGTATTTATGTTTGAAGGGCTGCAGGCCAATTTTTTGAAATTCGGCGGCAATTAGGTTCGCGGCCAAGACACGCCCGCCTTCCACATAACCCCTACCAGCATAGGCCGGAGAGCAAAGCGTTGCAATCGTTTCTTTGTATGGATATGATTGTGCAAATCCAAGGTAAAAAAAGCAGCAAAAAATGAAACTAAGCGCTTGTCGCATAGCGGCGACAAATTTTGTAGATGAAATCTTCTACAATTTCTGATTCGGTGTCCCAGTTAAAAGTATTGGCGAGCTCGCCAATCATGTTGCGCGCTGCGTCGATAGAGGCGAGTTGGTCGAGTTGCTTCACGTTGCTAGAGAATTCGTCTGAAGAACCATCGAACAATTCATTGATAAATTGGAGTTTTTCGTTGAGTGTAAACGCACCAATGAGAGATTCTAAAGGAAAGACGCTACGGTTGTCTCGGATGTTGGCCTCCATCTCGGCCATCCAAATAGGTTGGTCTCCAGAAAATTCTGGTTCCCAGCTAGACGGCGCTGCTTGCTCCGAGACCACTTCTTCCATCGTTTCCTCCTCTTCAAAAAGTTCTTCTTCAATTGTTTCTTCTTCGTTTGTTTGGTCTACTTCAACCTCTTCAAACAGATTTTCCACAATTGTTTCCTCCACAATCGTTTCTTGCTCAATCAATTCTTGCTCAATCGTTTCTTCCTCGATTTCTTCTTCTTCATCTGCTAAAACTTCTTGATCTTCTTCTTCAAAAAGGTCTTCTTCTGCAGATGTTCCTTCATCATTGAAAGCACTTTCGGTTGGTTCGCCATTGGCAAAAGTAACTTCAAAAGCAGGCGCTGGGCTTGGTTCATCTATTGAACCGAATAAATCAATAGGGGTTTCAATTTCGGTTTGGCGGATGCTGGCAGAAATGACCGCTTCTTTGACGCCCAACACATTGGTTTCGTAGATTTTGTAGCGCAAAATAACCATGCGCTCATAGAGTTCTTTAGCGTCCTCGACTAATAATTCCATGTCTTCTGGGCTGAGGTGTCCAGATTCTAGTTTTTCTACACCATTTTGAAGGTGTCCAAGAATTGTTTTGATCATTAGAGAGGGACTTTTTTCTGACATTGCTTATTACTTATTAATTTCGTGCAATTGGCAGTATATTGCACTACCGAATCAAAATTAGAAAACATTTCACAATCTCATTCAACAGCACTATGTTTTTAGAGCAATTTACCAAAGAAAACGGCCAACAGGGTTGGATAGAAGTGATTTGTGGCTCCATGTTTTCTGGTAAAACCGAAGAACTCATCCGCAGACTCCGCCGAGCGGCTTTTGCCAAGCAGTCCATTTTACTTTTCAAACCCCTAATTGACGACCGCTACGCTACTGAAGCTGTTGTGAGCCACCAAGGTCAAAGTTGGGAGGCCAAGCGCGTTGCTGCTGCACTCGACATTCTTGAGTTGTGGTCGGGAGAACAAATTGTTGCGATAGACGAAGCCCAGTTTTTTGACGCACAAATTATTCAAGTTTGTACCGATTTAGCAAATAAAGGGGTCCGCGTTGTTGTGGCTGGCCTCGACATGGATTACAAAGGCGTGCCATTTGGTCCCATGCCACAACTGACTGCTATTGCAGAATACGTCAGCAAAGTACATGCAGTTTGCGTACAGTGCGGAAAACTTGCGCAATTCTCGCACCGCACGGTGGCCCAAACGGAGCAAGTGTTGGTTGGGGCAGTAGAAAAATACCAGCCTCTCTGCAGAAGCTGTTACCAAAAAGCGCTGTCATGAAATTGAACCTGACTCACGTCCAACTGACCGACATACTCGCTGCGCACTGGGTGGGAACGCCTCAAGACGTCCTTATACAAGAAGTGATTTACGACTCTCGCAAAATTTCGCGCAGTGAAGGTGTGGCTTTTTTTGGCTTGAACGGTCCCAAGCGCAGCGGCTTTGAATTTGTACAAACGGCATTCGACAAAGGCATTCGCATCTTTGTGTTGGATCAGCAACCTGCAGAGGTACAACCTGCTGCGTGTTATTACATTGTTGAGGATGTGCTAGCAGCGCTCCAAAAACTTGCGGCTTTTCACCGCAAAAAAATCAACTACCCCATTTTAGCCATTACAGGTGCCATTGGCAAAACCACCGTAAAAGAGTGGATTTATCATCTTTTAGCTGGCCAACTCAAGGTACAGCGTAGCCCGAAAAGTTACAATTCGCAACTCGGGGTAGCGCTCTCCTTGCTGCAGCTTCCGCTAGAAGGCGATTTAGCCCTCATTGAGGCCGCCGTGAGCAAACCCGGCGAAATGGAAAAACTCCATGCCATGATTGCGCCCAATTATGTGGTCATTACGAGTACAAATGCAGGTCTTCGCCATGAATTTGATACCAGTCAAGCCTATGAGCAAGCCCTGCAATCCCTAACAATTGGCGCAGATTGGTGCATCGACGGCGACCACTTAGAATTGCCTAATACCGAAAATTCTAAAGATCTATTAGATCATATTCCCTTCAATGACCCCGTACGGGTCCACAACGCACGCGTGGCCATTGCATGCGCACTCCGTTTGGATAGCTGCAGCCCCCTTGCAGTTGCTGCCTTACCTAAATTGGCCAACAGGCTGGAAACTTTTGAAGGCATTCATGGCGCGACGCTCATCAATGATGCCTATACCTTAGATTTGCTTGCTTTTGAGGGTTCGCTTGCCTTTTTGAAGGCCGTGGCTC
The DNA here is from genome assembly GCA_039804625.1 of Bacteroidota bacterium. Lineage (GTDB taxonomy): Bacteria > Bacteroidota > Bacteroidia > Flavobacteriales_D > Crocinitomicaceae > UBA952. Next base: position 47,695 of record JBDLVT010000007.1, read on the forward strand.
CTGGCAAACAGCAGATGGTCTGTTGCTTGCTCGCCGAAAACCAAGTACACTTGAAAGATGAAATCATTCGCTTGCTTTTGGCCAACCATATTGATACATTTCATATATGGACAGCGCTACCTGCCAGGCTTCCCGATATTTCTAATCAGGTCGTCCTGATCAAAGGCAATCAGCATTTGCTGACCGAAGCGTTACTTACCAAATGGAAGCGCAAGTCGCACAGTACGGTGGTGCGTTATGATCTATCTGCACTCCAGCACAACTTGCGACTATACCAGCAAAGTTTGGCCCCTACAACTCAAATACTTGCTATGGTCAAGGCGCAAGCTTATGGCGGTGGCTTGGATCAAATTGCAAAGCAACTGCTTGCAGGTGGCGTCAATTATTTTGGTGTCGCTTATGCAGATGAAGGTGTCTTACTGAGGCAAGCGGGCATCAAGTTGCCAATTTTAGTCATGAATGCTGAGCCCGCAGGCTTCGAGAGCTGCATTGCCTACCAACTGGAGCCAGCCATTTATAGCCCTGCACACCTCGATGCGTTTATCCGGACACTGATTGCCGCGCAAATTCAAGATTACCCCATTCATTTGAAGTTCGATACGGGTATGCATCGCTTAGGGTTTTTGCCCGAGCAAACCGATCAGTTGCTGCAAACGCTGCGCGCCCAACCAGAAGTGTGTGTGAAGAGCGTTTATAGCCATATGGCTTGTGCAGATGAGCCCGAGCACCCTATGAATGCGCAGCAAATTAGCTCTTTTAGCGTCATTTGTAGCCAGTTCGAAAGCGCGCTCCCTTATCCTTTTCTCAAGCACCTCTTGAACTCTGAAGGCGCGGCTCATTTTCCGCAAGCGCAATTCGACATGGTGCGTTTAGGTATAGGTCTTTTTGGAGTCAATCACGACCCGCAATTTGAGCATAAATTAAAGCCAGTGCTTTCCTGGACCAGTCAGATATCTCAATTAAAGCAACTCAATAAAGGCGCCTGTGTTGGATATGGGTGTTCAGAAATTTTAGAGGCCGATAGTCAGATTGCAGTGATTCCTGTTGGCTATGCCGATGGTTTCAAACGAAACCTCAGTAATGGAAAAGGAGGGGTTTATATCGATGGCAACTATTGCCCAACAATAGGAAGGGTGTGTATGGATATGATTATGGTTTTGGCGCCCCACGCTAGGCCAGATGCCGAGGTAGAAATTATCGGTACGCAGCAAACGCTCAGTCAGTTTGCACAAAACGCACAGACCATTCCATATGAAATTCTTACAAGTATCTCACCTCGGGTACAAAGAACTTACGTGAATGATTAATTTTAAAGCAAATAAAACTGATATCTTGATGAAAAATTTGCTGTTGTTTTTGATTTTGTGTTGTTCATTTATGACCAAAGCCCAAGTGGTAAAATCAGAAGGGGATACCCTTAAATACTTGATTATTCGAAATAACGGAGTAGAATACGTTGGTCAAATTTTATCTGATGACGGCCGAGAACTGTTGATATCAACCCAACAACTTGGTAAAATTTATATCCCAAAATCAGAAGTGAAAAGCGTCACCCTAGTAGATGAACAAACAGACTTCAAAGAAGGAGAATACCTAGGGCAGGGTGTTTTCACAACTCGCTATCAGTTTACCACTAACGCCTTTCCTATCAAAAAGGGAGAAAATTATGCGCTTATCAATCTGTATGGGCCTGAAGTTCATTTTGGGGTGCTTCCCAACCTGAGTGTTGGCATAATGGCGACCTGGATTGCCAGCCCAATTGCTTTGGCCTTAAAATACTCCATCCCAACCCAAAACCCAAAACTCAATTTTGGACTAGGAACAATTATGGCATCTTCCGGTTATTTTAACCAAGCTAAAGGTTACGGGGGCTTACATTGGGGAATGGCTACTTACGGAACGCGCCGCAGCAATGCCACGCTTTCTTTGGGTTATGGCTATTTCAATTCTGGCTTTTCTTTTTCAAGTCAAAATTCATATTATCAGCCTGGTACTTACGCGGCTGTATTGACTCAAGGTGTATATAGTTTTCCGATACCAGAAATGCTGACTTATGAAAATAAAGTCGGAAATTTCAGATCGCCAATTGTGGGCATCTCAGGAATTACCGCAGTTGGAAAAAAAGCTAGTTTTATTTGGGATGTCATGATCATTGGTGGCAATAGAAGAACGATATTCACCGATCAACAAATCCAATATTTCTATGATCCCAATACTGGTCAGCCAAGTTCGGTCGTGTATAATGATCCATTTAGAGAGGTAAAAAATACCAATATTGTAATCATGCCAGGAATGCGTTTTCAAAAAGACCAAAATAGGGCCTTTCAAGTAACGCTTGCGGGTGTAATTGGTCGCCGAGAAGAAATCGTGAACTATCAACTTAAGGTAAATAGTTATTCTTTTCCATTACCGATGCTCAGTTGGTTTTATAAGTTTTAAATCATGGAGACAGTTCAAGATCAGTTATTGCAGCTCATTAAGGCAAAGCTCCCACCTGGCGACGCGCTGGGTCATGTCTTGAGCGAAACGCTGCACATCAGCATGGATGCTGCGTACCGCCGCATGCGCAACGAAACGGCACTGACCATCGATGAACTTAAAAGGCTGTGCAAAACCTTCGATATTTCTTTTGACTCCCTGATCTTGCAACAAAAAACAAATGTAATTTTCAGGTACACCCCGCTCAATGCCTATGATTTCTCTCTGGAATCTTATCTAGAAGGCATTCTCGAAGCTTTTGAGCGTTTGCGACATCTAGAGGACCCTAAAATCATGCTCACCATCAACAATACGCATTTTTTTCAATTGTTGAATTTTCCGCAATTGGTGCGCTTTAAGTTGTTTTTTTGGGCCAAAACACACTTGCAAATACCAGATTACAAAAACGTTTTATTTCGCCACGAAAAAACTTCAGACCGCGCTTTTGAACTCGGGAAGTCCATCTTGCAATCCTACAACACCATCCCCTCTGTAGAAATCTTTGACCCCGAACTCATGCGTGGTTTCTTGCGTCAGATCCATTATTACTACAAATCCAATCAGTTCGATGACCCAAGCTATGCCCTCTTTTTGTGCGATCGCCTCCTGATGTTTTCTGCACACCTTCGCGAACAAGCAGGCCACGGTAAAAAATTCATCTACGGCACCCAAGCGCCAGCCACGGGCAATCGTTTTGAGATGTACCTCAACGAAACCATCAATGCCGATTCCGCTTTTTATTACGAAAGCAAAGACAAACAGGGCTTGTTTCTCTCGCACAATATCATGAATTACTTGCAGACAACCGATGCGCAGTATGTGCAAGACGCCAAGCAAGTGATCGATAAGCAATTGGCCAACTCCAGCCTTATTAGTGTCGTGAACGAACGCGAGCGCAATAACTTCTTTGCCGACTTTGAAAAAACAATCGGTATGTTTCGCAAGAAAATAGAAGCAGACCTCGACTTTCTTTCTTAATACTTGCGTTTTTCGCAACTCAAAAATAGGTAGCTCCGCTATTCAGTTTTGCAGCGCTGCGATTTAGGCTCACCTTTGTAGCATCAAATTGTATGCTATGAAAACAAAAAAATTACAATCCGTTTTATTATTAGTGGCCATTTTCTTTAGTGGCATGGCAAGTTATTTTGCCCAACCGAGTAGCACAATTGCTGTGGCTAACCCCAATGTCAATGCACTCACTATAAAGCCAGAATCTGTGGCAAAAATGCTGCGCTTAGAGTTGATTAAAATCAACAAGTACAAAGTCTATGATGAATTTGATATGAACGAAATCATCCAGGCTAAAGAGGAGTACAAAGTGGGCTGTTATGGCCAAAACTGCTTGTCAAGATTGGGTGAAGAACTCAAAGTTGATTATGTGATGTCTGGCTCGATAGACGGTTTGGGTAATAAAATTGTTGTTACGGTTAAGATCATTGATGTCAAGTCAAAAAGTCTTTACAAGTCTGCTGTTCGCGAATTTGACAACCAAGAATTAGAAATCCAGCGCATGGTAGAAATTGTCTTGGCCGAAATGCATGGGCTCACCATAGACAAAGTGATTGCCGATCGCTTGGCCTTCAAAAATGAAGTGATTACCTCCAACAACGTAGGTAAAATCAATAATTCTGGACCTCGAATTGGTTTTGCAGCCATGACCGGCGACGTTGCTGAATTTGCAACACGTCCCGAAATTTATGGTGGTTTGGGCATCCAACCTTTTACTTCAATGATTGGTTATCAGATCGAAGGCCAATACGTTGGTACGGATAATTTTTCTGCATTGGTTGAGGGGATCTTTAATATCTCTGGCCTAGAGCAGAGCAACTTTATTCCTTCGATGTCTTTGTTGAACGGTTTTCGCTTTGGCAAAGCCAATTGGGAATTTGCATTTGGCCCAAGATTTGGCATCAAATCAACATCCATCGGCTTCTTAGATACAGATGCAGAATACGGTCCAGATGGCGCCTATTACACAAAGAGCGAATGGCTTGCATCCGGAGGTAAAATAAATGTCAATACAGGAGAACTCATTTTGGAACCGTATCAAGGATTCACAGAGCATTTTGACAAAGATGGCTCTAAAAAATTAGCAACATCTTTCTTGGTTGCTTTTGGCCGCACCTTTCAGGCAGGCTCATTGAATATCCCTGTCAATTTGTTTTACAGCTCGCAAAAAGGAGGCGGTTTTATTGGCGTCAATATGGGTTTCAATGTTCAAAAGAGCAAACAACCGATCAACAAAACGACTAGTCCGCAGCGTTACTATTAGTTCTCCAATCAAACTAGATCAATATGAAAGCACAACTTTTCGTTAGTTTGTGTTTCGCATGGACGCTCTGCTTCTTCGGAAGTCAGGGCGTTTTTGCGCAAACACCGAACAAGGTTGAACCGGTAAGCGATACGACGAGATACCTTGTCGTTACAACGGACGGGACCGAATATGTCGGCTTGCTGCTCGCACAAGATAGCAATGGGGTATGGCTTCAGACGAAATCGCTTGGCCAGATCCAAATTCCAACCGTTGCCATCAAGTCCCTGCAACCTTTTGATCCGAATAGTGATCCGAAAGCTGCCACATTCAACAACGGAGGCGTTTTCACGACCCGTTATCAGATTACAACCAATTGCTTCCCGATTAAAAAAGGGGAAACCTATGCAATGTGCAATCTATATGGTCCGGAGGTACATTTTGCTGTCCATAAAGATTTTTCTGTGGGGGTCATGACTTTATGGAGCGCTTCGCCAATCATTCTTGCCTTGAAATATACGCGCGGCACGGCCAATCCTAAAATCAATTATGGCGCAGGTGCTTTGCTGGGTTCTTCTGGCTATTTGAACGGGGGTAGAGGCTACGGCGGTCTTTATTGGGGCATGGTGACCTACGGTGACCGCCGCAACAACATCACGCTATCTGTTGGCTACGGACATGTCAATGATGGAAGTAAATATACTTCAACAGAAACAATATATGTCCCGGGAACCTATCAGGCAATCAATGGGAACTACCCAAATTTGCCCGTACAAGAAGTGGTCACACTCGGAGGCGCTTCTGTTTTTGATGCATCCATTATTGGTGTGGCCGGCCATTTTCAAATCAATAAAAAACGAAGTTTTGTTTTTGACTGCATGTATCTTAATGCGACAAACCGCTCGGCAAATCATATGGGGGTTTCACAATATCCTGATGAAAAATACGGTTACGTAAACACGAGTTTTCTGCTGCAAGAAGTGATTGTACCGCAGGCTCAATATTGGGACAAGGGCCCTGGAAGTAAGAGCAATATTTTTCTTATTTTACCTTGTGTTCGTACGGAACGTTCTTCCAAAAAAGCACTACAGTTGATGTTTGGAGCAGTTATTACAGCGGATAAAGTTATACCATTGCCTATGGCAAGTTGGTTTTTCAAGTTGTAGCATTTTTGTGCGCCCAACTTGGCTCTTTGTATCGTTATAACTAGTTTTACTCTCTAATTGATTTATATTTTGAATACCATGAAAACCCGACTCAGTTTTTCAACACTACTTACCATTTTATTTTTCTTACTTGGAAGCTTTCAATTGCATGCGCAAATACCAAATACGAGTGCACCAAGTTCAGATACCACCAAATATTTAGTTGTCAAATACGATGGCAACGAGTATGTGGGGCAAATCCTATCCGATGACGGCCGAGAAGTCCTGATTGAGACCAAATCATTGGGTAAAATATACATTCCGAAAAGTGATATCAAATCTATGCGCCCTTTAGACTATGCCGAGGATGTGTCAAAAGGTGAGGTGAGCACTGCAGGAGTATTTACCACGCGTTATCAGTTCACAACCAATTGTTTTCCAATTAAAAAAGGGGAGAACTATGCTATGATCAACCTTTATGGCCCCGAAGTCCATTTTGCCGTTCACAAAGACTTTTCTGTTGGTGTAATGTCTACTTGGATAGGTTCGCCAATTGCGTTGGCACTCAAATACACCCGCGGCACGGCCAATCCAAAAATCAATTACGGTGTGGGTACGCTCATGGGTACGTCAGGCTACTTCAATCAAGGCAAGGGTTATGGGGGTTTGCACTGGGGCATGATTACTTACGGAGACCGCCGCAACAATGTGACTTTATCTGTTGGATATGGCTATTTCAATCCGGGTAGAACCAACACTAATTTTAGCCAGCCAATTTTCACTCCTGGCGTTTACGCCGCACAGAATGGTATGTATCCAGATATCCCAATTGATGGTTACTATTATTCAAGCAATAAGTATAACTACAAAGCACCAATCATTGGGCTTGCAGGGCAAGCAAAAGTGGGTAAGAAGGCCAGCTTTATTTACGACTGTATGTATATCATGGCGACCAAAAATTACAGGTCAATTACAGGAGGTCAGCCAATTACACAGCAATATGACCAAAACGGCATTTTGAGTCAGGTAGAGGTCTATGATTATCAAGAAACCATCACTACCGGGACCACGCGTCAAAACGTATTGGTGATCATGCCCGGCATGCGTTTTCAACGAAGTGAAAGCAAAGCTTTTCAGATCAGTTTGGCGGGTGTGATCACCGATGGTATTTCATTCCCTTTGCCGATGGCCAGTTGGTTTTATAGATTTTAATAACCAGTGCTAAAGGTTTTGGTCATAGGACTCTTTATTTTTCAATCGTGGTGGCTGTCTATTTTGGCAGCCACACTTTTGTTTTTGTTGATTTTTATTTTTATCCGCAGTCGCATTGAAACTTCGCGTAGAAATCAAGTAAGGCTTGAGGTCAAAATTGCCGAGCGCACCAAAGAAATTCGCTTGCAAAAGACCAAAATTGAGGAGCAAAAACGCCTGCTCGAGGAAGAAAAAAACAAGGTAGAGGAGCAGCAAGCGCTCTTGCAGCGCGAAAAGGACCGCACCGAACAGTGGTTACTCAATACCTTACCTTCAGAAGTTGTGATTGAACTCAAGCGCAATGGAAAAGTAAAGGCACAGGCCTTCAAGCAAGTTTCCATCATGTTTACCGACGTAGTGGGCTTTACCCGAATTTCAGAATCGATGGCGCCTAGTCGCATTGTTTCTAAACTCGACATCTTATTTCAGAAGTTCGATGAAATTATCCAGGCCAACAACCTTGAAAAAATCAAGACAATTGGAGATGCATACATGTGTGCAGGAGGGGTTCCGGTAGAAAACTCGACCAATCCGATAGACGCCTGCTGTGCCGCATTGCAAATTCAAGCGTTCATGGATAAGCTCAAGTACGAAGCCATCGCTGACCATGAAGACTTCTGGGAAATCCGCTTGGGAATCAATACCGGCCCAGTCATTGCCGGAATCATCGGAAATATTCGTTTGGCCTACGATGTTTGGGGTTCGTCTGTTAATCTTGCGCAGCGTATGGAGATGCTAGGCGAGCCAGGAAAGGTAACTATTACGGGCAATACCTTTCAGCAAATTGAACCTTATTTTGAATGCGATTACAAAGGCAAGGCCCTTACAAAATCACGCACCAAAGTAGATATGTATGTGGTTCAACGCATCAAGCCCGAACTATCGGTCAATGGGGAAGGCCTCATTCCAAATTCTCGCTTTGAAGAGATTAAAAAATTACACCATTACAGCTCTATCAAGTATTATAAGACCGAGCACCACGTCATGGGAATTCTTCAAAAAAACCTTTCCCCAACGCTTTATTACCATTCGATCCACCACACCAAAGATGTCGTCAAATCTGTAGAGCGCATCGCCTTGCTAGAAGGTGTTACCGACGAAGGGCTTTTCTTGCTCAAGACGGCGGCCATTTTCCACGATGCTGGTTTCATTGATCAATACGATCATAATGAAGCAATTGGTGCGCGTATGGCCCAAGAAATTTTGCCGAAATATGGCTACACTGAGCAGCACGTCAAAACCATCGTCGAGCTCATTCATGCCACAGAAATTCCGCACAAACCCATCAATAAACTACAAGAAATCATTTGCGATGCCGACCTCGATTATTTGGGGCGTTCCGACTTTGAGCAAATTGCCGATAACCTGCGAAAAGAGCTTACCGAAATGGGCAAAATCAAGTCGCGTAAAGAATGGGATACCATCCAGGTGAACTTTCTCAAGCAGCACCAGTATTTTACCACAACAGCAATAGAGTCTCGTCAAAAAAAGAAACAAGAAAATCTGCAAGTAGTCATGGACCGCTTGGCAGCAGATGCTTATACAGATTGATTTATAAAAAACGACCGTTGCGCTGTTTTGGAGCAGGTTTTTTGGGCTTTTCGTTGGCAATGTTATAGCCATAAGAAAAATTCAATATGGCCCGATTCAAAGCGCCAGGGCTCATGATGCGTTGGTCATATAAATAGGCGATTTCTAAAGTGTGTGGCCCTGTCCAATCAAAGCCTAAACCAATACTCCAACGTATGCGGTTGAGGTGATATCCTAGCTGACCTGTCATTGGTCCGGTAAAAAACTCCACCGAAGCTTGTGGAATAAGTAGAGATTTTTTAATGTCGTATGCCATGCTTGGCTTCATACGAAATGCTTCGCCAAATTCAGGTTCATAATTGGCTGCAAGCCGGTTAGTTGTAAATTGATAGCGGCCTCTCAAACCTAACTGAAAGCGTGAAAGTTCATAATTTGCTTGCACATTGACATTGATGCGGTGCTGATATGTGAAATTGGCTTCATTTGTTCTTGTTCCGATGTAGCGGTAATCCACAGAAGGGCGAATGTATTTATTGAGTTTATATTTGTAGGAGATTTGCGGGAAGTAGGTCTGAACACCTCCTGCTCCGTGTCGAGTGGTGAGGTCCAAAGCGAGACTTTGTTTTTTATCTATTTTATAAGCAAGCCCAACTTCATTCCATACTTGGAAAACCGTGCTGTTTTGGCTCAAGCCGACAAAAGGGAGTAGTAAAAAACTAAGAATTATACTGCGCATTCTTAACGAGTAACAATGATTTCACCCAAATCTTTGGTCTCATTTTTACCGATTTCGATGGTAAATTTGACGGGTTCTTTAGTGTAATAATCATCGTCGTTGTTGGTGATAGAATTACCCGTATGAAATACCTCGTTGTATGCAAAAACGGTATAGGTTCCGGGGAATAAATAATTGAAACTAAAAGTACCGTCGTAGTTACATTCAATTTTGTCGTCGAAGATGCTATCTTGGGTTCCGTAAACGATGTAAACATCTTCCGTTGCGCCAGCATAACTAACGGTCTGCGCCAATGCGCCGTTGATATACAGCTTTTCATTAACGGTCAGTTTACCTGTAATTTTGCTGCGGCCACCTTGCCCTTCATATTTTTTACAGCCTGAAAAACTGAGTGCGAGAATAGTGATGGACAAAATAATGGAAAGTCTTTTCATTTCTTTTTTTTGACAATGTTAAGAAAAAAACAACTTTTCTCTGCTTCTTGCGTCTGTTTGTTTGGATAAAAATCGATATTTCAGTAATATTGATACCGCTAAACCAAGCTAAATGAAACACTTACTACTCTCCTGCATTTTTTGCCTTCCTTTTTTTCTTTTTTCGCAGGTCGTGATCAATGAATACTCGTGTTCAAATGTCACTGGGCCTACCGATGCTTTTGGTCAGCGAGAAGATTGGGTAGAGCTATACAACACAACTGCGGCGGCAGTAGATTTAACAGGTTGGTATCTTTCGGATAAAGCGGGTAACCTCACGAAGTGGCAAATTCCGAGCGGAAACATTAACGCCAATGGCTTCAAAATGGTATTTTGTTCTAAACGAGATTTAGTTTCTGGTAATGAATACCATCCCAATTTCAATTTGTCCCAGACCGATGGCGACTGGATCATCCTTTCCAATCCGTCAGCTGTTGTTGTAGATTCATTTAAAATTGTTCACCTCACCAAGTCAAATCATTCCGTTGGTCGCTCTAGCAATGGAGCCATAGATTTTAAATTATTCACCTCTCCAACGCCCAATGCAAACAATGCAGGTGGCGTCAATTTTTACCCACCAAAACCTGTTTTTAGTTTAGCCCCGGGTTTTTACCCAAGCGCTCAAACGGTGAGCATTACTTGTGCCGATCCTTCTGCAATTATTCGCTACACACTTGATGGTTCAGACCCTATCGCTACTTCTACGGCTTATAACGGACCAATTAACATTTCCTCGACTAAAGTCTTACGCGCCTCGGCATTTGGTCCAACTTTGTCATCCTTTACCGAAACAAATACTTATTTCATCAATGTTTCGCACACCATACCTGTAGTTTCGGTTTGTAGTCAGGGTGTATATTCATTGGTAGCCAATGGCAGCCAAAATCCACCTGACCGAATAGGTGCCTTTGAGCTCTTTGAACAAGATGGTTCTTTCAAAGATGAATCTGAAGGTGATTTCAACAAACATGGGAACGACTCCTGGGCCTATCAACAAAGAGGCTTCGACTTTATTTGTAAAGATCAATACGGACAAAATGGAGATATCGAACACCTGATTTTCCCAGAAAGAACAAGAGATCGCTATCAAAAACTCATCTTAAAGCCAGCCGCCAACGACAACTATCCGTTTTCAAATGGAGGCGCACATATCCGTGATGCTTATGTTCACACATTATCTATCCGTGCCGACCTCAAATTAGATGAAAGAACATGGAGACCATGCGTACTATATCTAAACGGGAGTTATTGGGGCGTTTATGAAATTCGCGAAAAAGCCGACGACCACGACTTCACAGACTATTACTTTGATCAAGGTAGATACGATTTATATTACTTGAAAACTTGGGGAGGCACTTGGCAGGAATATGGCGCTCCAAACGCCACACCAGCCTGGAACAACCTCAAAAATTATGTGGCCACCAACAACATGGGAAATGCCGCAAATTTTGCTTATGTAGATAGCCTTTTCAATTGGAAATCTTTAGTTGACTACTTTGTCTTGAATTCAGTGACCGTTACTACCGACTGGTTAAACTGGAACACCGCCTGGTGGAGAGGTCTAGACACCACCGGTGAGCACAAAAAATGGGGCTATGCCCTTTGGGATCAAGATGCCACATTCGGACACTACATTAACTATACAGGTGTGCCAAGCACGGCGCCAAATGCCGATCCTTGTAACGTAGAAAACCTTCCAAATCCGGGCGGACAGGGTCATACAGAGATTTTAGAAAAGCTCATCAACGAAAATCCGATCGTGGAGCAGTATTATATTGCGCGCTATATCGACCTCATGAATACCAAGTTTTCTTGCGCATTCATGATTCCTCTTCTCGATTCTATGCTGGCCGAAATCGAACCTGAGATGCCTGCCCAAATTGCCAAATGGGGCGGATCCATGACGACTTGGCAAACCAACGTACTGTCACTTAAGAACTTCATCAATACCAGGTGTGTTGCATTAACCCAAGGACTTATGGATTGTTACCAATTAACAGGCCCGTTTGCCACCACCTTTGATGTGTCGCCAGCTGGCGCGGGTCAGATTAAAGTCAATTCTATTTATCCACCAAATTACCCTTGGACTACCGATTATTTTGGCGGAATACAAACAAATATTGTTGCACAAGCCGCCCCTGGCTTTATGTTTGATCACTGGACGGTAGTTACGGCCCCGTTGGGTTTAGCGGCCACATCAGACACAAATTTTATTACTATTACTGGGTCAGAAACAATTGTCGCTGTTTTTGTACCAGATGTACCAGATTTAGATGGCGACGGTTGCTTGAACGTCGATGAAAACCTAGTCGGTACAGACCCGTCCAACCCTGACTCCGATGGAGACGGCGAGAACGACTGCGCCGAGATTGGCAATGTGGCAGCTCCAACCGATACCGATGGCGATGGCACCATTGACGCACTAGAATCTTCAATAATTGACACCGACGGCGACGGGGTAATGGATGAACTCGATCCAGACAACACCAATCCGTGTATTCCAAATGCAAACGCAGGCCCTTGTGACCAAGATGGCGATGGCCTTACGAACAGCCAGGAAACTGCAGCTGGCACCAACACCACCAACCCTGACACCGATGGAGACGGCCTTTCAGATGGCGCTGAATTAACTAACGGCTCCGATCCACTCAACCCTTGCGATCCAGACGACACCTTGCCTGGATGTCAAATAGACACCGATTTTGACGGGCTCACCGATGCGCAAGAAGGCGTGATTGGCACCAACCCACTCAATGCAGATACCGATGGAGATGGCATCAACGACGGCACCGAAGTAACAAATGGTTCCAATCCGCTCGATCCGTGTGACCCAGATGGCAGTAGCCCTGAATGTGCCACCGGAATCTTTTTCCCAACGGCATTTTCACCTAATGGTGTAGGGAACGGCCTCAATGAAGTGTATCAAATTATTGTAGGTAAGGATATCGCAGCCATAAACATTAAAATTGTGGACCGCTGGGGCAACCTGATGTTTGCTTCTACCAACAAACAATTCAAATGGGACGGCACGCAAAAAGAAAAGCCCTGCAACAGTGGTGTGTACGCATATGTTTGTGACGTTACTTACGAAAACGGAAGCACGAAGAAATTTACAGGCAACATCACTTTAATTCGATAAGCGATGCGCTACAAAAGTTGTTTCTTTTTACTTACAATTACCTTATCTGTTCTCGGTCTATTTCCGAATGCTGCGCTTGCCCAAGATTTTCACCTGACGCAAGCAGACCGCAGCATGCCTTTTTTGAATCCTGCTTTTGTAGGCGCCTATAAAGGTTACGAAAGGATTTCATTGCTCAACCGCAACCAATGGATTGGTTCGGGCACCCAATTTTTGACGACATACGGCATGGCTGAATTCACGCCTGGCCGAACCCGTCAATCTGAGCGCGCTTATGCGGGTATTGGCGCTTCTTTTAGCAACGACGTTGGCGGTGACTCACGCATGACGCAAAAATCTTTTGGGCTTACCGCAAGTGGCCATATTCCCTTGGCAAAAGGCCACTGGCTAGACGCAGGCCTTCAAACAGCTATTCAGCAGCGCAGTGCCGATTTCAGCAACTTGCTATATTATTCACAATGGAATGGAAGTACCCTAGACCCGAGCATATTTTCAGGTGAAGAAAATGACTTCGTGAATTTTGCTTTTGTGGATGCGGGCTTAGGACTTGCGTATCGCTTTGAACCGAATCAGCGCGGTGAGTTGCGCGATGGCCAATGGGCTTTACAAACAGGTTTGTCATTTCAGCACGTCAACCGCCCGCGCTTACAATACAACACTCTTTCTGCCGACCGTTTGTACCGAAAAGCAGTAGCCTACGCCTGTTTTTCACTTGGGCTCAATGAAGTTTCAGCTTTGCAGTTTTCGCTCACGTATTTGCGCCAAGGAGGCCACTCCGAAAGTATGCTCGGCGCCATTTACCGCATGAAGCTACGCGGCAGTTCACAGGTTACCAATGAGGTGAGCACAAGATACCTGAGCGCTGGCCTTTATTTTCGCTCTACAGCAGCGGTAGCGCCTTATATTGCCTTAGATTTGGGTGCTTTTGACTTTGGGATTTCTTACGATGCAGATTTGGGAGCTACCTCTTCAGTTTTCAGACATTCTGTAGAGCTCAATCTCGCTTATACCTTCTTGAAAAAATCGGCATTTAAAGGTAGCCGTTTGCGCTAAGAAATGCGGTCCATTGTTCGGCTTGCGCTTTGTTCATGACGCGCGGCATTTTATTTTGGGCACCAAGCTTTCCGATACTTTCCAAATAGGTATAAAATACAGAGGTGGGCAGTAATTTGAGCTGTGGTAATGGCATGCTGTGCTTGCGCACGTATGCGTAGTCGTCGTTAATAAGTTGCAACGCTTCGTCAATTTCAGCAATGATACTCGGTTTGGCCACTTGCGCATCGCAACCAATATACCAACAGTGCTGCAAACCTTTTTCGTCGGCATGAATGGTATATTCAGAAAAAGATAGCTTGAATTGCGTGCTCACGGTTTTCAAGGCCTGATTGATATTATCCAAAGACAAATGCTCTCCGCACAAACTTAAAAATTGTTTGATTCGTCCTGAAATAATGATTTCGTGTGTTGTTGTATCGGTGAAGCGCACGAGATCGCCGAGCATGTAGCGCCAGAGCCCTGCATTTGTACTAATGACCAACGCGTAGTCAATACCTGGCTTTACTTCACTAATAGAATAGGCTTTGAATTGATTTTTGAGTTCGCCCGACTCCGTGAAGTACTCGGCATTAAAGGGAACAAACTCAAAAAAGATGCTGTTGTTCATCAGCAGGGTCATGCCTCTTTTTTTTGGGCTGGTTTGGTAGGCAAAATAACCTTCGCTGGCTAGGTAGGTATCGAGCAGCACGACTGGTTTGCCTGATATCTTTTGCAAGCGCTCCACAAACGGGTCCATGTAGACGCCACCGTGCACATAAACCTGAAAGTTCGGCCAGATTTCGTGGATGTTGTTGAGTTTGTAGTGCTTTACAATTTCTTCGAGCAAGAGCACACACCAGCTCGGAATTCCCGCCATAATACCTATATCCCATTTGGGCGCTTCTTGCACCATTAAAGGCAGTTTGGCTTTCCAATCTTTGAGATGGGTAATTTTTTTGGTCGGTTTTGTAAACGGCGCGGCAATGAGGGAGGTGTGTTTTTTTAAGATGCCGCTGAGGTCGCCTTCGTAATGTTGGTCGATTTTTTTAAGCTTTGTGGAACCGCCCACCGCAAGTACTTTGGCACTATAAAAGGAATCCGGCAGGTTCAATTCGTGCAAAATAGAGAATTGCCTTAACGAGACTCGCTGAAATGAACGGATCATTTCTGTGCTCACAGGAATTCTTTTGCTCGGCGCGCCGGTGGTGCCGGAGGATAACGCAAAGTATTTGATGCGGCCCGGCCAGATGCTATCTTTTTTACCATTAATGGTTTCTTCGAGCCAATCGGTGTAAAACTGTTCGTATTCAGTGATGGGAACACTTTGCTGATAACGCGAAACGAGATCAGTTTTTTGAAGCAATGATGTGAATTGATAGCGCTGTCCAAAAGCAGTTTTTTTGGAGTGGTCCATGTTTTGACGCAAGACCTCGAGTTGTTGTTTATACCCAGCACTGATGCGGGAGATGCGCTTGAAACTTATTGCTGTACTACGCTGTATGAGCTTACCAATTATCGGCATTTGAAAAGAAGCTTTTTTAGCAGTGGCTTCACACAAAAATAAAGAGAAAACTAGTGCGTTCTTACTGCACTTTGTTTTAAATTTGTAAAAAACTTGACTATGCAAACTAAAACCTTCATTGTTCCTCACGACTTTACCGCAGTGGCCGATATCGCTCTTCAACACGCCATTGCCACAGCCAAGCCTTTAGGTGCTCAAATTCAAGTACTTCACGTGGTTTCCAAAGACACCCAAATTCCTGAAGCACTGGCGCAACTAGAGAATATTATTGGTCAGTTTGAACAAGAAGGCGTAGCACTCAAACCCAATGTGCGCATTGGAAGTATTTTCGAAGACATTGGCGCTTTCGCTGCAGAGCACCAAGCCGAGCTTATCGTCATGGGCACCCATGGTGCACACGGCTGGCAGCACATCACCGGAAGCCATGCACTTAAAGTAGTAACAAGCTCTCAAGTACCTTTCATTATCGTCCAAGAAAAGGCGGTTAAAGCAAGTGGTTATGACTCCATTGTTGTCCCGATGGACCTCCACAAAGAAACCAAACAAAAACTCTCAATAGTTGCCAATTTGGCACAATACTTCAAGTCTAAAGTACATGTTGTTACCCCAGACGAAACAGACGAGTTTTTGCGTCACCAAGTGCGTTCCAACATCACCTTCTCTGAAGGGTTCTTCAAAGACCGCGGCATTGAAATGACCAGCGCTGTTGTTCCTAGTTCAGGTTTTGATAAAGAAGTTGTCAAATACGCCGTGAGCGTAGATGCCGATCTCATTGCTATAATGAACCTTCAGCGCAACAACCTATTTACGGCCCTTACATCTAATCACGAGCAGTACATCATCACCAACGATGCACTCATTCCAACGCTAATTGTCAATCCGATTCACTTAGGTGCTGACTACAGCAATATGTTCTCTATGTAAGCATGTCTAAACTCACAACCCTTCACGAGTTTATTGTAAGTAAGCAAAAAGATTTTCCATTTGCTTCAGGCGAGCTCTCCCGCTTACTTAGTGACATCTCCTTAGCTTCCAAAATTGTCAGCAACGACATCCGCAAAGCCGGCTTAGTCGATCACATCCTCGGGGCCCAAGGCGGTCAAAATGTGCAAGGAGAAGAACAGCAAAAGTTAGACGTAGTTGCCGACGAAGCATTTATTCGCGCATTTGAAAATGGCGGCGAAGTCTGCGGCATTGCTTCCGAAGAGAACGACGACTTCCTCGCATTTGAATCTAAGCAAGCTCAAAATGCCAATTACGTTGTCTTGTTTGACCCCCTAGATGGCTCATCAAACATAGACGTTAACGTATCCATCGGCACCATTTTTTCAATCTACCGAAGGGTTTCACCTCAAGGTTCAAAAGCAACTTTGGCAGATATGTTGCAGCCGGGCACCCAACAAGTGGCTGCTGGCTACGTGCTTTACGGCTCTTCTACTATCTTGGTCTATACCACAGGCAATGGCGTCAACGGCTTTACCCTTGACCCAGCAATTGGCGAATTCTTTTTGTCGCATCCCGACATGAAAATGCCAGAAAACGGCAGGCTTTATTCTGTCAACGAAGGCAATCTCAATGATTTCGACCCACAACTCCGTTCTTATTTGGCATATTGCCAATCAAACGAAAATCAAACAGGGAAGCCTTATTCCGGACGCTATATTGGTTCTTTAGTAGCCGATTTCCACCGTAACCTCATCAAAGGTGGCATTTATATTTACCCGACTGTTCCTTCAGCTCCAACTGGTCGTTTGCGCTTGCTATATGAGTGCAACCCATTGGCGTTTATAGCTGAGCAAGCAGGTGGTTTGGCAACCAATGGTACTGATCGTATCTTAGATATTAAACCTACAGCATTACACCAACGCGTTGGTTTCTACATTGGTTCAAAGAAAATGGTAGAAAAATCCATGGGGCTCTAAGCATGGCATATTGAACTTTGCTGTTCTCTCGCGGCCCAGAATTTTAAGATTTTGATTTGAGGTTAATAGTGTAGTCCATTTCTACAATTCCTGCACCCGGATCCTTATTATATTTCACTTCGCGCTTAATGCGTTCTTTGATGTCGTTAATGGTTCGGTCATCTGCGCAAGTAGTAACAGATTTAATGGACCGTACACCTACAACTTGTCCTTCTGAATTGATTTGCACTTTAAAACCAATGCGGCAATCAAAATCGTTCTCGTAAGAAGGTAAACTCACGTTATTAACACGAATACGGCCTTTTCCAGAACCTCTGCCTGATCCAATACCATCGCCATCACCATTTCCATTTCCTGGCCCACCAAATGGACCGTTTCCAGAGCCATTACCGTTTCCACTGCCTCCACTGCCAAAGAAGTTTGTACTTTGCGTTGTCCTGGAGGTGCCGTTTGTGCCGTTCTGAGAATTCTGGTTATTTGAATTACCGCTGTTATGGCTGAAATCACTTTGGCTAGTGGTAGCTACCCTTTCGGTTTGGTCGGCTGGTGGCGCAATGCGGCCAGAACCAGGGGTGCCACCACCTCGAGAACCTCCTGCAACTTCTTCGAGTTCTACGTTATCTATCTGAAATTCTTCAATGACTTCATCTGAGCGGAGTGGGGGTGTGTCTACCAATTGATCTGGTCGGGCGTCAAATTTAATGACAAAGGCCAACAGCAACATGGAGAGCAACCATACAGATGTATAGATCAAAGATTTTTTGGAATCT
Organism: Bacteroidota bacterium; assembly: GCA_039804625.1. GTDB lineage: Bacteria > Bacteroidota > Bacteroidia > Flavobacteriales_D > Crocinitomicaceae > UBA952. The sequence continues at coordinate 65,947 of JBDLVT010000007.1, forward strand.
TCGCGCGCGCCGATATATTCTAATTGAAATTGTTCCATGATAAGGAGCTCTAGCTAATTTGACAATATATAGAATTACCCTTCTTTGGTGGCAATGATCATTTTGAGGTCATTGAGCATGCCAATCTTGAGTAAGTCTACCAATTCTTGCACTTGCGCATCAAAAGGCAAGCGTAAAATGACGGTGTTGTCGCCAATTTTTTTGGTTTCTCCGATCAAGACACCTTCTAACTGATCCAAGGCGATTTCATCGTTGTTGACATAAAAATGGCGTTGCTGGTTCTCGTCAAATTTAATGGTGAGTGTGACGTGCTGTTTTTGCGTCTTTTCGTTGGCATCTGATTTAGGCAACGGAACTTTGATGACGTTCGGGTTGGCTAGCGTGGAGATGATCAAAAAGAACAATAACAAAAAGAACATGATGTCGCTCAATGCAGAAGTAGCCACCTCTGCATGGAACCTTCTATTTCGCTTTATGGCCATCTTTTGAGTTCATTAATTTGATAAAATCTAAATTCATTTTTTGAATGCCTAACGCATAATTATCAATGATACCATTGAGAAGGTGATAGGCTGTGAAGGCGAGGATACCAACAACAAGACCTGATCCAGACGAAATCATTTTTTCGTACAAACCACCAGAGATATTACCGATCGATACATTTTCTGAGATAGAGATGCTATAAAAGATTTTGATAACTCCAGAAATGGTACCGATAAATCCTAAAGTAGGAGCAATACCAGCTATCAGACCTAAATGGTTGATGTTCTTCTCCATTTTACCAATTTCGATGTTGGCTACTTTTTCCATGTTGCCTTCAATTTGAGCAATGGGTTGACCAATAGACTGAACGCCTTCTTTGATGACAGAGCCATATGCTGTTTGGTCGCGATTCACAACATCTAGTGCTCCTTGCATGCTGCCAGCATTAAGTTGAGTTTGTAATTCGTTGATCAGCAGCATGTTTTGCTTGGTCATGCGACGGATATACAAAAAGCGTTCAACAGCTACGTAGGTAGTGTAAAACAATAATATTGCAATTGGAATCAAAAAGACCCCGCCTTTCATGAGGAAGTCAATGGCCGAAATTTCTTCGACAGTTTTGAAAGATTCTTCGGTTGCGGCTTCTGCTACTTGAGCACTTAAAACTCCTGCGCTCATTAAAAACGCTGCTACTAAGGTGTATTTGCTTGAAATCTTCATAATTGGGTTCTATTTTGGTACGCTAAAATTAGTCATTGAGTGGGGTCGGGCGGATTGAATTCTTTGGAGATATTCACACTGAATTGTTATTTGTAACGTCATGACCGGAAAAGGTCACAAATTATTTCGCTCCGCGGATAGTTTGCGTAATTTTGCAGCCCGCTATGGAACTCGCTACTTTTATCAAAACTCTTGCCAAACATCCTGCGCTCGATCGTAGTGCAGCAGCTTTGCAAACGGCTGAAGCCAGATTACATTGGAAAGGCCTAGTTGGTTCCGCAAAGTCCTTGCTTTCGTTAATGGTAGCGCAACAAGTTCCTGGCACCCATTTGTTCATTCTTTCAGATAAAGAAGAAGCAGCTTATTTCTTAAATGATTTTGAAGGCTTGTTTCCCGAAGACAAGCGCATTTTATTTTATCCGGCGTCTTATCGGGTACCTTATCAGCAAGAGCAAACAGACAACGCTAACGTTGTGGCGCGCGCCGAGGTACTCGAAAAACTCAGCGACAAACAAAATACCTGGGTGGTGACCTACCCTGAGGCGCTTTTTGAAAAGATACCCACTAAGAAAAATTTAGTTAAGCACACCATGCGCTTAGAGGTCACGAAAAGCTACAGCACTGATTTTCTCAATGACTTGCTTTTGGAGTATCAGTTTGAGCGCGTCGATTTTGTGTATGAACCCGGTCAGTTTTCGATCAGAGGAGGCATCTTAGATGTGTTCTCTTATGCAAACGAGCACCCTTTTCGGATTGAATTTTTTGGCGATGAGGTAGAGAGTATCCGCACTTTTGACGCCGCAAGCCAGTTATCGATTGCGAGTCATCAATTTTTCAATGTTGTTCCGAATATACAGTCGGGCGAGAGTCTAGAAATCCAAGAAACTTTATTGGGTTTTGTAGGCCCTCAGACCATTTGCTGGATGGCCGATGTACAGAGAACACTAGATTTATTGAAGCGCGAATACGAGCGCGCAGTAGAAATCCATAGCAAACACGACGGCCCCGTTCCATACGCCTTGCCCCAAGATAAATTCGTTTCGCACCTTACTTTTGAAACGCAACTTGCAGCTCACCGCCTGATCGAATTTGGCCCTGTTTATCATTCTAAGGCGACGCATACAGAAACCTTTGATTGCATCCCGCAACCCAGTTTCAACAAAGACTTTCAGCGGCTCAATGCCGATTTAAAAGCGCGCAAAGCCGAAGGTTTTCAGAACCTCATTTTTTCAAATCAGCCGCGTCAAGTTGAAAGACTTTACCAAATTTTTAGCGATATCGGTGAAGAAGGTGAGTTCAGTGCCCTGCCATTGGCCTTGCACGAGGGCTTTATCTTTCCCTCCCTGAAATTGGTCTGCTACACCGACCACCAGCTTTTTGAGCGCTATCACCGTTTTAGACTCAAGGAGGGTTTCAAGCAAGCCAAGCAAGCCTTGACACTTAAAGAAATTTATCAGCTCCAAAAAGGAGATTACGTGACGCACATTGACCACGGTGTGGGCCAGTTTTCTGGTCTTGAAACTATAGACGTCAACGGCAAACCACAAGAAGCCATTCGTTTGGTCTATAAAGATGGCGACGTACTTTATGTCGGCATTCACTCTTTGCACCGCATCTCTAAATTTACGGGCAAAGACGGCAGCGTCCCAACACTCAACAAACTCGGCACACAGGCCTGGTCAAATCTCAAGAACAAGACCAAAAAGAAGATCAAAGAACTCGCCTTTGACCTCATCAAACTCTACGCCCAACGCCGCAGCAAACCTGGGTTTTCTTTTGCGCCAGATAGCTACTTACAGAACGAGCTCGAGGCCTCGTTTATGTTCGAAGATACCCCAGATCAATACAAAGCCACCCAAGACATCAAACGCGACATGGAAGCGCCGCGGCCAATGGACCGCTTAGTCTGTGGAGATGTCGGCTTCGGAAAAACTGAGGTGGCCATTCGCGCAGCTTTCAAAGCCGTTGCCGATTCCAAACAAGTTGCTGTTCTGGTCCCAACGACTATTTTGTCTTTGCAGCATTACCGCAGTTTCAAGAACAGACTTTCGAACTTCCCGGTTACCGTAGACTACATCAATCGCTTCAAGTCTGCCAAGGAAATCACCGAAACACTCAAAAAATTAGCGGCTGGTCAAATCGATATTTTAATTGGCACGCATGCTTTGGTGGCAGAGCGCGTCAAGTTCAAGGACCTCGGCCTCATGATCATCGACGAAGAACAAAAATTCGGGGTGGCGGTCAAAGACAAGCTCAAAACCTTGCGCACCACCGTCGATACACTCACCCTTACTGCCACGCCTATTCCGCGCACCTTGCAATTTTCCTTGATGGGCGCCCGAGACCTGAGCATCATCAATACACCACCACCCAACCGCCAGCCGGTTTTAACCGATATCATTTCTTTCAATGAAGAACAAATCCGCGATGCCATTGCCTATGAAGTAGGGCGAGGCGGCCAAGTGTTTTTTGTCAATAACCGCTTGTCGAATATCAAAGAACTGTCCGGCATGATCCAGCGCTTGTGTCCGGGTGTCCGGGTGGGCATCGGACATGGCCAAATGGATGGCAAGCAACTCGAAAAAATCATGATGGATTTTATTGAAGGCGCTTACGACGTCCTATTAGCAACCACCATCATTGAGTCCGGAATCGACATCTCCAATGCCAATACCATCATCATCAACGACGCGCATCAATTTGGGCTCAGCGATCTGCACCAATTGCGGGGCAGGGTTGGACGCAGCAATAAAAAAGGATTCTGTTACCTCATTGCGCCAAAATTCAGCATCATGACCTCCGAGGCCCGCAAGCGCTTAGAGGCGCTCGTGCAATTCTCAGATTTGGGTTCAGGCTTCAATATTGCCATGAAAGACCTCGATATCCGCGGAGCGGGCAACATGCTCGGCGGAGAACAAAGCGGTTTTATTGCAGAAATTGGTTTTGAGATGTATCAGAAAATTCTCAACGAGGCCATGCAAGAGCTCCGCGAAAGCGAGTATAAAGAACTTTTCGAGGAAAGAACTACCGATCAATTCAACGGATTTGTCCAAGATTGCGTTTTTGAAACTGACATGGAGGTCCGGATTCCAGACCAATACGTAAATCAAGTTGCGGAGCGTTTGAGTTTGTATCAAGCTATGGACAACCTCAAGAACAAAGAAGAACTCGCTGCTTTTAGTGCCCAACTCCAAGACCGCTTTGGGCCGCTTCCTAGGGAAGTCAAAGAACTTTTGTTTTCATTTGAACTGCGTTGGTTGGCCGAATCCATGGGGCTCGAGCGCTTGGTACTCAAGTCAGAAAAATTAGTTGGGCATTTTATTTCCAATCCGCAGTCTCCGTTTTATGAAACGGAGCAGTTTCAGCAGATGCTCAACCGCATCTTGGCCCAAGCCACCGGCTACAGACTCGCTCAAAAAGACGACAAACTCAGGTTGGTCATTGAGCCCATCCGCCATATTAAAGACGCTTTTCAGAAATTACAAGCGCTTCAAGACCCCACAAATTGATTCCTTGACCTACGTCAAGAGAAAAGAAGTGATTTTATCGCAACTTTGTGTTCGATAATTTGTTTATTCAGTAATCTTAAAAATTAAAACATGAAAAATTTATTAGTTGGTTTAGTTGGCGCTTTCGCCTTATTTTCTTTTGTCGTTTCTCAAGCAGGTGTTTGGTCTGTAGATGGCGCTCACTCTCGTTTGGGTTTCACGATCCTTCACAATGGCATCACAAATGTTCACGGTAACTTTGGAAAATTTACAATGGAAGTCACAACACCAAATGAAGACTTTAAAGGTGCTTCTATCGTTTTGAACGCTGATGTAGCTTCTGTAAATACAGGTATCGAAGCCCGCGACAACCACTTGCGCACCGCAGATTGTTTTGATGCTGAAAAATACCCTTCAATTTCTTTCAAAAGTACGTCTGTAACTGCAGCTAAAACAAAAGGATCATACATCATCGAAGGTGATTTGACCATGCATGGCACCACGAAGAAGGTTGTTTTCAACGGTGTACACACTGGTAATGGCAAGAACTATAAAGGAACTGAAGTTGCAGGTTTGCAAATCACAGGTGCTGTAAAACGCTCTGAGTTCGGTATGGGTGAAGTAAGCCCAGGTTTGGCTGACGAAGTAAAACTTCAAGCAGATTTAGAAATAGCTAAAAACTAATTTTGATGAAGGGCTACGGTTTATTGTTCTTTTTATTCGCTGCTTTTTCAAGTCTTGCTCAGCAATACAAACTTACCGACGGCCACAAGATAGCTTTCTCCAACCCCGATGTAAGTGGCACCTTTGATGAGCTCACCACGGCAGGCCTTACCTTTGACCAAACCAAACTTTCAAGTTCAAAACTCAGTTTTAAAATAGAAGTAGGGTCCATCAACACGGGCAATGGCCTCATGAACAAGCACGCCAAAGGGGAAGAATGGTTCAACGCCGACAAATATCCTTATATCGAATTCACTTCGTCTAAAATTGAAAAGACGAGTGAAGGCTTTAAAGCAACAGGTAAATTGCAAATGCATGGCGTAAGCAACGAAGTAACTATTCCATTTTCTTTTACGGAAAAAGGTAATAAAGGCACTTTTATTGCTAAATTTAGCCTAGACAGATCTGATTTTCAGATTGGCAAAAAGAATGGTGGCGTAGCTGAAACCATCAAAATTACAGCAACAATCCCAGTCATTAAAAAATAAAATTATGATAAGAATACTTACTTTCGGATTGATTTCCGCTACCTTATCCTCGGCTGTTATTGGATTTTTTCTCAACTATTTTTATTCGTTCGAGTTTGATGAAACAAGCAAAATTCTTCCAATTTGGAAAGTAGTTATTTTCTATTTTTTAGTTGCAGGCACGATTTCAATGTTTTCATTTTATATTGAAAGAAAATGGAAAAATAAAGGCTTATTCGTTTTGAATGCAGTCATTAGTTTTCTGGCAGTTGCGTCAATGGGTTTTCCTTTGAAATATACCAATACCGAAATAGATACTACTTTTTTACCGATCGTAGCCATACCTTGTTTGTTTGTGTTGCCACTAATTTGGATGTCTTTTCAACCAATTATGTACAACAAAAAGTAAGTTTTTTTGGCACAATACTTGAAAGGATGCTTCGGCATCCTTTTTTTTTCGAAAAAATAGCCATAAAGCACAACGAAATCTTTTGAAATCCGTTATAAAGATGATGTCTTTACGCTTGGGTATATTTTTAATACTGTTCGGGAATTTATTCCTGTTACCGCTTCGTGCCCAATTGATTACCAACAACGCCCTCAATCCTCAGGGGTTGGTTCAAAACGTACTGCTCGGTAATGGTGTCACGGTTTCTAATGTTACTTACAACGGAAGCCCAATGGCCATTGCGCAATTTACCGCGGCCAACACCACGCTCGGTATCAACAGCGGCATTGTGCTCACCACCGGTACGACTTTACCCAACGGTGATGGCCCACAAGGCCCCAATGATGCGCCTGGTACAGGCGTAGACAACAATATGGGCGGTTTTGCCTTGCTTTCTCAACTGATTCAAGGTACCCAAACCTATAATGCTGCCATTTTAGAGTTTGACTTTATTCCGTATGCCGACACCGTTCGTTTCAAATATGTTTTTGGTTCGGATGAATACCCAGAATTTGCGCCTCCAAACAACTCCACATACAACGATGTATTTGGTTTCTTCATCTCAGGGCCAGGGATTGTCGGTTTTGAAAACATTGCCAAGCTACCGAACGGAGCGGTGGTCTCAATCAACAATGTAAACACCAATACAAATCCATTTTATTTCGTAAATAACGGAGATGGGAGTACACCCCCCTATAACCAAAGTGCGCAGTATATTCAATACGATGGCTTTACCAAAGTACTTGAGGCTATCTCAAAAGTACAATGTGGCCAAACCTACCACCTGACACTCGCGATTGCCGATGTTGGCGATGGCCAATGGGACTCCGGTATCTTTCTCGAAGCAAATAGCCTTTCTACTTTAACCCCAGTTCAGATAGAACATACTTTATCGCAGCAGGTTTTTGCCAATCCAGATTGGATGGCCGAAGGCTGCGTAAGCACCAATGTAACGTTAACACGTCAGGCTAACCTCAATCAAAGCCTCACTATCCCCGTTCAGCTCAGCGGCACAGCTACCAATGGCCAAGACTACAGCGGTATCCCAACCAGTATTACCTTTCAGCCTGGGCAAACCACTGTGAGCTTTACCATTCAATCCCTGACCGATGCACTACTCGAAGGATTAGAAACCCTCACGCTTACCTTTCCGCTTACTGACCCTTGCGGAAACATAACGCCACTTGTGCTCGACCTCTGGATCCAAGACAACCAGCCCATGCAAGTGGACCTCAGCACCACTAACATTAGTTGCCCTGGTGACCCCATTATAATCAATGCCCAAATAAGTGGTGGCTTGCAACCCTATACCTATCAATGGAGTACGGGCGCTATCACGAGCAATATTGCACTCACACCTACCGCAACCCAAACAATTTGGCTGGCCGTCACGGATGCCTGTACGGGCATTCCCGCCTATGACACCATCACTGTAAGTGTACCTGTGTTTAGCCCGCTTTCCCTTAACATCAGCCCAAATATCACTGAAATTTGCCCGTATATTCCTGCAACTATAGGCGTTCAAGCCAGCGGTGGATCAGGACAATATTCGTATCTCTGGACCACGAACAATATGCTGAGCGGCACAACCGATTCACTTTTAGTGAATCCGGGGAGCACGAGCACTTATGTCATTTCAGTTAGCGATAATTGCGGCAACACCATCCAAGACTCCATCACGTATACCATTTTGAGCCCCCCTCTTGTTTTACAAATGAATGGCCCCTTTGAAATTTGCCCCGGTGATACCGTAGATTTATTGGTGAGCGCTAGCGGAGGTTACGGCACGTATTATTATAATTGGTCTACCACCGCATCCACTCCACAAATCTCTGTTGCACCTCAAGTTTCTACTTCCTATTTTGTACAGGTGAGTGACGAGTGCCAGACCTTTAGCACCGCTGCTGTTGCAACGGTTCAGGTCGTTAAACCGTTGGCCAATTTTTATATCCTCACCCAAGCCCCGATGCAAGGCTTACCAGTTCAGCTCGAAAACGCGTCCATGAACGCGTGGTCTTATACGTGGTCTTTTGGAGATGGGAACGGTTCTTTTTTAGTCAATCCTTCACATACGTATGTGCAGCATGGGCAATATGAAATCACACTTATTGCCACTGATCAGAAGGGTTGTATCGACAGCATTACTAAATGGATTCAGATAGCACCTGAGCGCTACATCTATTTACCCAATTCGTTTACGCCCGATGGCGATGGGCTCAATGAATATTTTTACGGCCGTTTTATTGGGCTCATGGGTGTACGGTTTTACATCTATAATCGCTGGGGTGAAGAAATCTTCTTTTCCGATCAACTCAATTTTGTTTGGGACGCGAGTTATGAGGGTGTTCCTGTACAAGATGGAACCTATACTTGGTATCTGATCTATGAAATTGAAAAAGGCATTTATGAGGACCTACACGGACACGTTAATGTGATCCGTTAATGACTGCAATTTCTAATAGGCTTAATCATTTGAAATGATTTCAAAGAGCTCGTTGAGGTTTGGAGAAATGATGATCTCGATGCGGCGGTTTTTTGATTTGTCGGTAGGGTCTACCGGATGATACTCACCACGGCCAGCAGCCATCATTTGGGTAGGTGCCATATTGGAGTTGGCCAGCATCAATTCCACTACTGCAGTGGCGCGTAAAACAGAGAGCTCCCAATTGTTTTTCGGAGACACACTGCTATTCAGTTTATCGGTATCTGTGTGGCCTTCAACTACTATTTCGAGGTCTCGTTCAGTTTCGAGAACATGCGCAAGTTGAACCAAGGCCTCTTTACCTTCGTCTTCTACTTTTGTTGAGCCAGAATTGAAGAGGAGTTTAGCTTCTAAACTAACGTAAATTTTACCGTTTTTTTGAACCACAGTTAAACCTTGGTTTTCAAAGTTGCGGAGTGCATTGGCAACACGCGCTTTGAGCAGTTGGATTTTAGCATCCTTCTTACGGATGGCATCCTCGAGTTCATTGACACGTTTTTCGCGCTCTTCGAGTAGGGCTTGTTTGGTTTTGAGTTCTTGCTCTAATTTCAGTAACGCGTCTTCTTTGCGCTGCAATTCTTTGGTTTTTTGTTCGAGTTCGGTCTGAAGTGTGGCGGTTTCTTTAGCGCTGAGGTTTTTGAGTTTTTCAAAAGAAGTTTCTAAGGTTTGGTACTGAGCCTCAAGTGTTTCAGTTTCGCGTTGTAAAAGGCGCATCTGATTACCTAAATTGTTGGTGTCTCCGCGCAAGCGGCTCACTTCTTTGGCTGCTAAATCGTATTTAGTTTGAAGGTCTTTGGAAAGTACTTCGTAATCGCTGCTGCTCTTTTTGTATTTAGCGAGTTCTTCACTACAAGACTTTTCGCGTTCGAGCAGTTCGTTGTATTTTTTGGAAGGCACACAGGCTGTAAATAACAAAGAGGCGATGAAGGAAAGGAAAAAGAAATTTTTCATGTTGCAGCTTTTTTTACAAAGTTGATTTATTATCGGGTATAGAAATAGGTTTTTTTCTGTTTTTATAAACACCAAATATTGTATAAAGTAACACAATAGGGCAATTTGATGCGCAGCGAGGTCGAATTCCTTACCTTTGCATCATGAGTAAAAATCAAAAGAAATTACTAGAAGCTATTGCCTTTCTACAAAAAAAGGACCTGCCATCTATCACAGCAGCTTTGAACATCTTGAAAGAACACGGCCACCCGAGCGTTCTTTCAGACGTATTCAATAGCTTAGAGGGTCTTGAACGCGCTGAACAACAATTGGTATTAGGTTTTTTAGCTGATATTCAAGATACAGATGCTGTTGATGCCTTCATCAAATACCTGCAAGAAGAAGCCAACCCTGCCAACCGCAAGCTCGTTTTGTCTGCCATTTGGAATTCGAAACTGCCTTTTGACGAACATTTACCATTTTTTGTCATGTTGGCTTCACAAGGCGATTTTCTCGAGGCTTTAGATTGCCTGACCATCATCGAAAATATGTCCGGCCCCTTTGATGAATCTCAACTTCTTGAATCTCAACTTCTACTCAAAGAATACGTTGAAGAACGTGCGCCACAAACCGACCAAAAAGCCCAAATCATGAGTGAAATTGCGTGGTTTGTGAAAGAACAAAACGAGGGCATTGATGCCGACTTACTAATAGACAATGACTAAGCACATGAACCACGTATTGTTGCAATCAATGACCGGATTTGGCAAGGCCAACGGCCATTTTCAGGATAAAAAAATCTCTGTAGAGGTGCGCTCGCTCAACTCAAAAGGCCTCGACCTCAACCTTAAAATTCCGTCGAGCTACAGAGACCTCGAGTCACCTATTCGCAAACTCGTGACCGAAAACTTATTACGGGGCAAAATGGACCTCGGTATTTACATCGAGAGCCAACAAAGCCAAGTGGCGGGCCTTATTAATGAGCAAGTAGCTACGGCTTATTTTGAAAAACTCAAAGCCATGAACGAAAGTTGGGGTACAAACACCGAAGATTACCTGGCCCTGGTTTTGCGCATGCCCGACGTACTCACTAGCCAGTTTGAAGAACTTTCTGAATCAGAATCTGCCTTCATCCTGAACTTAGTGCAGCAGGCTTGTGCGCAGCTTCAGAAGTTCCGCAAGCAAGAAGGGCTCAGCTTGGCTTCAGACCTACTAGATAACCTCACGCACATACAAACTGAACTCAAGGCAATTGTTCCTTTCGAACAAGAGCGTGTGGCACAGGTCAAGGATCGCATTCAGAAAGGCTTGACCTCCATAGATGAGAGCCGAATAGATGCCAATCGTTTGGAGCAGGAAATGATTTATTATGTCGAGAAGCTCGATATTTCCGAAGAGAAGCAGCGCTTACAGCAGCACCTCAATTATTTTACAGAGACCCTCAACCAAGAAGCATCTGGCAAAAAACTTGGGTTCATTGCCCAAGAAATGGGTCGTGAAATCAATACGTTGGGCAGCAAGTGTAATCATTCTGAAATCCAGCGCAGGGTGGTGATCATGAAAGACCACCTCGAAAAAATCAAAGAACAAGTTCTCAACGCACTATAAAATGCTAAGCAGACGCAGTATTGTTATTTCAGCCCCATCTGGCTCAGGTAAATCAACTATTGTTGGCGCATTGTTGCGCAAATATCCGCAATTAGAATTCTCAATCTCTGCCTGTTCAAGAGCACCACGCGGCCAAGAACAAGATGGCGTAGACTACTACTTTTTGACCCCCGACACTTTCAAACAGCAAATTGAGCAAGGCGCTTTTTTTGAATGGGAAGAAGTGTATGCCGGCATGTATTACGGCACGCTTCAGGCAGAACTTGAGCGCATTTGGTCTGCAGGTAAGGTCGTTGTTTTTGATGTTGACGTCATCGGCGGTATAAAAATCAAAGAAAAGCTACAGACAGCTGCGGTTTCAATATTTATCCAGCCGCCGAGTATCCAAGTACTCGAAGAAAGACTGCGCAAGCGCCAAACCGACACCGAAGACAAAATTCAGTTGCGCTTGGCCAAAGCAGCCCAGGAACTCAGCCATGCCCAAGACTTTGATCATGTAGTGGTTAATGATGAGCTTTCAACGGCGATACAAGCAGTAGAACGCATTGTACAACAATTGATCAGTGCATGAAAATAGGCCTGTTTTTCGGAACATTTAATCCCATTCATGTGGGGCATTTGATCATTGCCAATCACATGGCGCAGCATGCCAATATTGACCAAGTATGGTTGGTGGTTACGCCACATAACCCCCACAAAGAAAAAGCCACCTTACTCGCAGATCACCTGCGCTTAGATATGGTTCGGGATGCCATTTTTGATGTACCACAACTTAAAGTCAGTGACATCGAATTCTATTTACCAAAGCCCAACTATACCATTTCTACACTCACGCATTTACAAGAAAAGTATCCACAAAATGAATTCAGTTTGCTGCTCGGTGAAGACAACCTTCGCTCTTTTCACAAGTGGTATAATTGGGAGCAAATTTTAGCCAAACATCGGATCTACGTATACCCGCGCCAAAGAGAGGACGTTGCCGAACAAGCGCTACATCTAGCGCTTGAGCAGCATCCAAATATTGAAATGGTCAAGGATGTTCCAATTTTAGGAATCAGTGCGAGTTTTGTACGCAGCCGCTTGGCTGCGGGTAAGGACTGTTCCTTTTTATTAACTGAAGCCGTCGCAAAATACATTGCCGACAGAGGTCTGTATCAAAAGTAAGGGCACAAAAAAAGGGGAGTTGCCTCCCCTCATTCTATATTTTTCATGCATTTAGAGCTTCACAAACTTTTGTTGTTGTGTGCCAAATACGTCTGTAAGTTCAATAAGATAGCTTCCGCTACTCAACTTGCTTAGGTCAAAAATGGCCGTGCTGGCATTGGTCTGCAGTACGTCGATAGTTTTTCCAGTGAGGTCGCGTAGCGTAACAAGAGAAGAACCTCCAGCATACAAACCAGTTACTTCTAAAGTTGTTGTAGCTGGGTTTGGTTGCAAGCTAAGCGGATTGATCACTTTATGAATAGTACCACCCGAACCAACTACAATTTTGTAGCCGTCAAAAGAAACCGTTTGGGTAACAGGAGTTGGGGGCAACCCTGGGAAGAGTACAACCAATACCGTGGCCGTGATATCAACGGAAACAGGGAATACTGCTACAGAATCTGTGGTACCATATAGATTTGCACAACCATTTGAACCTCCTAAGTAGGTACAGTTAGTAACATTACAAGCAAAATCGAATCCGGGAGGTAAGCCTTGAACTGCGTCAATAGTAAATTGTTGGATCACAGAACCCACAAACTGACCGCTCGGATCAATTTCGGCAGTTACTGTTGAAGGTACTTTGAAATTGATATCTGTGGAGTAAGCCACGTTTGGATCGGCAGGGGGTAGGTTTTGAGTGGTGTCTGGCCAGATTCCATAAGTGGAATCTACGAAGTTGATGCCTGGCGTACAAGATTGTCCCCAAGAAAGGGCGTAAGTCGTTGCAAATAAAGCAGAAAGTAAGAGTTTTTTCATGGTAAGGGTTTAAAGATTCTGGGCTAAAAGTACTATATTTTTTATTTAATATCTACCGTAATTTTACTTAAGCAGCTGCAATTTTCTGCAATCGGCTGCTTTGGCTACCTTTGCACCATGGTATTATACAATGTAACGGTCAGTATCGACCAAGCAGTAGAACAAGAGTGGCTTACCTACATGAGGGGCACACATATTCAAGATGTACTTCAAACAGGTTGTTTTTTAGAATGCCGTCTTTCGCGGGTAAACGGAGAAGAAGACGGCGGTTGTACCTATTCAGTCATGTATTTAGCCAAAGATCAACAAACATTAGATCAATACCAATCTAAATTTGCTCCTAGTTTGCAACAAGACCATACCTTGCATTTTCATGGAAAGTTTGCCGCTTTTCGCACGACCCTAACGCTCCTCGAAGAATTCAAACCATGATTGTCAAGCCCAAAAAACAACTTGGTCAGCACTTTCTCAAAGATGCAGGCACTTGTCAGAAGATTGCCAATCAAGTAATCTGGACAGACCAAACCCGTAAAGTATTAGAAATTGGTCCTGGAATGGGCGCCTTGAGTAAATATCTTTGGGAAATACCCGAAATCGATTTATGGTTGCTAGATGTAGATATTGAGTCTATTGATTATTTGCGTGCCGCCTATCCAGCACAAGCAGAGCGCATTCTTTTCGGCGATTTTCTGCGCTTGAATCCGGCAGAATTATTCGGAGACGATCCTTTTATTGTGGTTGGTAATTTCCCGTACAATATTTCCTCTCAGATTTTATTTAAGTGCTTAGAGTACCGAAATCAAGTGCCACAAATTATGGGCATGTTTCAAAAAGAAGTAGCGGTAAGAGTAGCGCAAAAGCCGGGCTCAAAGGAGTATGGCATCATCAGTGTGCTCTTGCAAACTTTTTATGACATCCATTATTGTTTCACGGTAGACGAACATGTTTTTATTCCGCCGCCAAAAGTGAAGAGTGGGGTCATTCGTTGTGTGCGTAACGAGCGCGCTGCATTGCCTTGCGATGAAAAGTTATATTTCCAAGTGGTCAAGGTAGCGTTCAACCAACGCCGCAAAACGTTACGCAATTCCTTGCGGGTCTTGTTAAAAGACGCGCCTCTACCCGCCAAATTTGAACAGCAGCGTCCAGAGCGTTTAAGTGTAGAAGATTTTATTGAGCTGACCTGTTTTATCGAGCAGTTGACTGCTAATTTGGACTAAAACTATCTTGGCCATTTGCGCCAAGTTCTTTGCCCTGTCTGAACATCTTTTTACTGATGAGTTGTCCGTTTTCGTTGTAGGCAAAGAATGGCCCATCTTTGAGTCCGTGTTTGTAGTGAATTTCATAGACGAGTCTGCCATAGCGGTCGTATTGCTTGAAAACGCCGTGTAACCTGCCGTATTTATACTGGGATACAATAGTGGGTACAACGCCGCCAGGGTAATAATTGATCCACGTGCCATGCTTGAGCCCGTGGTAATATTTACCTGATTCTTTGATCTGATAATCTACTTGTGAATATGCTTCATAAGAACCATGAAAGTCACTGACCGTTTCTTTAAGGCCCATGATAGCCATGCCGTCGGCTACGTTTTTTTGGGTGAACACTTTGTAGTGTTGTTTTTCCTTGATGCGTCCGTTATTGAAATAACTGATCCATTCACCAACTTTATGATCTGCCTTATAGGCACCCTTAAGCTTGAGCATGCCATCGGGCGCGTAAGATTCCCAAGCGCCATCGAGTAGGCCTTCGTGAAAAGTTGTTTTGTCTTTGAGACGACCGCTTTCCCAGTAATTGAGCCATTCGCCTTCTTCCTTGCCATTCAGGTACTTACCTGTCATCAAGAGGGTAGAATCCTCGTACCACGTTTGCCAAGTTCCATTGCGTAGGTCGTTGAGGTAGCTTCCGGTCCGATACAAGGCGCCATTTGGATAGTAGTAGGTCCAATTACCTGTGCGGAGGTCGGATTTGAAATGTGCGATATAAGACAGTTGTCCGGTGGAGAAGTAATAATGCCAAATGCTATCTTGTTTGCCTTTGTCAAAATAACCTTCCATGTCCAGCTTTCCCTCTTCTGTAAACCATTTCCATTGCTTGGTTTTCAGCCCCATCTCATAGGTTCCGGACGTCAGGGTGTCGGTTTGATTGGCCATAACTAAATACACGCCATCTAAGGAGTCAGCACGGTAGGAAACGCTCTTTTCTAGCATGCCGTCAAAGCGATAAAATTCCCAAGTGCCATCTTTCTTCCCTTTTTGAAAAGCACCGCCAACGGATAATACACCATTCGCCGTACGCTCTTCAAAGGGCCCAGTTTTCAAGCCATCTTGAAAAGTGTATAGTTCTTTGATTGTACCATCTACAAAATAGTTGATAATTTGACCATTTCCGTCTTTGATGGTTTGTTGGTGCGTACTGTCTTCCTTCCAATACGCTTGGAGGTAAACGGTGTCGTTTTGCACCAATTCTACTGATTTTGGATGCCCGTCTGCATAAAAGTACTCCCAAATGCCAACTGGGCTGCCTAATTCAAATTGTCCGCGGACTTGTATTTTGCCATCGGCAGCATATTCGCGGTAAATGGAATCTGGAACATTGAATTTGAAATATGATTCTTGTTTCAATTGCTTGTTCGGGTAATAAAAGTTGCGCTTGCCATAGAGCCGATTACGGTAGTAATTCGCTTCTTCCTCCAGGACGCCATCATAGGAATAAAAGAGCCATTTGCCATGCTTTTCTGTGGTTTGAGGCGTGGCTACACTGGTAAAATAGGTTCCATATCCTTGCATATGTTTGTTTTGAGCATCCCAGAAAATGCGCACCTTAGGACTTAGATTTTCCTTAAGCACCTTAACATCCTGACCCAAAGCAGTGCTTATGAGGCAAATAAATATGACAAGGATTTTACTGCGCATATAGGCCTTAGAAAATAACGCGAAAAATGAAAAACAATCCAAAAGCTATAAAGACGCTTCCGATGAATTTGTTGAGTAAATTAAGTAATTTGTAAGTCACAAAATTCCGGATTTTTTTGGCGGTGATGATCTTGATAATATCAAAAGATATGAAGGTGGTGAGAATAATACCTAAGAACAAAAACAAGAATCCATTGCTGTCGTTGGTGCTTTCGCGTTTGGCTACTGAGGCGACACTTAGCCAGTAAAAGATGACGAGTGGATTGGCAAAATTGAGTAAAAACCCTTTTGCAATCATGAGACCAAAATTCTTTTGGGGATTTGCGCTTTCACCTAGGTGGTATTTCTCGGTAACTTCCTCCAATTCTTGATCGCCGTTGTGCATTTTGGACTTCTTGAATAAATTGACAAGCCCGAAGACAATGAAAATGAGACCGCCGAGGACGTCAAAAAGTTCTTTGTTTTTGCCACTAAGTAAAGAATTAATTTGTTCGACAAAAAGCACAGATAACAGGATGTATACGACGTCGCTTAGCATGACGCCAAAATCAATGGCCAAGGCGCTTCTGATGCCTTTAGTAATGCTGTTTTCGAGCAGCACAAAAAAGACAGGGCCTGGGATCAATGATAATATCAGGCCAATAGAAAACGCGTGGAAGACCAAATCCATGTAACAAAAATAGCTTTTAATGTGCTAGAAATGCTTCAAGTGGACTAATGTTACGGACAGCGCGATGTTTATTTCGGGAAATGCACTAAATTTGTTGCTCAATTTAGAGAACATGAAAACATTGCGCGCCAATCAAAAACTTGAACAAATCATTGCCAACGTCGAAAAAAAGGGTCTTGAGGATCCAAAATTAATAGACGACCTCAAAGAACTCAGAGAAATGGCGTTGCTTGAACAAGATCCATTGGTTGTAAAGTCTTTGCGTCTTACTTATGAGTTCCTTCAAGAAAACGAATGTTTTGATGTTGAGGCGCAATATGAAGAAGATGAAGAAGGTAACGAGTATCCTATTGAAATAGAAGACAAAGAAAATTTACTTTATTTCTTGAACCTTCTCAAGAACGCAGAGCACAAAATCAACCGCGAAGAAATCAAAGATTACCGTTCAGCGCTCAAGTTAGAATTATACTAAGCAACCAAACCACACTGACGCTCGTCTGTTTGAAAAGAGCAAGTCATTGTTCATTTTGGTTTTAATTATCTTGCAGAAAAACCTGGAATAACCTTCCAGGTTTTTTTTATGCGCAAAACTGGCAATATTGCGCATCTTCTTTGTGCGTAAAGGGAACGTCAGCATTGAGCAGTTCCAAAACGAGCGTTTGTATGCCACTTTTAAAAATTTCCGGAACTTGGTTGAGGTCTGGTTGCTTATCTATACTGAGTTCAAAGTTGTCGTTGCGGTTGATCAGTGATTCTATGCGCGCTTCTGTTGGCAAATGTCCAAATCTTTCTTTGAAAAACAAAGTATATAAGCAGAGTTGTAGCGCGTGTTTGGGCTTGCTGATGTTGGTGCAAGGATCATCTTTGGTCTTGATCTTGACATGGCTTTCCTGGACTTTTCCCGATTTGTAGTCGATGACACGGAAATGATCTTGACCGATGCAATCGATGCGGTCAATATAGCCTACAAAATGGATAGGTATGTTTTCATTTTCGACCTGAACCGTGTGGGCTAGTTCAAACTTGGCCTCGAGTTGGATGATATAAAGTGGCTCTTGCAGCGACTTCACAAATTCGAGTTCTTTGAGCAACTTTTGTTTGGTGAGGTCGAGCGCCATTTCAAAGCTGAGCAGGTTTTTTCCGCGGGAAAAGAGCGTTTCGTTTTGATCAAAGTAGTTCAAGAAATACTTACGCAATACGGCCGGATACGTAGTGAGCATTTTTGCAACAGCTTGTTCTGTTAATGGCCCTGGCGTGGGTTGTACGGCAGCACCTAGTTTATCGCGCTGTGCGTATGGTGTGTAGAGCTCCTCAAGGCAATTGTGTATCAGCGAGCCAAATGTGCTTGAGGCGATGTCTTCTTCGACTTCATCTTCTTCGCCAAACTCTACAACATAGCGGTAATAGAAATCTAGCGGGCAGGTGATATATTTGCGCAGAGCTGAAGCTGATACGTTACCTGCTAAATAGGTTTTGATCCGCGCTTGGATAGCAGACGTTTTTGGAATCAGTGTTTGGGTACTATTTTGGCTTGCAGCCGGAATTTGGTAGAAGAATTCTTGCCAGCTGACCTGTTGATTTTGTTGCAACCATTCCATTTTGAGCTGCAAGAGGTAGCGGCTGCGCTCATGACTACCCAAAACCTCACTCGTTGAAGTATAGGTAAACAATAGCTCGCGGGCATGATGCAGTAACCTGTAGAAGTGTTGTGCAAATAGACCTTGTTTATCGCGGTTATTGGGCATGCCGAAAGCCGCACGGAGGTCCATCGGGATAATACTCTGGATCGGGTTGGTGGGCGGCAACTTTCCTTCGTTCATGCCGAGTACGTATATGCGCTCGAAGTCGAGTAAGCGGGTTTCGAGTAAGCCCGTGAGCTGCAAACCCTCGGTCGGACTACCTAAGTAGGCAAGGTTACTGCGCGTCCAGTGCTGGTAAAATAATTTTTTGAAGCTGCTTAGGGCCATCTGAGGAAAATCGGCATCCACAAAATTTTCAAACTGACGACACGCGACTTCAAAAGAAAGCAAAGCAGTGCGTTCAAAATCGTTGGCTTCCGGAATATGCCCCAGTAATAGGCGATTGAGTTGGCGCAACTGCTGTAACGCTATTTGCCAATCGGCTTCCCAGGAAGTGGCTAAAATGCGAAGGATTTCTAATAGTTGTGGATCAAGTTGAAGCTGCTCCATGTTTTGAAAAACACGGTTGTTCTTGACGGTCCTGTGCTCTGCTACCGCCAATTGTGCTTGTTGTTTCTGATTGAAGGCAAGCGTGGTAAAGGCATGATGACAAAAGCGCTGAAAATCTTTGTAATACAGCGATTTGGTCCTGAATTTGAGTTGGTTTTCTTGGAATTGGAAGCAGAGGTCTACCCAAGTTCTAATAGGTGTTTGATCGAGTGGAAGCCCTAGCGTAATGTTGGCTTGTCCCACTATTTTGGGAATATTGCGTATGGCCGCATGGACCAAATCTTCGTCTGCCAAGAGCACCAACACTTCACTCCAATCGGAAACCGGGTTTTCAAGCAGTTCGGTGGCCAAAACCTTTACTTGGCCGATATGTTGGGCGCATTCAATTACTTTGACCTTGAAGTTTGCGGTTTGCAAGGCATTGCGTAGGTTTTCTGGTTCTTTTTGACCAAAAAACTGCAAATTTTTACGCTGGAAGTGGCCAGCTTCGTGAAACTTGTTGCTGAGGTAGAATTGGTCTGAATCGATGATAAATTCGGCCTGTTTTTTATCGATGAGGTATTTGATGATGCGCTGTTCAGCGGCAGATAAGGCATTGAATCCGACGAAAAGATAGTGCATTTTTTCATCGATATACAGCGTGGGGGTCTCGGCGAGTTGTCGGTAGGCTTGGGCCTTGCTGCAACCATTTAGCGCCTTGAATCTTTGCTGTAACCCTTCGTGGAGTTGTGGGATGAGTTCCCAGAACAGCATGAATTTTTTTTGAGATGCAGAATAGTTTTCTTCATCAATTTGCCAGCTTTCTAAGGCCTTGATAGAAGCCAGGTTTTTATAAAGTTGTTGGTGGTCCACTAAATAGCGGTCGACGTCGTCGAAGTCTGAGAGCAAAATAGGCCCCCAGGTGAGGTAATCTTCAAAAGAGAGCGCTTCTTCTTTAAGGGCACATTGATAAATCTTGTAGAGCTCTAGTAGGGTTTTGGTGGGGTGCATGATTTGCTGCGGACACAAAGCGGCAACCCATTGGTCAATTGTGAGGATATGCGGCGAAATCAAAGGTCCGTTGTTGGCGCTAAATAGCGCGTTGAGCAAATAGCGTTTGGCGCGTTCAGAGGGCAGTAGAACGGTTAGTTTTTTGGGGTCGTGTCCTTTTTGAAGGATGTCTTTGGCCAATTGATCCAGAAATTTCATGCGCCTATGTTATTAATTCACTCGAACCAAACCTTTTCAAAGAAGGATACAGGACGATTGGAATGCATGAATTTATGACCGCCATAAGATTTGATGATGGCAAAGTAGTTCGCGCCAAATTGTATTTGCACATAGTTGAGCCCTTCTGGGTAAGTGTCAGAAAGGCCTTGAAAGACAAAAGACCCATCGCTTAAAGTTTTTTTGGTCATGGTGGCTCCGGCAGGTGGGTTGATGTAAATGCTGGCGATTTCTTCAGCAGAAATAGTGGTGTCGCGGAGTTGGATATTGATTTCAAAGGTATTGCCTTGGCCTAGCTCGCGGTAAATGAGTTTGAGAGAGCCGTCGGGGAGCGTAAGTGCAAGCGGTTTGCCCGGAAACTTGGCAATTAAACCAGATTTTTGATCTACGTAAATGGATTCGGTTTGTTTTTTAATCAAGCGCTTGCTTTGTGGCGCTTGCTCGCTGATTGTCCAGCGAACGGCACGTACTTTATAGCCACGAGCGCGTAAGAGCTGAAGCAAGCCTTCTTCACCGCCTAAATGGCCCGCGCCAACAGCGCAAAAGAAAGATTGCTGTGTTTTGAGCAGCTCGAGCAGTTTGTCGAGCATTTGTTGGTTGCGCTTGACGATGACTTCGTCGTAGAGGTTTTCTTGAACAGAAAGATACGATTTCATGAAGCGCTGAAGCGCGTCGAGGTCTCCACGCAAATAGAGTTCGAGCAGTTTTTCTTGAGTGAATGCATTGATTTGGTTGTCTAGGATGCGGCGCTCGCTCAACTTGAACTCATTTGACATAGCGTATTGCTCCTCGACTTTTTCGAGTGCTATGGTTTCTTTGCCCAATTCGAGCCCCAAAACTTGAAAATAGGCATCTAGAAACTGCGGCATGCCATCTTCGGTTCCGTAAAGGGTTTGGGAGGTCATGATCAAACTCGTGTAAGACTTACCCTTGTCGTCGAAGCGGGTTTCGGGTAAATTTTTGCGGGTGTCCATGGTCGAAAATAGGCTGTAGATGTCGGTCTCGAGTACTATTTTTTGCGCCTGATCAAAAGCGACATAAACACTGTCTGAGAGTTCGAAAAGTTCGCGGTCATTGGCGTGGAGTGTACCGAAGAGGTATGATTTTACACCGGATTTAGGGTTGCTCACTTCCCAAAGTAGCTCTTTGTCGAGCTCTATAGGTTGGGCCAGCCCGAAATTGGAGCTGAGTAAAGCCAGTAAAATGAGTACCGTACGCATGTATTCAAAGTTAATCAAATAAAAACACGTTGAATGTGTTTTTCTGTGTAGGCATAAGCTAAATAAGCCAAAGACGGCAGCTCTTTAGTCAAGATAATTGGAGATTTTCTACCCAATGCAATTTGGCCATGTGTTTGCCCGAGTTCCAGTGCAGCTGCTGCGTTGATGGTAAGGGCATTAATGGCTGCTTCTGGTGTCATTTTCATTTTGATGCAAGCTAAAGAAAGCACGTGCATGAGGTCATAACTTGGGGAAGAACCTGGATTGAAATCGCTGGCAAGCGCTACTATTGCATTGGCAGCCATGAGTTCTTTTGCTGCGCCAAAAGGAATCGATAAGAAATGCGAACATCCAGGTAAGAGCGTGGCCACACAATTGCTATTAGCTAAGGCGTCGAGGTCGTTTTGGTCGAGTTCTTCGAGGTGGTCTACAGAGATGGCTCCTTTTGCAATTGCTGCAGGTACGCCGCCCAGAACTGAAAACTGATTGACATGCACTTTTGGCTTGAGGCCGTACTCTGCACCTGCGTCAAGGATTTGTTCCATCTCGGCAGTGCTGAAATAATTGCGCTCACAAAATACATCGATGTAGTCTGCGAGTTGCTCAGTTGCAATTACTGGTAAAATATCGTTGATCAAAAGGGATATATACGCTTCACGCTGGTCTTTGTAGGCTTGCGGAAGGGCATGTGCACCTAGAAAAGTAGCTTTGATGGCGATTGGTGCGTTTTGTTTGAGTTTTTTGATGACCCGCAACATTTTGAGTTCACCTTCTACGCTCAAGCCATAGCCAGACTTGATTTCGAGTGCACCCGTGCCGGCGGCTTGTATTTTTTCAAGGCGAGCGTACGCAGCGTGGTAAAGCGCTTCTTCTGATAGTTCGCTGAGTTTTTTGGCAGAATTGAGGATGCCACCACCTTTGGCCGCGATTTCTTCGTAGCTCAGGCTGTTGATGCGGTCTACAAATTCTTCTTCGCGGCTGGCCGCAAAAACAGTGTGTGTATGCGAATCGATGAATGCGGGAAGGACGTAACAATTGCTGGCGTCAATGACCTCTACATCGCGCCAGTCCGTGATACCTGGCCATTCGTCCATGGGGCCGTAGGCAATGACTTCGTTGTCTTCCAATGCCAGATAAGCATTTTCGATGATGGGTAGGTGGTGCATTTGGGTGCCACGCAGCACCATTGGAAGGTCTTCGCCAGCTTGAACAAGCCCTTTGATATTCTTGATAAATTGTTTGCGCATACGTATTTTCACTGTAAAGATAAGGGCAAATTCGGCTTAATTTCGTTCCAATGACACAAAGAAATTCAGACATGAAGCACGACGTGCTCGGCAAATGGGGTGAAGCCTATGCGTTGAAGCAGCTGCTTGACCTCGGTTATAGCCTCAAAGCCCGCAACTACAAATTCAACCGCATGGAAATCGACTTGATCATGACCGACGGGCAAACATTGGTGGTGGTGGAGGTCAAAACCCGCCATAGTGCTGAACTCGGCGAGCCTTGGCGCGCAGTTAATTATACCAAGCAAAAACAGTTGATCAGGGTAGCTAATTACTTCGCTAAATCAATCGAATGGCCTTTTGAGGTGCGTTTCGATGTCGTGTCTATTGTGCACAACAGCAACCATACCGACCTCACGCACATTAAAGATGCGTTCAGCCCAAGGCCTTGATTTAGATGTGTAAAGCGCGGTCTGCAGTAGCGGCGAGCGCAGCTTCTTTGATCGCTTCAGAATAAGTAGGGTGACCATGACAAATGCGCGCGATGTCTTCGGCAGACGCACGGTATTCCATGGCAGTAACGGCCTCCATAATAAGGTCGGCTGCACGTGGCGCAATCATGTGTACACCTAAAATTTCATCTGTATCGGCGTCGGCCAAAATCTTGACAAAACCACTGGTGTCCATACTCGCGCGCGCTCTTCCTAATGCTTTGATTGGGAAAGAACCTGCTTTGTAGGCGCGTCCGGTAGCTTTGAGCTCCTCTTCAGTCTGCCCGACTGAGGCAATTTCAGGCCAAGTATACACTACACCAGGAATGAGGTTGTAGTTGATGTGCGGTTTTTGTCCGGCGATTTGTTCGGCCACAAAAACACCTTCTTCTTCGGCTTTGTGGGCGAGCATGGCACCGCGTACAACATCGCCAATGGCGTAAATATGACCTACTGCTGTTTGTAAATGGTCATTGACCTCTACTTGACCGCGTTGATTGGCTTGTAAGCCTGCTTTTTCAAGGCTCAATCCTTCGGTATAAGCTTTGCGACCTACAGCTACCAAACAATAGTCGGCCTCCAAAGTAACTTGTTCACCTTTTTTGTTTTCTGCGGTCATGACTACTTGTTTGCCGTTATTGACAACGCCAAGAACTTTATGCTCCATATGGAACTTAAAACCTTCTTTTTTCAGGATTTTTGTGAATTCTTTGCCAATTCCGGCATCCATGGTAGGTAGGATACTTGGTGCAAATTCGATGACTTCTACCACGGCGCCCAAACGTGCGTAAACAGAACCTAATTCAAGGCCAATAACTCCACCGCCAATGACGAGCATCTTTTTTGGGATTTCTTCGAGCTTGAGTGCTTCTGTTGAGGTGATAATGCGCTTTTTGTCTGGTTCCATTCCCGGAAAATAGTTGGGCTTACTACCAGTGGCAATGATGATGTTTTTGCCGCTAATTTGAATTGTTTGCTCACCTTTAATTTCTACGGTGTGTGCGTCGATAAAGCTACCAACCCCTTGGTAAACGGTGATTTTATTTTTGTCCATGAGGTACTTGACCCCTGCGCAAGTTTGTGCAACGACTTCATTTTTGCGGGCAATCATTTGAGCGAGGTTGGCTTTGAGACCTTTCACTTCAATGCCATGCGCCGAAAAATTGTGTTGGGCATTGTAAAAATGTTCGGAAGAATCGAGTAGTGCTTTGGAGGGAATACAACCAACATTGAGGCAAGTTCCGCCCAAAGTGCTGTATTTTTCTATCAAAGCTGTTTTCAGGCCGAGTTGTGCACAACGCAGGGCAGAAACGTATCCGCCGGGTCCTGAACCGATTACTACCACATCAAAAGTTTCCATCCGTTTATTTTTTTTTACAAATTTACAGTTTGTACACGAACAACCAAAGTCTTAATTTTGCGTTGTAACGCTGTGCACAAGTTAAAAACACTCTTCTTAAGCTTTTCGCTACTCCTTTCGGAGTGGTCTGTGGCTTCGCACATTATTGGTGGAGACATCTATTACAACTTTCTCGGTAACGATCAGTACCGCTTTTTTATCACACTTTACAGAGATTGCGCTTCAACTGGCGCAGCATACGACAACCCACTATACCTCTCGATTTTTACCCAAGGCAATATTCATTACCAAACGGTTCAGGTACCTTTCCCGGGCTCAGTAGTGCTACCCGTTAATTTCAATAATCCATGTGCCACCCAGCCAGCTAATATTTGTGTAGAGCGCGCTATTTATCAGGTGGTCTTGACACTCCCCCCAATCCCAGGGGGCTATACGGTGTCTTACCAACGCTGCTGCCGGGGGCCGAACATCACCAATTTGCAGTTTCCTGACGACACCGGTCTTACGCTTGTGGCTCAAGTACCTGGCTCTAATACCAACGCGAGCAACAATAGCAGCCCGCGCTTCACTAACTATCCTCCTGTCTTGCTCTGCAATAATGATCAACTTATTTTTGACCATGTTGCCACAGACCCAGACGGCGATCAGCTTGTTTATTCATTGGTAACACCCAATGCCGGCGCAAACTCTGGCAACCCACAGCCGTTACAAATGCCACCCCCACCATATTTTCCGGTCACTTGGCAGTCTAACTTTAATGCCGCAGCACCATTGGGCCCTGGATCTTCTACCATAATTCATCCGAACACAGGTCTTTTAACCGTGAGCCCCAACCTGATTGGTTTATTTGTTGTAGGTGTTCGGGTGCAAGAATACCGCAATGGCCAGCTCATTGGCGAAACCATACGCGATTTCCTCTTTCGTGTATTTGATTGTAATATCCAACTGGCAGCTATCTTGCCCACTCAAGCTCAATTACCTACCTTCAATGGCTACTGCGATGGCCTTACCGTTCAGTTTGACAACAGTTCTTTTGGGGGCACCAACTATAGCTGGGATTTCGGAGTGCCAGGCACCAACGCAGATGTGAGCCCTTTGTATGAACCCACTTACACTTACCCGAGTTCGGGTACTTATACCGCCCAACTGATTGTCAATCCGGGTCAAAACTGCACCGACACTGCATATATAGAAATTGTTGTCAACGAACAACTCGATCTCGAGTGGCAAACCCAAGATTCATTGTGTTTGTCTGGCAATTCTCACGATTTTGTGGCTCAGGTTTCCGATCCTGCTGCAACGCTTACCTGGAATTTTCCACCGAGTGCGTCTGTAGCACAGGCAAGTGGCAACCTTGTGCCAGGTGTTGTATTTTCTTCACCCGGGTTTCATCCAATACTCCTCGAGGCTAATACAACCTATTGTCAGCAAACTTTCCTTGACTCTATTTATATTTTTGGCGAAGCCACCGCCGCTATTGTGGTTCCGCCTCAAGTGGAGTGTTTGGGCTACACAATTTCATTCGGGAACGCCTCACAAAATGCCATGTTGTACAACTGGGATTTCGGAAATGGGCAACTCAGCAGCCAAATGCTACCCACCGTCACCTTCCCTGGCCCTGGCTTGTATCCGGTCACACTCATTGCGGGGTCTTCGCCAAGTTGCCTGGACACCACCACCGTCAATGTCATGATTGAACAACCAATCGTCTTGAACTTAACGCATACCGACTCACTTTGCATAGACGACCTATTCAATTTTGACGCGCAGGTGAGCGGTCCTGTTGGCACCACCTATTCTTGGGATTTTGGCCCGCAGGCAACACCCGCAAGCAGTAGTCAATTGACGGGCAATACCGTGTTATTTAGTCAAAATGGCAACCAACAGGTACTTTTGATAGGCCAAAATGCACTCTGTGCAGATACTACTGTTGCGCTGGTGCGTGTTTTTGGGCATCCGAGCATTAATTTCATGTTCTTAAATGCCCTGCAATGTGCGCCCTCTCAAGCCCAATTTGTGAACCTGAGCCAAAGCGAAGTGGCCACCACTTACCTCTGGGATTTAGGCGATGGTACGCAAGTTCAAGGCACCAATGTACTCCATACTTATAGTCAACCTGGTAATTACACTGTAACGCTCACACTCATCGAGCAATTTGGTTGTCTAGATACTTTATTTATGGCGCAGCAAGACCTCGTGACTGTGCATCCTTCCCCGCAGGCAGGCTTTTCGATAAGTCCTGACCACGTCGATGTATGTCAGAACGAGGCGGTCTTTACGGATCTCTCCACAGATGCTGTGAGTTATCAATATTTTGTCGAGGACCGCAGTGTACAATACACAACTGCAAATTTTGTCCATGCGTATCAGACAGGCGGCACAGATTACCCAATGCAAGTTGTGTCGAATCAATTTGGTTGCACGGATACGGCCTATGCGCGCATAGAAGTGGAGCCATTTAGTATTTACGCACCCAACACCTTTACTCCGGACAGAAACGGCCGCAATGAAGTATTTAAAGTCGTGACTGACTTCGGGGTTACGGATTGGTCTTTAGAGATATTCAACCGCTGGGGAGAGCGTGTTTTTGTGAGTCAAAATGCTGCTGAGGGCTGGGATGGCACTTACAACGGACTGCCGTGCCAAGATGGGCTGTATAACTACGTTTTGAAATTCAGGCCGTGCCATGAGCCGTATATCCGCAGACAGCGAGAAGGGGTGGTATATTTGTTGCGCTAGGCTATTCTGCGCGTCTCAATACAAAATTTTGCCCTAAGTATACTTTTCTGACCTGTTCGTCTGCAGCTAATTCTTCAGCACTACCAGATTTTAAGATTTTTCCTTCAAAAAGAAGGTAAGCTCGGTCTGTGATGGAAAGTGTCTCTTGCACATTATGATCGGTGATCAATATGCCTATATTGCGCTTTTTAAGTTCGGATACGATGGCTTGAATATCCTCTACAGCAATCGGATCTACACCAGCAAAGGGTTCATCTAGCAATACAAATTTGGGATCAGTTGCAAGTGCACGCGCAATTTCGGTGCGTCGTTTTTCGCCACCTGAAAGTCGGTCACCGAGGTTTTTGCGTACATGCGTGAGACTGAATTCGGAAAGTAGGCGTTCTAATTTTGCTTCGCGGTCGGCTTTGTTGAGCGGACCCATTTCCAAAATTGCCATGATGTTGTCTTCTACACTGAGCTTGCGAAAAACTGAAACTTCTTGAGGTAAATAACCCAGACCCAATTGCGCTCTTTTGTACATGGGCAATTTGGTGATTTCGATGTCGTCGAGAAAAACTTGACCTGTGTCTGGTTTTACCAAGCCGACCATCATGTAAAATGATGTGGTTTTGCCAGCGCCATTGGGCCCAAGTAAGCCTACAATTTCTCCTTGATTGACCTCAACGCTTACGCCGTTTACCACCGCCCGACCACGGTAAGACTTACAGATATCAAGCGTTCGAAGTTTCACGAATCGAATTTACTAAAAATTTAGTGAGTAGCGGGCCTTGATACCGATTGGACTCGTACCCGGAATTTGATGCGTGGCTCTGTAGAGTAAATCTATGCGCAGCACTTTAAATATATTTTCGATACCAATCCCGATTTCAACATAAGGCACGCCATTAAAGGGTTGTACAAAGGAAGGAATGAGTAAGGCTTGATTTTGCTTACTCGACAGACTGCCCAACATAATACGTTCGGTAGTGACCAAGCGAATTTTACTCTTCTTGACTAATGGAATTCTGTCAAAAAGGAGTCCTTCCCATTTGTTTTCCGCAAAGCCAATGACATATTTATCGCTGATAAATTCTAGAAAATTGACCATATTGGTGGCGCTTGTGAGCAACCATAGCGATTGATTTCCATCGTGCACTTTAAGTAGCGGATAGGCTGCAATGCCATTGATGTAACCCAACGTAAAGCCATAGCGCATGCGGCCAAGAACGCCAATTTGGGTGTTGTGCTCGAATTGGAACTCCAATTTTTGATAGTAGTAGTCGCTGCCAAAAACGTCTTTGAAACCAAAAATACCTTGAAAAGATAAAATCGGGTAGGGAGAGCGCAGGGCGGTGCGGTCAAATGAACCGGAGAGGAATTCTTCGTCTTTGGTCCAACGGATACGGGTGGTCAGTTCGGTTGTAGAAATGTTATCTACATTTAAAGTGTCAAAGCCATTGAAGCGTTTATAAGTCGCTAAACCAAGAGGGGTGTAGTTTTTCCATTCTATTGCGCCAAATACGATGAGGTCTTTTTTAATGTCTTTTTCGAGGCTAACGCCTACTTTCTGGACAAAAGTGAGTTTGTCGAATGGAGCGGTACTCAAGATGGTGACGAAGGAGGTCCCCATGGAAGCTGCTGTCGGAGAAAGTCCAATTTGCTCGATGTCGTGGTTATAATAGGTCATGAGCATGCCGCGTTTTTGTGGGGTAATGTTGTAACGAAGCCTCACATTATATTTGAATCGCTGATCTCCAAAACCATATGCGACACGGCCGCCGATTTCAAAACGCTTAGAAAAATCATTGGAGGTCCGCAATGCCAGTGCAACTCGGAATTTTTCTACGGGATTCATACTAACCAAGGAAGTAGCCGAGCCGATTTCAATTTTTTGAATGGGCCAGTAGCCGGTGGTGGCAAAGTAGGTCAGCTTGCGCATGTTTTGGTAGAAAGGCTGCGCTTCGAGCGAGTCTACCATTTGTTCAATACGCTGTTCTTTGTCTGTCAATGAAATCGGCCTAAGCTGAGCCCATTCTTCGTCGCTGCGCTCTTTGGCGTTGCTCAAGACGTCTACGGAATTATTCGAGCGATAGAATTCTTCTGGCTGGCCCGCATTAATCACATAGGCACTGCGCTGGCTGTATTTACGCCCAATGAGGCCTAAAAACTTAGATTTTTCGGTGACTTTAAAAGACAGCACCATTTTTTCGCTTGTAAGCATCCAAACTTCCTTTTGAACTTGCTCGAATGCTTGTTCGATATAGAAATCTTGAATGTAATTGAGGTTGGCGCCTGGGGCAATATTGGCTTCAAAGCGCTTTACTGCGTAAGTAGTGTCGTGGACCCACATGTGTCCTTCAAAGACCAAGTCGCCACTGCGCTTGGGTACAAAGCGCAATTTATAGCACCAATCTGCGCCGATAAAGGTGGAATCGTCTAGGTAAAATTGATAATAGGTGCGGGCATAAGGAGCCAGTGGGCTAATGAATGATTTATTGAATAAATCGTAGATGTTATCATATATATTTAGTTCTAGGTACATGTCGCCAAGAAACTGTGTCATTTGCATGTTTTCAACACCAGAAATTCTAGAAGCTTCCACCACTTCTTTTTTGAGTTTAGGATCTTTGCGGTAGTAGTAGTCTGAAACACTTTCCGATAAAACAACCGGAAGCAAAGACTTGTCTGAAGAATCTGTCTGGAGGTAATTTTTAACGAGGGACAGTCGGTCTACAAGTGGATTGTTGAGCAGGCCGGAGTCGAGGTTGCTGGCATCGAGTTGGATTTTGTTGTAGAGGTGGTATTGATAGGCCTCGAGTTTCTCTTTGTTGTTGACATTTTTGTAGGTGATGATTCGCCTATGCAGCTGTGCTCCACGAGTTTCCGTAGGAGCCTTTAAAATAACTTCTGCCACTTCTTTATCTTGGGTAGATAACTTGACGACAAGTTCTTGTGTTTGATCTTTCTTGATTTTGATGCGCTCTGTCTGGTAGCCAATTAGCCTGAAAAGTAGCGTGTCAGTGGGGTAGTACGTACTGAGGTAAAAATTGCCTAAAGAATCGGATTTTGTACCAATTTTGCTGTCTAAGAACTGGATTTGTACATAACTGATGGGCTCTCCTTTTTTATCGATAACCCTACCCATTACAACGGTTTGCTGACCCCAAATTGCCAAAAAGCAGCTATTGAATAAGATGAAACTAAGTAAGCGCATTAGTTTTTTTCTTGTTTCACAACCCGTTTCGCCACTAAAATACTCACCTCAAAAAGCAAGTAAATGGGAATGGTTACGATCACCTGAGAAATGACGTCTGGCGGGGTAATAACAGCCGCCAAGATGAGGATCACTACAATGGCGTGCTTGCGGTATTTGATGAGGAAGTCTGGTGTAAAGAGCCCGATTTTGACCAAGAGAAAGGTGACAATAGGAAACAAGAAGAACAAGCCCGTGTAAAAAACTGTGGAGAGAATGGTGCTCATGTAGGATGCGATCGTTACGTCGGTTTTGATTTCGGGGGTGATTTGAAAAGCCCCAAAGAATTGAACGCTCAAAGGCGCCACTATATAATAACCGAAGAGAATGCCCAAGAAAAAAAGCAAACTGACATAAAACACAATGCCTTTCGCCATGTTTTTTTCATTGCCTTTGAGCCCCGGCTTGATAAAAGCCCAGAGTTGATAAAAGATGTACGGGAACGCCAAAACAACACCGCCCATGATACTCATCATGAG
The DNA here is from genome assembly GCA_039804625.1 of Bacteroidota bacterium. Classification (GTDB taxonomy): domain Bacteria; phylum Bacteroidota; class Bacteroidia; order Flavobacteriales_D; family Crocinitomicaceae; genus UBA952. The sequence goes on from JBDLVT010000007.1 coordinate 96,986, forward strand.
CGCATATGAAAATTGACCCGCGAGGGTGGTGCTTTGGAAATCGACGTTGATTTTTTCGACGCAAACACCCAAGTATTTGCATAGTAGTTCGAAAGTGATGAAGTGGGGGTCAACCATATTGAGGAAGACATTCTCCATGATTTCTCGTTGATAGATCCAAATTACGACCGAAAAGATGATTACTGCCACTGCTGCCCTTAGCAAGCGCCAGCGGAGTTCTTCCAGATGATCTAAAAATGACATAGGTTGGTCCTCAGACATGCAGTAAAATTAAGGATTTATTCCGAAAATGAGCAATGAAAAGAAGAACGTAAATCGTTTACGATGTAGTCAATGAACTTTGTATCATCAAAACGAAACGCTATGAATAAGAAATTTGCAATTCAACACATTTGGTTCAATAACCAAGACGTAGAGGTAACACTAGTAGGACTCATGCAAGACGACATCTTAGTCTATGAATCTAAGCTGGTCATTAAGATGTCACAGCTCAATGGCGTTGTATCAAAGCTGCAAAAAACAGCTGGCATTGAAGTGAGCGAGTATATGTGCAGATTTGACCTCGGATTTATTACCGAATACGAAATCAAGTTCCCTGTTAGTGCACAATGCTATTTAGACCTGGAAGAAATTATTGGAGCAGATCAAAATTTGGTCAGAAGAATTGTCGCTTAAATAGCTTACGGCTGTATGAAAACGGTTTCTTCGTTAACTTTTTCGGCCTCAATTTTGATGATGCCCTGACCCGTTTTATTGCCTTTTTGCGCCTTGATATCAAGTACGGCTACACCTGCCTGACCTAATTGATACAGTTTGTTGTAATTGAAAGTTGCAAGGCCGTTTGTGTTAGTGTAAGCGGTGTCAAATACAGCTACTTGCTGCGGCGTTTGTTGGGTGTTGGTACCGTACAATACAACCATGGCGTTTGAAACACTTGCGTTGGTCTCGTCTTTGACATAAATGTGCGCAATGGTATCCATTTTTTTACGACAAGCACTCAGAGATACAAGTGTCGTAGCCGCAACAGCAAATAAAAGAATCTTTTTCATGGTGATTAATTGGGTAAGTAGATGGTCTCAACTGCAGTTGTGTGCACTTTGGCACGGGTATAGCCATAGGCTACTTTGTTATTGTATTTGACAATGATGTCAAAATAACCTGTTTTGTTGCTTTCACCCGCCACAGAGAAATAGGGAGCCATATCGAAGGACGTAAATCCGGACGAATTGGTGAAGGTGGTGTCTACATAAGCTAAAGTAGCAGGTGTAGATTGTTGGTCACCAATAATGATGACTTTGGCACCGTCGATGAGTTGATTAGAAGAAGAGCGAACAAAGACCTTAATAATAGCTGGGTCTGTTGGCTCACAGCCACCCAAGATGAAGAGTAGTGAAAGCGCAAAAATGCTTGTTAGAATAGTTTTCATAGATTTAGAATGTCTCAAATTTACATTTTAATTTTTGAATTTTAAAACTTCGAAATGGGTGTTTATTGTATTTGAAGCAGTACTTGATTGCGTTCTTGTTCAGTAATTTCTGCAAGTGCCTCACCAGTGAGGCCAAAATAGAAGCCTTTTACTTTGATTTGCATAACGCCGATTTGCCCTGGCTTGTAAAAGGAACTGAGGTCAAAATAGGCTTTGCCTGAAGCATTTGAAACAGCGCTGTCTTGCACGGCAATTAGATTATGAGCGGTGTCGGTCGGTTCTGCTACGAGCCACACCTTGGCGTCGGAAATAATGGCGCCATTTGCCGTGACAACCGTCACCTCAAGAGTAGTGGGTGTTGTTTCTTTACAGGACACCAAAAAAAACGCAAGAGCAAGCAACGAGAGAAATGCAGCGGCAGCGATAGTGTTCAGCTTTTTTTTCTTGTACATTTGCATGAATACTAAGATTTTTCGTTGTTAAACAACAAGGAGGGTCAAAAGGTTACAACAGAACCGCTTAAAAATGAATATTGAAGTTTTATCTCTCGAATTAAATCAAGTTCAGCTCCGAGACGAACAAGCGCTCGAACAATTCCGCATCCGATTTTTGGGTTCAAAGAATGTGCTCAAAGATTTGTATGCCGCCATAAAAGACATTCCCAACGACCAAAAGCGCGCTTACGGCCAGCAAGTCAATGCGCTCAAAGAACGCGCTGAACAAATCTACCACGAAGCAAAAGCAGCTTTAACCCAAACCCAAACCACAAGCGTTGCTGAAGACCTCAGCAGACCAGCAGGCGATCCTAAAATTGGGGCGCACCATCCGCTTTCGCTGATCCGCCGTGAAATTATCGAAATATTCAATCGGGTTGGTTTTGTGGTGTCTGAAGGCCCAGAAATTGAAGACGACTGGCACAATTTCAGTGCACTCAATTTTCCGCCTGAGCACCCCGCCCGCGACATGCAAGACACTTTCTTTATCTCAAAAGGAGAAAACGAACTCGCCCTGCGCACGCATACCAGCAGCGTTCAAGTGCGCGTCATGGAAGACCAAGCACCTCCAATTAGAACCATTTCTCCGGGCCGCGTGTACCGCAACGAAGCAATTTCTGCGCGCGCGCATTGCTTTTTCCATCAGGTTGAAGGGCTCTACATAGACAAAGGCGTCTCCTTTGCTGACCTCAAACAAACCTTATTATATTTTGCGCAGGCACTTTTTGGACCCCAAACCCAAATTCGCATGCGCCCATCTTATTTTCCGTTTACCGAACCCAGTGCCGAGGTCGATGTATCTTGCTCGCTTTGCAATGCCACAGGTTGCAATGTATGTAAGTATACAGGTTGGCTAGAAATTATGGGTTGCGGTATGGTAGATCCAAACGTGCTAGAAGCATGCGGCATTGACTCAGAAGTTTATACTGGATTTGCCTTCGGTATGGGCGTTGAGCGCATAGCGCAGCTCAAATACCGAGTTACCGATCTGCGTTTGTATTCTGAAAACGACGTGCGTTTCTTGCGTCAATTTAAACCAGGTATGGCATGAGTTGGTTGCATTTCACAAGTCCGAACCATTGGGAAGAACTTTTGCGCGCTTCTGAGCAAGCACCTCAACTGATCTTTAAGCACAGCACGCGCTGTTCCATTTCGTCTATGGTCCTAAATCGTTTTGAAACCAGTGAATTATTTCGTGCTGCAGGGCTGTCATGCTGGTTCCTCGACCTCATCACTTTCCGAGAAATGTCTAACCTGATCGCTACTGAAACACAAGTTTGGCATGAGTCTCCGCAGTGTATCGTCATCGAAAATAGCAAGGTTATTTACGCAGAGAGCCATGGTTCTATAGACGCTAAGGCCATTCAACAATTCATCCTCGACAAATGAAAAAAATTATCATCTGGGTACTGGTATTGGGCCTATTAGTTGGCTTTTTAGCACCGTTCTTCAATTCTTCGAGCGATAGCTCAAGCCAAGCGGCCACTTTTGGCTTCAAAGAAAACCTAGCTACCACATACGGCAAAACCATTGCCATTCCACTTAAAGTCACTGAAAACTGCACGGCACTTCAGCTCAAAATTGCCGATTCAGTGGTGTTGGAGGTGCCCAAACCAAAACAAAAAGAAATTTATTTCTTAGACACCAAAGATTTCAAACCAGGTGCTTATCTACTCGATTTACAAGTGAAAGATGCTGCCGGCAATTTATATACCGAGCAGCGCAACCTGCGCATTTTATCGGATATCAAACCCGAAAGATGGTCTTTGAAATTGGGCGCTTCGTTTCCTCACGACACCCGCAATTACACCCAAGGTCTGACCTTCTGGAACGGCGAATTCTTTGAATCTACCGGCGACCCCAATCAAGATGGAAGTTCCATGGTTTCCAAAATCAATATGGCGACTGGGCAGCCAATTCAACAAGGCAAAATCACCTTTAAGCAGCAACTCGACGCCACCAAATTTGGAGAAGGTATCGCTATTTTTGGCGACGAAATATTTCAGCTCACCTGGAAAAACCAACAGTGTTTTGTCTATGACCTTCAATCATTTGAGCTCAAAAGAGAACTGGCTTACAACGGCGAAGGTTGGGGGCTATGTACAGACGGCAAGCAACTCATTATGTCCGACGGTACCGAGCGCCTTACTTTTAGAGATCCCGAAACGTTTGAAACGCTGCGCACTTTAGAGGTTTATTCTGATCAAGGCCCGCTGCCACAACTCAACGAACTTGAGTATATAGATGGGCTTATTTATGCGAATATATACACGACGAATTTTGTTGCTGTTATTGAACCAACGCTAGGTAGACTGATAGCGTTGATAGATGCCAGTAACCTAGTGGCAGAGGGCAAAGGTAATGGTGAAGTCTTGAATGGCATCGCCTACAATTCTAAAACAGGAAAAACCTACATGACGGGCAAAAATTGGCCAAAAATGTATGAAGTAAGCATCATTAAATAGCATTTTATGGAAAATCTGCGCAAAGATTGGTCTGAGATCAAAAGCAATGACAGTTGGTCGATTTTTAAAATCATGGCTGAATTTGTTGAAGGTTACGATAAAATGGCAAAAGCGGGCCCTTGTATTTCCATATTTGGCTCTGCCCGAACCAAAACGGATCAGCACTACTATACCCAAACGGTGGAACTCGCCGAGAAAATTGCTAAGGCTGGATATGGCGTTATTACTGGTGGAGGGCCAGGTATAATGGAGGCAGGGAATAAAGGTGCTAAACAGGGAGGAGGCACTTCTGTCGGACTCAACATCGATTTGCCTTTTGAGCAGTTCCACAATCAATACATTGATCGCGATCACTATCTGGAGTTCGATTATTTTTTTGTTCGCAAGGTTGTTTTTGTCAAGTATGCCCAAGCATTCGTCATTATGCCTGGCGGTTTTGGCACATTAGATGAGTTTTTTGAGGCCATCACCCTCATTCAAACCCGTAAAATTGCTAAAAGGCCAATCGTGTTGTTTGGAAGTGCTTTTTGGCAGGGCTTATTTGATTGGGTTAAAAATGTGCAGCTCGCTGAAGGACTCATTTCTGAATCTGATTTAGACTTATTTAAAGTGACCGACTCAACAGATGAGGCGCTGCAGTTTATCGAGGACTTCTTCCGTTCTCATGCACTTTCTCCTAATTTCTAAGCATCTTTGTAATACATATATCGAAATCTTTATGTTGGATAAAATCAAAAGTACGCTAAGGTTGGTCATTCCTTTTATCAAGACCAAACTTTTCTGGAAACATTTTGGCCTCGTCATTTTGTTTTACTTGGTCATGGTTTTTGCCACCATTCTTTATCTCGATTTTGCCACCAACCACGGCGAAAAAATTGCTGTTCCCAATTTAGTGGGCATCTCTGGTCAAAAAGCCAAAAACCGCATTGAAGCGCTCGACCTCACTTATCAAATTTTGGACAGTATTTACGACCCATCTTTACCAGAGGGAACTGTTGTAGAGCAGCTCGTAGAGCCAACTTCACTTTCTCAAGTCTATGTGAAATCAGGCCGCATTATTGGCCTTAGGTTATCTAAAAAGAGCCAACTCGTAGAGATGCCGAGTTTGTTGCACAAGCAAATCCAATTTGCACAAAGTATCCTCGAGCAACGAGGCTTGCATTTCTCAATTCAATACCAGCCCACTGACGAGGCCAACGGTTCTGTCCTTGATCAGCGTTACAAAGGCCGTCGAATCAAAGAAGGCGAGCGCTTGCCAATTGGCGCCGTGGTCACACTCATTGTGGGGCAAAACGACGAAGGCGAGCCAATAGCGTTACCAAATTTATTGGGCCTCACGATGTCCGAAGCCAAGTATATTTTTGATACTTTGGGTGTGAGCAGTTACTCGTTCATTTGTCCGGATTGTTTAACGGGTCAAGATTCTGCAGCTGCCCGAATTTTTTCGCAGTCGCCAGAATATATTGAAGCAACAACCGTTTTTAAATCCACACAATTTATCCTCTCGATGCAAAAAGGAGGAGACGGTCAAAATCCTTAACCTATGACGCGCTTTATTTTTACTTTTTTTGCTAGTCTTTGCATCTCAGCATTGTGGTCACAAGGATTCGAAAAGGGGCCAATTTACCGCAATTTTGAGCTAGGAACTTCAAAAGGTCAATTGAAAAGTACGCTCCATATCATTGACAGCACATTTTATTACACCTCTGATACACTTAATCTTCCGTTTTTTGATGAGTTTTCTACGGATAAATTTCAACAATACAACGCACAGTTCAATGACCCAGGCGTAACTTCTACACTCTATTTCAGACTCCTCGATCCGAGTACACTTGTGCCATTTACTGCGGCTCAATCCTTTACTGATCAGGCCACATTTCGCCGCACTTTTGACCAAACCACCAGCACTTTTACCGATTCTATCTTTCCAACTACTGCAGTAAAAGTAGCCGATTTCTCTGCCTTTCCCTTGAGTTTTCAGACGCTAAGTCTTTACCCGCCATATTATATCTACGACACGATCGGCGTGGCCGATTCACCCGACACAGTTTGGGTGCAAAATCCAAGTTACGTACAAGATTCTGCCCGTATTTTCTTTGCTACACTCAACGATCCGAATGCGCTTTGGCTAGATGCCCACGCCTACCGAAACAATCGATTTGCAGTTAATCCGCGCTCCTTGGGGGTTGTTACATTTGATGGCCTGAACGCCAATGGGTTCCCATATGCTATTGGTACAACATATACCAACACGGCAGATTACCTGCATTCAAAACCCCTAGACCTTAGCGCTTATACTGCCGCTGATTCGCTCTACTTTTCATTTTTGGTTCAGCCAGAAGGTCTAGGCGACGTGCCTGAAGCCACCGATTCTTTGCGCCTAGAATTTTATGCCAAAGATCTAGGGCAGTGGTTTCATGTTTGGTCTATGGCGGGCGATACCACCTCACCATTCAAAGTGGTGCATATTCCTGTCAAAGACGCTAAGTACTTCAAACGCGGATTTCAGTTCCGCTTCAGTAATTACGGCGCACTTTCTGGCGCATTAGATCATTTTCACATCGATTATGTTCACTTACGCACCCAATCCCATTTGGCCGATACTTTATTCAAAGATTTTGCATGGGTATATCCAATGAACACGCTATTGCAGGATTACACCGCAGTCCCTTGGGATCACTATAAAAATACGCCCAAGCCTTACAGAAATGATTTCCCTGTTGTGCTGCATAACGGTAGTTCTACGCCAGAAAACAATCAATTCCCTGGTCAATTTACCATAGATCAATTAGCCAATCAATTAGGGCAATTTTCGCTACCTGGTAGTCAGTTATCGAATGGCGATTTGAATTATGAACCCAACACGACCTATGCATCTACGCACAACGTCAGTGCTTTTGGTTCGTTTCCAACGAGTGGAGCGGGCAATGAACAAGCTTTTCGTGTCAGTGGCACGCTCAATGTGCAGTTTCCGAACCTTGCACTCAACGACACCACAAGCTTTTATCAGCACTTTTCCAATTTTTATAGCTACGACGACGGCAGTGCCGAGGCTGCTTTTGGCCCAACAGGAGCGCAATCGCGCTTGGCTGTTCAGTTCGATGCGTACGAGGCCGATTCTTTGATTGGGGTTTCATTTCATTTTGTACCCTCTGTTATTGATGTCTCTAGCAAATTGTTCTTGATCAGTGTTTGGAGCAATGAAAACGGTCATCCTGGCACGCTTCTCTATGAAGACGATGTCTTTTTTCCGAGAACGCCACTATATGGCGATGAGCGCGGTATTTTTGTACCCTATTACTTTGCTGATACGCAAAAGGTGAGTGTGGCGTCTTCTTTCTTCATCGGCTGGCGCCAACTCGATGCCGAGCGCCTCAATTTAGGTTTGGATAGAAATATTGATCAGTCAGATAAAATTCAATACAGCGTAGACGGCGGCTTCACTTGGTTTACCTCGCCTTACGAAGGTGCTGCTATGGTGCATCCGATCTTTTCTACAGCACTCGATGCAAGCTTAGGACTTTCAAATGATGCAGTTGCACCTGCAACTTGGACGGTTTATCCAAATCCATGTCAAAAGGAAGTACATGTAGACTTGCCAATTCCTTATCAAGGCAAACAAATTATTTTGTATGACGCCATGGGTAAGGTTATGTTGTCTCAGACAGAGAGCACTTTTGATATCAGCATGTTGCCAAATGGCGTTTATTTCTTGCGTTGCCCTCAAACAACTTTGGGTACCTTAAAGCTGATCATCAACAACTAATGAGCGAAAATTTAGAGATTGAAGTAGAGGAAGCAGACCTCTTTGAACATTACCGTTTCAAAGCAGACCCCGGTCAGGAAGTCGTTCGGATCGACAAATTCTTGTTGGACCGCATGGCGGACACCTCCAGAAATAAAATTCAGGTAGCCGCTAAAAATGGCAATATCCATGTGAATGGTCAGCCAGTAAAGCAAAATTACCGTGTCAAACCCGGCGACGAAATCGCAATTGTACTGCCGTATCCAGTCCGAGAAATTGAACTTATTGCGCAAGATATTCCCATTGATGTAACCTATGAAGATGACGACTTATTGGTCGTGAACAAAGCAGCTAACATGGTGGTGCATCCGGGTTATGGCAATTATTCGGGAACGCTCGTCAATGCACTGGTTTTTCATTTTGATCATTTGCCTACGCGCCCCAAAGACTATTTTGGTAGGCCGGGCTTGGTTCACCGCATAGACAAACACACTACCGGATTGCTCGTTGTGGCTAAAACCGAGAATGCTCTTAATGACCTAGCCAAGCAATTTTACGACCGCACCACGGAACGCCGTTATTACGCTTTGGCTTGGGGCGATATCAGTGAAGATGGCACCATAGAAGGACACATCGGTAGGTCGCTGAAAAACCGCAAGGTGATGACTGTTTTTCCGGATGGCGCATACGGTAAGCCGGCCATCACGCATTACAAGGTTTTGGAGCGTTTTGGCTACGTTACGCTCATCGAATGTAAACTAGAAACGGGCAGAACCCACCAAATTCGTGCGCACATGCAATCGATTGGACACCCGTTGTTTAACGATTTGGAATACGGCGGCGACCGCATCTTGAAAGGCACTAAATCTTCGGCGTATGAAAAGTTTATGGTCAATAACTTTGCCTTGCTCCCCGGACAGGCATTACACGCCAAGACACTCGGTTTTATTCAGCCGCGCACTAAAGAGTATTTAGAGTTTGATTCTGAGCTACCTGAGGGTTTTCAGCGTTTATTGGAACGCTGGAGAACCTATTGTTCGGATTTTAAATAAAATTTCTCTATTTTTGCTTTCCTTGGTTCTTAACCAAGCTAAAACTACGCTTTATGAAACAATTATTCATTGCCGCTATTTTAACGTTCTTCACAGCATCGGTAAGCTTTTCACAAAACGCCACCGATCCAAAATTCGTGCGCGAAGCCAACGAAGTCTATATCTCTGGCAATTACTTTGAAGCTATTAATGTCTGTCAAGATGCCTATAAAAAGTTAGGTGCTCGCGGTTCTTTGCGCCAAAAAGGAGACATGGCGTTCAAAATCGCTGAATCATACCGCGCACTAGAAATCTTTGATAAAGCAAATGATTGGTACGGCACCTGTATTGAACTCAAGTATTTCGATGTTGTTCCTGAAATATACTACTACAAAGCCGACATGCAGCGCATGATGAAAGACTTTGACAATGCCATCAAAAGCTATCGCGAATACAAGCGCATCGCGCCAAAGTCTCGCACCAAAGAAGTAGACGATGCCATTATGGCTTGTGAAAAGTATAAAGATTTTGATGAGTTTGAAACTTCCAAACTTGTTGTGAAGCCAGAAGTAAAAATCAATACCAAGCAAATGGACATGGCGCCTAGCTTCATGGACAAAAAAGGTAAAGTAATTGTTTTCAGCTCGTCTCGCGATGAAAGCACAGGAGCTGAACGCGACCCTATTTCTGGTGAAAAATACATGGACCTCTACATTGCAGCATACGATGTGAACGGCAACCCAACCAACGTCAAATCCCTTGATACAAAAGGCGTGGTGAATACCACTCAAAACGAAGGATCAGCTACTTTTGATTCAAAGCGCAAAAACATCTACTTTACGCGTTGCCCCAACGCAGAAAAAATGGATTTAGGCTGTGAAATCTGGACGGCAGTCATGAACGGCGAAGACTTCGATGACCCTCGTAAAATTACATTAACGATCTCAGATACCATTTCTGTTGGGCACCCGTGCTTGTCTCCAGACGACCAAATGCTTATTTTTGCCTCAGACATGAAGCAAAGCCCGAATGGCGAAAAATCGCTCGGAGGCCGCGATCTCTGGTATGTCAATTTCGACAAGCGCACCAAAATGTGGGATTCCATTCCACACAACATGGGCGCCATGTTCAATACCGCTGGTAACGAACTCTTCCCATCTATCGGACCAAACGGCCAACTCTATTTTGCATCTGATGGCTTGCCTGGAATCGGAGGTCTTGACCTCTTTGTAGCTGAGCAGGTTGCTGGTGAAAACAAATGGACAGGTGTCAAAAACATGGGTTACCCTTTCAACTCACAAGGGAACGACTACGCCATGTCTGATTTCGACGGCAAGTCTGGTTTCTTTACCTCTGAGCGCAAAACCACCAGCAACCAAGAATACGCACCAGATATCTGGAGCTTCACTACGCCTCCAAACCTTTTCGATTTGCGCGTGACCGTCTATGAGTCAGGTAAAAAATCTAAGAAATTAGCTGGCGCAAAAGTTTACGTAACCGTTTCTGACGGCACAAGCTGGGAAGGTGTTACAGATGCAAAAGGTAAGATCATCTGGAAAGAACGCCCGGACAAAAAAGGTCGTTACATCTTAACCGGTAAAGAATACACGCTTAAAGCAGAAAAAGAAGGCTTCTACGAAGACAAAAAGGGCGCCAAAATCTCTACACTAGGAATGGATCAAAGCCAAAGTTTCTTGATCGAGATGCCGTTGTTACCTGTAGGCATCATCCGCACTCCTGAAATTCGCTATGTATTTGACCAATGGGTGTTTATCAACGATGCAACTTGTATGTCCTTAGACTCGCTTAAGTTCCTAGACAGCATGCTCAAAGAATACCCGAACATCACCATCGACTTGTTTTCACACACCGATGCACGTGGTGGCGATGCGCGCAACCAAATGCTCTCAGAAAACCGTGCAAAAGCAGTTTACAAGCACCTCGTTGAAACATGTGGAATCGACCCACGTCGCATTCGCCCTATAGGTCGTGGAGAGGCCGAGCCTGCAACTTGGGTAGACGAATCTGGTAAAACAGTTGTGCTCACTGAAGATTATATCAATCAGTTCAAGACCTCTGACAAAGCGAAGTTTGAAATGCTGCATACAATCAACCGCCGCACCACTGCCAAGATCACAAGTACCACTTTTGATCCGAACACGGCACCGCCGGCAGATCCTGAATACCGCAAGTTTAAACAACTTCCAAGATTATAAAAAGAAAGGCGTCGGAAGGCGCCTTTTGTTTTGAGCTATGAGACGACTTCTACAAAAAATCGTATTCTTTTTTGAATTGCAGTCCTTTGGTGTCTGCGAATGGTGGGCGCGCAGATTGGGTATCCGAACCAACAAAGTGCGTTTAGGCTTTATCTATCTTAGTTTCATAGGCTTGGGCTCTCCTGTCTTGCTTTACCTTATTATGGCCTGGATCCTCGAACACAAACACTATTTTAAATTTCAATCAAAGCGCAAACAATCTATCTGGGATTTATGAGAATTTTGATAACGGGAAGCAATGGCCTTTTAGGCCAAAAGCTTGTCGATTTATGCTTGGCTAAGCAATTAGATTTCCTTGCCACTTCAAGCGGCGCGAATCGCTATTCAGCTTGTCCGACAGATAAGTATCAAACCCTAGACATCACCGACGAGCAAAACATACAAGCGGTGCTCGAAAGTTACAAGCCTACGCACGTGATCCATACGGCAGCCATGACCAACGTGGATCAATGTGAACTCCAGCCCGAGGCTTGCGATTTAGTCAACCGCCAAGCAGTATTGATGTTGGCCAAGTATTGCCAACTGCACCACATTCATTTGCAGTTGCTTTCTACCGATTTTGTTTTTGATGGCCAAGACGGCCCTTATGCTGAAACGGACGAGCCAAATCCGCTGAGTGTCTACGCACGCTCAAAGGTAGAAGCTGAAAAAATACTTCAAGCAACCGAAGGATTGCGCTTTTCTATTGTTCGCACCATTATCGTTTACGGCCAAGGTGAGCAACTCTCTAGATCAAACCTGATCCTTTGGGCCAAAGATGCCTTGCAAAAAGGCAGTCCGTTGCAAATTGTCAATGATCAGTTCCGGGCACCAACTTGGGCCGATGACCTCGCATGGGCTTGTGTGCGCATCTGTGAACTCAACCAATTTGGTATTTTTCATATCGCCGGACCAGAATTGCTCTCTATTTACGATATCGTGGCGCGTGTAGCTGCGTTTTACAAGCTTCCAATGGAACAAGTCACCCAACTCAGCAGCGACACCCTTCAGCAGCCTGCAAAGCGCCCTGCTCGCACGGGCTTTGTGCTCGATAAAGCGAACGAACTATTGGGCTACCGCCCGCATACACTAGAGCAAACTTTTGCCTTAATGTAATTGAGAAAAAATTTTATCTTTACCTACCTAAAAAAATAGAAAATGAGTGTTTGGAGAAAAAAACCGGTAAGTCACTTTGAACGTGACATGAAAAAAAATGACCTCAACCGCGTTCTGACCCGTTGGGGTCTTACTTCATTAGGAATCGGCGCCATTATAGGTGGCGGTATCTTCACCTTGACAGGAATCGCTGCCCACGACCACGCTGGTCCGGCATTGGCTTTGTCTTTTGTAATCGCAGGTGTGGGCTGTTTATTTGCCTCGCTTTGTTATGCAGAATTCGCCTCTATATTACCAGTAGAGGGTTCGGCATATGCTTATTCTTACGGTACTATGGGTGAGCTTTTCGCTTGGATTATCGGTTGGAACCTTATCTTGGAATACATGATGGGCGCCACTACTGTTGCGGTCGCCTGGAGTGGATATTTTGAAAAGTTACTGCATCAATTTGGCATACATCCGCCCATGTGGCTCATGAACGACGCCGTTACTGCTGCAGAAAAAGCACATGAAGCAGGCATTTCCACACCCGAGTTTGCATTTAATTTACCTGCATTTTTAATCACTTGGGTAGTTACAGCTATTCTCATTAAAGGGATTAAGGAAGCGGCAAAAACCAATAACCTGATTGTCATCCTCAAGGTAGCAGTTGTATTGTTTGTGATCTTTGTAGGCTTCTTCTTTATTGATACAGATAACTATGTACCATTTATCCCTGAAACCGTACACAACGCCGACGGTTCCTCTTCATTTGGTTGGTCTGGGGTAGTAACTGCCGCCACCATAGTATTCTTTGCTTATATTGGTTTTGATGCCGTTTCAACCCAAGCCGGCGAAGCTATTAATCCGAAGAAAGATGTTCCGTTTGCCATTATTATGTCCTTGGTCATTTGTACCATACTGTACATTGTAGTTTCTTTGGTATTAACCGGAATGGTCCCTTACAACGAGCTTGACATCAAAGCTCCTGTGGCCTCGGCTTTTGAAGGCATCGGAATGCCATGGGCCACAACACTTATCACCATTGCTGCTGTAGCGGGGCTTACGTCCGTAATGTTGGTCATGATGCTCGGTCAAACCCGCATTTTCTTGGGCATGGCCAAAGACGGCTTGCTTCCATTTAATATGTTCGGTAAAATTCACGAAACGTACAAAACTCCGTTTAGAAGTACGATTCTTGTCGGAGCCATAGTATCTGTTGTTGCGGCTACAACACCTATTGACAAAGTGTCTGAAATGTGTTCAATGGGAACTTTACTTGCCTTTGCCATGATTTCAATTGCTGTTTTAATCATGCGTATTCGCCAACCAGAATTGGAGCGCCCTTTCAAAACGCCAGCAGTTTGGTTTGTGGCTATCGCTGGTGCTGCGTTCAACTTTGGCCTCATGTATTTTGTGCGTCCAGACACATGGGTCGCGTTCATTGTTTGGTCTACCTTAGGCCTCATCGTTTATTTCTTGTATTCGCGCAAGCACAGCAATCTCAACAATTATGCTTTTGAAGAGTCTCTCAAAGGCCATGATTCCATTGTGAATGCTTCAGAAGAAGATTAATGCAAGCAGACGCTAAAAAATCCCTCGGTCTTCTCGATGCCACCTTATTGGTATCGGGCTCCATGATTGGTTCGGGTATTTTTATTGTTTCTACACTTATGCTGCGCGATATCGGATCGCCGGCTTGGTTGTTGGTCTTGTGGGTTCTCACAGGTCTTATCACCGTTTTTGCGGCGCTGAGCTACGGAGAACTCGCAGGCATGATGCCAAACGCAGGTGGGCAGTATGTGTATATTCAGCGCGCTTATGGCAAAATGGCTTCGTTTCTCTACGGTTGGACTGTTTTTACGGTCATACAGACAGGCGTTATTGCTGCTGTTGCGGTGGCCTTTGCTAAATATACAGCCGTCTTTTTTCCCGAATTAAATAATGAAGTTTTCTCGACACCATTTTTGGGGGTGACCTGGGCCCAATTACTTGCAATTACCTCTGTTGTATTCCTGACCTACTCGAACGCAAGAGGTGTTCAAAATGGCAAAGTCATTCAGTTTGTATTCACTTTTGCCAAGCTATTTGCATTAGGAGCATTGATTGTATTGGGGATTTATTTAGGTCTTAAAACCGATGTTTTTGCACTAAACTTTAGCGATGCTTGGAAAGCCACTAAAACTGTAGTTGCTAATGACGGAGCTAAAGTTTTTCAGATGCCGCTAACTGGTTGGGCCCTCGTTGGGGCATTAGGCGCTACTATTATCAATTCTTTGTTCTCTGCAGATGCCTGGAATAACGTCACATTTATTGCAGGTGAAATCAAAGACCCCAAAAGGAACATCCCTAAGAGTTTGTTTTTTGGAACCTTGATCGTGACGGTCATTTATATTTTAGCCAATATCGCTTACCTGGCGTTATTGCCAATTAACGGAAGTCCTGATGGGCTCAACCCAATCGATCAAGGAATGCTTTTTGCCAGTAACGACCGCGTTGGGGCTTCTGCTGCCTACGTTATATTTGGCGACGCCGGCATTCTGCTCATGGCAGGCCTCATCATGGTTTCGACTTTTGGCTGCAACAATGGGCTTGTATTGGCGGGTTCGCGTTTGTTCTACGCGATGTCCAAAGACGGACTATTCTTCAAAAGTGCAGCGCAGCTCAATCAAAATGGCGTGCCTTCACGTGCGCTCTGGATCCAGTGTGCTTGGGCGAGTGTACTTTGTCTTTCAGGCAAATACGGCGACTTGCTTACCTACAGTACTTTTGCCAGTTTGTTATTTTATATCTTGACTATTTACGGCATTTTTAGATTGCGCAAACTCGAGCCAGATACTGACCGTCCTTACAAAGCCTGGGGCTATCCCTTCATACCTGCACTATATATTGTGCTCACACTGGCTATTTGTGTCGATTTATTGATCTACGATTTCCGCAATGCAGGTATGGGCCTATTTATCGTTCTGTTGGGCATTCCGGTATATTACTTAATCGAGTCAAAAAGAAAGGTTGCCTAGCCAATAAGCCCAGTAAGTTCTCGTTCAGGCTTACATGAAAAAACCATTTGTCATTTTTTCCAAACGTTTAGAGCGCGGCACCATGCTATGGCTATTCGTTTGTGTGGTGGTCATTTTTGCGCCCCGAATAGAGGCGTATTTATTGAAGCCCGACTTGAGCTACACTTGGCATTATAAGATGGAGCAAAAAGTGCGGCAGGCTTTTCAAATACCTTCGAAACTTACAACACGGCGTTCCTATTCCAGGCTTTGGAAGCGCTGCAACCCCGAGGGACTCACTGCGGCTGATTGGCAAAGATTAGGACTGAGCCCAAAGCAAGCTGCCTCATTACTGCACTTCAAAGAAAAATATGGCCTGCATTCGCTGTCTCAAATGCAACATATCCGGGTCCTGCCTTCAGAATTACTCGATCAAATATCGGATTCTTTGTATTTTGACCCCACTCCAAATGTCAAGCCAGGCGTTGTCGATACGGAAGAAAGTGCATGGATGGAAAAAAGACAGGAAGACAAGGAATACAGCAAGTTGGATATCAATTCAGCAACAGAAGCGATGCTAGTGGCCTTGCCGGGTCTTGGTGCATATACAGCAGCAAAGATCATTGCTTATCGCGAGCGTTTAGGTGGTTTTTTAGTCCTCGATCAACTGCAAGAAATTCAAGGGATCAGGCCAGAAATACTGCAAAAAGTGTTGCCATATTTGGTGCTAGAACAAGGCGTCAAACGCATTTCGATCAATGAAGTGAGCTACGAAACGCTCAAACAACATCCTTATCTGACTTGGAATCAGGCCAATTCCATCATCAAAATGCGCAAACAAAAGGGAGTATTTAAAGAAATAAAGGAGCTAAAAGAATCTGTATTAATTGACGACGAGACATACAAAAAACTCTTGCCTTATGTATCTTTGTGATATGACAATTCAGGAACAACTCAAAGCGGTAATCCGCGATGTACCAGATTTTCCAAAGCCAGGCATCCTCTTCAAGGATATTTCAACTATTATGCTTAGTCCTGAAGTATCTAATGCGGTCCTTGATCATTTGGTTGCTCAATACAAAGATGCTGGGCTTGACGCTATTGCAGGTATTGAAAGCCGTGGGTTTCTTTTTGGCTATCCGTTAGCCATGCGTTTAGGCTTACCTTTTGTACTTATTCGCAAAGAGGGCAAACTGCCATATGACAAAATCAAACATGCCTACGACTTAGAATACGGCTCTGCTGTCATAGAAATGCACACCGATGCCATCAAAATAGGCCAGCGTGTCCTGATCCACGACGACCTGCTCGCTACAGGCGGCTCTGCTGCTGCTGCGGCTACGCTCATTGAAAAAAGCGGTGGGGTAGTGGCAGGCTTTGACTTTTTAGTAGCACTTGATTTTTTAAATGGCGCAGAGCACCTCGCCAAATTCAGCGAACAAATTTCCGCCATTGTTCATTATTAATATGAGCACATGACTTCAAACCTGCAAAATGTATTTCATCAATAAATAACAACAACCTTCAATCAACAACATGAGTAACTATTTTACAGAACAACAGCAGCTCCTGGCCCAGATGGTTCGGGATTTTGCAGAGCGAGAAATTCGCCCTCAAATGAAACACTGGGACGACCACGAAATTTTCCCTATCGAGGTCATGAAAAAAATGGGCGAGCTAGGCTTACTAGGTATTTTCATCCCAGAGCAGTACGGTGGATCGGGTTTTAGCTATAACGAATACGCTACCGTCCTGATGGAATTAGGAAAGGTTTGTGGCGGCGTGGGCCTCAGTGTAGCTGCACACAATTCGCTTTGCACCGGCCACATCTATTACCACGGTTCAGAAGCTCAAAAACAAAAATATTTACCCAAATTAGCAAGCGGTGAGTGGATCGGTGCTTGGGGGCTCACCGAAGCCAATACAGGCTCCGATGCCATGCGCATGAAAGCCACAGCGGTTCTTGATGGCGATCATTGGGTCTTGAATGGTTCAAAAAACTGGATCACACATGGGCTCTCTGGCGATGTAGCAGTTGTGCTCATTCGCACTGGCGAACTTCTCGATAGCAAAGGCATTACTGCATTTATTGTAGAAAAAGGTACACCGGGCTTTTCAGCCGTTAAAATAAAAGATAAATTAGGCGTGCGCGCAAGCGAAACCGCCGAGCTTATTTTCGACAACGTGCGCATCCCAAAGGATAACGTAATTGGCGAAGTAGGACACGGTTTTGTACAAGCCATGCAAATTCTAGATGGCGGCCGCATCTCTATCGCTTCTTTGAGCTGTGGTATTGCCAGAGGCGCATATGAAGCTGCTGTTAAATACGCCAAAGAACGCGAGCAATTTGGCCAGCCTATTGCCCAATTTCAAGCTATTGCCTTCAAATTAGCCGACATGGCGACTCAAATAGAAGCTGCTGAACTCCTCACTTTTCAGGCTGCTGCAAAGAAAGACGCCAAGTTGCCAGTTACCAAAGAGGGTGCTTTTGCCAAGTACTTTGCCTCAGAGGTTTCGGTCAAGTGTGGCAACGAAGCCGTTCAAATTATGGGGGGTTATGGCTATACCAAAGAATATCCTGCAGAGAAATTCCTGCGCGACTCAAAACTCATGACAATTGGGGAGGGGACGTCTGAAATCCAAAAGTTGGTTATTTCTAGAGAAATATTGAAATAATTTTTGTAGAATTGAATTTCTCTCGTATCTTTGCGACCCTAAGTTTAAAACAAAGAAATTAAAGCATATGTTGATCATTCCAATTAAAGAAGGCGAGAACATCGAACGCGCATTGAAGAAGTACAAGAAAAAGTACGAGAAAACCAATGTAATGAAACAATTGCGTGCCCGAAGAGAATTCGTGAAGCCATCTATTTCTAATCGTCAGGAAGTGATTCTTGCGGCTTACAAACAAAGAATGCAAAGTCAGCAACTGTAACCATTTGCTACAAGATACGTATGGAAAGGAGCTTCGGCTCCTTTTTTTATGCTCCAAGAATTCGATAATTATTTGCGCCAAGAGAAACGCTATTCAGCTCATACCTGTTTAGCCTATCTCCAGGACCTCCAGCAGTTCAGCACATTTGCAGGTTGCGCTGAGCTTTCCGATTGGCAAGAGCAGAATAGTGCCATTATCCGAGGCTGGATGGTAGCGCTACTCGAACAAGGCCTGAGCAAGCGTACGGTCAATCGCAAACTCGCCGCCTTGCGCACCTTTTTCAAGTGGTTGCGCAAAGAGGGCAGGCTCGCCGACAACCCCATGACACGCATACAAGGCCCCAAAGGCGAAAAACGCTTGCCAGTTTTTGTCAAAGAGACAGAACTTGCTGCTCAGAATGTTAATGCGCTTTTCAGCTCAGATTTTGAAGGACTGCGCAACCAACTTATCGTAGAACTCTTTTATCAGACGGGCATGCGTCTGTCTGAGCTCATCGACCTCAAAGAAGCTTCTGTCAGTGCGCAGCATCTCAAAGTATTGGGTAAGCGCAACAAAGAACGCCTCATTCCTATTGCCCCTGAACTCGCAATAAAAATCAATCAATATCGTGCAGCAAAACATGCCATGAGCCTCGATCACCCCAATTTGTTGGTGCGTCGAAACGGATTGGCACTGTATCCGCAACTTGTTTATCGCCTCGTTAGAGAAGTGCTCGGAACCTTGAGCGGTGTAGAGAAACGCAGTCCGCATGTCTTGCGTCATACTTTTGCCACACATATGCTCAATAATGGTGCTGGACTCGAGACCCTCAAAGACCTGTTGGGCCACGCTAATTTATCCGCTACGCAAGTCTATACCCACAATTCATTTGCCCAATTGCGTAAGGCTTATGGCAGCGCACATCCAAGAGCACTGAAATCAAAGTAATTTAATAGGCAAAGCGCTGAAATTGCCTATCTTTGCGGCACAATTTAGAATTATGAATTTAGCAGCAGTAGGTAGTGTCGCATTTGACGCCATCGAAACACCATTCGGTAAAACAGACAAAATCGTAGGTGGCGCAGGCTCTTATATCGCCTTGTCATCCTCTTTCTTTGTTAAAGAACAGAGTCTCATTTCTGTTGTTGGCGGAGATTTCCCCAAAGAGTTCCTTTCCTTATTACAAGCAAAAGGGGTGGATATCAGTGGAGTTGAAGTCAAGCAAGACGAAAAAACCTTTTTCTGGTCGGGTCGCTACCATACCGATTTGAATTCGCGTGACACCCTTGTTACCGAACTCAATGTGCTTGCCGATTTTGCGCCAGTAGTCCCAGCGAAAGCTCAAAATGCCGCGTTCTTAATGCTCGGCAACTTGAGCCCTGCCGTTCAGTTGTCTGTAATCAAACAAATGGCAACACGTCCAAAGCTCATCGCTATGGATACGATGAATTTCTGGATGGATATCGCTCTTGACGACCTCAAAGAAACAATCAAGCATATCGACATCCTGATCATCAACGACGAAGAAGCGCGTCAGCTCTCAGGCGTTTACTCGCTGCGCAAAGCTGCTGGAATTATCCGCGCAATGGGTCCGTCTATTCTTATCATTAAAAAAGGTGAACACGGCGCATTATTGTTTCACGACGCAAATGTATTTTATGCACCTGCGCTACCTTTAGAAGAAGTTTTTGATCCAACCGGTGCCGGAGACACCTTTGCCGGAGGATTCATGGGCTATCTCGCCGCCGCACCAAACCTAGATTTCGAGACCATGAAACGCGCCATTATCGCAGGTTCTGCACTTGCTTCATTTTGTGTGGAGAAATTCGGAACCGAGCGTTTACTTGAAATCAATCAAGAAGATTTAAACCAGCGTATGCAAGAATTTGTCGCTTTATCTACCTTTCAACTGGAAGCATAATGGAATTACAGCACTATACCGAACAAATTGTGGCTTTGAGCCAACAAGAAGACCTTTTACAATTAGGCCGCACTGCGAGTGAGCACAAGCAGCATTTTGAAGATCTTTTAATTGAACTTGAACGACAAGAGCAAGTCAAGCGACTAGACGCCGCCGATCAAGGTCAGACCTATGAAGAAATCGATTACAAGCCGCAAAAAGAAGCGTTTTTTGAAGCATATAACGCATTTGTAACGAAGCGCAAAGCACAACAGCAGCTTCAGCAGTCCCTCGAGATGCAAAACCTCAGACTCAAACGAGACCTCATTATTAGGCTCAAAGAAGTTATTGACAACGAAGAGAAAATTGGCACTGCTTTTCAGGCCTACAAAGAAATTCATGAGACCTGGAAGAAAATCGGAGCTATTCCACGAGAGCAGCGCGAAACCATCCAAAAGGAATATTCGCGTTTGTTGGAAATCTTCTTTTACAATATTAAGATTTACAAAGAACTCCAAGACCACGATTACCGCCGCAACAAACAACTCAAAGAAGACCTCATTTTCAAGCTCAAACAGTTGCGCGTGGCCTCACTCGAACAGCGCGACCTAGAAGCTCAGCTTCATGTGCTTCAAGACGAATGGGAAGAAATCGGTCCTGTTCAGAACGAAGATTGGGAACTCATGAAAACGGCTTATTGGGAAACCGTTCGCAGCATATATGACAAAATCAATGAACATTACGAAGCCCAAAGACAAGTCCTTAAAGCCAACATCGATGCTAAGAAAAAATTGGTGGACGAACTAGCTGAGCGCTTGAAAGAAGTTGCCCAATGGAACAACTTCAAGCACTGGGAAACGCAAACTGCTTTTGTCCTCGATTTACAGGCCCAATGGAAAACAATAGGCTCCGGAAGCCGTAAGGAAAACGAAGCGATCTATCAGGTTTTTAGAGCGCATTGCGACGAATTTTTTACAGCAAAAAAGAACTTCTCTAGGGATATTGATGCTGCAATTCAAGAGATTGTCACAAAGAAAAAAGGCTTGATAGAAAAAGCACAAGCCTTGAGCAGCTCTACAGACTGGAAAAATACCGCAGACCAACTTAAGCAACTCCAAAAACAATGGCAAGATTTCGGCTCAGCTGGTCAGCGCTATGAAAATAAACTCTGGAAAGATTTTAGAGCGGCTTGCAACAGTTTTTTTGATGCGCGCCAAGCACATTTTGAAGAACAAGATGCAGCAAATAGCGAAAACCTCACTGCTAAGCTCGCATTAATCGAAACGCTCAATCAGTTTACATTACCTACTGACAAGCAAGCGGCATTGTCGCAATTGCGCGATTTTCAGCAACAATTCAACGCAATTGGTCAGGTAGGCCTTAAAGAAAGACAAAATGTTTATGTCGCGTTTAAAACACGCATGGATGAACTTTACAAAGACCTCAAGCTAGTAGGTCAAGAAAAAGAACGCGTTTTCTTTCAAGCAAAGCTCGAAGGCCATTTAGCTTCGCCAGAAAAACAACGCTTGCTGCAGTCAGAACGTCAAGAAATCAGAAAGCAAATTGACTTCTTGCAAAAAGAAATTTTCACGCTTGAAAACAACCTCGGGTTTTTTGCACGCTCAAAAGGCGCAGAGCAACTCCGCCTCGATGTCCAGAAGAAAATTCTTGCAGCCCAAGAAAAAATCCAAGGACTGAAGGCTAAGTTCAAACTCATTCCGAATGAATAGCTTCATCAACTTACTTTTGTTGGTCGTGAGCTTGCCAACGCTCTTGTTTTCTGTTTTTGTCGGCTTTGACCTGCCCATCGACTTTTTGAATACAACAGGTGCGCGCCTCCCATATAGCAATGAAGTGTATCTTGTTTTGGGTTTGGTGATTTTGATCATAGGGCTCAGACGTACAATCCGACGCTGGATGGGCGTTTCGATGGTCAAGCAAGTTAGCAAATTTGTTTGGAACGCACCCATAAGCAAGGA
The DNA here is from genome assembly GCA_039804625.1 of Bacteroidota bacterium. Classification (GTDB taxonomy): domain Bacteria; phylum Bacteroidota; class Bacteroidia; order Flavobacteriales_D; family Crocinitomicaceae; genus UBA952. Next base: position 119,289 of record JBDLVT010000007.1, read on the forward strand.
GCGTCGCATGCGCGTGTTTGTCTACAATTCAATAGAAGGTGTCGTCTTTTTGAGCCTTTCTTTTGCCCATTGGTTCTTGACCCCATCTGCTATTTTTGTGCTGCTCATCTACCTCATTCTAGCACTCGACTCCTTTCTATTTGTCATGATCAATCACTCAAATTTTAGGGTGGGGCTAAGTTCCAAAGCCATTCTTGTTGCAGACCGAGAAGTCTTGCTCATTTATCTTAATGGTCTCAGAAAAGTTTCTGTTAGCCAGCAAACGGTTTACTTTGATTATAGTCAAAACCTTCAACTTTCATTTCCGCTCGATTGCATCGAAGAACCGCAAAAAGTTAACTTCTTTGCGGCCTTAGAAGGTCAGATCGACCGCGACCGCGTGCTTTTTCAACACACAAAATAGATTTCGTACTTTCGTAGCATGCGAGGTGCCGCTCCACAGAAAATACTTCTTGTTCGCCTGAGTTCTATTGGCGATATCGTTCTGACCTTTCCTGTTGTAGCGGCCATTAAATCTAACTTTCCGGGTTGTAAAATAGATTACGTCACCAAAAAGCAATTTGCAACTTTACTTGAAGCTTGCCCAGGTATCAATCAGGCTCTTTTCTTTGATCACTCCTTGGCGCAATTGCGTCAACAATTAGATTTCAAGCAATACGATGCCGTTTTTGATCTCCACCACAACCTCCGTACACGCCTGTTGCTTTTAGCTTGTGCGGCACCAGTGTATCGCTTTCCAAAAAACAACATCCAAAAATGGTTGTTGACCAAGTTTAAGTTGCGCCCAAAACAACGCACGCATGTGGTCGAGCGCTATCTAGTACCGCTGCAAGATTTCGTACATGATTGGAAGCCGCTGAATGCCGCTTTTCAATATGAGATTCCTAATATAGCGCAATTCGACATCGAAAAAAGATTAAACGTTAAGCCGAAAACCTATATAGCTATTGCAATTGGCGCACAGTTTGCCACCAAGCGAATGCCAACAGATTTGCTCATTCAACTCATTGGTCAAATGAGGCTGCCAATAGTCTTGTTAGGAGGGAGGGAAGACATTCAAACTGCTGAACAGATCATCGAGAATTGTCGTCAAAATGAGTTAGTTTCTGCTGTGGGCAAGACAAACATTCACGAGTCGGCGTGGTTGGTTCAAAATGCAAAAGCCTTGCTCACCCACGACACCGGCCTCATGCATATTGGCGCTAGTTTTGAGCTGCCTATTCATGTCATTTGGGGCAATACAACCCGTGACTTCGGGATGTATCCTTACCGTTTAGAACAGGATGATATTTTCCATTATGAAGTGGCCGATTTAGCCTGTAGGCCCTGTTCCAAAATTGGCCATCAGCAGTGTCCGAAAGAGCATTTTGATTGCATGCGCAAGCAAGATTTAAAACAAATTGCTGCGGTGCTGAATCAGTGATCGTTGTCTAGAAATAATTTTTTGAGTTCAGTGGCCTCAGAAGGCTTCATTTTGCCGGCCAAGATGAGTGCCAATTGTTTGCGTCTGAGCGCCCCTTCATAGCGTGTTTTTTCTTCTTCAGTTTCCGGAATAAGTTCGGGAACCTGAATCGGATTTCCATTCTGATCCACAGCCACAAACGTATAAATGGCCTCGTTACATTTCTCGCGTTGTCCGGTAACGGCATCTTCGACAAATACATCTAAAAAAACCTCCATTGATGAATTAAATGCTCTAGATACTTTGGCCTCTAGGGTTACAATAGAAGCGTGGTTGATGGGTTTTTGAAAAGAGACATTGTTTACAGATGCTGTCACTACAACACGTTTGGAGTGACGGTGTGCAGATACACTTGCAATAACGTCCATCCAGGCAAGGAGTTGGCCTCCAAAAAGATTCCCGAGCGTATTGGTGTCGTTAGGCAATACAATTTTTGTTGTAATGGCGAGGGTGTCTATGGCTTTGTTGGCTTTCATATGATAAAGTTAATAGATTATAGATAGTAATTAATTTTTGAAACGGCAATATTAAAATTCAGTAGACTTATTGTATTTTTACAACAAACTATCATGCTCTATCAAATTCAACTATGAAACGCTATTCTATTTTACTGCTCTTTCTTGGAGCAATCTCTTTATTTTCAGCCGTTCTAGCTCAACAACCACAACGAGTTTTGGACGTTCAAAACATGCGCGAAGGTGAAAGCGTAGAATATTGCATCACGCACAAAAAACAAGCTGCTTTACTTCAAAATCCTGACTACGTTAAAGGTCAAGCTATTGCTGAATCGGAATTCGAAGCGGTCGCAAAAAAAGGTGAGGGTCAGAAAGCAACTATTTACATCATTCCTGTTGTATTTCACGTACTCCACTTTGGTGGCATAGAAAATATTTCAGACGAGCAAATTCTAAATGCATTGGCAATCTTGAACAGAGATTACCGCAAGCAAAATGCAGATACCGCAAATGTGCATCCCGATTTTCAAGGGATGCCTGCCGATATAGAAGTAGAATTTAGGTTAGCTACAATTGCTCCGAATGGTCAATGCTTTAACGGCATCACCCGTACATTTTCTCCTATGAGTATGCAAGGAGCAGACGGTGGTAGCCAAGTAGATGCAATCGTAGCTGGAAACAATGTTTATAATGGCCAGTGGCCAGGCAACAAATACCTCAATGTTTTTATTTGTGCCGAAATTGGTGGTGCCGCAGGCTACACTTACAATCCTAGTAATTGGGCTGCCACAAGTATGCAAAACGGCATCTGGATTCTTCACGATTATGTCGGCGCAATTGGTACTGGATCTGCAGGAACAAGCCGTGCACTCACTCATGAAGTTGGCCATTGGCTCAACCTCGACCACACTTGGGGAGGGAATAACAATCCGGGTAACGCATCAAGCTGCAGCAGTGACGACAACGTACAAGATACTCCTAATTGTATTGGTGTAACGGCTTGCTTGCTCAATTCCAATACTTGTAATTCAGACAACAACTATTGGGGCTTTGACATCCGCGACAACGTCGAAAACTATATGGATTACTCCTACTGTTCAAAAATGTTTACTGAAGGTCAACGTACGCGCATGCGCAATGCACTTCAGGTGACGAGCACTGGTCGTGCAAATGTGGTTTCTGCTTCCAATTTAGCAGCAGTTGGTGCATCTGGAACGCCCTATTTGTGTAAAACCGACTTCAGCGCCGACAAAGCCACAATTTGTCTTGGAAATACCGTTCAGTTTCAAGATGAATCGTATAACGCAGTTTCAAGCTGGAATTGGGTCATCACACCATCGACTGGTTGGTCTTTTGCAAATGGCACATCTGCAAGTTCAGCAAATCCGGCAATCACTTTTGATGCACCCGGCATGTATGATGTCCAACTGACCGCAACAGATGGCACTAATAGCGACGCAGAGACTAAAACAGGATTCATTCGTGTGTTGGGAGCACCTGCAAGCATTCCTTATTGGGAAGGATTCGAGTCGTATACATCTTTGAGTAATCTGCCAAATTGGGAATTGTACAATGCGCCACTCAACAACGCGTTTGTAATTGAATCTAATTTTGGTTATTCCGGAACAAAATGTGCCCGCCTCAATAACTTTGGCCAGGCAGCTTCAAATATTGATGAGCTCACTTCTACCAACATTGATTTGTCTGGCATCGATACGACTGCCGGTTCGGTAACACTTTCCTTCCGCTATGCGTACCGCAAAAAAACGACAAGTGATTATGAATACCTTAAAGTATTTATTACTGGAAACTGCGGTGAAAACTGGGCCCAAAGAAAAACCCTTGGAGGGAACCAACTTTCTAATCTGGTCTCTTCAACTGCATGGGCACCTTCAAGCCAAGCAGATTGGGTCACCGTTCACATGACCAATGTTACCAACAATTACTTTACTGATAATTTCCGCATGCGTTTCAAGTTTGAGGGCGAGGGCGGCAACAACTTCTTCCTAGACGATATCAATTTATATAGTGGTGGCCCTTCTAATGATTTGGTGGTGGCCTCAGTGGGCCAAAATCAATTTGCGGATTTAAATCTTTATCCCAACCCAACAGATGGCGACATCCATGTGCAGTTCACAGCACAGGTTGGCGGTTCAGCACTATTACGCATCACGGATATCAGTGGTAAAAGCATTGCTCACTATCCTTTACAGGTCCAAGCCGGTGCTAACTTAATTATTACCGAAACCAAGCAATTGGCTAGTGGAAGCTACCTTATGGTGCTTGAACTCAATGGCGAATCTAGTATCCGTCCGTTTGTTGTCAAGTAATTTTGGATTAAAGATGATTTTAGACTACAGAGTTTAAATCAACTCATCCTTGTTCTCACTGAAGAAATCAAATAGGAGTTTTGCTTTTGCAGCTCCTATTTTTTTTGTGATGAGTTCTGGCGCTGCCTCCTTGATTTTTGTCAAAGATTTGAACTCGTGGTAAAGTGCTTCAATGGTTTTGGGACCCAACCCTTTTACCTCATCAAGGGCTGATCCGACTGCATTTTTACTGCGGCGGTTGCGGTGATGGCTCAGGCCAAAACGGTGAGCTTCGTCGCGGAGTTGCTGTACTAACTTTAATGCGAGTGAGCGACGGTCTAAAATCAGTGAACGAGAGAAGCCAGGCTTGTATAGTTCTTCTAATCTTTTGGCTAAACCAACAAGTTTGAGTTCGTACTGCAAACCAATTTCCTCAATAGCTTCTAATGCTGCCCCTAGTTGCCCTTTGCCGCCATCAATAATAATGAGGTCGGGTAGTGGCTGCCCTTCGGCTTTTAAGCGACTGTAGCGCCTGCCAACAGCTTCTTTCATGGTACTGAAGTCATCGGGCCCTACAACAGTTTTGACATTGAAGTGGCGGTAGTCTGCTTTACTCGGTACGCCATTCTTAAAAACAACACAGGCCGAGACCGGATTGGTGCCTTGTAAGTTTGAGTTATCGAAACATTCAATGTGCAGCGGTGGCTTGGATAAGCCAAGTGCACTCTGCAGTTCTAAAACAGCCTGCATCGGTACATTTTGAACAGCTGTACTCTTGTTCATGGCAGCTTTTCGGGCCTGAAGCTGTGCATGTCGCACATTGTCAATGGCCATCTCGAGTAATTGTTTTTTTTCGCCTATTTTAGGAAAGATACTCTTGGCGTCAGCGAGTAAAAGTGGTTCCTTGAGACCTACTACAATTTCTTTCGAACTGCTTTCAAAATGACCACGAAGTTGTGGAATAATTTGCCTGTATAAAGTTTCAAGCGGTACATCCAGCGGATCGGACACTTTGGAAGTGTAGGCATGAACAATACTTCCTTCACAAATAACGAGGTAACTCAGCCACGCATCAGGCTGGGCTTTTTCGATAAAACACACGTCAAAATTTTGAGTATGATCCGATACCATCATCGATTTAGCTTGGTATTTCCCGAGTGCCTCTATGAGTTCTTTACAGCGTTGTGCGGCTTCAAACTCCTGGGTACTCGCATGGGCTTGCATGTCTTTTTTTAGTTGCTGGATCAAAGAAAAGTTTTTGCCTTCTAATAATAGGCGAATGGTTTGCAAAGTTTGGTCATACGCAACGCTTGTTTGCTTGTGTTCACAAGGCCCTGCACATTTGCCAATATGATATTCAAGACAGACTTTATATTTGCGCTGTTCGAGTTTCTGCGTCCGCAAGTCGAGTGCACAAGTTCTGATCTGAAAAAGCTCGCGAATGAGTGCCAGCAATTGGTGCATTTGCTTGACGTTGGGGTAGGGGCCATAATAGGTAGACCCGTCATTGAATTTGCGTCTAGTCGGAAAAACTCTCGGAAAAGCTTCATTCTTAATGACAATCCAAGGATAAGTTTTGTCGTCTTTGAGCAAAACATTATAACGTGGTTTGTAACTCTTGATGAGGTTATTCTCGAGCAATAAGGCATCGAGTTCGTTTTGCACGACCGTAAAGCGCAAGTCGCAAATGAGTTTGACTAATGTGCGCGTTTTACCGTCTAAATGGTCTTTTTGAAAGTAAGAACTGACGCGCTTTTTAAGGTCGATAGCCTTCCCCACATAAATAATCGTTCCCTTTTCATCCAAAAACTGATATACCCCAGGGTTGTGTGGAAGCGTATTTACTTTATTGGCCAATTGGTCTTTGGAAATCATGACTCAAAATTAGAAACATTGTGCGGAATATCTTGCTCTTCTTATCTTTGTTGCATGCTAGATGAATTTATCAAATCGGCCTTACAGGAAGATATCCAAGATGGTGACCACTCTTCTTTGGCTTGCGTGCCAACAACCGCCAAGTCAAAAGCAATATTATTGATCAAAGAAGCAGGGGTACTGGCGGGCATGCAAGTGGCTCAAAGAATCTGTCAAATTTACGACCCTAGTCTGCAAATGACCCCTTTGTTAAAAGATGGCGACCGCATCAGTTATGGGCAGATTGCTTTTACTTTAGAAGGATCGGCGCGCTCGATATTAGCAGTTGAGCGCTTGTTGTTGAATTGCATGCAGCACATGAGCGGCGTCGCCTCCAAAACCGCACATTATGTGGAGCTTATTGCCGGTACAAATTGCACTTTATTAGATACTCGAAAAACCACCCCAGGCCTGCGTTTTTTGGATAAATATGCGGTAAAAATTGGTGGAGGGGCGAATCACCGTTTTGGGCTCTACGACATGATTATGCTCAAAGATAACCACATCGACTACGCCGGCGGCCTCAGTGCGGCACTCGAGCGCACGAATGCATATCTTCACGATCACAAATTAGATCTAAAAGTTGAGGTAGAGGTGAGGTCAATGGATGAATTAACGGAGCTTTTAGCTTTAGAGCAGTGCTATGACCGCATCATGCTCGATAATTTTACGCCAGAAGCGCTCAAAGTTGCCCTAACACTTATTCCCTCAAGCATCGAGACTGAAGCATCGGGGGGCATTACCGAAGCAACAATTAGAGCTTATGCAGAAACGGGTGTTCAATTCATTTCGGTCGGGGCGCTCACACATTCGGTGAAAGCACTTGACATGAGCCTCAAGGCGCAGCTTTAAATTTGGCAACGGCCATATGTAGGTCGATGGTTTCGTGTATTTCTACTTCAATCTCATGTTTTTGCGAACCCTGTTGAACAATTGCGTTTAAAATTATTGTTTCCTCTTTTTTTAGCTTGGTCTGTACATGGATTTCATTTTTAAAAGAAAGGTTAGCTAACCCAACTAACTTGTAAATCGCTTCCTTTGCGCACCACAATTGCACGTACCATTTTTTTGGGTTGTCGACACCTAAAAGCTTTTCATCTTCGCGCGCAAATTTATTGATGATGCGTGCAGCATCGCGGTCTTTTTGTTCAATGTCTATGCCGATTGGAAAAATGGCACTTCCAAGCGCAATAAAGTCTTTGGTGTGAGAAATAGAAAGTGATAGTTCGACTGCTGAAAAATAGGGGGAGCCATTGGGCTGATATAAGATTGGCGATTTGATTTTCAGTTGGTTGCGTAGTTGACGCACCCCTAAAAATTCGTTTTTGCGTTTAGGATTAGAGCGGGTATTCAGCAGTTCAATTTCTTCGGGATAAAGAACAACGCTACTTTGTTCAAATGCACCAGACCTCAACAAGGCAATTTGAATATCGGTGAGTTTGAAATTCAAGGGGTCGTACATCTTGATTGAATGCTTAAATTATAGTACAAAGATGCGCAAACATCTGATAGATTTTTGATGAATTTTATGTTAAGACTATGGAATTTTCTATATTTACAATCTTTAAAAAACGAGAATTAGTAAAACTTATACGCATTCACATGGTGGGTAGACTGAAATTATTGTTTTTAAGTGTTTTGTTTGTAAGCACTTATGCATTTTCACAATCAGGTCTTGGTACGCTTCGAGGTACCGTGACGGATGAAGCGACCAAAGCTCCATTGGAGTTTAGCAAGGTCTTATTAAAGCAAGCCGGAGCTATACGTGGTAGTGCCATCACTGATGAAAAAGGAAAATTCCAAATCAATGGTATCCAACCGGGTTCATACGATGTGGAAGTAAGAAACACTGAGGGTGGCTATCAAAACCTTGCTATGCAAGGGGTTTCTATTTCGCCCGACCGCATTACTTTTCTCGACAACCTGACCTTGACAACCAAAACGCAAGAGACAAAAGAGGTAAAGGTAGTTCGCTATAAAGTTCCACTTATCGATAAAGATGGTGGGGCCTCCGGAGCAACGGTTACCCGCGAAGACATCGCTCGCCTCCCAGCTCGTTCTGCCACTGCCGTAGCAGGAACAGTAGGAGGGGTAAATGTTAACGAAGGCTCAGGAGCCATTTCTGTTCGCGGTACGCGTTCAGATGCAACTTACTTTTATATAGACGGTATCAAAGTACGCGGGTCTTCCAACTTACCGAAATCAGCGCTTGAAGAAGTATCTGTCATCACTGGTGGTGTGCCTGCTAACTACGGTGACGTCACGGGTGGGATTATCTCCATTACAACTCGGGGCCCGTCTTCTGTTTATTTCGGAAGTTTAGAGGCCGTTAGTTCTGGTATCTATCTCAATGGTGCAGATCCTAATGGTTATGATGGCAAAGTCATTGGTTTAGATAAATATGGCTATAACCTAGTAGAAGGAATGTTGTCGGGGCCACTTTGGATGCAGCGCGACTCCGCTGGCAACAAAACCCGCCCACGCTTAGGCTTCTTAGTATCTGCCAACTACACTGATCAACTAGATTCACGTCCACTTGCAGGTGGCTCATACCGAATTACAAAAGAAGCGCGCGAAGAACTACTTGCTAATCCTTTGCGTCCAACCTCTACAGGTTTTGGTACTTTCCACAACGCACTATTTCTCAGAGCCAATGACTTCGAGAAAACCGATTGGCGCATGAATGCCCGCAACAATGTCTTCTCTGCATCTGGTAAAATCGATGTCAATACAGGGCCATCAGTTAACCTTCAGTTTGGTGGGTCTCTCAACTATTTCCAAGGAACATCTTATGGCTACGGCGGGTCCTTACTCAACTTTACTAACTACGGAGTCAGTAAAAACTTAGATTATCGCGTATATGCACGCCTCACTCAACGTTTCAACAACGACCGCGAAGGCTCTAGTTCAAAAATCAAGTCTGCTCTTTACAGCTTGATGGTAGACTACTCTAAGTCTTTTAACGAGTCTTATGATCCTCACCATAAATACAATATCTTTAATTATGGCCATGTTGGTAAGTTTGTTACTACCAGAGTTCCGTCATACGAATTTGATCCGGCAACACAAATGTATGTCCACAACGGTTTCCGCGATGTACAAGTGGACTTCACGCCATCTGAAACAAATGCTGCATTGGCATCCATCACCACACAATACTATAACATCTACGAAGGCAACCCAAATGGGCATTACGAAAACCTTTTCCAAATCCAGCAAGGTAATGCACTTCGTAATGGTGACTTACCAAATAGCGTGTATGGTATTTGGGCTAACATAGGCTCACCATCTAATGGTTTTGGCAAGTCAGAAAACGATCAGTTCCGTGTTACAGGTGCAGGTTCCGTTGTGCTCGGAGACCACTCAATATCATTGGGTTTTGAATATGAACAACGCGTAGATCGCGGCTGGACAAGCGGAGACAACGGCCCGTCAAGCATTTGGTCTATCGCACGTCAGTTAGCTAATTTCCACATCAAAGAACTCGATCTCAACTCAGGCGTTATTACTGACTCTGGTTCATTCAAAGCAATTACTTACAACCGCTTGAACGCAGGCGATGCCTTCCAAACCGGCACAGGTGAATACGGCGGTCAGGTCAACAACGACCAACAATCATTCTTTGATTACAACCTTCGTCAAAAATTGGGTTACAACCCAGCAGGTACAGATTACATAGACATCGACCAATACGACCCGAATTTGTTCCAATTTGATATGTTCTCTCCAGATGAACTACTCAACAGCGGTCAATCTTACGTTTCCTACTGGGGCTACGACCACACAGGTCAAAAAGTACGTGGAAACACCGACATCAATAAATATTTCAACGAATTCGATGAAAACGGTAACTACAAACGTTTTGTAGGTGCGTTCCAACCAATTTATATGGCGGGTTACATCATGGACAAATTTGCATTCAAAGACATTGTCTTCAACGTGGGTGTACGCGTAGACGTATTTGATGCCAACCAACCAGTATTAAAAGATCCTTACTTATTCTACACAGCCAAAACTGTTCAAGAGGCAAGAGCGTTGGCCAGCAATGACCCTAACCAATATAGTTGGGTTAACCTTCCTGAGGGCATGGGAGATGACTACGTGGTCTATGTTAACGACGTCAATAACCCGTCAAGTATCAATGGTTTTAGAAATGGTTCACAATGGTACGACGCTACCGGCACCCCAATAGAAGATCCGTCTAAAATCCGTGGTGCTGCTGGAATTGCTCCATGGTTACAAGACCCTTCACTTGAAACCCCAACAGCTGACGCTTTTAAAGACTACAAAGCACAAGTGAACGTAATGCCGCGTATTGCTTTCTCCTTCCCAATTTCTGAGGAGGCGTCTTTCTTTGCTCACTACGACATCCTGACTAAGCGCCCTACTTCAGGTTTCCGCTTCAACCCTTACGAGTACCAGTTTATTCAGACCCGCGGTGCAGTCATTAATAATGCCAATTTATTACCTGAGAAAACCGTCGATTACGAACTCGGTTTCCAACAAGTTGTAACGCGCACCTCTTCAGTAAAAATCTCTGCATTCTACCGCGAACAGCGCAACAACGTTCAGTTGATCAACGTTTTTGAGGCATACCCCGTTACTTATAAAACTTATGGCAACCGCGACTTCGGTACTGTAAAAGGATTAACAGTGGCTTACGACATGCGCCAAACGGGTAATATCCGCATGACTGCGAACTACACCTTGCAGTTTGCCGATGGTACAGGTTCTGATGCTACTTCAATGTCCGCACTTGTCAATGCTGGCTTACCTAACTTACGTGTAATCTTCCCTTACAGCTACGATCAGCGCCATGCATTTAATTTCACTTTTGACTACCGATACGGTGAAGGTCAAGACTACAACGGACCAATGATCGGCAAGACCCGCATTTTTGAAAATACTGGTTTGAACCTTATCGCCAATATAAATTCAGGTTCTCCATACTCTTCTCAAACGTTTATTACTGATGAAGGAATCGGAAATCTTAACGCTGGTATCAATGGTACGCTAAATGGATCGCGTTTGCCATGGCAATACCGTTTAGATATTCAAGCAGATAAAACTATCAATATCGAATACGGCAACAAAGACAATAAAAAGAAAACAGCTTTCTTGCAAGTTTATGTACGTGCAACCAACTTGTTCAATCAGTTTAATGTCTTGAATGTTTACCGCGCAACTGGTAACTGGGATGACGACGGCTATCTTGCAGCTGCATCGAGCCAAACATCTATTCAAAACCAAATCGATGAGCAATCTTTCCGTGACTACTACACCATGAAGATTCAAAATCCGTTTAACATCAGTGTACCTCGAACCATTCGTTTGGGAGTAAAATTTGATTTTTAAGAAGCTTTAACGAAGTATTATGAAAAAGCAATTCATTGCCGCGTTTATTGGTCTAACCGTATCTTGCTCACAAGCATTTGCATACCTAGGCCCAAATGACAAAGACTACAAGCCTACCGCAAAGCCGAAGGCTAACTGTAGCCCAGCAACTGCAAAGTTGACCATGAAATTCAATGATGTTTCTGCACTTATTGAGCAGGGTGGGAGTATGTTCCAAAACCGAGCTGCCGGTGTTGCTGCCTACGAAGTTCCAAAAGGTAGTAGCCGCTTTGCTATTTTTGCAGGTGCACTCTGGATGGGAGGTACTGATGTCAATGGCCAGCTCAAATTAGCTGCATTGCGCTACCGCTCTGGTAACGATTTTTGGCCTGGTCCGCTCAGCGTTACACCGGGATCAGGGAATTTTAATCCACTCAATCCCGTTGGCGACGATGCCGTTCGTGATTTTGGCGAGGCCAATATCGATCCAGACCAGTGTATAGCTTACGATAAATTCTACACGATCAGAAAAGCTGAGGTAGTGAAATTTAACATTTGGTGGGAGTGTAATGCGGGAATTACAACTGAAGGTTGTGACGAAATAACGGCCCCTACTAATGACGAACTCAACCGTATCTATGGATGGCCTGCTCACGGTGACGTCTCAAGAGGTCAAGATTATTTCTTAGCGCCATTCTACGACCGTGACCAAGACGGTAACTACAACCCAGACAACGGTGACCACCCGTGGTACGACGACATCTTAGGTCGTGACGACATCGAGTGTGGAATTGACCGTCGCATCTCACTTTACGGTGACGAAACGCATTGGTGGGTCTTCAATGACAAAGGAAACATCCACACCGAAACCAATGGCGACCCAATTGGTATGGAGATCCGCGCGCAAGCATTCTCTTTTGCAACCAACGATGAAGTCAACCGCATGACGTTCTACAACTACGAACTCATTAACCGCGGTACCCAAACACTTTACAACACTTACTTCTCACAATACCTCGATGCTGACGTCGGAAACTACGCAGATGACTACACGGGTTGTGACGTATCTCGTGGTTTGGGCTACATGTACAACGGTGACCTTCTAGATGAATCAGACGGTGGTAAACTTGGTTATGGTGAAAACCCTCCTGCAATTGGTTGTGACTTTTTTGAAGGCCCTTACCAAGATGCCGATGGTCTAGATAACCCTGGCCCATATTACGATGAGGCTACTCAAACTGATGTTGTACCTACAGTAGTAGACGCACTTGCCAATAATGGTATCGTTTATAAAGGCATTGGAATTGGTTATTCTGATGGCATCATCGACAACGAGCGTTTCGGTATGCGTCGATTTACCTACTATACCTCTACATCCGCATATCCATACAATGACCCGGGACCAGCTGCGGAATTCTACAACTTTATGGAAGGTCAATGGGCTAATGGTTCAGAAATGTTCTATGGCGGATTAGGATACGTGGGTTCTTCCGGAGTTCTTGATGGTGTCTTATCAGACTATATGTTCCCTGGCACTTCTGATCCATTGCATTGGTCAACTCAAGGCGAGGATGTTTCAGCTTCCTTTCCCAACGGATGGGATGAATCTACTAACAACAACCCTGCTGGTGACCGCCGTTTTGTGCAGTCAGCTGGCCCGTTCACACTTCGTCCAGGAGCAATTAACAACATTACTGTAGGTATCGTGTATGGCCGCAGCACTGATGGTGGCCTAATGGCCTCTGTTGAGGCTATGAAACGTGCCGATACAAAAGCGCAGGCTTTGTTCGATGCTTGTTTTAAAATTCTCTCTCCTCCAGATGCACCGCGTCTCACAATTCAAGAGCTGGAAAATGAATTGATTTTGATGATTGACAACCCGGTCTCTTCTAACAACTATCAAGAAGCATACAAAGAGTTGGATGAAATCAATATCACTGACCCTAGCGTAGACCGTTTTTATCGCTTTGAAGGATATCAAATTTTTCAATTGAAAGCACAAGATGTTTCAATTGCAGATATCGCAGATCCTGACAAAGCTCGTTTGGTTGCACAATGCGACCTCAAAAACAATATCTCTCGCATCATTAACTTTGAGTTCGACGAAGCTTTAGGGTTCTCAGTTCCAGTTGAAAAAGTAGACGGTGAAAACAACGGTATTAGTCATTCTTTCTCTGTTAAAGAAGATGCATTTGCACAAGGTGCACGCGCGTTGGTCAATCACAAGCAATACTATTATGTAGCTGTTGCATATGCATACAACCAATTTAAAGAGTATGATCCTAATGACCCATTGCTTTTAGATGGTCAAAAGATTCCATTTATTTCTAGTCGCTTGAACTTTGATGGTACTGCCATTGCCCCTGTAACAGCGATCCCACACAACCCCATGCCTGAAGCTGGTGGTACAGCACAACTTGTTGCGTACGGTTCATCGCCGCGCATCACGCGCTTAGATGGCTACGGGAACGG
>JBDLVT010000008.1:0-108217 GCA_039804625.1 Bacteroidota bacterium
TACCCCAAGGATTGCATCCCTGAGCATCTGCGGAGACACATCATCATAATAGGATAAAAGCTCATTGTACTTCTTGTGAGCTTTCATTCTGATCGCTTCAAGGTATTCATTGAACACACGGGCTTCCGTGGTTCTACCTTTCATTTGATGGCGATTTGCATCCCAATCTTCAGGTTGAATACTTCGCTGGAGCTGCATAACCTTGCGCGCTCCGTTGATGTTGATTTTCAACAATACCGGAACTTCCCCGTTCTTTTTTGCTTTTGTTCTGCTGATGTAAAAAACTAGCGAGAAATTTGTTTTTTTATTTGAGTACATATGGCACATTTTTTAGTGTGCCACAAAATAATTGTTTTAAATAAGCCCCCTGTCAAGGACTGAATTAAACGCTCGTATTGTGTTCAATTGTATTATTTCTAAATGCTTGGTTTCTTTTTTGCCTCTTAGAAAAAGAAACCCAATAAGCAACCAAGTAGCTCTATTTTAACGCTTGTAAAACAAAAAAGCCTGCCTTACGGCTAGCTTTTTAATTCTTTGGCGGAGAGTGAGGGATTACGCTATGCGTGCTCTCCTCCCTACGGTCGTCGGGTCGAACCCCGGGGTTCTCATCCCAATTTCTCCTAACAAAAAAAGCCCCGAATATCGGGGCTTTTATTTTGTGGCGGAGAGTGAGGGATTCGAACCCCCGGAACCTCTCGGTTCAACAGTTTTCAAGACTGCCGCAATCGACCACTCTGCCAACTCTCCGAGGCAAAAGTAGTAAAACTTCGGGTTTTGGCAAGGGTTTTTTGAAGATTTGGTGAAGAATTTTTGAAATTAGTTGAACTTCCATGCTTCGTCTTGGCCGATACCTTTGAAAATGAAGGGTTTGTATTTTTCGATGCGGGCGCTGCGCGTGGCACTTTGTTTGGCGTCGTTGAAGTGACGAAGATAGTTTTTCTGACGGCCGGGTGTAAGGGCTCGAAAAGCAGTCTCAAATTCGGGTGAAGCATCGAACTGGGATTGTAATTCTTCAGGAACAGGAAATTCGCTAGCTGGCTTGGGTTGCAGTTTGAGTCCTGCTTTCTCAACTTCTAGGGCTTCGAACAAATAAGAACGGATTTCGTCTTGTTTTTCGATGATTTGAGCAAGGTTGGTAAAGCGCAACATGCGGAATGTTTGTGCAGTTTCGGACGGAGCCACAAGCATTTGGTGGGTATCGGCCAAAAGCGGGCCTTTGAAGAAAGAAAAGCCGCAATTGTCTTTGAAGCTAAATATCATGGCGACATTCTTTCCTTTATAGCTGTAACAGGGCCCGCCCCACTTCATGGTTTCTTCTTCAAACACAGATAATGCAATACTACGAAGGGCTTCAATTTCAGCTGCGTAAACTCTTACCGTACAGGCATCGGTGGCAAATTTGGAGCAGCGACCACAGCCGTCTGTAAGGAAAATATCTATGGATTTTGTCATTTTCATGGATCAAAAATACAATTTCTGCTCCCCGTTGCAAAGGTCTTGGCTATATTTGCAGCATGAAATTAAAGCAGGTACCACTTGATCAACTCAATGCCTTGAATCCGGGCACACTCATGGAGGCCCTAGATATTTCTTACCTTGAGGTAGGCGATGATTTTGTGAAAGCCAGTATGCCCGTCAATGAGCGTACTAAGCAGCCGATGGGATTACTGCATGGCGGCGCAAGTGCTGCTTTGATGGAGACCGTTGGTTCGTTAGGCTCGGTATTATTGATAGATCCACTCACCCATTATTCGGTAGGCTTAGATATCTCGGCAAATCATGTTGGTGGGGTGCGCGAAGGCATGGTGATTGCCACTGCCAAACTGATTCATGCCGGGCGTAAAACGCATCTCTGGAATATTGAAGTGAGAGAAGCGCAAAGTGAGCGCCTGATTTGCCACGGCAAGCACACTGTTATGGTGCTCCCTAAAGAAGATTAAAATGCTATATTTTCGCTTTCCTGGAGAGGAACTCCACAGCCTTGAAGGCGATTTCATTCAAACACAAGAAATTGAAGGTCATGCCTTTGTAGTGACTGACTTCAAGCAAGAACACAAATACTTTTGGTCTGAAACTGCTCAGCCTCAAGCGCAGCAAACTTCCCCGCCTTATTGCATCGAAAAGACTAACTACCTCGTTCAAGCAACACAAGTGGTAAAGGATTTAGACCGCGGTTTGGCCGATAAAATTGTGTTGTCAAGGGTTAAAAAAGCAGACAACACACTCCAAGACCCTAAAGTACTATTTGAAAAGCTTTTACAGCAATACCCCAATGCGCTGGTATATTATTTCCACAATACCAGCCTTGGTAGCTGGATGGGTGCGAGCCCAGAAGTTTTAATGGAACGCACACCAACGCACTGGCGCACAATGGCCCTCGCAGGCACGAAAGCAGCTGGCGAAGAGCGTGACTTCACAGCCAAAGAATACAACGAGCACGCTATGGTTACGGAGTTTATTGAAGGGCAGCTGCGGCAAATTCCAGGTGCAGCCGTTCAGGTTTCTGAACTTTCCACGTACAGCCCTGGGCCTGTAACGCACTTATTACAAGAACTCAAATGGCAAATGCCTCAAAGCGTACTGCCGCTTTTGCTCAAGCACCTCCACCCCACGCCTGCCGTTGCAGGCTTGCCCAAAAAAGTGGCACAGCAATACCTCGACGTCATTGAAAGCCACGAGCGCAGGCTCTATACCGGCATCATTGGCAGAAGTGCGGCTGGAACTGAAAAATTGTATGTAAACCTACGCTGCGCAGAGGTTTGCGACCACACCCTTTATTGCTATGTCGGCGGTGGCTTTACGCCAAATTCAGTGCCCGAACTCGAATGGGACGAAACCGAAAATAAAAGCCAAACTTTGTTAAGGCTGCTTTGATTTGCCGTAAATTTGCGTCATGCAAAGCTCAGACAAAGAACTGGTCCAATTTGTGGTGGCTGCCCTCGCCTATCACGGGATTCAAAAAGTTGTGTTGTCTCCAGGTTCTCGCAACGCGTCTTTTGCCATCGCTTTTGACGCACATCCTCAAATAGAAACAATTGTTGTCCATGACGAACGCTCGGCAGCATTTATTGCTTTGGGCTGGGCAGAACAAACCCAATCACCTGTAGCTATTTGTTGTACCTCTGGATCAGCCTGCCTCAATTATTATCCTGCGCTGGCAGAAGCCTTCTACCGCAACATTCCCATCTTGGTACTCACTGCAGACCGCCCTTCTAAATGGATCAATCAGGGCGACGGCCAAACCATTGTGCAGGCAGAAGTGTTTAAAAACCACGCCCATGCTTACTTAGCATTCGATGAAGATTCCTTTGAAAACAATTCAGCGACTAAGCGCGACCTCACTCATTTTTTAGGGCATTTGTCTCAGGCTTGGAAAGGCCCTATTCACCTCAATATTGGCCTAAACGAACCGCTTTACGGGCTTGCAGCGCAGCAAACATTTGAATTCGAAGCGCAGCATACACAAACCACAAACCCTGGTTTACCTGATTTCACGCAAATAGAAGGCAAAAAAATCATGGTATTGGCGGGTCAAATGGATCCGAATCCGCGTTTGGAGTACTTACTAGGCCAATTTGCTGAACTGAGCAATGTGGTGGTGCTCGTCGAGAACACCTCCAACCTCAAAAACGAATTATTCAACCATTGCATAGACCGGAGCTTGAACGGTTTTGAGCAGCACGACCCCGCTTTTCAGCCCGAGGTCTTGATCAGTTTTGGCGGCGCAATTGTCTCCAAACGCATCAAAGCCTTTCTGCGACAAATCCCTTTGGAAATCCATTGGCGTATTGCTCCTGACTTTCCTGAAATGAACACCTTTGGAACGCTCACGGCAACTTTGCCGATGGAACCAACGCAGTTCATAGAAGTTTTGCTCAAAAGTAATTTGTCTCTGCAAACCCTTAATTACAAGGGCAAATGGAAAGCCATTGATTACTTAGCCAAAGACAAACAAGTCGCTTTTGCAACTTCGCAAAAAACACTTTTCGATTACGATATTTTCAATAGCGTTCAAGCGCTCATCAAAGGCCCCTTACACCTGCACTTGGCCAATAGTTCTGTGGTACGCTACGCGCAGTTATTTGACCCTATTGAGCTAGTAACTTACCACAGCAACCGCGGTACCAGCGGCATAGATGGCTCTGTGTCCACAGCAGTTGGCGCCGCACTGGCAAGCCCCAGCGAACAGCATTTACTCATCTGCGGCGATACCTCCTTTATCTACGACAGCAACGCACTCTGGACCTCTCCTTTTCCACAGAATCTGAAAATCATTCTGATTCAAAACCACGGTGGCGGTATTTTTCAGATCATTCCCGGGCCAGCAAGCTCACCACTCCGCGCACAATATTTTGAGGCTACCCACCAAAAATCACCCGGAAAAATAGCCGAAGGCTATGGTTTTGAGGTGCAATTTCTTTCGGATAAAACAAAATTAGAAAACACCATCTCGACCTTCTTAGGGCGTACAGACGGACCTCAAATATTAGAAATCACGACCGCGCAAGACCAAAACGCGCAAGTATTGCAAGACTTTTTTAATTTCGTAAAAAAATAAATATGACCTCTTTAGTTGATTACCTCTCTATTTTAGGCACCTCTGTTGGGCTTACCTACCTTTTTATCCTGACGCTACTCGAAATTGTTCTTGGCATCGACAACATCATCTTTATTTCAATTATTACAGACAACCTTCCTAAAAACAAACAACGCAGCGCTCGCCTTATTGGCTTGAGTTTGGCGCTCGTGATCCGTATTATCATGCTGAGCTTAGTTTCTTGGATCATGACCCTAGACCGCGAGCCTTTGTTCAAAGTAGCGGGTTATTCCTTTACAGCACATAGCTTGGTCTTGCTGATTGGCGGCTTGTTCTTGATCTATAAATCGGTTGGCGAAATGCATTCGAGTGTCAAAGGGGAAGCGCACGATGCCAAGTCAAAAGCCTACGCTACCTTTTCAGCGGCGGTATTACAAATTGTCATTATCGACTTCATTTTTAGTTTTGATTCCGTTATTTCCGCCATCGGCATGACCAACGACATTGCCCATGAAACCCACGGCAATCCGCTCGTCATCATCGTCTTATCAGTCTTGATTTCCATGTTTGTCATGATGCTCTTTTCTGGCCCCATCAGCAAGTTCATCAATGAGCGCCCAACGATCAAAATGATAGCACTATCCTTCTTGGTTTCTATTGGTGTCATGCTCATTGCAGAAGGCTTTGGCGAACACATGCAAAAAGGCTACATCTACTTTGCCCTAGTCTACGCCCTTATTGTCGAGATGCTCAATTTGCGCATGCGCAAAAATCAAAATAAATGAGCCCTCAAGAGGCTGCAGCGCTGCTCAATATAGACCTGCAAGAAGACCTCGAAGAGCAAATTGAACAAGTCATCTTTGAGCTCAAGCAAAAAATCTACAGGCAACTCGACCAGCTCTTGTTGTTCCCCAAATGGTTTAAAGAAATAGACAAAATTGATCGTGCTGCACAAGCGTTAGCCATCACATGGTCTCCATCAAAACAACTGATGACCACGCTACAAAGATCAAAAAATGAAGTGATTGACCAGCATTTACCCATGTTGGCCTTTTTCAATCAGTACCAAGTCCAGCGCAACACAATGGCGCTCCAATTTCAACGCGCAGAAGACCCTCAGGTATTAACTGAAATTTTAAAGGGTTGGAGCGAGTTGCAAAAACAATACTTGGCCTATTGGTCTCAAATGGCACTCACTTCGGTGGAAAGTCAGTTGACTGCACAGTTTGATCCGCAAGTCATTTTTTTGACACTTCAAGAATTGAAAGAAAATGGCGTTTTGTATGTCCAGGATTTAAAAAACGCCGAGATTCCGACACAGCTGCAAGACTACTTGGCTTGGACCCAAAAGCTTTGGTCTAAACTACAAACAAATTAAAGTTCGCCGCCGCTATCTCCGGTACTTTGCTTGGCTTTATTCGACACTTCTAACTTGCCAAATTTGTAGCTTGCCGATACATACACCCTGCGCGTGAGCCATTTAAATTCCCCTGTTTGCACTATTCCTGGTCGGTCAACTTCAAAATAGAAGCCTTGACGGTCAAAAATGTCGGTAACTCGGGTACCAATGGTCCAGTTACCGTTGGCCAATTTCTTTTCAAAAGCCAAATCAATTGGCCCTTTTCTTTGGGCTATTCCCTGAACCGTTACGCGTGGCCCATTGTAATTGATACTCAACTGAAGCGTTGCAGTTTTCTTCCAAAACTCATAAGAAGTATTCCACTTGACATTATGGTTGAAGCCCTGACGGTCTGGAAACTCAGCCATATTTGTTTTGTACCATGTGTAGTTTCCGTTGTAGGAAATGGTGCTACGCAAAGAAGGACTTGGCTTGAACATCAGTATAAGCTCTGCACCCAGTGCTTTGGTTTGCGCGATATTCATAAAGGTAACTGCGCTTGAGTTATTAGGGTAAAATTCTTTGAAACGAGAGATGACGCCATCGGATTGGCGAAAATATAAGGAACTCGAAACCGTCAACTTCTTTTTTTCAAGTGAATAAGCCAAGTCAAAAGAATGGATGTATTCTGGTTTCAGGTAAGGATTTCCGCGCTGTAAATTGAAAGGATCTGAATAATTAGTAAACGGATTGAGTTCGCTCGCTGCAGCTCTTTTGATGCGACGAGAATAACTTAAGCTAAATTCTGACTTGGGCTTGAGTTCATAGCGCAAATGGCCCGATGGAAATAAATTAAAATAGTCATTGACAATGCGAATGGTGTCGGAAATAAGGTTCGGGATTTGATATGCTTTTTCGGCACGCAAACCCGCCTGCAGCTTAAAGCGTTTGATTTGCTTACCCGCAACACCATAGACACTGTACACCTGTTCTTTATAGCCATAAAGGAAATTGGCGAGGGTATCTTCTTGATAAGTATTGAGTGTGTTGTTGAGCGTTTCTGAGTAGGTATCTACCAACTGGTCTCTTAATATGGCTTTGACACCTGCCTCGGTGCGCAAGCCAAGATTTGGAAACAAATAGGTTAAGTCGGCCTGAGCCGTGGTGATATTGTTTTTGTCTGTGTTGAATAAGCGTTGATCTAATATAGGGAGGGCTGAGATGGTAGAATCTGGATTGTAGTAGGTATTTGTGTAAAAGCCCGCGATATTTTCGGTGCCCAGCGATTGACTTACATCAAAAACAAGGTTGCCGCGCTCGTTTTTGAAATCGTGCTTATAATTGAAATTAAGGTCTAAATTTTGACGATCTGTTGGATCGTAGGAACTTCGGCTCCAGAGATTGGTGATGGTTCCTGCTTCGTCGAGCTGCGCGTTCCAGAGCTCGCCGGTGCGGTCGCGCTGAGTCAGCGAACCTGTAGCCACAAAACCGATCGTGTTGCGTAAATTGAGGTTGATGTCTGTACCCATGCGAAAAGTCTGGCCGGCATCGAGATCGGTGCCAATGCGGTTTTGGTCTAGAATGAAAACACCTGAGCTGAGTTCTTGCCGGATATCGTTGTAGTTATTGCGGTAGCCTTCTAAATAGCGCGCATTATAGGTGCCAAAAACATTGACATTCCCATTGCGGTAGCTCAATGAAACGCTGCCTTCACCTACATTGCCGCCGCGCAAATCACCAGAAGCGAGGTTGGTGGTGACCAAGCCGTTAAAGCCGAGTAGTTTATTTTTTTTAAGGACGATATTGATGATGCCAGAGGTGCCGTCTGGGTCGTATTTAGCTGACGGATTGGTTACGATTTCTACGCGCTCTATAGAATTCGCCGGCAAGGCATCTAAAAGTGTTTTACCGTTTCCGCCGCTCATAGAGCTGGGGCGGCCGTCAATTAATATGGTAACGCTTCCCTGACCGCGCAGTAAAACGCCACCATCTTGGTCTACCTCTACCGAAGGTAAACGGTTGAGGATGTCGTTGGCAGTTCCACCATTGACGTTTAAATCTTCCGCGACATTATATACTTTTTTGTCTATACCCGTTTCCATAACTTCTTTTTGACCGCGCACGACCACTTCTTTGGTTTCTTGGGTCTTGGGCTTTTGCATGCGCAAAATACCTAAATGAAGGTTAGCCTGAGACGCTTTCAATTCAAAAGACTCAGTAACTTCGTCTTCGTGCAGTGCAACTGAAAGTTTAAGGTAGTATTTTCCTGGGCTGGCGAGCATTTCAAATTTGCCTTCTGGATTGCTGAAGGAACCCTTTACAAAAACGGAGTCTGGCAATTGAAATAGTTTCAAGGAAACATATTCCAAGGGTTTGCTTTGCTCGTAACTGAGCACTTTACCTGTGATGCTGATCAGATTTTGAGCAGTTAACTCACCAAAAAAACCAAGTAAAAAAACAAGAAGTATAGAGATTGAAATGAAATAGCGTTGAAACATAGCGCAAAAATAAGCAATTCATTTACTAAAATGATTTATATTTGCGTTTCTAAAAAACGGATTATGACAGAGCAAATCAGCTTCGAAGACCTTAAAAACAAATTCAACACCAACAAAAATTTCAAGTTGGGCACTTATTTAGTTGCTGGCATCATTGGTGTAGTAGTTCTTTATTTCTCTTACCGTCAGTTTATTTGGGGGCCTGCCAACGAAAAGGCTAACGACGGATGGTGGGTCGCACTCAATTACATCTCCAAAGACTCTACAGATCAAGCCATTCGCTTGCTGGAGCCTTACGTCAAAAACAACGACGGAAAAACTGGTGGCGAAATCGGCCAATACCTTTTAGGTAAGCAATACATGAAAAAAGGCAAATATGCTGCTGCCCTCAAAATGTTAGAAGACGTAGACCTATCCGATACCTACGTTTCTACCATGAGCATTGGACTTCAGGCCGATTGCTACAGCCAAATGAAAAAATACAACGAAGCGCTTGATTTTTATTTACAAGCTGCCGATCGCGAAGACAACGAATTCACGACACCAATGTATTTATTCAAAGCTGGTTTGGTATGCGAGAAAAAACTTAATAACAAATCCGATGCTGCAGCTCACTACCAACGCATCAAAGACGACTACCCTAACTACGCAAGTACCAAAACCATCGATCGCTACATCGCTCGATGCGCAACTAAATAATTTTCCTCATGGCTACAGCAGGTAAAAACCTCTCTGCCTTTGATCCAACAACATTAAGTAACTGTGCCGATTTTCGAATCGGCATTGTTGTTTCTGCTTGGAACGGGCACATCACTCAACGCTTATTAGAAGGTGCCACAGAAGTACTAGATGCTATTGGTCAGCGTTCAGAATTACGCACCATCATCGAGGTGCCAGGTGCCTTCGAATTGCCTTTAGGCGCACAAAAACTTTGTCAGCGCAACGACATCGATGGCGTATTGGCAATTGGCGTTGTGATCCAAGGTGAAACCCGCCATTTTGATTTTGTCTGCAGTGGTACAACCCAAGGACTTATGGACGTCATGCTCAAGCACGACAAACCTGTTGGCTTCTGCTTGCTCACCGATAACACCGAACAACAATCCCTAGACCGCGCTGGCGGCATACACGGCAATAAAGGCACTGAAGCTATGGTTGCTGTTTTGCAAATGCTCCAACTCTATTTATCATGACACTCATCAAATCCATTTCAGGAATCCGCGGCACCATCGGAGGTGCTGTAGACCAAGGCCTCACGCCTATTGACGCCGTCAAATTTGCCGCAGCTTATGGCACTTGGTTGCAGCATCAACACCCTGGGCAACGCCTCAAGGTAGTAATTGGCCGCGACGCAAGAATTTCAGGGCCCATGATTGCAGCGCTTGTACAGCAAACGCTGGTAGGATTGGGTATTGATATCATCGACCTCGGCTTGTCTACAACACCAACCGTTGAGGTAGCCGTGCCCTTAGAAAATGCCCAAGGCGGCATTATTCTCACGGCCAGCCACAACCCTAAACAATGGAACGCGCTCAAATTGCTCAATGCAAAAGGCGAATTCATTTCTGGAGCCGATGGCGAAGCTTTGCTCCAAATTGCAGCTAACGAAGCCTTCTCTTTTGCCGAAGTAGACAACCTCGGCACCATAACACCCAACGACACCTATCTTGAAAAACACATTCAAGCCATACTAGACCTCCCTCTAGTAGACAAAGCCGCGATTGCCGCAGCTAATTTCAAAGTTGTTGTAGACGCCGTGAATTCTACCGGCGGCACCTTCGTACCGGCCTTATTGCGCGCACTGGGCGTCAATCAGATTGAAGAACTTTACTGCGAGCCAACGGGCCACTTTCCGCACAACCCCGAGCCCTTACCCGAACACCTCACTGAGCTGTCAGCGCGCGTCGTGGAAGGCAAAGCAGACCTCGGCATTACTGTTGACCCCGATGTAGACCGCTTGGCGCTCGTTTGCGAAGACGGTAGCATGTTCGGCGAAGAATACACTTTGGTGGCCGTTGCAGATTACGTCCTGACCCACACCCCTGGCCCAACGGTCTCGAACCTCTCTTCTACCCGTGCGCTGCGCGACATCACAGAAGCACGCACCTTGCGTTATGAAGCAGCAGCTGTCGGAGAAGTGAATGTAGTGGTCAAGATGAAAGAAATCGGCGCCGTCATTGGCGGCGAAGGCAACGGAGGTATTATTTACCCAGAACTCCACTATGGCCGAGATTCTTTGGTCGGTATCGCCTTGTTTTTGAGCCACCTCGCACACAAAAAGTGCAGCCTGACTACGCTGCGCGCTAGCTACCCCAACTATGTCATTTCCAAAAATAAAATTGACCTAGACCCTTCAACAAATGTAGACAGCATCCTGATGCAAATGGCGAAGCAATACGAAGCGCATGAAGTAGATACCACCGACGGCGTTAAAATCTACATCGATAAAGAATGGGTGCATTTGCGCAAAAGCAATACCGAGCCCATCATTCGCATCTATGCGGAGTCAAAAGATGAGAAAGCAGCCAATGATTTGGCCTTGCGCATCATGAACGAAATCAAGGTCTTAGCATGAGTCGTTTCGAAAGTAAAAAGCAGCAACTTGCCAATTGGAAAACCTTTCTTTACAGGGTTGTTCGTTATGCCTTATTTTCTTTTGTTTTAATTGCTTTTTCTTTGGGAATTGGCACCTTTGGGTATCGCTATTTCACGGGGGCGGATTACGTCGATTGCTTTCACATGGCCAGCATGATTCTTACAGGTATGGGCCCCGTGATACCAATTGAAACAGATGCTGCAAAGATATTTTCGTCCTTTTATGCGCTATATAGCGGAGTTGCTTTTTTGACCTGCACCGCGGTTTTCTTTTCGCCGTTGATCCATCGCTTGCTGCACATTCTGCATGTAGACGAGGAAGAGCTGATATCTTAATTTATAGCCTTTTAAAATGGTCGTATTTATCTTTAATAAAAAGGATGAGTTCCATTTCGGTGGCTGTCTTGATGAAATGTTCATCGATATTGAGGAAGGTGATGAACGCATCGAATTCGGAATCGGATAGCTCAATAATATCAAAAGCCACATAAAGCCTAAGTAGTTCTTGTACAATGCGGCGTTGGTCGTCTTTGAATTCTTGCTCGGCAATCCAGCGCTTGTTTTGTTCTTTTTTGGAGAAGGCCTGATAAAGAAAGGTAATAGGGCTCTGTAGCGCACTTACTCCTGTGACCGTTCGGGTTTCGCGCAGGGCAAGGTTTTCGCGTTCTTCTTTGATTTGCTCTAGCGTTTTAAGTGGCCGTACGATCACTTCTGGGGTTTCTTGAGGCAGGCGCTCAATGTATGCCAAAACCTTTGACTGACAGTTGTCGTCGGGTTTTACTATAAATTGATAAACAGGATAGCCCTTGGTGGAAAGCGCAATGAGGTCACCGGTGCTTGCGTATACAGAAAAATGGCCGTTGGGCTGCCCAAACACACCCCTACCTGTTGACTTGTTGACCACCATAAGATTGTAGAAATTTTGTAGGCGCAAGGTATCAACAATTTTACCACTCACGAGCACTTGTTCACATTGCGCCCAAGTTAAGGCAGGCAACAGCAGTAAGAATAAGTAAAATAGAATTTTTTTAGAGTGTTTCAAAGTACCAAGTAAAATCTAAAAATGGACCAATTAACAAAAATACGGGCAAGACCACCAAAAGTAACCACAAGACAACAAGTATGATTTTAAAGCGCAAACTTGCGTCCCGCTCAATCGGAACAGACAGCGCCGCATTGACATGACTTGCAATCACTTCTTGAGCCGCATCGCCGTGTATAGTTTCGAGTTGTTTGAGTTTTGGATTGTGCGCAATGACAACCTGCTTGAGCTCGTGGTAGGCTTGATTCGTTAGATCCTCATAATTGAGTTCGTAGTTAATGCCTTGCTCATCGAGTTCTTGACGCAGGTGATAGTTGCGCTGAAAACTGCGCACTTTAAAAGACATCAACAAACCAAAGGCAAAAAGTATCCAACTCCCGATCAGGTATCCAATGGTAATCATGAGCAACGAAGAGAGCAGCGCAAATACCAATAGGAATAAATCGCGTTTTTGACGCACGAACAATTTGAATAACTGCCCTCCGTCGAGTGGATCTATCGGTAGCAGATTGATGACGTTCAAAAATAAGAAAAGAAAACTGAGTTCGAGCAGCCAAGTTTGTTGGTAATGGTTGGCTAGAAAAAGGACGATTAGCCCAAATGCCACGCCGGGAAAAGGCCCTGCGGCAATGACTAAAAAACTTTCTTTTTGAGAGTACTGCTTCTTACTGCCCTGAACAAATGCCCCCATGAGCGGGATAAATAGCATGCGCATGTCTTCGTACTTGAATTGTTTCATGAGTAGGTAATGACCAGTTTCGTGTAAGAGTAGGACCACTACCAGGTAAAAAACAAAATCTAGCTCGTCGGAGAAGATGTAAAGGAAACTTAAGGCAAACAACAAAACTGAAAAAAGTGTCAGGCCCCAGTTGCTCTGAACTTTGATTTTTTCGAGCACGGGTTTTGGCGCATACCAATCTGATGGATTTTGGTTTTCCATGGCTTACATGCCCGGCATACCGCCCATGCCCTTCATTTTACTCATCATGCCCATCATGTTGCGAGGGTTACTCATGAGTTTCATCATTTTGCGCATTTCTTCGAATTGCTTGAGCAACTTATTGATTTCTTGAATATTGGTACCACTACCTTTGGCGATGCGGTTTTTGCGCGAAGGATTGAGCAAACCAGGGTTGGCTCTTTCTTTGGGGGTCATGGATAATATAATAGCCTCAATACCTTTGAAGGCGTCGTCGGGGATGTCGACGTCTTTCATGGCCTTGCCCATACCGGGAATCATGCCCATGAGGTCCTTGACGTTACCCATTTTTTTGATCTGTTGGAGCTGGGCTAAGAAATCGTTGAGATCGAATTGATCTTTCATGATTTTCTTTTGCAAGCGTCGGGCTTCTTCTTCGTTGAATTGTTCTTGTGCGCGCTCTACCAAAGAAACGACATCGCCCATCCCGAGGATGCGGTCTGCCATTCTTTTGGGATAAAAGATATCCAAAGCCTCCATTTTTTCGCCGGTACCGACAAATTTGATGGGCTTATTGACAACTGATTTGATAGAAAGTGCTGCTCCGCCGCGGGTATCGCCGTCTAGTTTGGTGAGCACTACCCCATCAAAATTAATGCGCTCATTGAAGGCTTTGGCTGTATTGACGGCATCTTGACCCGTCATGGAATCTACTACAAAAAGAGTTTCAGAAGGTTGCAAGGCTTGCTTGAGCCCAGCGATTTCATCCATCATTTGGGTATCCACAGCCAAACGACCGGCGGTATCGACCAAAACGACATTGAACGCATTGCTTTTGGCATGGGCAATAGCTGCCTGTGCAATTGCAATTGGATTTTTTTCTTCTTTATTAGAGTAAACTTCGATAGAAAGCTGCTCGCCGAGAACGTGCAATTGGTCTATGGCCGCTGGGCGGTAGACGTCGCAGGCAACGAGCAATACTTTTTTGCCTTTTTTGTTTTGAAGATAAGAACCAAGCTTACCCGTAAAGGTGGTTTTACCAGAACCTTGCAAACCGGACATAAGGATGACAGCCGGCGCACCTTTAAGGTTGATTTCCACCTCGTTGCCACCCATGAGCTCAATGAGTTCTTCATGACAAATTTTAATCATGAGTTGCCCAGGAGAGACGGCGTTCAAGACGTCTTTACCCAGCGCTTTTTCTTTGACGGTGTTGGTAAATTGCTTGGCTGTATTGAAGCTAACGTCGGCGTCTAGTAAGGCACGGCGCACTTCTTTGAGCGTTTCGGCTACGTTAATTTCGGTAATTTGTCCTTGTCCTTTGAGGACTTTAAAGGCTCTTTCAAACTTATCGGTAAGATTCTCAAACATAATTCAAACGTGTCCCACAAAGATACACAGCAAATTTGAATTGGACTAAGAAAGCTCCATGGTAAGCGCGTGTTCGTCGATCATTTTTCGCAAATTAAGCAAAGCATAGCGCATTCTGCCCAAAGCGGTATTGATACTCACGCCTTCAGACTCCGAAATCTCTTTGAATGAACGCTCCTCGAACAAGCGCATGTAAATCATTTCGCGCTGGCTTTCGGGCAAGTGAGCCATCATGGCATGCAGTTGCTCGGCGATTTCCTCTGCAGTAGTCGTTTGCACAAAATTGGCGTCTTCACTGGCAATGCGGTGAAAAATATTGTAATCTGCTGACCAAGAATGGCGCTCGGAAATCATGCGGTGCTTGGCTACTTTTCTGAAATGGTCAATCACGAGGTTGTGTGCAATGCGCAAAACCCAAGGTAAAAACTTACCTTCTTCGTTGTAGGCACCTAATTTTAATTTCTGAATGACCTTTACAAAGGTCTCTTGAAAGAGGTCGTTGCTGAGTTCGGCGTCTTTTACTTTGTTGTAAATGAACTTAAATATCGCTTCTTGGTGACGCGATAAGAGTTGTGCAAAGGCTTCTTCTTTACCGGCAACATAAGATTGGATGAGCTGAGAATCGCTTAATTGAGATAAGATCATAGTTTACACTTTTGTGCTGAAGTAGTTTCGGCGGTTAAAGGTAAAATTGATCTATAGGCGACTTTTGGTTTTAGTTCAGCGAATATATATAATATTTGTGATCAAATAAAAAAAATCTACAAAAAAAGTTTGCTTAATTTTGAACACTAAAATTTAACAAATGCCTTCATTAGCTTCAAAAGCCATCGACATGCCCGCTTCGCCAATTCGCAAATTGGTTCCTTATGCGGAAGCCGCCAAAAAAGCGGGCAAAACCGTATACCATCTCAATATCGGCCAGCCCGATATCCACACCCCAGACGCAGCACTCGAGGCCATTCACAACCTCGATCAGCAGGTACTCGAATACAGCCATTCTGCAGGCTTTGAATCTTACCGTCAAAAATTGGCGCTCAGTTATCAAAAACAAGGCATTCCAGTCCAAACAGAAGACATCATCATCACTACAGGTGGTTCTGAGGCGCTCATCTTTGGCCTCATGACAGCTTGCAACCCCGGCGACGAAGTCATTATTCCTGAACCATTTTATGCCAATTACAACGGCTTTGCGGTTATGGCTGGCGTCAAGGTTGTACCGGTTACTTCTCATATTGAAAATGGTTTTGCACTCCCACCGGTGGCGCAAATTGAAGCACAAATTACCGCCAAAACTAAGGCCATTATTATTTGCAACCCTGGCAACCCAACTGGTTACCTCTACACCCAACAAGAACTCGAGCAACTCCGAAATATCGTTCAAAAACACGACCTTTTCCTGTTTGCGGACGAAGTATACCGCGAGTTCTGTTACGACGGTGCCAAGCCGTACTCTACCATGAACCTCACAGGCATCGAGCAAAATGTCGTCATGATAGACTCCGTCTCTAAGCGCTACTCGATGTGTGGTGCCCGAATCGGCGCCCTTATTTCAAAAAATAAAGAATTCATGGCTGCTGCCCTGAAATTCGGACAAGCGCGTCTGTCTCCGCCTACAGTAGATCAGATTGCAGCTGAAGCCGCCCTAGACACCCCTCAAAGCTATTTTGATGAAGTTGTGGCGGAATACGTTGCGCGCCGCAATATTATGGTCGAGGGGCTTAATAGCATTCCGGGTGTTTTTTGCCCAAAACCTAGCGGTGCTTTTTATTGTGTAGCTCAATTCCCAGTTGCCAACGCGGAGCATTTTTGCCAATGGCTTTTAGAAGAATTTTCCTTTGAAGGTCAAACCGTCATGATGGCGCCGGCGAACGGTTTTTATGCCACGCCAGGTGCTGGCTTGCAGGAAGCACGCATTGCTTACGTACTCGATCAAGCGCATCTCAAAGCAGCTGTGGAGTGCTTGCGCATAGCGCTAGAGCAATACCCGGGTAAACTGTCGATCTAAACAACGAACCAAAGGCTGCACTAAAGTGTTCAATTCACATGAAACAATTTGAAGTACCTACATTTTACCGCTCGCCTTTGCTCAGCAAAATCAAAGCTCAGCGCAAGCTGGCCGACCCACGCAAAAAGGATTTCTCCCCCTCCACGCTTCAGATTGGCAAATTCACCTTCTTAATTGCGCGGCATTTCGGATTTTGTTATGGTGTAGAAAACGCCATCGAACGCAGCTACAAAGCATTGCAAGAAAACCCAGGAAAGCGCATTTTCTTGCTCAGCCAAATGATCCACAACCCGGCAGTCAATGCTGATCTCACGGCCAATGGAATCCAGTTTTTACAAGATACCAACGGCAGGCAGCTCATTGCTTTTGACACGCTCAACCCCAACGACATCGTGCTCATTCCGGCCTTCGGAACTACATTAGAAATCGAACAACAACTCACCAGTTTAGGCCTCGATATCCAAACCTACAACACCACTTGCCCCTTTGTAGAAAAAGTCTGGAACCGCTCAGAAAAACTTGGTGAAACCCAGCACACTATTATCATTCACGGCAAGCACGACCACGAAGAAACCCGCGCTACTTTTTCACATGCCGTTGCCAATGGCCCTGCGCTCATTGTCAAAGACATGAAAGAAGCAAATGTGCTTGGCGCCTACATTTTAGGCCAAAAAACTGCAGCCGAATTGCTAAACTTTTTTGCAGGCAAAACGAGTGAAGGTTTTGAGCCTGAAATCCATTTGTCTAAAATTGGCGTGGTGAATCAGACCACCATGTTGGCTACCGAAACCCAAGCCATCACAGATTATTTGAGAAGTTGCTACATCCAATTGCACGGTGAAGAAAACATCAAAACCTACATGGCCGACACCCGAGACACACTCTGCTATGCCACCAATGACAACCAATCCGCAACACTCGGTTTGCTCGAACAAGCAGCAGACCTCGCCATTGTAGTCGGTGGCTATAACAGCTCTAACACCAGTCATCTAGTAGAATTGCTCGAGCAAAAGTTCCCAACCTACTACATCAAAGACGCTACTGAAATCCAAGACAACGGCCTGCATCATTTCGATTTTCACCAAAAAGAAATGAAATTAACCGAGCGCTTTCTACCAGACCGCGACCAACTTCAAATTGTTCTCACCTCAGGTGCATCTTGCCCAGACAGCATTGTAGAGGAAGTCATGATGAAAATCGTTTCCACTCAATATACACAAACAGAATTGGAGGGCTTGCTTTCTAATCTTGCATAAATTTCTAGCATGAAAATTTACACCAAAAAAGGAGATCAAGGCAGTACTGGCCTCATCGGCGGTACGCGCGTATCCAAAGGAGATGTACGCATAGAAGCTTACGGCACCGTAGATGAACTCAATTCGTATATCGGCCTGATCAGTACCTTAGACATCAATTTGCTGTACGTTGCACAACTCCAAGAGATCCAAGACCGCCTTTTCACTATTGGTTCCCATTTGGCTGCAGATCCCGAGAAGTCTAAAATGCAATTGCCTGATTTGCTTGAAAGTGACGTCGAGAAACTCGAACACTGGATGGATGTCATGGATGAAGCCTTGCCGCCCCTCACCGCTTTTATTTTGCCAGGTGGTCATTCCATTAGTGCCCACACGCATGTGGCGCGTTGCATTTGCCGCAGAGCAGAGCGAATGTCCGTCACTTTGGACGAACTTGAAGGTGTTGAAGCATTGGTACTTACCTACCTCAACAGACTCAGCGATTACCTGTTTGTTTTGTCTAGAAAATTCAGCCTAGATAACGGCGTGCAAGAACACACTTGGACGCCCCGAAATTAAATTTTTGTCAGATTTTTTGTTTGGTACTTGGATTTTTGGAAATAAAAATTACTTTTGCCAAAAATTAAACCTAAATATTTAGCTCATGTACTGGACACTGGAACTTGCCTCCTACCTTGAAGATGCACCGTGGCCTGCCACTAAAGAAGAACTCATCGATTTTGCCATTCGTACCGGCGCACCTCTAGAAGTTGTAGAAAACCTACAAGATCTCGAAGATGAAGGCGATATGTATGAAAGTATCGAAGAAATATGGCCCGACTATCCATCTAGAGAAGATTTTCTTTTCAACGAAGATGAATACTAAACGTTGAACAGTAATTTTTGAATCCTGCCTCGGCAGGATTTTTTTTACCTCAATAAGTGCACAAAGCCAAGGATTTTCTGCACTTCTCCTTTGTCGATTTCTTGATATTCAAGCAGGTAGTTGTAGATGCCATCAGGGCAATCGGTGCCTTCTGACATTGCGCCATCCCAGTAAGCCTTAGGATCTTGGCTCGAAAAAATTTCTTCTCCCCAACGATTGAAGATGGTGAGGCTATAATTTTTGGGTGTAAAACCTGTGGAGAACACCGGAAAAAAGGTGTTATTGAATGCTTGGCCATCGGGCGTGAACGAATTGGGGATATAAACAGCAATGTTATTCATGACCGTAGCAGTCAGGGTTAGCGAATCCGTACAACCGAGATCAGTGGAGCTCACCAACTGGATGCTATAAGTACCGTCCACAAAAGGTAATGCGTAGTCAAAAGAGCTTGCGGCGTTTTCAAATGCACTGCCATTGATTGTCCAGATATGGTTCAAATTACCTGGCGTAACATTGTATACCGTAATAGTTGGGTCGTCTATCTCCACCTGATCTGGATTGATGTAAAAACTAGGCACTGGAGTAGGGTCTATTTGTACGGTGGCTTGCACAGGTGCAGACGCACAATCATTTACATCGGTTCCAAAGACCGTGTAATTCGTTGTTTGACCCGGGCAAACGGTTAGGCTGCCATTCGCATTTTGAGCGACATCCCAAAAATAGTTGAGCGCACCCGTTGGCACAAGCGTAACGCAAGTATTGGCGCACACAAAAGTATCTGCAACGCTAACCACGGGCAGCGCCCACTCGCTTAAGGTTAAAACGACCATAGAATCACAGCCATTTTGATTGTTCAAATGAACGGCATAAACTCCTGGACTACTTATACTTAAACCATTGAAAGTAAGTATAGAATCGGCACAAATAGTCATCGAGACATAACTGGTATCGGCTTCCATATTGACTGTTAGGAACACCAACGAATCGCAGCCAAATTGATTGCTCAGCGTTGCTATATAGGTGCCCGCCGAGCTGATCGACTGACCGAAAAACGTATAAGTGGAGCCAATACATATGCTCATGTTGCTTGACGATGTATCGGGTTGAAGGATTGAAACAAGCACTGTGTCTTGTGCGATACAACCTAAATTATCCTGCAAATTGAGCACATAGCTTCCTGCATTTTGAACGTAAATGGTAGCAGTTGTAGCCCCAGTTGACCACAAATAAGTACCTGTTGAACCTGTGGGTTGCAAAAGAGATGAATCGCCGAGGCATTGCGAGAGGTCCGAACCGAGATCAAGAACTGGTTGCTGAACCGATACCAAAATAGAATCACGTACCAAGCCGCAGCCGCTCGGCACATCGAGCCAATACGAACCCGCCGCATTGATGGTAATGCTCGCTGTAGTGGCTCCATTACTCCAGGTGTATGCCGAATAAGTGGAATCTGGTTGCAAACTAATGGCTGTTCCCGCACAAATGGTGGTGTCTTGACCTAAACTTGGAGGAGTTCCAGGCGCTGGCGGCGAATAATTATATACTAGAATACCTGAAGCTCCTGCCTGAGCGCCAAAAGACGAACCTGAACAGGCAGGACCCGTATGCAGAATGGTGCCGGGACTGCCGCCACTTATAACGGGAACGACGTTGTTCGGTGTTGCGGCTTGTTGAAAAACAATGGCACCGCCACCGCCACCGCCACCAGGACCATGACAAGCAGAAGACCACACAGTACTAAAGATATTACCTCCGTTTCCGCCACTTACATTTACATTCAGATTGGATGCTACATTTTGGGTTAGTAAATAAACGCAGCCGCCTGCCCCACCTGCACCCGCCCCCTCAGAATCTGTATTACCAATAACATTCAGGCCATTTGCTGTAATTTGTTGGTTATTGCCAATTACAGTTGGCGTAATGATAAAAACGATACCTCCACCATTTGATCCTGCTGTGGCATTGAGGCCGTTGTCTTTGTAACCACCCCCGCCGCCGCCACCTAGATAAGCGCGATAGGTACTATAGTCTAGTGCGTAGCCGCCCAT
This sequence comes from Bacteroidota bacterium, assembly GCA_039804625.1. Taxonomy (GTDB): domain Bacteria; phylum Bacteroidota; class Bacteroidia; order Flavobacteriales_D; family Crocinitomicaceae; genus UBA952. Next base: position 20,479 of record JBDLVT010000008.1, read on the forward strand.
GCCAAATGCGGTATTCACAGGGCAAGAACCTGAAAACTGATTTCCTCCTCTGCCACCTACGCCCCCATTGGAACCGCCACCAGCACCTGGATTGCCAGAGTTGGCACCTCCACCGCCATTGGCGAGTGGTGCCCTATTGCCATCTAAACTGAGTGGAGCCGGTGCTATGCCCTCCCCTTTTTTACCAGCATTGGCGCCTGAACTCGCAAAATTCGGATCATTGCACATGAACCAACCTGACGTAACTGCTCCACCAACAAATCCTTTACCGCTGACATCAATGTTATTGTTAAAAGTAAGACTTGAAGTGGCTTCAATGGCTACCACCCCACCCGTACTACCGTTCCAAGGACTTGAGGTGACTACAGCAGAGATAGTCGCCTGATTGTAAACGGGCACGCGAATCAATTGAACTTTACCTGAAACCACAAACGGTTTACATAAGTTGCTTACAAAAGTGATGGTATTGCCGCTAATGCTTGCAATATTCGTGAACTCAAAGTTGCCAGCCGAACCTAAGGCCACAATTTGACCAAAACTAGCGGTATTGGTTTGGTTAATTGTGGCTCCTTTCATTTGGATCAGCAGCACCCGATCGCCAACTGCAAAACCTGAAGCACTACTCACGGTGACACTATTTACAGATATATTAGTTACAGCTGTATAAGTATTGACGATACCTCCTATAGACTGAGCATTTAGTCTTGAATTAAATGCGAGCAAGAAAAGAGCTAGAATTGAAAAGAGGTATACGCTTTGAGGCTTCTTTGACATAAGAAAAGGATTCGAAATTCTTCCATCTCAAAGATAAGCATTTGATTGCATGCAATTCAAAATGACAAATATTTATCTCATCAGCAAGACATGGCCACTTATGCGGATCATTTCATCTGTATTGAGTGTCTTGAAATCGATGACGTAAGTGTAGGTGCCTTCTGGTGCTGCGTATATATCAATTTTACCATCCCAACCCACTTGTGAATCGTAGGACTCAAATACAGGCTCTCCCCAGCGATTGAAGATGGTCATGTGGAAATTCTGAGGGTCAAAACCTGAGGTGAAGACAGGCGTAAACAAGTTATTGAGCTCATCGCTTCCGTCTGGTGTAAAGGTGTTAGGAACATAATAAATAATTCCTCCTTTGATTTGAATTTGAACCTGACTTTCTGCAGTACATCCTTCGGCACTAACTACATTTAAAGTGACCGTATAATTTTGATCCTCCACAAAAGGATAAGTGTAATCGAACTCATTTTGGAGGTTTCCAGCTGTGGTACCATCTCCAAAATCCCAAGAGCTGAGCGCGGCATTCTGGGCATTAGAAGTAAAATTTACAGTAGGATCGTCGCTGGTCAGCATTTGAGGGCTCGCAGTAAAATCTGCTGTAGGCTGCGAGTAAACCGTCACTGTTGTTTGGGCAGAATCGAGGCAATTGTATTGATTGGTACCCACCACCATGTAGGTAGTTGTAGCGGCCGGCGTGACGGTATTGCTGCTAGCCGTCAGTTGAGCATCGTTCCAAACATAATTGACCGCACCTGAAACTGTCAATTGTGCGGCAAATCCGGGGCAAATTCCTTGGTCAGGCGTAATTTGTAGCTGCGGAGCTGGATTAACTGTGATAGTTAGCGCTGTGCTTTCTTGACAACCTTCAAGAGAAGTTCCAACAACTTGATACGTGCCAGAAAGCGGATTTGTGATTGTTTGAGTTGGGTTACTATTTGAAATAGCAAGCGGTCCGCTCCAACTTAAGGAAGGAGCCCCAGATGCTGAAAGTTGCAGGGTGTCATAAGCACAGAGCGTGGTTTGATTGGCAACAAGCGTCATGATGGGTAATGGCGCAACGGTTATAGTGATATTCTCAGCATGTATACACAAGAAGTTATTTACAGCTGTAACAGCATAAGAAATAGTTTGTTGTGGGCTGATATTGAGCGTAGGGCTCACTGTAGGAACAGTGGTATTTTGCGAAAGCCAAGCGTAGCTTACATTATTGAAATTACTTTGCGGCACCAAAGCAGCCTGCCCACCAAAGCAAATAAGGGTGTCATTGAGCGCAAAAACGGGTTCTTGGGAAATGGTGATATTGATGTTGATCAAGGAGTCACAACCGCTTGTGGTTTGAGCAGAATCAATGTAAATTCCCGATTGCGTATAGGTATGGCCATTCAAGACAAACGGACCTCCATTGCAAAGTGTGTCTGCAACTTGAGTTTGATAGCTAGGCAAGACCGTTACAGCTACCTGATCGGTGGAGGTGCAGCCCAAAGCACTTGTGTTATCGGTAATAGTGAGTGTATAGGTTTGAACGATAGGCAAACCAGTATTGAGATTACTCAAAACAATAGTTGGATTTGCAGCGTTTACGGCACTCAAGCCTGTTACCGGAGACCAGCTGTATGTGAAGCCTGTTTGAGCAACCGAACCTAAATTACCTGTTTCGCCAGAACATACCGAAATATTTTGCCCGGCATTGGCCGTAGGCGCATTGCTAACGGTAAGGTTCAGTGTCACGATTGAATCACAGCCGTGTACAGAAGAAAGCGTATCGAGATAAGTGCCCGACTGTGTGAGTTGTTGTCCATTAAATGTGTACTGACCCGTACAGGTGCTTTGATTGGTTGTTTGCACAAATTGTGGCTGAATGGTCACGACGATTTGATCGGTTGTAGGGCACACTCCGGGTGAATTGGCCATGGTTGTAGTAACCGTATAGGTTTGGGTAAGGGATGCACCAGTGGTATTGGGTAAAGTCACAACTGGGTTGGCTACATTCGTAGCCGATAAGCCCGTTGCAGGAGACCAGCTGTAACTGTTGTTCGGATTGGGAGCCGAGCCAATGGTAACGGGGGTGTTTGAACATGTAGAGACATCTACCCCTGCATTGGATGGCGCCTGATTGGTGTAGATGACAACATTGCGGATGGAGTGCTGATCATAAAGCGCCCCTGTACTTGCTGTAAAACCGACATAACCAGTGTAGTTGATCGTAAAATTGGTGGTGAGCATTTGCACATTATTAACAAAAACGGTAATAACGCCGTTGTTATAAGTGATTTTGACCGGTTGGTAATTGGTATTCCTTAAATAATTTAATGAACCTCCTGAGTTTTGAATTTTGGGTGTGGCAGGCAAGCATTCGTTGTAACCCACTCCTGTGAAAATTTGGATTTCGGGATTGGTACCACCTTGACTACAGTTGTCATAGGTATCAATCGCGACCTTTAATCCGTTGGCCGAAGCGGGAATACCCAGGCCTGCACCCATCACAAAACCTGTCGGAGGCACCGGGATGAAACAAAAAGCCAAACCATCAGCTGCGTTTCCACCCCAAATGCGGTATTCGAACTCTACTGTCCATTGTTGGCAGACGGTGATGTTGAGGGGCGTATTGTAAAAAATACTACCCGATTGTGTAGGTGTAGAATTGGTTAATATAAGCTCGTTTGGGAAATTATCTGCGTCGCCTGGTGTGTCGCCAACCACTGCATTTCCGTTGGTACTCCAGCCTGTAGTGATCATGTTTGGAGAGCCGGTTAGCTGTCCGAACACAAAAGTTTGCGCGCTTATTTCATTGATAATAAAGTTAAAAGCAGCAAATAGAAAAATAAAATAAACTCTCATCGGTTTCAGAACGTTATAAACAAATATAGGTTGCTAAATTTAAATATTTTTTAATTGCTTTTTATTTTTACTTAGTGTAAATTTGACACATACTAAACTTCAATGGCATGAAAGCCCATACTAAAAACACAACCCACCAAGAACGTTTCCAACCTTTTAATATTGTTGTATTCGGTGGCGACGGCGACCTCTCGATTCGCAAAATCTTGCCCGCTATATTTCATCGCGATCTCGATGGCCAGCTCAATATTTCCTATAACATAATTGCCATTACGCGCAAAGATCCAGATATCAATGCGTTTCAAGATAGGCTCATTCCTTTTTTAGAAGTGAGCGACCATCACAAATACAACCGAGAAGAAATTGAGAAATTCCTCAATAAACTTGTCTTGATCAAAGCCGAAGACCCAAACCCCGAGGCGTATACCGAACTCAAGGCTTACCTAGAAAAATATCCGGAAAGACAAAATATTTACTACTATTCAACGCCTTCATCTGCTTTTGGTCCAATCACCCAAACTTTAAAAACCTGCGGTTTAGTCAATCAGAGCAGTAAAGTGGTACTCGAGAAACCCCTTGGACATTCTTTGGCATCATCCAACGCCATCAACGCCGAGATTACGCTCGCTTTCGAAGAACATCAAATCTACCGAATTGACCACTATCTCGGTAAAGAAACCGTTCAAAACCTAATGGTTTTGCGTTTTGCCAACAACCTCTTTGAACGAGCCTGGAATTCCGAGAACATCGAAAGCGTGCAAATTACAGTAGCCGAAAGCCTGGGTGTGGAGAAACGCGCATCGTATTACGACCAATCGGGTGCCCTCCTCGACATGATACAAAATCACCTCTTGCAATTACTTTGCTTGGTCGCAATGGAACCGCCTGTAGCGCTCGATGCCGACGAAGTGCGCAACGAAAAACTAAAGGTACTCAAGGCACTCAGACCGCTGACTAAAAAAACCGTCGAACACGATACCGTCAAAGGGCAATATACCAGAGGAATCTCTAATGGCGGAAAGGTAAACAGCTATCTAGAGGACATCGAAAAATACGAGTCCAAAACTGAAACTTTTGTCGCTATTAAAACCTACGTAGATAACTGGCGTTGGAAAGGCGTTCCGTTTATGCTGCGCACAGGAAAGCGCATGATCAAGCGCTACTCAGAAATCGTCATCAACTTTAGAGAGGTCAAGCACAACATCTTTCCTTCCAAAGAAAAACTCAACAACAACAAACTTATCATTCGCTTGCAACCCGAAGAGCGTATTGAACTCATTCAAATGACCAAAATTCCTGGACCTGGGGGTTATCGCTACAAGCCAATTGCGCTCAAACTCGACTACAACGACTCTTTCAAAGAACGCTTCCCTGAAGCATACGAACGCCTCATTGTAGATGTCATTCGCGGCAACCAAACACTCTTCATGCGCCAAGACGAACTCCAAGCCGCCTGGACCTGGATTGAATCGGTAACAAGCAGCTGGAAAGCTGCAGGCATGACTAACGTGCTTTACGAAGCAGGTACTTGGGGCCCTGGAGACGATATCTTAAACGAAAACGAATCTTGGATCACCAAAACTTGGAGAGAATGATTGAATTTGAATCAAAAGCTGCGCTCGAACAAGCACTTTCCCAAGCAATTGCCGCTGCGCTGAAAGATGCGATTACTATAAAAGGTGAAGCTACGCTTTTGCTTTCCGGAGGCTCTACACCCAGCGGCGTGTACACACTTTTGTCGCATGCAGATCTTCCTTGGGACCGAGTCAAAGTTGGGCTTGTAGACGAACGTTTTGTGAGCCATTCTAGCCCATTTTCGAATTTCAAATTAATTGGAGAAACACTTCTCCAAAATAAGGCTAAAGCAGCCACTTTAGTATCAATGGTGCGTATTGAAAGCGATTACGACGGAAATCTTCAACAAATTGAAGAAGCATACCGTATTTTTACGGACACCGACGTCTGCCTGCTTGGCATGGGCCCCGACGGGCACACTGCTTCTATCTTTCCAAACGATGCCGCTTCAGCCGCTGCAAATATAGCTACCAGTTGTTTGCTTTCCAATACCAACGCACCAGCAGAGCCTACCCAACGCATCACCTGCAATGGCCCCCTTTTGCGCCGGAGCAAGCACCTGTTTTTAATGATCACCGGAACCCAGAAAAAAGAAATCTTGGCCCAAAGTGAGCAACTGCAATTGCCCATTGCCGCTTTTCAAACAGCCCTCACCGAGACCTACTATACATCAGCATCATGATACATCCAGCCATTGCCAGTATTACTGAACGCATCGTTCAACGAAGCCAAACCACCAGAAAAGCTTATCTCGCTCAAATGGAGGAAGCCTATTTAGAAGGTGTGCACCGAAGCACGCTGCACTGTGGCAATTTGGCACATGGTTTTGCGGCTTGTAACCAGCACGACAAAGCAGCGCTGGCTGCAGATATCATTCCCAACCTAGGCATCATTACCGCCTACAACGACATGTTGTCGGCACATCAAGTGTATGAAGATTATCCAAAGACCATTAAACAATACGCAAACGCTTACGGTGGAGTCGCACAAGTTGCAGGTGCTGTACCAGCCATGTGCGACGGCGTCACACAAGGGCAACCTGGAATGGAGCTCTCGCTGTACAGCCGAGATGTTATTGCGTTGTCTTCAGCAATTGGTCTCTCTCACAATATGTTCGACGCAGCACTCTATTTAGGAATCTGCGACAAAATTGTACCAGGCCTGCTCATGAGCGCCTTGCGCTTTGGCCACTTACCTGCGGTTTTTATGCCCGGAGGGCCTATGCCTAGCGGGATCAGCAACGAAGAAAAATCGGCAATTCGCCAAGCTTATGCAGAAGGTAAAATTGGCCGCGAAGAACTCCTCAAAGGCGAGTCAGACTCCTATCACTCCCCTGGAACTTGTACTTTTTACGGTACTGCCAATAGCAACCAAATGCTCATGGAAATCATGGGGCTCCACTTACCTGGTTCTAGCTTTGTGAATCCAAATACGCAGCTACGCGACTTACTCAACAAAGAAGCTGTACGCGTAGCGATAGAAAATGTCAAAATCGGCAAAAGCCGCAGCCTTGCCAATTTGTTCGATGAAAAAACGGTCGTCAATGGCATCATTGGCTTGTTAGCCACGGGCGGTTCTACCAATCACACCATTCACCTCATTGCCATTGCACGTGCGGCAGGCATCATCATCAACTGGGACGACATGTCTGACTTATCGGCTATTGTTCCACTCATTACCCGAATGTATCCAAATGGCGCAGCTGATGTCAATCATTTTCATGCTGCAGGCGGAATGGGCTTTGTGATCCGTACGCTTCTCGAGCAGCACTTGCTACACGAAGACGTTCAAACCATTATCGGAAAAGGCCTAAGCGCTTACACCCAAGAGCCAAAAATCAAAGATGGCGCCTTAGTTTGGGAAGACGGCGCACACACCTCATTGAATTTAAATATCATACGCCCAGCCAGCGAGCCGTTTACATCAGACGGCGGCATCAAACTTTTAAAAGGCAACTTAGGGCGCGCCGTCATCAAAACAGCGGCTGTTGCGCCTGAGCACCGAATTGTGGAGGCGCCAGCCATTGTTTTTCACGAACAAACCGACCTCATAGCCGCTTTCAAACGCGGTGAACTCGATCAGGATTTCATTGCAGTAGTGCCTTTTCAAGGCCCCAAGTTCAATGGCATGCCCGAATTACACAGCCTCACCCCTACGCTCACCATACTTCAAAAGAAAGGCTACAAAGTGGGCCTCGTAACAGACGGGCGCATGTCGGGCGCATCCGGAAAAGTTCCAGCGGCAATCCACCTCACGCCAGAAGCGTATGACGGTGGCCTCATTAGTAAAATACAAACCGGCGACCTCTTGCGCTTAGACAGCGAAAATGGCATCATTGAAGTGCTCAATGAAACAAGTGTTATGGAGCGTTCTAAAGTTCAAAAAGAAAACACCCAATATGGATTTGGCCGAGAATTATTCGCCAAGCTGCGCGCAGGTGTGAGCATGAGTGAAGAAGGCGCTTCGTTTATCGTTTAGCCATCACCGACGCGAGTACGGATAGTACAAGTGCACCCAACACAATCATGAGCGATACACTCGCATCTATGTGATACAACGGCGCCACGAGCATCTTCAGGCCAATAAAGCTCAAGATAAATGCCAAGCCGTATTTGAGCTTAGAGAACATATGAATAGAGTTCGCGAGCAAGAAATACATCGAGCGCAAACCGAGCACTGCAAAAATATTGGAAGTATATAAAACCAGTGGGTCGTTGGGCGCAATGGCAAAGATGGCCGGAATAGAGTCAATGGCGAAAATAAGATCGGTCGTCTCGATGACAATGAGCACCAAAAATAATTTGGTGGCGATGTGCTTGCTGCCTCTTTTGATGAAGAAGCGATCGTCGTGGTAGTTTTTGGTTACGGGAAACACCTTTCTAAGCAAGCGTGCACCTAGGCTTTTATTGAAATCTTTTTGATCGTCGTCTTCAGAATCGAGTAAAGATTTGATGCCAGCATAAACCAAGAAGGCACCAAAAATAGTCAGGATGAGGTTTGGACGGAAGAAATAACCTGGTAAGGCATGTGCACCTTGTTCAAGACTGAACTGATAACCAAATAACTCAAAAGCAGGCAAGTATGTGAGTTTGATGAGGCCGATGCCCGAGAAGATAAAAATACCCCTAAAGATAAGCGCACCGATAATGCCCCAAAAGAGCACGCGGTGCTGAAGCTTGCCTTCTAGCTTGAAAAACTTGAATACCAAAATAAAGACAAACATGTTGTCTACGGAAAGTGCTTCTTCTATCCAATAAGCCGATTGGTATTCTGCAAACTTGGCGAAGCCCATTTGCCACCATACCAACGCACTGAATCCCATAGACAAGCCAATCCAGATGAGGGTCCAGCGCAGGGCTTCTTTGTTGGAGATTTGATGCGACTTTTTATTGACCAATCCTAAATCGATCAGGAGCATCGTAAAAATAACGATCACAAAAACAGCAAGCAACCAAGGATTAAGAGACATGTCAAAAAAGTTTCTGCAAAAATAAAAAGAAAGCCACATGAATTTCATGTGGCTTTCGACATTAGGAAAAAGCTTGGCTTATTTTTTATCGAGCAAATAAGAGACCGCATTGGCTGCATTGACGAAGCCGCCAGTGAGGCAAAGGTCTTTCATTTTCGCCTTCTCACCATTAGGTGCAACAACCTTCTTTTTGTAAGTTGCAGTAGTTGCCATCAAGACCTCGCGCACTTCAGCAGCGCTCAATTCAGGGAAATAACTTCTGATGAGTGCAGCCACACCTGCAGTAGCAGGACAAGCCATTGAAGTACCACTCGCGTTCTCGTAGTTGTAGTCTGGGACGGTTGAATAGATATCTACGCCTGGCGCAAAGAAATCTACGGTTGTCGCTCCGTAGTTGGAGAATTCTGCAATAATTTTTTTGCCGCTATTTGAGCTGCTGCTCGCACCAACTTCAATCCAGTTGGAAGCTGTTGTTTTGTTGTTCAGGCGGCGTGTTGGGTAAGAATCTTCCACATCTTTATTCTTGGCGTCGTTTCCTGCTGCATGCACGAGCAATACGTCTTTGCTGCGCGCGTATTCGATTGCTGCATCTACGTAGTCTTTGTTGGGTGTCCAGTATTTTCCAAAGGACATATTGATCACTTTTGCACCGTTATCTACAGCGTAAATAATGGCGTTTGCAACATCTTTGTCGCGCTCGTCTCCGTCTGGAACCGCACGCAAGACCATTATGCGCACGTTGTCGGCAACACCGTCGATGCCCATTCCGTTGTTGCGCATGGCGGCAATGATGCCCGATACGTGCGTACCATGAAAGGCATCTGGGCCTTCGTAGCGGTTGCAACCATAAATTTTACTTGAAAAATCATTAGGGTTGTCGCCGACTATTACTGTGCGAATAGAATCTGCGTCTAACTTAGATAAGTCAAGTGCACTTTGCATAGATTTGAGAGCGCCGTCGATTTCAGTGTTCAGCTGCTCGGCTGGAATCATGGCCAGAAGGGCCTTCATGCGGGTTTGAATGCGCTTGTCGGTTTCTGTCTCTGGCGTAAAAGCAGCATTGGTTTCTTTAGAAAAAGGTACACCAGCTTGCTTTTCGACGCGTTGCATGTAATCTGCTAGCATCTTGATGTTTTTAACCGATGCTTCTTTGTCTGCGATTTCTTTTTCGAAGGCCATTTTGATTTTTTCATAGGTCGCAAAACGCGCAAGCTCTGAGCTGGAAATATCTTCTACTTTTTTGCCTTTGAAATATTCAGATTCCATGCGATACATTCGGGCAAGTTCCAATGCTTCTTTGTCGATATCTTCGGTGGGGCCACCTAAGAAAGACCAACCGTTGATGTCGTCGATGTAACCATTTTTGTCGTCGTCGATGCCGTTGTTAGGGATTTCGTCTTCGTTGATCCAGATGACCTCGTTGAGGTCTGGGTGGTCTGTTTCTACGCCAGAATCGATAACGGCAACAATTACTGTTGTGGACTTTTTACCTGCTGCAGTGAGCATTTCGTATGCCTTCGTGGCGCCAGTTCCGTAAACGCCATCGGCTTTAGGATCTTTGAGGTACCAATTGAGGTTTTCTGGGCCTTCTGTCTCGCTTTTTTGTGCAAACGAAACCATAGAAAGGCCTACGAAAGTGCATAAAATAAAGTTTTTTGTCATGAGTTATTTAGTTTGAGAAAACGAAAATACATTTTATTTTCAGCAGAAGAAAATCTTGTTGAAAAGTTACCTTGTGGAGAAAACGTTCAAAACAATGTAGCGCTGGTTACAAATTAAGACCAAACAAAGCATTAATTTTGTTGAAAACAAACACCATGAGTCAAATTGAACGCATTTCTTGCCTTATAATAGGTTCTGGCCCAGCGGGCTATACAGCAGCAATTTACGCCGCAAGAGCAGACATGAAACCCGTCATGTATCAAGGTTTGCAGCCTGGAGGGCAGCTAACTACAACGAATGAAGTAGAAAATTTTCCTGGCTACCCCGATGGCATCACAGGCCCAGACATGATGCTCCAATTAGAAGCACAAGCCAAGCGTTTTGACACAGACGTGCGCAGTGGTTTCATTACCCGTGTAGACTTCTCGGGTAGCGTACACAAATGCTGGACTGAGAACGGCCATGAAATCCATGCAGACACCATTATCATTTCAACTGGCGCCTCTGCCAAATACCTTGGCCTAGAGAGCGAACAACACTACCTCAAATTGGGAGGCGGCGTATCAGCTTGCGCTGTCTGCGACGGATTTTTCTATCGCAACCAGGAAGTCGTTATTGTAGGTGCCGGTGACTCCGCCTGCGAAGAAGCGCATTACCTTTCCAAGCTTTGTACGAAAGTCACTATGCTCGTGCGTCGCGATGAATTCCGCGCCTCTAAAATCATGGCAGACCGCGTTAAAAACACCCCAAATATCGACATCCGCTTCAATGCAGAAACTTTAGAGGTACTCGGCGATGGCCAATTGGTAACGGGCGTGCGCATTATCGACCGCGCTAGCAATCAAGAAAGCGAAATCGCTTGTACTGGTTTCTTTGTCGCCATCGGTCACCAACCCAACACAGCCGTATTCCAAGATTACATCGATCTCGATGAAACCGGCTACATCAAATACGCCCAACCTGGAACCAGCAAAACGAATGTTGCTGGTGTGTTTGTCGCTGGAGACGCCGCCGACAAAACCTACCGCCAAGCCATTACAGCTGCGGGCACAGGTTGCATGGCAGCGCTAGACGCAGAGCGTTACTTGGCTGCAAAAGGACACTAACTCCCTTTCATTGCCTTTAATCCAATTGATTTCAGACCTTAAAAAAGCAGTGCTCAACGCACTGCTTTTTCATTTAACAACTTGATGAAGTGGAAACCCTTAGGGCTATACCCTTGGTTGTAAAAAAATTTATGCGCTTTGAAATTGCTCGTGTAAGAATCCAAAGCCAACATATTGCAATTTTCTTCGACTGCGGTTTGTTCTATGGTCTGAAAAATCAATTCCCCCACGCCCTTACTTCTATAAGCCGGATCCACGACAATATTGTCCAATTCTAAATACTTGCCAATCCAAAGCTTGTTGCCGATCCAGTAACCACAAATGGCGATGCACTTAGCTTTTTCAAAAACCGCGAGTTGGCCATAATTGTGCGGCAGCATCAAGTCGAGTTCTTGGTTGTACTGCGCTGCGGTGAGGCTTGGATATAAAAATTGCAAGACCTCGAGTTGAGCAAGCATTTCTTCTTTGGTTTTTAAAATCTGCAGCTGGAAATTCATTTGGTCTTATTTGAGTAAATAGGTATCGAATAATTCGAGAATCCGGCGGTATTCGTCTGTCCAGGAAGAAGTATACTGAAAGCTGTGGCGTTCCACCGGATACAATGCCATCCACCAATCCTTTTTACCGAGCTCAATAAGTCGCTGATTGAGACGGACGACGTCTTGAAACTGAACGTTGTCGTCGATCATGCCGTGTAAGATCAAAAGTGGGTCTTGCAAGCCTTCAGCAAAATGAATAGGAGAACTTTGCCGATACGCATCAGGGTCGGCAGCGGGCGTATTGAGGATATTGGTGGTGTATTCGTGGTTGTAATGCGCCCAATCGGTAACAGAACGCAACGCAGCCCCGCAAGCAAAAGTACCGGGTTCGGTAAAAAGCCCCATGAGCGTAATGAAACCGCCATAAGAACCACCGTAAATCCCTACGCTACTCGAGTCAATGCCGTAGTTGGCAATTAAAAACTGTTTGGCATCGACAAAATCTTGTAAGTCTCTGCCGCCCATATGTCGGTAAATGGCTGTGCGGTAAGCGCGGCCGTAACCTTCGCTGGCTCTGTAATCGACGTCGAGGACTGTATAACCACGCTCGATGAGCAGCTGATGAAACATGAACTCGCGCTGGTAGTAACTCCAGTAATGATGCGCATTTTGCAAATACCCAGCGCCGTGAACAAACAAGACAGCTGCGCCATTTTTGTTTTTTGCTTTGGGTGTATACATACGTGCATAAACTTCAACGCCATCTGAAGCTTTAAAGCTTAGAATTTCGGGCTTTTGCCAAGGATAGGTTTGGAATACTTCTGTAGTTGACTTCGTTAGTTGAACTTGATCTTTCGGATTTTTGAGCGAACAAGTAAAAAGTTCCCAAGGCTGAGTGCTCGTACTGAAACGATAAGCCAATTGCTTCTCATCTGGTGAAAGCTGTACTTCGTAGGCACCTAATTCAGAGAGCAAGGGTTTGAGTTGAATAGTTTTTATATCTAGTTTATAAAAGTTTCGCGTACCCGGATGCTGCATATTTGTACTCAGCCAAAATGAACTGCTGTCTTTTGAAAGGCGCACCTCATGGACTTCATAGTTGCCGCTGGTGAGTGCCATTTTTGTTTTGGTTTGCAAATCTAAACTATACAAATGCGAGTAGCCAGTCTGCTCAGACTGAAAATAGATGACATTGGCATCTTTAAGCCAACCGAGCGTACCCGATTCAAAGTTCCAAGAAGAGATGCCCGGACCTCCTATCCAAGCGCTGTCGTGCTGATGCTCGAGCTCTTGAATTTGCTGGGTGCCCAAATCGATGCAGACAAGCCAGCGGTCTTTGTTATCGGCACTGCGGACATCTAATAAAGCGAGCGCTTTGGTTTTGGCAAAAATAACTGGATGAAAAATCAGGTCCCGGTCTTCAGTATTCAATTGCGTGAGGCCAGAAAAATCAAGTTCTATTAAAGAGTCGGAACGTAAATCATGAAGAAATAAGCGCTGCGAGGGCTCTTCATTTTGCACCTTTCCACGTGATTTTTCATTGAATACATGCGCGTCAGCAGCAATATAATGCGGCACCTCTGTTGGTTTCACTTCGGGCTCCTGTTCTTGCTTGAGCAATACAAAATGTGCCGATGGATCAATCTGCAAGGTGCCCTGTGGTTCAAACGAGGTGAATTTGACCTGAGGTAATTTGACTTCGGTACTTTGTAAGGCTTGTTTGCGCATGCTTTCAAAATAGTCCAGTTCGGTCTGAGACAGGCCTTCTGTAGCAGGCTTTGCTGCTTTAGCTTTTTTGTAGGTAACTATATTTTTGGCCAAACCATGTTGAAGATCAAATACAAACAAACTTTGACCCTGCTGAAAAACGACGGTTTGTAGTTTGTTTTGCGCTTGCAGGTTCCAAATGTCGTCGGTAAACAAAGTAAATGAGCGAACTTGCTTGGTGGCTAAATCATTGTATTGCAGTTGATTTTCAAAAATACGCACCTGATTGAGCGCGCCTTGGCCAGCTGTCCAAACCCAGCGGTTTTGCCACTCTTGCGCACTGAGCACTTTAGTTTGTGCACTTTGCACATTGTAGCTATAATAAACAGGCTTTAAAGAATCTGGGTGTTTTTTCAAGTAATAAATTTGTTTGCCATCTAAGGACCATTCCGGAGACTCTGGCAAGGCGCCAACAAAGCCAGGGCCCTTCATAATTTGATCGAGTTGGAGCTGTGCAGTACCTTGAAGGGCCATACAACAAACAAAAGAAAGGAACAAGGTAATTTTCATTCGCTAAAAATAGAAATAATTGTACTTTTGGATGAAAGAATCAGCATGAAGAAATTGCTTTACATGATCTTGCCCGAAAGGGCATACCTACTTACCTTGCATTGGTTCTTTTACCTGCTCTATGATTTAGGCTTTCTTAAGAACAAAGAGGCCTTCAAATTCCATTATTTTGTCAAGCGCATCATCAAACCAGAATTCGTGGTGATTGACATCGGTGCTAACCTTGGCTACTTTGCCAAGAATTTTGCGCGTTTGGCCAACAAAGGTAAAGTGATTGCCATTGAGCCTCTGCCACAATTCCATGCTATTTTGGCTCATTTTATCGGGCACCAAGAAAATGTCGAACTGCACAACGTTGCGCTAGGCAAAGAAGCGGGCAGCATTACCATGGTACTTCCGCAAACCAACGGCATGTTGCGCACGGGCCTCCCCCACATTATGCGACCAGAAGAAAAAAGCACCACCGAACGCACCCAAAATGTTCAAATGGTGAATACCGCTGATTTTTTCCACACTTTTGAACGTATCGACTACATCAAGTGCGACATCGAAGGTCACGAATGGGAGGTTTTTGAGCTCCTCGAAGCTATTCTTGCTAGTAAACGCCCAATTGTGCAACTTGAAATTGATCCTAAAAACGAAACCACCCTCTTCACATTTTTTGAAAAACTACAGTACCAACGCTGCGGCATTGACCAACAAATCTGCAAAGTAGAAACCACTACTCATTTTGGCGGTGACTACCTTTTTGTCCCAATAGAACACTTGCAATTATTAGATACATGGAACGCTTAATTTTCCTATTTTGCCTTCTACTTGGCTTGTTCAGTTGTAAAAAAGGTGCTGGCAGCTTTGTCTTTACGGGAACTATAACTGATATGACCTTTAACCAAGGCCTTGAGGGCGCCGAAATCGAGCTTTATAAAGTTCCTATCGGCACCTCCGACGAAATTTTTGTGAAAAATATTACACTTTCAAGCAACGGGACATACAAATTTGAAGTGCCCAGAGAACGCATGGAACGCTATATTTTGCGCGTGCAAAAAGATTTGTATTTTCCCATAGAGAAAGAAGTCTATTTCTCAGAGCTCAGCATTCAGTCCGACAACATTTTTGATTTAAGTACAAAAGCAATGTCTTGGGCAAAAATTCATTTCAAGAACCTGAACCCAAGTCCTACAGATCATTTCCGGTATATCAAACAAGAAGGCTTGGCAGCTTGCGAGAGTTGTTGCCCTAGCACTACGCAAGATTTTTATGGGGAATTGGACACCACTTTTTACTGCCTGAACAACGGCAACACCACCTACTCTCTTTTTTATTGGGAGATGAATACCGCCAACAACGGTCAAAAAAGCACTAATACAACTGCCTTTGACACCACCCTGATCGAGGTCATCTATTAATTGGGGCCTTGAATTTGGAATCTGGAATGCCTTGGTTCACCTTATAATTACTGATTTGCAGTACAATTGTACCCGTTTGGGATCCTTCTGTAGTCTTCGGCTTTTTCTTGTTTTGATGTAAATCGGCAGCCACGCTTTTGGGCAACTTGAACTTTTTAACATCAATGGTAAACACCATTTTGTACGGCAGGCCATATTTGGCTTGGTCTCCGTAGAAATAGTTGATATCTAAAGTACCATTACTCTTGCTCGTGATTTGAGATTTCAAAATCAAATCCTTAACAGGATCTATCCAGAGTTTAACGAGGATCACATCTGCATTTTCTGTGAGCGGCAATACTGAAACCACCGAGGTCTTGACCTCACCAAGCATTTTGCTGCCATTCAAGGCGCAAGTGTAGGCGTTTTCATTGCTCAAAAAGTTATTGAGCTCTCCTAGGCCCTGTTTGGGTAAAATGGCTATCCCTTTGGATTCCACTTTCATCTGATTGGGTGCTTTATAGAAAATCTTGGCGTCTACTTCGTCAATTTTGATCATCGGAACCGCCGCCTTGATATGCACATCGGCGCTATAATCATTGACTTTTTCAAGCTTGAGTCGAACGGCCTTGACCAATTCATTGGGATCTTGAGCACTTACAAATTGACAGAGCAAGAAGAAGGAGAAAAGTAGCAATTGTTTCATGAGGTGATGTCTTTGCGTTTAAATTTGAAAATGGCGATGGCTACAAAAAAGATATTGTGTCCGAGCAAGATCCAGACAGACTCCCATATAGCGGACCAAGGAACAGGGTCACTGAAAAAGGAGCGCCAAGAAGCCATGTGCGTGGTAAAGAGCCAAGGCTTGACGTGATCAAATACGCTGACGTCTAGCGAACCAATAATAGTAAAGAGGATGATGACGGCCATGGTAGAAACAATTGGGCCTATAGAGTTATCGGCAAATGCAGAAAAGGCAATTGAAAGCGTGGCGATTGTCATGAGCGCCAAATAAGCCACTGCAAATGCCAGGCCATAACGCCACAAAATATCGGCGTAATTGAGGATCACCAATCCATCGGAGTTCAGAACAATCAAGTCGCCGGTACCGAACATCCAGCGGCCTACAACGAGCGCTAAAAAGCCCATCCAAACCACCAAAATAAAGGTGTAAACTGCGGCAGCAATCAGTTTGGAATATACCACTTGACTGCGGCTGATGGGTTTGGTGAGCAACATGCGCAGGGTGCCCATTGCGGCCTCACCTGAAAGTAAATCGCCCGTTACGAGCGCCACGAGCAAAGGAATGTGTACAATGAGCATTTGCAGCACAATAAAGGCGATGAGGTTGCCGTTGAGGATGTTGCCGTTGAAAGAAAGCGTTTGCTCAAAAGAGGCCGTCACAAAAGAGATGTACATACGGCCATCTGCCTTCATGGCAAATAAAATGATCAAAATCAGTAAGGTGAGTGCAGCGAGCCCGATGTAACTTCGGGGCTTGGCGAGGATCTTAATGAATTCGTTGTAGGTATTTTTCCAGAGCATTAGTTTTGGGTCATTTGAATGAAAAAATCTTCGAGTGTGCGTTTGGGCTCTAAGGCTACCACAGCAAAGCCACCATTGACTAAAGCTGCATTGATGGCTGGAATTAGCTTTCTTTCCACGTTCAGTTCCAATGTTTTGGGAGAAATCACCTCTACTTTGATGCTTGGGAACTTTTGTTGGAGCAGTTGCAGCGCTTCGTTGCTTCTTTCAAGCAATTCGACGGAGACAAGTGTATCTTGTGCGTTCATCAGTTCTGAGACCGAACCCTCAATGATCGTTTGCCCCTTGTTGATGATCACCATCCGATTGGCCACGTGTTCAATTTCTGCCAATTGATGCGATGACAAAATAACGGTTTTGTTTTGCTCGTTTTTGAGGCGCAAAATGAGATCGCGCACCTCGATGATACCCTGCGGATCAAGGCCAGTAGTGGGTTCGTCTAAAATGATGAGCTCGGGCTGGTGCAATAAAGTTTGTGCAATTCCTAAGCGCTGGCGCATGCCGTGCGAGAAACCGCCGACTTTGTCTTTTTCGCGACCACTTAGCCCTACAAAGTCGAGGGTTTCGAGAATCGTTTGCTGACTGACGTCGGCTCCAGAAATACGGGCAAAAATCTCTAAATTCTTGCGGGCCGACAAATATTTGTAAAAATCAGGCTTTTCGACAATGCTACCAACTTGGGCGAGTATTTCATTTCGCGCTTCAAAAAGGTTTTTGCCAAAAATATCGATTTGACCTGCATTGGGCTTGATCAAAGAAAGCATGCAGCGCATGGTAGTGCTTTTACCGGCGCCATTTGGCCCTAAAAAACCAAAGACATCGCCTTTGTTGACCGTAAAACTGACATCTTTGACAGCTGTAAAAGCGCCAAAATTCTTTTGCAAACCTTTGACTACAATAATGGGTTCTTGGTTCATGGGACAAGGTACAATAAATGGATGGCGTGCTGCGCAACTTAGGTTACCCAAACAGTTGTTCTACCTTTTTAAATCGATAAGCAAATATTTGCGCTAATTTGGGTTTCACCAACCATGGATGAACGAGTTTACCTAAAATACCAAAAGGCAATACATACGTGACAATATCTGTCATTTCTACACCGCCCTCTACCGCCTTAAAATGGTGTTCGTGGTGCCAAACTTTGTAAGGACCAACGCGTTGTTCGTCTACAAAAAAGCTCAGGTCTTTGACGGTTTTGATTTCGGTTACCCAACTTAAGGGGATGCCTGCCAGCGGCTTAACGGTATAGGCAATCATGAGGCCTTCGTACATTTTTAGTGGTACTTCGGACTTCACGACAAAACCCATTGAGGGCGGCGTGATTTCTTTTAAATTATGGGGAGACGAAAAGAAGTCCCAGCAGGTTTGTAAATCTGCTTTGATAAATTGAGTGCGCTTGAGTTGATACATGTGCTTAAAACACATAGTAACGCAGAATGTTTAGCGCAGAACAACAGTTCAAATCGTGCTTAAGAAAAAGCAACAAAATGAAACTACAAAAGCTCGACAATCATCGCCGAAGCTCCGCCACCGCCGTTGCAAATACCTGCCGCTCCGAGCTTGCCGCCATTTTGTTTGAGGACGTTTAGGAGCGTTACAATTATGCGAGAACCAGAATTGCCAAGCGGATGCCCTAGGGCAACTGCACCACCATTGACATCTACTTTGGCCGAGTCTAGGCCGAGGATTTTCATGTTCGCCAAACCGACAACGGCGAATGCTTGATTGAGCTCCCAGTAATCGATATCAGAAATAGTAAGCCCTGCTTTGTCTAGCGCTTTTGGAATGGCTAAGGAAGGTGCTGTCGTAAACCACTCCGGCTCTTGCGCAGCATCTGCATACGATACAATTTTAGCAATTGGCTTGAGATTGTACTTGGCAACCGCTTCTTCTGAGACCAGAATGAGGGCTGAGGCACCGTCGTTGAGTGTGGAAGCATTTGCAGCTGTAATAGTTCCTTCTTTGTCAAAAGCCGGACGCAAAGCAGGAATTTTATCTAAAAATACATTTTTGTATTCTTCGTCTTCGCTCACCACAATTGGATCGCCTTTGCGCTGCGGCACAGACACACCTACTACTTCATCTGTGAAACGACCTGCCTCCCAAGCTGCAGCTGCACGCTTGTATGAATCGATGGCAAATGCATCTTGATCTTCGCGTGTAATTTCATATTTGGTCGCGCACAATTCTGCACAGTTACCCATTGGCACTTTGCTGTAGACGTCTAGCAAGCCATCTTTGGTGATACCGTCTAGCATGCCAATGTTGCCAAATTTGGTGCCGTTTCGCCCATCTAGATAATGTGGTGTTTGAGACATGTTTTCCATACCGCCTACCACCACAATATGGTTGTCACCTGCTAAAATACTTTGCGCACCTAGCATGATCGATTTCATGCCCGAAGCACAAACTTTATTAACGGTTGTACATGGCACATTTTTGCCCAAACCAGCACCTAAAGCAGCCTGACGCGCTGGCGCCTGACCAACACCCGCTTGAAGGACATTGCCCATAAAAACTTCGTCAATTAATGCAGGGTCGAGTTGTGCTTTTTGAAGCGCGCCTTGAATGGCTGTAGCGCCGAGTTGTGTAGCGGATACACCTGAGAATGCACCCAAGAAAGAACCCATTGGTGTGCGTACAGCGGAGAGGATAAAAACGGTTTTTGACATGTTGATTGTTTTTGAGCCACGAATTTAAGTAAAAATGTATGTATTTTTGGCTTATGCATTTGCTATCTTCTTATTCTTTGTGGTGGATCCTCCCGATTGTTGCGCTTTCGGCCGTCTTGAGCCACCTGTTTTACCGCAACGAAATCTGGATAAAATCCAAATCTAAATACTTAAAATACACGCTTCTAACACTAAGAACTTCAAGCTTTTTTTTAATCGGCATTTTCCTCTTAGGTCTGCTGCTAGAGCAAACACACTTTGAAACCGAAAAACCTGTAATTCTTACGCTAGTAGATCGCTCTTCCTCGATGAACAACTACAAAGGGAGCCCTGATTTGGAAAAACAAATCGCAGCGTATCAAAAAGAGATGGATGAGAAACTTGGTGCTCGTTTTGAGCTTCAAACTTGGAATTTTGGAAAAAATATGCAAGTCTTGGACGAGGGATTCACCGCAGACCAAACTAATATGGAGTTGCCTTTTGAACAAGCGGCAAACCAATTTTTAAACCGTAATTTAGGTGCTGTTGTGCTCATTTCTGATGGGAATTACAATTCCGGAGCGCACCCAATGTACAACGCAGAAAACCTACCCCTCACTGCTGTTTACAGCTTGGCAGTTGGCGACACCGCCCTCAAAAAAGATCTTATCCTGACCAACATCGCCTACAACGACCTCGCATTTCTCAACAACAACTTTACTTTAGAAGCAGATCTCGAGGCACAGCGTTTTCCTGGCCAAAATATTAAGGTCAGCTTATATGAAGACGGTAAAAAAGTTGCTACTCAAAGTGCGCAATTCGATCGGCAGCGAAATGCTCAAATTTCTCTTTCCTTTGAACTCAAGGCCAAAAAACCCGGAATTCACGAATACAAAATAGTTATCGAGAAAAGAAAAGGCGAATTTTCTTATCAAAACAATAGCCGCACAGTTTATATAGAAGTCATCGATAGCCGCAGCAAGATCCTTTTGTATAGCCATGCTCCCCATCCAGATATCGCAGCGTTGCAACAAGCCCTGGCAGGCAATGAAAATTACGAAGTATTAGTAGCTCATGCTGCACAACTCAAAGACATCTCCCTAAAAGGTATCGACCTGATTGTTTGGCACGACCCCGGAAAAAACTTTGCAAAAAACCTCTTTGAAACAGCTTTGGGTAAAAAAATCCCCGTTTGGTACATTCTTGGATCCCAAACCGATCAACTAATTGCCGCCAAGTTACAACTCGGCTTGCAGCTCGAACTCCGCCAGCAATTAGAAGAAATCCAAGCGCAAGCTAACGCCAGCTTTGCACTCTACGCCCCCAATCCAGAATGGCTGAGCCTGACTCCCTTCCTGCCTCCACTTACCAAGCGCTTTGGTGAGACCAAAGCCAATGCTGGCACACAAATTCTTTTCACGCAGCGCATAGGCAACCTGCAAAAAGACAGCCCCCTACTTAGCTTCAATGAAAAGGACCAACAACGCCACGCCACGCTACTCGGCGAAGGCCTATGGCGTTGGCGCATGATCAATTTCCTTAAAAAACAAAACCACGAAGCTTTTGATGCGTTTGTGGGTGAAGTCTGCGCTTATTTATTAGTCAAAAAAGAAGGCAATGGCTTGCGCGTTCAAGCTCCAAAAAAACTCAGCACCTCAGACAACTGCATTCTTAATGCCAGTTTCTACAACGAGGCCATGCAAGCCATTACCAG
Source organism: Bacteroidota bacterium (assembly GCA_039804625.1). GTDB lineage: Bacteria > Bacteroidota > Bacteroidia > Flavobacteriales_D > Crocinitomicaceae > UBA952. The sequence goes on from JBDLVT010000008.1 coordinate 41,966, forward strand.
CCCTAAAATCAATTGGGAACTCGACTACGAGCACAAAAAAATGCGCAAAGGTAGTTTCAGTACCAAAGGTGATTTTTACCAACAACAACTCGGCAAACTCAAGCCGGGGCGCTATTATTGGAAAGCCTCCACTATTCACAATCAAAAGAAGTACGTCAAAAGTGGGGCCTTTATTGTAGAAGATATCGACCTCGAACAACTCGAGTCGGCCGCAAGACACACAACGCTGTATCAATTAGCGGCCCAAACCGACGCCAAAGTTTTTGACATCAAAGCATACAAAAAACTCATTTCACAACTCGAAAAAAGCGAAGACCTCGTGGCACTCAGAACCGAAACCCATCAGTTCGACCCTTTATTAGACTACATTGTGCTCTTTTTGTTGCTCAGTGCCCTGCTCATTGCGGAGTGGTTTTTGAGAAGATACCACGGTTCTTATTAATTTGATCTCATGCGTGTTTTTATTTTCTCTATCGTCTTTATCTGTTCACAGCTGGGTTTTTCGCAAACTTTTCAAGACGGCGATTTGATTTTTCAGCACAGCGCATCCTTACAGAGCACCGCCGTTCAGCTCGCCACCAATTCTTATTATTCCCATTGCGGTATCATTTTCTATCTACATGACGAGGCCTATGTTTTTGAAGCCCTTGAACCTGTGGGCGTGCGCTCACTCGAAGACTGGATCAATAGTGGTGAAGATCAAAAATATACGGTGTATCGCCTCCAAAACAGGTCTCTCAACGCGACTGAATTGAGCAACATGAAATCCTATCTCAGAACTCAACTCGACAAGCACTACGACCTCGGCTTCAATTGGTCCGATAAAGAAATGTATTGTTCGGAATTGGCTTACAAAGCCTACAAAGCCATCGGAATTGAATTGTGTAGCCCTAAAGCATTAAGAGATTTCAATTTGGAGAGCCCTCAAGTTCGAAAAATTTTGCAGCAGCGTTATGGAGCGCAAATTCCCTACGACGAACCAATGGTTTCACCAGGGCAGCTCTCCGACTCCAAACTTCTTTACAAGGTTAATTAAAGACTTAACTTTGAACCATGCGTTTTCAGTTCACCACAATTTCCTTCGAAGCATTCACTCCCCAACAATTATATACGTATTTGCAATTGCGCAGCGAAGTCTTTGTGGTAGAGCAAAATTGTGTTTATCAAGACCTTGACAATCTCGATCAAGTATCCTTACACGTGTTGGTCTACGAAGCTCAGACGCTAGTCGCTTGTGCGCGCATTGTGGCGGCAAATGAAAAATGCCCCAACATGTCTATCGGCAGAGTCATTGTAGCGGCAACGCACAGAAAACAAGATCTGGGGCACGCACTCTTGCAACATTGCATTCAGGAAATTGAAGCGCGCTTTGGCAAACAAAAAATAGTACTTTCCGCTCAAGCACATTTGCAAAACTTTTATAAAAAGCACAACTTTGCACCGCAAGGAGCAATTTACCTTGAAGACGGCATTCCTCATATCCACATGGAAAGAATGCCATAGCAGCAATATTCAATGAAATCAACATGAAAAAAACCTTACTCCTCACCCTACTTTCGGGGTCTTTTTTGATCGGCTGTTCGAGCTCAAAAGTCAAAAAATCCGATGCCGCTCAGTTGCAAACCATTGATGTCAAAGCGCTCGACACCAACATTAGCCCAGCCGACGATTTCTTTTTGTTTGCCAATGGCACCTGGATTGCCAATACACAAATACCGGCAAGTGAATCGCGTTGGGGCAGTTTCAATGAATTGGAACAAGCTAACAACCAAAAATTGGTAGCGCTCTTAAAAGAAGCCGCAGAAAACCCAGGTGAAATAGGCTCTCAAAATCAATTACTTGGATCTTACTTCAAGTCTTATACTGACATGGCTCGAAGGAATGAGTTGGGCCTCCTCCCCATCTTGGACGACCTTCAAAAAATCAAAGCGTTCCAAAATATAGACGGCCTTCGAACGCTTGTTTCAAGTCTGCATAAAGATGGTATTGGTGCTTTTTTCGGGTTTGGAGTTGGTCAAGACCTTAAAAATGTTACAACCAATGTGGCCTATCTTGGCCAAGGAGGAATTGGGCTTCCAAACCGAGATTATTACTACGATGAAAAATACGCCAACATACGCAGTGCTTACCTCAAACACATCGAGGCCTCACTTACGCTAGCAGAAATCCCGAATGCAGCTGTTGCAGCACAAGAAGTATTCAACTTTGAAATGAAGCTTGCCCAATCCATGTTGCGCCCGTCTGAAATGCGCGAACCTGAAAAAACATATAACAAACAATCTTTCACTGAGGTACAGCGCAGTTTTGGCCCACATTTCAATTTCAAGCTTTACTTAGCAGAATTAGGCTGCCAAACACCTGATACCATCGTGGTCAGCAATCCTGAGTTCAATATCCAACTTTCTCAAATCTGGGAAGGAGCAACAACGGATCAGCTCAAAAGCTATTTGCAATGGTGTGTCATCAATCATTATGCGGGTCACCTAAACGAAGCCTTTGTACAACTCAACTTCAATTTTTACGAAGGCGTTTTATCTGGCAAACGCGAACAACAACCCATCTATGAGCAAGCAATTGAAGAGATGACCAATTTAGAAGTGGGCGAACTTTTGGGCAAAGCATTTGTAGACAAGCATTTTTCTAAAGCAGCGCAGGAAAGGGTCAACGATATGGTAGACAACCTACTTTATGTGTATAAAGAACGTATCGAACAACTCGACTGGATGACCGACGCAACCAAAAAAGAAGCCATCATCAAACTCAATGCTATCGGCCGAAAATTAGGCTTCCCTAGCAAATGGGAAGATTACTCCAGCTTGCGCTTTTTTGCTGACCGCTATGCACTCAACTACCGTGAAATGAGTCGTTATAGCGTTGCTAAAAACCTATCTGAATTGGGCAAACCTGTCGATCAAGAAAAATGGGGCATGCCCGCACATATGGTCAATGCCTATTACCACCCACTGCTCAATGAAATTGCCTTTCCTGCCGGCATCATGCAAGCGCCTTTCTTCGACGAAAAATTCGAAGATGCAGTCAACTACGGACGCATCGGCATGGTCATTGGCCACGAGTTCACGCACGGATTCGACGACATGGGCAGTAAGTTTGCAGCCGACGGATCTTTTACTAATTGGTGGACCGAAGAAGACCGCAAGCTCTTTGAAGAAAAAACCAAATTATTGGGAGCTACTTTTTCAGGTTTTTGCCCTATAGAAGACCACTGCGTGAATCCAGAACTTACCATGGGTGAAAACATCGCCGACTTAGGCGGCCTCACCATGGCTTTCTACGCCTACCAAAGAACTGAAGAATTCAAATCCAAAGAAATAGTTGCGGGCTACACGCCGTCACAACGCTTCTTTATTGCATACGCACAGCTCTGGAAAATCAAGTACACAGAGCCCGAAATGAAAAAGCGCTTGGCTACGGACCCGCATTCACCAGGAATGTATCGCGTGAACGGGCCATTGAAGAATTGTCCGGAATTTTTTGAAGCCTTTCAGGTTCCTGAAGGCCGAGAAATGCGCAACGACGTTAAAAAAGTTGCTCGCATTTGGTAAAAAAATCAGCGCTTGAGAGCTGCTCTTGGGCGCCTGTTTCCATATTCTTAAGGCTTAGCATACCTGCAGCCGCTTCTTCTTCACCGATCATGACGACATAGGCCACGCTGCGGTCGTTGGCATATTTGAGTTGCTTTTGCAATTTTGCTGCACTCGGATACATTTCGGCTGCAATTCCGAGCTTGCGAACTTGTTGCAGAAGTTTGAGGCCATGTTTGGCTTCGTTTACACCAAAGTTTACAAATAAGATATCGAGGGTACGGTCGAGCGCTTTCGGAAAGAGATCGAGTTCGGACATTACATCATAAATGCGGTCTGCGCCAAACGAAACGCCTACCCCAGACAAACCTTTCAAGCCAAACAAGGCAGTGAGATCATCGTAGCGGCCGCCACCACAAATACTGCCCATTTTCACGTCTTTTGCCTTCACTTCAAAGATTGCGCCTGTATAGTAATTGAGGCCGCGGGCTAAGGTCAAATCAAAAATAAGCTCACCGCGTTGCAAGCCAAGTTCGCCGATTTGTTGGAATACTTCTTCGAGTTCATCGAGGCCTTTAAGGCCAATTTCGCTGCTTGCCAAATACGAACGCATGAGGTTCATTTTGTCGTTGTTGCTGCCTTCAAAAGCAAATAACGGTTTGATTTTTTCAATTGCCTCGGCTGTAAAACCTTTGGATGCAAGCTCCGTAACCACGCCATCTTCCCCAATTTTATCTAATTTATCGAGGGCTACTGTTAAATCTATGATGCGCTCAGAAACACCACAGACTTCTGCAATGCCACTCAGCACCTTGCGGTTATTGATTTGAATGGTAAATCCGGGTAGTCCTAGATTACTTAAGACTTCGTCGAATATCTGAACGAGTTCTACTTCATACATGAGCGCATCGGAACCTACTACATCTACATCGCATTGCGTAAATTCTTGATAACGGCCATGCTGCGGACGGTCTGCGCGCCAAACTGGCTGGATTTGATAGCGCTTAAATGGAAAAGTGAGGTCGTTTTGGTGCTGTACGACAAAACGTGCAAAAGGAACGGTGAGGTCGTAGCGCAATGCTTTTTCTGCAAGGGAATTGGCAAAGCGTGGCAAGTTATCTTGAGCCAAAGCATCTAGATCAGCTTTTTTCATCTTTTCCCCTGAGTTCAGGATCCTGAAAATGAGGCGATCACCCTCTTCACCATATTTACCTAATAGCGTACTTGACAACTCAAAACTCGGCGTTTCAATTGGCGCATACCCATAGCGACGGAATACTTCTTTGATGCTGCCAAACATGTAGTTGCGCTTGGCTACTTCTGTAGGTAGAAAATCGCGAGTGCCTTTCGGAATTGCTGGTTTTTGAGCCATCGTTAAATATTGCTATGTTGGAGAAATAATTGATAAATTACGCCGTCGGAGAGGCCAATTTTAGGAACAACTAGCGTATGTTGCCCCAATGCCTCTAGTGCAGTGATGTAAATTTTTAAAGCGGGTACAATGACGTCAGCACGATCTGGTTTGAGCTGGTATTGTGCACAACGCGCCTCTAGCGGAAGTGCCGCTAAGGTATTGTGTAAATTTACTAAAGCAGACAGCTTTAAGGTATCTTTTTGCTCGGGAGCAAGCATTTTGAGCGCGCGGTTGATGTTTCCACCCGTTCCAAAAATCATGTGTGCTTCGTCTAAACGAACGTTCTGTTGGATCCAAGCCGTAAAATCAGCCCAACTTTGCGCATTGGTTTTTCCTTTTAAAATACGAATAGTGCCGAGTTCAAATGAGCGCGCAGCCACTTTTTGGCCATGCTCAAAAATACTGATTTCGGTACTCCCTCCTCCGACGTCTAGGACCACAAATTGTTGTTGCTTTTGCAATTGCAAAATTTCAAAAGAATTAAAAATGAGTTGCGCTTCTTCGTCTCCTGAAATGATTTCGATTTGAACACCTGTTTCTTGTAATATTTGCTTGGCAATTTTCTTTCCATTGCTAGCTTCTCTCATTGCAGAGGTAGCTACCGCTCTAATAGCGCTCACCTTATGGGCTGCAGCGAGCAAACTAAAAGCTTGAATGGTTTGTTGGAATTGAAGTGCTTTTTGCGCACTAATCTTACCTTTATCGAAGACCTCTTCACCGAGGCGAAGTGGCACTCGATAATATGCTAACTTTTGAAATTGGATCCTGCCATTTATTTGCTGAACGTCTGCAATTAACAGGCGTGCGGCGTTTGTCCCGATGTCTATGGCAGCTAACTTCATTTTGCAAAATTAAACAATGCCCATTGCAAACCGCAAAATATTTTGTTTATTTGTTAGCAAGACCATGAAGATCAGCGAGAGATACATATTTAAATCCAAAACAGCACCTCAAGCAGGCTGTCTTCTACTTGCTGATCCACATCTCACCGAAGACTTCTTTCAGCGTGGAGCTGTTTTACTTGTTGCCCACGACCCTTCAGAGAGCTTTGGCTTGGTGCTCAACCATCCGACAGAACTTGTCTTAAGCGATCTTTTTGAACATATCGAACTAGATCTACCTATCTACAATGGGGGGCCGGTAGCGCCAGAACAACTATTTTACCTGCATCGTTTTGCGCACATCAAAGGCGCTACTCGCGTCACCGAACAACTGTACTTCGGAGGTGACTGGCAAGAGGTTTTGACCAATGCCATCGTTTTAAAAAAACCCGCAAATTACCTGCGCTTATTTGCTGGTTATGCCGGATGGGGCGCTGGCCAATTAATTGATGAACTCGAAGACCACGCCTGGATTTGCACTTCGGTTTTTCAGGACAAAACCCTATTGACAGTTTCGCCTTCTTCCTTATGGAAAAATTGCATGCTCGAGCAAGAACCGAAGCTCGCCATGTTTGCGCATTTTCCGCTCAACGCCTCAGACAATTAATCTAGTCAGCAACTTGTTTTTCAGGTAAATATTACTACCTTTGCACCTCATTTTGAAGTGTGCTCCCTGAAAGCACCTGTTTTTTTTTGTTTAACAACTTTCTGATATTCAGGGTATTAGAAATACAAATTTACCGCCTCATGGCTAAACACATTGAACCGCAGGGAACTGCAGATTTTGATTGGGAAGCACTCCAATTGGATGGCTACAATCAGGTAGAACGCTCTGAACTCGGAGATCGCTACGAAAAAACCTTGACTTCTATCATGGAAAAAGAAGTCATTCAAGGTACCGTTGTCTCGATTAACAAAAAAGAAGTAATCATCAATATTGGTTACAAATCTGAAGGTGTTGTCGCTGCCAACGAATTCCGTTACAATCCAGAACTCAAAGCTGGTGACCTAGTAGACATATTTGTTGACTGTCTCGAAGACAAAACTGGTCAATTGATTGTTTCTCACCGCACCGCTCGCATGCACAGTGCCTGGATCCGCGTCAATGACGTATTGCGTACCGGAGAAATCATCACTGGTTATGTAAAATGCAGAACTAAAGGTGGTCTCATCGTAGACGTATTCGGAATCGAAGCCTTCTTACCAGGATCTCAAATTGACGTGAAGCCAATTCGCGACTACGATATCTATGTAGGCAAAAACATGGAATTCAAAGTTGTTAAAATCAACGAAGAATTCCGCAATGTTGTGGTATCTCACAAAGCACTTATCGAGGCAGAACTCGAAGAACAAAAGAAACAAATCATTTCTGGTCTCGAAAAAGGACAAGTCTTGGAAGGTGTGGTTAAAAACATCACTTCCTACGGTGTCTTTATCGACCTCGGTGGCGTTGATGGCCTCATCCACATTACTGACCTTTCTTGGGGTCGCGTTACGCATCCAGAAGAAATGCTCGAATTGGATCAAAAAATCAATGTGGTTATCCTCGATTTCGACGACGACAAAAAACGCATTGCACTTGGCTTGAAACAATTGCAACCACATCCATGGGATTCACTCGACACCAACCTCAACGTTGGCGACAAAGTCACTGGTAAAGTAGTGGTTATGGCAGACTACGGTGCATTCATCGAAATCGCTGCTGGTGTAGAAGGCTTGATCCACGTTTCAGAAATGAGCTGGTCACAACACCTTCGCTCTGCGCAAGACTTCCTCAAAATTGGAGATAGCGTCGAAGCAGTTGTACTTACCCTTGACCGCGAAGAGCGCAAAATGTCATTAGGTATCAAACAACTCATGCCAGATCCATGGAACGATATCGAAATCAAATACGCAGTTGGCACGCGCCACACCGCAAAAGTTCGCAACTTCACCAACTTTGGTGTTTTCGTTGAATTAGAAGAAGGTGTTGACGGACTCATCCATATTTCTGACCTTTCTTGGCAGAAAAAAATCAAGCACCCATCTGAGTTCTGCAAAGTTGGCGATGCAATGGAAGTACTCGTGCTTGAAATCGACCGCGACAACCGCCGTATTTCTTTAGGTCACAAACAACTCGAAGAAAATCCTTGGGATGTTTTTGAAAACACCTTCTCAGAAGGAAGCGTACACAGCGGTACTATCATCGACATGAAAGACAAATCAGGAATCGTTGCTTTACCTTATGGTGTAGAAGGTATTTGCCCATCTAAGCACCTTCGCAAAGAAGATGGTTCCAACGCAAAAGTTGAAGAAACCCTTGACTTCAAAGTCATTGAATTCAACAAAGACGCTAAGAAAATCGTTTTGTCACACACTCGTTTATTCGAAGAAGGCGAAGACAAACCATCTACTCCTAGCAAAGGCGGCAAGAAACCAAGTGGTAATTCTACCGACCAAGCAGTGAAAGCGATCAACCAAAGTGCAGAGAAATCTACGCTCGGTGACCTCGACGCACTCGCAGGACTAAAAGAAAAAATGGAGCGTGGCGAATAAGCCTATCCAAATCAGATTAAAGGGGGCCTCGGCCCCCTTTTTTTATTGCCGTCTTTCCCAAATTTATACTTAACTTTAGCGCCTGAAAGATGGGAACAAATCAAATTTCAACAACCGTAAAAGATATTTTTGCCGCCTACCTCGAGCAAAACGGCCACCGCAAAACTCCGGAACGCTTTGCCATACTCGCAGAAATCTACGCTTACGATGGTCACTTTGATGTAGAGTCCCTCTATATCAAAATGAAGAACCAAAATTACCGTGTGTCGCGCGCCACACTCTACAACACCATCGAACTCCTTTTGGCCTGCAATCTCGTCAGAAAGCACCAGTTTGGTAAAAACTTAGCGCAATTTGAACGGTCTCACGCTTCTAAACAGCACGACCACCTCATTATCACCGATACTGGTGAGGTCATTGAATTTTGCGACCCAAGAATCCAACAAATCAAAGCCACTATTGAAGAACTATTCGGTGTAGATGTCCAACACCACTCGCTCTATTTTTACGGAATCAAAAAAAACAAGCTCGACTAATGGAAGTACAGGTTTTACAGAACGGGCCCTTGAGTATACTCAAGTTGCAGGGCCGCTTTTTTACGGAAAGTGACCGCGAAAACGCCATCGAACACCTCGACCAAATTGACAACTGGAATTTAGTCATCGATTTATCTGAACTCGAATACATCAATTCCACGGGCATCGCCTTTTTAGTCAAGACGCTCACTCGCGCTAGACTCAACCTCGGCGACACCGTGCTATACCAACCAAACACACAGCTCAATAAAATTTTTGAATTGACCCGAATGGAACACATATTTGGGATTTTTCAAGATTTCGAACAAATAAAAAAGTTTTTTGAACAAGTATCATGAAGGTAGACGTACTATTAGGCTTACAATGGGGAGATGAAGGCAAAGGAAAAATTGTCGATGTACTCACTCCTTCTTATGACATCATTGCCAGATTTCAAGGTGGGCCAAATGCTGGTCACACCCTAGAGTTTGAAGGCATCAAACACGTATTGCACACCATTCCATCTGGTATTTTTCATCCGAACGTGATCAACTTAGTGGGCAATGGTGTCGTGATCGACCCTGTTGTTTTTAGCGCCGAGCTTGACAAACTAAAGCCTTTTGGCATAGACTTCAGTTCGCGTTTATTGCTTTCCAAGAAAGCGCACTTGATTTTGCCAACTCACAAATTACTTGATGCTGCTTCTGAGCAAGCCAAAGGCAAAGATAAAATCGGTTCTACCCTCAAAGGTATCGGACCAACCTACATGGATAAAACTGGCCGAAACGGTTTGCGCGTCGGAGATATCTTCTCGCCAAACTTTATGGACAAATACAAAGCATTAGTCGAAAAACACGAAGGCATTCTTGTTCACCACAAAGATTTCACCTACGACTTAGCTGCACTAGAGCAACCCTGGTTTGAAGCCATTGAAGTCCTCAAAACATTGCAGGCTGTAGACTCCGAGCACTACCTCAATCAGGCACTGCAAAATGGCAAAAAAGTATTGGCCGAAGGCGCACAAGGCACCATGCTCGATATAGATTTTGGTACCTATCCTTTCGTTACATCATCAAATACCGTTACAGCAGGAACATGTACTGGTCTAGGTATTGCCCCGACTAAAATTGGTTCTGTGATTGGAATTTTCAAAGCTTACTGTACGCGTGTGGGAAGCGGGCCCTTCCCTACTGAGCTCAACGATTCCGTTGGCGAACTCATCCGCAAAGAAGGCAACGAATTTGGTGCCACCACCGGCAGACCACGTCGTTGCGGTTGGCTAGACCTCGTGCAGTTGCGCTACGCAATCATGGTCAATGGCGTTACTGAACTTTCTATGATGAAAAGCGACGTGCTTGGCATCTTTGAACACATCAATGTCTGTACGCACTACCTCATTAACGGAGAAAAAGTCACAGATTTCCCTTACGATGTCACCGACATGCAAATCGAACCCATCTACGAACAACTCGAAGGCTGGCATTGCGACCTCACCGAACTAGAAGACTTTGCAGCAGCTCCAGTAGCACTCAAAGACTACGTAACGTATTTGGAAGCACAATTAAACGTGCCAATTCGCGTTATTTCTGTTGGGCCAGACCGCAAACAGACGCTTCAAAACTAAGATGAAACAACCTATCAGTCAGCGAATTGCAATCTTTTGTAGTGCGCTGCTGTTATTGACGCGCGTTTTTGGACAGGGTCAACTCCAGTTACTTCCCGGCACAGAAAAAATTTATGCCATTCAAAACGGTGTGCACCGCTTAGTCGGAACCGTAAGCTTTGCTTACCAAGGCAATACCATGTATTGCGATTCCGCACATTACAATGAAAAAGCCAAGCAAGTCCGCGCTTACGGAAATGTGCACGTTCAAAAAAATGGCATCAATCTCTACGCCGATTCTATTTTTTATGCCGAACAACAAAAATACGCCAAGCTTTGGGGGCATGTCAAAGCCCGAGACAACGCTTACAAAATGTCTGCAGACTCCATGGATTATGATGCCAAAAAAGGACGCGCCATTTTTAGAAGTGCCGGCAAAATCGAATCTACGCTCTCAGACGAACGCATCACCTGCCAACGCGGTTATTTTTACCCGGCGAACGGCTCTTTCTTTTTCAGTGGCAAGGTTCATTACAGTAAAGCAGACCTAGACGTCAAGACCGACACCCTGCAATTTGCCTACGAACAACAAAAACTCTACTTTTTAGGACAAACCCAACTGCGAAACGATAGCACGCAAATTTATTGTCAAAAAGGCTGGTACGATGTTCAAACGGAAGCGGGCGCACTATACAGACATGCCGAGATTTACAAAAAAAACTATATCATCAAAGGCGATACCCTGCTCATCAACACCAAATTGAATGATTACGAAGGCAGAGGCGCTGTTTATTTCAAAGACCTCAATCAACAATTAGCCTTACTCGGGGAAAGGGCAATTTTTAGCGATACCAAACACGTGGCTTATGTCACTGGGGAGAGTTTGGGCTTTCTCAAATACCAAGCAGACACCCTATACTTTCATGCCGATACACTTTTTCTCGAAAGAGATTCAATCAATCGCTCACAGTTTTTAAAAGCCAACAAAAATTTCCGTTTCTTACACCCCGACCTTCAAGGGATTTCAGATAGCACGAGCTTTTCATTTGAGCAACAAGTCCTCAGCATGTCTTCACGCCCCATTTTATGGGCGCAAACGGGTGAATTGAAAAGCGAAAATGCACAGGTCTTTTTCAAAGATTCTATATTAGAACACATCGAGCTGAATAAAAAGGCAACAGTTTTACTAGCGCTTCCAAGTGATAGCTTGTTCAATCAGATGGCCGCTTCTCAAATTGTAGCAAAGTTTGACAGCACAGGTTCACTAAACCGGGTAGATGCAACGGGCCAAGCCTGGACAATTTTCTACCCGATTTCTGAGAAAAAAATAAACGATACAACTATACAGATGCAGCGCGAAGGCCTCAATCGCTTATTTGCTGAAAAACTAAGCGTTGAGCTGCAGACAGGAGAAGTAAAAGAAATTACGTATTTCGATCAGCCGGACGGTATCTTTTTCCCCATGGATCAGATCGATGCCAAAGAGAAATACATCAAGGGCTTTCAATGGAACCCTGGGCTCAGGCCTCAAAATGCGGTAACCCTGCGCAAAGACATTAACTAAGTTCCTCTGAATCTACGGCGGCATCCCAGCGTGTCACGCTCTTGACACCCTCCACCTGCTCAAACTTACGCGTTAATTGCTCGAGCTGAGCGGTATCGTAAACCAAAACTTTAATGCGGCCTTCAAAAACACCGTCGTTGGTTTCAAAGGAGATGCTTTTCATGTTGATGTTGTTCTGCTTGGAAATGATCTCGGTAAGGCGGTTGACCAAACCAAGTTGATCGATTCCGATGATACGAATGGCAGCCACGCGCTCCACGAGTGCGCTACTTTGCCAACGTGCCTTGAGGCAGCGATAGGCCAATTTAGAGAGCAAATGCACGGCGTTCGGACAGTTGAAACGGTGTATTTTTATACCGGAGGAAATGGTGATGAAGCCAAAAATGGAGTCGCCCGGAATTGGGCTACAGCACTTAGCGAGCGTGTAATCAAAGCCTTTGAAATCTTCGCCAATAATAATCGTGTCGGTATCGGTGTTGATGCCTTCATTGAGGAGGTTTTCGTCTGAGCCTTTGATTTTCTTGGACCTGATTTTGCGCTCCACTACAATATTACCACCCACCACATTGAACTCGCGCAGTTGAGTAAGGTCAATTTTGCCTTTTGCGATTTTGTAATAGAAATTAGTGGTTGTGTCTACATGAAAATGCTTTTCTAAGGCACGGATGTTTTCTGGGGTATTGCGGATGTTGTGTTGTTTGAACTTGCGCTCCAGGATTTCTTTGCCATCGGCAGCAACAATTTTGTGCGCTTCGTTGAGCGCTTGCTTGATCCGTTGCTTGGCTTTTGCAGACACCACAAAGCGCAGCCATTCGTCGTTTGGTTTTTGCTTGTTGGAGGTTAGGATTTCTAATTGATCGCCGTTTTGCAGTTCGTAGCTGAGCGGCACCAAACGGTTATTTACTTTGGCGCCAATGCATTTGTTACCGATTTGGGTATGGATATCGTAGGCAAAGTCTAGGATGTTAGAGCCCGTAGGTAAGACGCGCAATTCACCCTTTGGCGTAAAGACGTAAATTTCGTCGTTGAATAGATTGAGTTTGAAATCGTTGACGAAATCTAAGGCGCTGCTGTCTGGGTTGTCGAGCAATTCGCGGATTTCGGCAATCCAGCGGTCGAATTTATTGATTTCTGAGCTGGATTCTTTGTATTTGTAGTGAGCCGCCAAACCGTGTTCGGCGATGTCGTCCATGCGCTTGCTGCGGATCTGAACTTCTACCCAACGGCCTTGCGGCGACATCACGGTAGTATGCAAGGATTCATAGCCGTTGGCTCTTGGCGTAGATACCCAATCTCGCAAACGTTCTGGGCTCGGTTGGTAATAGTCTGTTACAACGGAGTAGACGCGCCAGCAATCTGATTTTTCGCGCTCATGAGGCGTATCGAGAATAATGCGCAGCGCAAAAACGTCAAAAACTTCTTCAAAAGGAACGTCTTTGGTTTGCATTTTACGCCATATCGAAGCAATCGATTTGGTGCGGGCCTTGATATCAAAATGGTAGCCCTGCGCCTGAAGTTCGGATCGGATGGGCGCTACAAAACGACGGATAAAGCGGTTTCGGACATCTTGGGTAGACTTCAGCTTGCCTTCAATTTGCTCATAAACCTCAGGCTCACAGTATTTCATGGAGAGATCTTCGAGCTCCGACTTAACAGGATACAATCCCAAGCGGTGCGCGAGTGGTGCATATAAAAATTTGGTCTCAGAGGCTATTTTGAGCTGCTTTTCGGGCTTCATGCTGGAGAGCGTGCGCATATTGTGCAAGCGATCGGCCAACTTGACGAGTACAACCCGAAAATCATCGGAAATGGTCAGGATCATTTTGCGGAAGTTTTCCGCTTGAATGGAAGTGTTTTCATCGAAGACCTCCGGAATTTTGGTCAGGCCATCGATGATCTTGCGCACCGTCGCTCCAAATAAATCTTCGATGTCTTGGAGCGTGATGTGGGTATCTTCTACGGTGTCGTGGAGGAGCGCGCAAACAATTGCGGTGGGCTCTAGACCCATTTCTTCGGCGCATATTCGGGCCACCGCAATAGGATGATAAATATAAGGCTCGCCAGATTTTCGGCGCATGTCTTTGTGTGCTTCTAAAGCGATGTCAAAGGCCTTGCGAATGAGTCTGGTTTCTTCACGGCTGCGGTCTTTGGTGGCACGCAACAAGCCCTTGAACGCGTTGAGGATCTCTACGCGCTCTTGTTCTAGATCGATAGGTGTTTGACCGTCGTACTGCATTAATTGGCAGGTAGCAAAAGACTTTTGACTTCTCCAAATCCGATTTTGACACCGTTTTGCTCACAAAAACCGCGCATGATGACGGTGTCTTGGTCATGGATGAAACGACGCTCAGTACCATCTGGCATTTGAATCGGTTTGGTGCCTTTCCAGGCGAGCTCCAACATGGAGCCGTAAGAATCTGGTGTTGGGCCTGAAATAGTACCAGAGCCCATGAGGTCGCCGCAGCGGACATTGCAACCATTGACGGTGTGGTGCGCGAGTTGCTGAGACATATTCCAGTACATATATTTGAAATTGGAACGGCTCACTACTTGCTCTGGACATGCTGGTGCTTGGAGCGCTACCTCGAGTTTGATATCGTAGGATTTGTTGCCCTCAAATTTCAAATAAGAAAGTACAGCCGGATCTTGAGCAGGTGTTCGACAAGCAAAGGGTTCGAGCGCATCTAGCGTGACAATCCAGCAAGACATGGAAGAAGCAAAGTTTTTGGCCAAAAACGGACCGAGCGGCACATATTCCCATTTTTGGATATCGCGTGCAGACCAATCATTGAATAGACACATACCAAAGATATAGTCTTCGGCCTCAGCTGTAGAAATGCTCTGCCCGAGTGGTTTACCATCAAAAGTAATGAAACCCATTTCGAGTTCAAAGTCTATTTGTCGTGAAGGTGCAAAAATAGGGTCGGCGTTGTCGTCGGGCTTGATTTGCCCCTTCGGACGCACTACCGGTTGCTCTGAAGGAATCACAGACGAAGCACGGCCGTGGTAACCAACAGGAATCCAGAGCCAATTGGGCAAAAGCGCGTTTGCAGGATCTCTGAACATGATGCCTACATTAGTGGCGTGCTCTTTGGAAGAATAAAAATCGGTGTAATCGCCAATTTGAACCGGCAAGGCCATCTGAACGGCTGCTACTGGAATGAGCGCTTGCTGCTGGCTTGCATTGTGTTGGAATGTCGTGTTTTCTGTCGAAAGTAAAGCTGCAATGCGGTTACGCAAGGCACGCGTGGCTAATTTGCCATGACGCATCAAGGGATTGAGGTAATCTTGATTGAAATCGGTAAGCGCAAAACTGAGGTCGTCGAAATAACCAAATTGGGCCATTTGAGCGAGGTCGAGGACGAAATCGCCGATGCGCACACCTACCCTTTTGGTGGTTGTTGCGGTTTGAAAGATACCAAACGGCAGATTTTGAATGGGGAATTCAGAGTCGGCAGCCACTGTTACCCAAGAACGCAATGAAGGATTGTTGGCAGTAATTTGCATATCAGTTGATTTAAACATTGAAGCGGAAGTGCATGATATCGCCATCTTCCACGATGTATTCTTTGCCTTCTACTTTGAATTTACCCGCTTCCTTAACGGCGCTTTCTGAACCGTATTGGATGAAGTCGTTGTATTTCATGACTTCAGCACGGATGAATCCTTTTTCGAAATCGGAGTGAATGACACTTGCTGCTTGTGGGGCGGTCATGCCTTTGTGGATGGTCCAGGCGCGCACTTCCTTGACACCTGCTGTAAAATAGGTTTGCAAGTTGAGCAAGTGGTAGGCTTGGCGAATGAGGCGATTGACACCCGGCTCTTCAAGGCCGAGTTCTTCCAAGAACATTTGGCGCTCCTCGTAAGTTTCTAGCTCGGTGATATCCGCTTCAATTTTGGCACCAATGACCAATACTTCAGCGTTTTCTGCAGCAACAGCCGCCTTGACGCGCTCCACATATTCATTGCCACTCTTGACCGATGCTTCGTCTACATTGCAGACATACATTACAGGCTTAGACGTAATCAAATTGAAACTTCTGATGATGTCCATTTCATCGGCAGTAAAACCTAAGCCACGTACAGAGATACCTTGTTCTAGGCCTGTTTTGATGCGCAGTGCCAGTTCGTTTTCTTTGACGGCGTCTTTGTCGCCAGATTTAATGACGCGTGCCAAGCTTTGGATTTTTTTATCGATAGTCTCGAAATCTTTGAGTTGGAGTTCGATGTCGATGATTTCTTTGTCTCGGATGGGGTCTACGCTGCCGTCGACGTGGATGATATTGCCGTCGTCAAAGCAACGCAACACGTGTAAAATTGCGTCGGTTTCGCGGATATTTGCCAAAAATTGATTGCCAAGGCCTTCTCCTTTAGAGGCGCCTTTGACCAAACCTGCGATATCGACGATTTCCATGGTAGTGGGGACTACGCGCTCTGGATTGACGATTTCTTCAAGCTTTTCTAAGCGTGGGTCCGGAACTGAGGTAGTACCTAAGTTGGGTTCGATGGTACAAAAAGGAAAGTTTGCAGATTGCGCTTTGGCATTCGACAAACAGTTAAATAAAGTTGATTTTCCGACGTTCGGCAAGCCGACGATTCCGCATTTTAAAGCCATTTTCTGAGTTTGTTAGATCAAGTTGCAAAGATAGCCAAAAGCGGCTTGCTTCGGCTGATTTTTGGTATTTTTACGCAAATTCCCGCTATGAAATACACGCAAATTCTATTTGTTTTTTCTTTCCTTTTAAGTCAGGCAAGCGCACAAGACAGCCTCTGGATCAGACGCATCTACGACGAAGCGCTCGTGCGCGGACACGCACACGAGAATTTGCGCCAGCTCTGCAAAGACATCGGCCCGCGCCTTTCTGGCTCCGCACAAGCACAAATGGCCGTCGATTGGAGCTACGAAAAGATGAACTCCTATCATTTTGATACCGTCAAAAAACAAGAAATTACCGTGCCGCATTGGGAACGTGGTACCACCGAAAGCGCTTGGTTCAAATCCTTAGGTCAGAATGCGGCCACACACAAACTCAACCTACTCGCACTCGGAGGGTCCATTGGCACCAACGGCTTAATAGAAGCTGAAGTCATCGAATTCAAAACGATGGCAGACTTAAAAAATGCCAAACGCAAAGATGTCGAAGGCAAAATTGTCTTTCTGAACGAGCCCATGGATGCGGCCCAAATTCAGACCTTTAAGGCCTACGGTGCATGCTATGCCATCCGTGGAAACGGCGCAGTTGAAGCCGCCAAACTCGGCGCAAAGGCAGTCGTGATCCGTTCCTTAGGTTTACCCATCGATGCGCATCCGCATACCGGCTCAATGCACTACGAAAAAGACGTTCCAAAAATTCCGGCAGCTGCGCTGGCCACCAAAGACGCCGATGCCTTATCTAGCGCGCTTCAAGTTGGAAAAGTGCGCTTTTATTTGGAAATGGATTGCCGAGAATTTCCAGACGCAACTTCGTATAACGTCATGGCCGAATTGAAAGGCAGTAAGTTTCCAGACCAAATCATTACCATCGGTGGCCACCTAGACTCTTGGGACACCGGCGAAGGCGCACACGACGACGGCGCAGGCGTGATCCATTGTTTAGAGGCCTTGCGCATCCTCAACAAATTGGGCTGGCAACCTACCCACACCATTCGGGTCGTGTTTTTCATGAACGAAGAAAATGGCAACCAAGGCGGGCAGCAATATGCCAAGTGGTGCTTTGCCAACGGAGAAAAACACATTGCCGCACTCGAAAGCGACAGAGGCGGTTTTGCACCGCGCGGCTTTGGCCTAGATGGCCCAGACCAATACCTTGACTTGCTCAAAAGCTTCGAACCTGCTTTGCGTTCCTATGACCTACATATTTTTGAAAAAGGATATGGCGGCGTGGATATTGGTCCACTCAAAGAACAATACCCGGGCATTCCACTTTTCGGCTTTGTTCCGGACTCTCAGCGCTATTTCGACTACCACCACGCTCCTTCTGATATTTTTGAATCGGTCAATAAGCGCGAGCTCGAACTCGGCGCCGCCGCAATTGCAAGCTTCGTGTACTTACTCGATCAGAAACGCTAGTTTAGGTTCTTATGTGCGGCATTTCCGGACTTCATCACAAACTTTCTTCCCCAACAACATCGGGCGAGGCCATTCTAAATCAAATGAATGAGACCTTGCAGCACCGTGGGCCGGACGGCTCGGGCCTCGAATGGATGACCAATGAAAACTTCGGCTTAGCGCACCGCCGCTTGGCCATTATCGACCTTTCGCCTGCAGGAGCACAACCCATGTGTATTGATCAGCGCTATTGGCTGAGTTTCAATGGCGAAATATACAACTACCTCGAGCTGCGCACAGAACTACTCACTTTGGGCGCTCGTTTTCAGAGTACCTCCGATGCCGAAGTATTGCTGCAAGCCTATATATATTGGGGTGCCGATTGCCTGCAGCGCTTCAATGGTATGTGGGCTTTCGCCATTTTTGATAAAGAAAACCAATCTTTATTTTGTGCCCGCGACCCCTACGGCGTCAAGCCCTTTTATTACCTAGACAACGAAGCACATTTTGGCTTTGCTTCCGAAATAAAAGCGCTCCTGCAAATACCAAGCTACCAACCTATTGCCAATCGCGAAGCACTGCTAGACTACTTTGCCAATAGCAAAATAGAGCGCCAAGAAGATGGTTTTTTCAAGGGCATCAAAGAATTACAGCCTGGCCACATCTTGCGCTATCAACTCGCGAGTCAAACACTCGAGCTCAAGCGATACCATCACCCAAGCGCAAGTAAGGAACCCTCAAGCGCGCCAAACTTAAGGCAAACTTTGGAACAGGCCGTCTCTTTGCGTTTGCGCGCCGATGTGCCGCTGGGCTTTTGCCTCTCTGGCGGCCTAGATTCCAGTACCCTGCTCTATTTAGCGGCTCAAATTCAGCAAAAATCAAGCGTTAGCGCACTTAGCGATGGCCTCCACGCCTTTACGGCTGTTCACGACTCTCCGCAAGATGAACGCGCCTGGGCCGCACAAATGATTGCGCACACCAAAGCCACTTGGCATACCACTGAACTCAACAGCAGTCAACTGCTGAAAGCCTTGCCGCAACTCATTTATCACCAAGATATTCCACTACTAAGCACCAGTACTTTTGCACAAAGTAGCGTCATGCATAGCGCAGCCAAGCAAGGCATCAAGATCTTGATTGACGGCCAAGGCGGCGACGAACTTTTTGCGGGTTACCAAGTTTTTTATCCTACTTTTTTCAAGGAATTATTTTGGAGCCGCAAATGGGGTCGTTTTGTCAAAGAATGGCAGCAACTCGGCAATTCTCCGAGTTCCAAAAAATATATTGTCAAGGAGTGGAGCAAAGACCTCTTGAGTTTGCTACCTCAAGCACTTCAAAAGCGCATCTGGCGCGCCGGGCAAGCCACAAACGCTTATCTTACTACTGATGGTTTTGTCCTGCGCAAACGCTTCTCCAAACTACAAGAGCACCTTGCCTACTATTGCCAGGCAAACGAACTCAAAAGCCTATTGCGCTGGGAAGACCGTTGCTCAATGCAATACAGTATTGAATCGCGCACACCATTTGCCGACGACACCCAACTCATGGCCCAAGCGCGGGAGCTAAGCGCTGCTGACCTGATTCACAATGGTTGGTCTAAATTTAAATTGAGACAAGCACTAAACGGAGAACTACCTCCAAGTATCTCTTGGCGACGCGACAAAAAAGGCTTTTCTGTTCCAGAAAGTCAGTGGCTCATGGAAACCGCAACCTTTTGGGAAGAGCAGATACACTCCAAAGCGCAACTAGACAAAAGTGAACTCATTAACAAAGCAGCACTCCTGAAAGCCTTGCCACGTATTTTTTCGAGCACAGCTTTTGCCGACGAACAAAATTTCGTCTTTAGATATGTTAGCTACTTGATTTGGATTGAGCAGTTTAACATATCGAACTTCCACTAAATACTGGTATTTTTTAGCCCGATTTCAAACTGCCTATTCGGGAGCCCATTGAGCTGAATTTGAGTAGCGTCTGCGCCATCTGGCAAGTACACCGCACACAACGCGTGCTTGACTAAATACAGCTTGCCATGCATTGCTGCAGGCAAGGCACGGTAAATACCGAGTAGTACTTCATAGCGCGGGTATTCTCCGTCGGACTTCGCGTCGTGCCAAACTAAAATGGACTTTTCAGATTTGCGCAAGCCAAGCGCCGTACGAGTATCGCGCTCCACAGCCTCTGTGGAGTGGTCGCCATCAATGAAAATCAGATCGCACTTTTGCTTGTAAGGGGCCCAGTCAAAAGTAGCAGAGTCGCCAAAAAGGTGGCTTACGTTGGTTAAGTCTTTGGAAAAAAAGCGATGCGAAGCAATGTAAGCTTGGCTCATACCCATTTCTAAAAGGGTTTGATCAGGTAAATTAAGTGTAAAGACTTCTTTAACATAAGGGGCGACATTGGCCGCGCTCTCCCCTCTCCAAGTCCCGATCTCTAAATAGGTTTCTACACTGTAGCGGCGACACAGCAATTGCAATAATGCAAAATCTGTCGCCATAGAGGAGCCCGACAAAAAAGCATAAGGCGCAATCGTGAGCTGCACAGCTTCTGGCCATCCAAAAACATCCATTTGCTGTAGCTGAAGATGCGGGAACTCTTTTTTGAATGCCTGTTGCAATACCTGCTCATCCTTAAGTATTAAATTCAAGAGTGCTGGCCTTTGTAGGATCAGCCCAAGGGCTTTGATCAGTTTGCTGAATTTATTCATAGCTCGACTTGCGCCAACTCATGCGCATTTGGGTAAATAACTGTATCAACTCCGCTTTGCGCGGAAAAAGTGAAAAGGTAGCGCCATCTTTTAAAAAATAACGCAGCACCACTATACTCGTGGCGGTATAGGATATACTTGCCGCAATAGCCGCACCCACCGCGCCATAAAAAGGGATGAGCAGCAAAGATGCAAGCAAACTAAGCACCAAGCCAACGCCAGATGCCAATGCATTAACAGCATAGCGCCCGTGCCCCGAAAAATAATGCCCTACCACCAAGGCGTAAGTAAACATCCATACACCCGGTGCAAGTGCCCACATCAAGGCTTGCAAACCTCCGAAGTCGGGGCCAAAAACGAGCTCGTAAAATGCCGATGGTAAGATCAAGAAGAACAAGACGCCCAATAAAGCGGCCAACATGCCAAAACGGGTCAGTTTTTCGGTCAATTGAATGGTGTAATTATGATTCTGCGCATTGGAAATAACAGCATACTGCCACAAGGAAATACTCGTGGCGATGAGCCAAATAGATTCGGTGATGGAACTTGCATTCGAAAAGACCCCAACTGCGGCGTCGCCTTTGTATTGATCTAAAATGTAATAACTCGCTCTAAAACTAAGCAGTTGCAAGACATGCGCCAACTGATTGTAAAATCCTAGCGCAAACATGTTTTTCCAAATGGCATGCCAAGTAGTGCCCGTTGTTTGCTGCTCTGGAAAGAATTTTAACAAACCTATCACACTTATAATCAGTGAACTAAAATAAGAAACATAAAGCGCTACTTCATATTTTAGCCCGCCTTGAAAATACCACTGAGCTACACAAGTGAAGAAAGTTAGGAAGGGAATAGAAAGCGCTATGAGGTTGTATATCTTGAGCCTTTGTTGGCCCAACAACAAAGCAGAATGAACGGAACCTGCCGCACTCATTGCACTCAAGACCACTACATGCACTAAATAAGTCATTGGAAAAATATCCATGAGCCACAAGCTCACAAACGCAGTGCAACTGACGAAAACAATCCAAATATAGGATGCGCCTAGTAGCCCTAGCCAGGCAAAGCGAGAGGACAAATATACCAGTGCCGCACCACCTACCAATGAATCAAAAATGGTGAGGATAGCAATGGAGGTCAGGAGCAAACTTTGCTCACCCTTACCCACTGCACCAGTAAGCTGCGAAAAAAGAACGACGAGACCTAGATTAAGCAGTGCAGAAAGCACCCTGACGCCAAAATTGCCAAAAATACTACGCCACATCTTTATTGAGCACCAGTTGATAGGCCTCTAAAAACAGACCAGCAATGGCTGTTGGGCTATATTTTTGCAGCGCAACTTGATGAAGATCTTGCGCTACATATTGGCGTTGCTGGATTTCAATCATGGCAGCTAAAAGCGCTTGTTCATTTTCTGAAGCGACCAAAATACCATTGCTATCGTTGATGAGCTCCGCGACACCACCCACTTGCGTTGAAATCATGGGCGTGCCCGTAGAGAGCGCCTCTAATAAGACGCAGGGTAAATTTTCAAAGCGGCTACTCAAGACCAACGCATCGGCAAACTGGAGCAATGAAGCCACACCCGCGCTGTCTTGGCGACCATGAAAGTGAATGGAGTTTGCAAACTCAAAACCTTTGATCAGTTTGGCGTAGGCATTGTAATCGCCGTCGGAAATGACGTGCAGCTCTACTTTGGCTTGCTGTTTTTTGAGTTGATGAAAGGCGCGCAACAGCAAATGAAAGTTCTTTTGCTCGGGGTCTAAAGAAGAAATATGCACAAAACGGTACACGCTGTGTGGACGCTTTTCTACGGGTGCAAAAACCAAGGGATCAACCACATTAGGCACTACTTTCATGGGCGCACTGATACCAAAACGTTGCATGGCGGCTGCCAAATCTAGTGAGACCGGCATAATGAGATTCGCTTTTTTACCAATCCAGCGCAAAAAGAACTGCTGAAAACGCGTGGGCTGTGGTTGTGCAGTTTCGTGATAGCAGGTCCAGTGTTCGGTAAAGAGCAGTGGAATGCGCCACCTGAGCTTGAGTAAAAGACCGACAAAGCCAATTGGAAACAGCACGTTGGCATGAATCAGGCTGGGCTTACCGATTTTGGTTTGGGCGGCAAATTTCCAATACGCAGCAAAAATCTTGAAATAATTGACCAATAAACCAATTATAAAGACTTCATTTTTTGGAATATACACCACGTGTGCTTCATAGGGTGCTGCCGCTGCTTGATGAGTTGTGGTTTGGTGACGCGTACTCAAGACAACATGTACCATAGCCACCTCGGCAACTTGTTGGGCGGCAAGGATGTGTTGTTGCACAAAGTTCCCTTCTGTTGGCTTGAGTTCTGTGGGGTACCAACTCGAAATAAACAATACTTTAGGCCGCGCTTGCATAGGTTGAATTTACAGATTCTTTTGATATACTTCTTCGATTTGTTGAAGCGCATAATCGATTTCTTCTTTGGTCGTAAAGCGCGAGAAAGAAAAGCGCGCGTTAGGCCTGGACATATCGGCGCCAATGCCTTCGAGTACATGTGAACCCTTGGTGGCACCAGATGTACAAGCAGAGCCACCACTTACCGCAACCCCTTTCAAGTCGAGCGTAAACAACAACATGCCTGCTTTGGAGGTAGCCGGCAAACACACATTGAGGACGGTATACAACGCTTTTTCATAACTGGTCTCGCCATGAAATAGCACTTCCGGAAAAATCGCCTGCAAACGGTTGATCATGTAGTTTTTGAGACCCCACACGTGGTTTTGATGTGCTTCGAGGTCGGTATAGGCGAGTTCAATGGCTTTTGCCAAACCAACCACACCTGCAATATTTTCGGTGCCACCGCGCAAGCCGCGTTCTTGCGATCCCCCATGAATGAGCGGATTGACGCGCGTTTTTTTATTTACATATAAAAAACCAATGCCTTTTGGACCATGAAATTTATGGGCGGCACAGGTAATGAAATCGATGTCGAGGGCAGCTAAATCAAAATGGTAGTGCCCCATGGTTTGAACGGTATCTGAATGAAAAAAAGCCCCGTATTGTCTGCAAAGTTTTGCAACAAGCTCGAGCGGAAGCAAGGTGGCAATTTCGTTGTTGGCATGCATCAGTGACACAATTGTAGGCGTTGGTACTTGCAATAGCTGCTCGAGCGCTTGTAAATTGACGTTACCTTTTGCGTCCAGGTCCAAATAAACAACTTCAATGCCGTCGGAAACTTTTAAAGCCTCAGCGGTATGCCCTACTGCGTGGTGCTCTATAGAAGTGGTAATAATGCGCTTGACACCAAGTTGTGTGACGGCTGCATGCAAAGCCATGTTGTCGGCTTCAGTGCCACCTGATGTAAAGATGAGCTCAGAGGGCGCACAGTTGAGCGCTTGGGCAATACTGCGTCTTGAATTTTCTAAAAACGCCTTGGCCTGACGACCAAAAGCGTGAGTAGAGGATGGATTCCCAAAGGTATGAAACAATACCGGGATCATGGCTTCTACCACCTCTGGTGCAACAGGTGTGGTGGCGGCGTTGTCAAGATAGACGTTCATTCAATCTGTTTTGCCACGAAGATACTAAAATTAGTTTGCTTATCTTTGAGTAATGAATGCTCCGCTCGCAGAACGCATGCGTCCACAGACGCTAGATCAGTACATTGGTCAGCAACATCTATTGGCGCCAAAAGCTTCTTTGAGGCGGGCCCTCGACGCAGGCGTCATCCCCTCCATGATTTTTTGGGGCCCTCCTGGTGTCGGCAAAACCACCTTGGCGCAGCTCATCGCCCAGCATCTCGGGCGCCCAATCCATACACTTTCTGCCATTTCTAGCGGCGTCAAAGACGTACGAGAGGTCATTGCCAAAGTGCAAGGCGGCGGCATGTTTAGCCCGAAAGGCAGCATACTTTTCATTGACGAAATCCATCGCTTTTCCAAAGCGCAGCAAGATTCTTTACTCGGCGCCGTCGAAAAGGGTATCATTACCCTCATTGGCGCCACCACCGAAAACCCATCGTTTGAAGTCATTTCGGCTTTGCTCTCGCGCTGCCAGGTTTACACCTTGGAACACCACAGCCAAAAAGACCTCCTCTCTCTTTTGGAAAGAGCCATTAAGGAAGATTCCATTCTGCAGAGAAAGCAGATCTCCTTACTGGAAACCAATGCACTATTGCGCATTTCTGGCGGAGACGCCCGCAAATTACTCAACGTCTTTGAAATCATTATAGGCACTTTTCAAACGCAAGTCCAAATTGAGATTACCGACGAAATTGTATTGCAAAATGCCCAACAGAGTTTGGCCAGCTACGACAAAGACGGCGAACAACATTACGATATCATTTCTGCGTTTATCAAATCAGTTAGGGGTTCCGATCCCAATGCGGCAGTCTATTGGCTTGCCCGCATGGTAGAAGGCGGCGAAGACCCCAAATTCATTGCACGGCGTTTGGTTATTTTAGCCGCCGAAGACATCGGCCTGGCCAATCCAAATGCGCTTTTACTAGCCAATGCTTGTTTTCAGGCCATAGAAAATGTCGGCTGGCCAGAGTCTCGGATCATTCTGAGCGAATGCACGCTCTATTTAGCGAGTTCACCAAAAGGCAATGCTGCTTACATGGCCATCAATCAGGCTCAGCAAATTGTACAAAAAACAGGCAACCTCGGCGTGCCACTAGCGCTGCGCAACGCCCCAAGTGCACTCATGAAAGAGCTCGGCTATGGCGACGGCTACCAATACAGTCACGATCATCCGGGCAACTTCTACAACCAAGAATTTTTACCTTCAGAAATCTCCGGCACCAACTTTTTTCATCCGGGCAGCGCCCAAAAAGAGCAAGAAATCGCACAACAAATTAAAAAATGGTGGCAAGACAAATACAAATTTTAAGCGGCGCCTTGCTCTATTACGGAGTGGTCCTCCCACTATCCTACTTGCCGCTGTGGCTACTCTACGGCCTAGCTGGCTTGCTCCGTTTTTTATTTTGCACCATTCTACCTTATCGCCGAAAAGTCATCGATCAAAACTTGCAGCTCGCCTTTCCGAATACATCTATAAACGATAGAAAACAAATCCGAAAAGATTTTTACCGCTATTTCTCAGACCTGTTGGTCGAGTCTGTCAAGAACCTGACGATTTCCGAAAAACAGTTATTGCAGCGCATGCAGCTAGAAAACCCTGAAGTCCTGGGAGAAATCAAAGCGCTGAAGAAACCTATTTTGTTAGTTGCAGGCCATTACAACAATTGGGAATGGCTCATCAGCGCGCAAGCCCTCTGGTTCAAGCAACCTTGTTTTGGTATCGGCATGCCACTGAGCCATCCGTTTTGGGACCACAAATTAACCCAAAGAAGATCCAGATTTGGTTTAAAGGTTGTACACGCGAAGACCTACTCAAGCGCATTTGATACACAACAACCTGTCACCCTTGTTTTGGCCGATCAAGCGCCAAGTTCAGCCGCTAATTGCTTGTGGTTACCTTTTCTCGGACAACAAAGTGCCGTGATCTTCGGCCCTGAATACATGGCCAATAAATACGATTGTGCTGTAGTTTATGTCAATCTATCAAATTCTAAAAGAGGATATTACAATGTTAAATTTGAAGTAATAGTCGAAGAATCTAAAGAACTGGCTTACCGAGAGCTGAGCCAAATGCACCTTCAAAAACTCGAAAAACAAATTAAAGACAACCCAGCGCGCTGGCTTTGGTCTCACAAGCGCTGGAAGCACCAAAAACCTTCAAATTGGCCCGAAATACAACAACAATTAACAGCACAATTTGAAGGGAAATTCCGTAACCATGTTTAAATTTATTTTATGCACCGGCTTACCGCTATTTAGCATGGCACAAGTGCAGGTGTACTTTCAAAAAACCACCAACAAAGAACACCACCGCGCGCTCACAACCCTTCCCAATGGGCAAATTTTGAGTGGTTCCAGCGAGGCCAACATTAGGTTACACGCATCATCCGGAGAAGTTCTACAAAAAAGCGAATTTGGGGCGCCTTTAAAAGAAATCCGAGACCTCGCTCAAACGCCAAAAGGTTTCATCGCCATGCAAAGTCATGACTCAAGCGGACTTGTTTTACTCGATCAAAATCTTCAAATCGACACCATCATTTACCCCTTAGGCAAAAGAAATGCGCTTTTTTTAGATGGCATTTGTGCGCAAGAAAATCTCGTTTTTCTACTCGGCGACCCTATTGATGGCTATTTCAGCACTTTTTACTCTACAGACAACGGGCTGCATTGGCAAGCTACTACAAAAGTGAGCGCAAATAAAGGAGAAGCTGCCTTTGCCGCAAGTGGCCAAACCAATCAAATCCTGAACGGGCATTTTTATTTTGTTTCGGGTGGCCTGACAGCTAGGTTGCTTCATTCGCCCGACCAAGGAGCCACCTGGATCACAAGTCCTATACCTTATCTGCCTTGCCCCACTTGTGGCCCGTATGCCATGGCAATTGCAAACGAAGATAAAATCATGACGGTCGGAGGCGATTACACCAGGCCTCATGTATCCGAAAACACCTGCTTCTATTCTAATGATGGCGGCAAAACTTGGAACGCACCAAAGAAAGGACCTTCAGGTTACCGCTCTTGCGTCATCTGTGTCAAAAATGACTACTACGCTTGTGGCACAAACGGAATCGATATAAGTAAAAATGGCGGTAAAACCTGGAAGAAAATCTCAAACGAAAATGCGCTCAGCATGACTTTTGTAGGCGAACATATCGTGGTGAGTTTAGCAAATGGCAGCTGGCTGCTCCTCCAACCCTAATTATGCGCTGCTAAATCAAACACTTGCCCTGGCTTCAATTCTAGAAATGCTGAGCTCTCGCTGAACTTCCGTTTGGCAAAAAAAGAAACCAAACCCTCCCCTTTTTTATCTTCATTGTGGGTTGTCAATAACAAATTAGCACGGAGTTGTTGCTGAAGTCGAACCGCACTTTCTTGACCTAAATTAATGGTTCCACCTAAGAAGAAAGGCAACTGATAGCACAAGGTTGTGGAAATGACGGCATCTATTTTGACATTCGGAATGTTTTTGAGAACAGCCCCGTGCGGCGCAAAAACGATCTTATTTTGTGAACTTTCGATTAAGTATGCCTTATGAACCAGTGCTTTTTTCGTTTTTAAAACCTCCACATGAAAAGGAGCCGCACTCAAAGGCAAAAGCGTTTGAAAATGCCCCCATTTCGCAATCTTTTTCAAAATACTTGGCAAAGCCACAAGAGGAATCTCTTTTGAAAACTGCAAGAGAGTTTCTTTATTGCAGTGATCCGTAAACGGATGTGAGATGAAAATGTAATCGGGCTGCTGCAGCTCACCAACAGTTGGTTGCGGACTCTGGTGAAACTGCCGGCTGAAAAGCGGATGAAAATCTACTTGTGACTCAGTAAACCAAGGATCGATAAGTACATGAAGCCCATCGAAATGGAACATCCAGGAGCTGTCTGAGTTGAGCTTGGTGAGTTGCATGGTACTAAATTAAAAAAAGCCTTGCATTGCAAGGCTTTTTCTGTGGAGAAGATGGGATTCGAACCCACGACCTCTTGACTGCCAGTCAAGCGCTCTAGCCAACTGAGCTACATCCCCGTTTATTATTTTGCTTGTAGGGTGTCTTCCATTGCAGAAGAAACCGCTGACTTTTCTAAGCGCAATTTATTGCCTTCTGACTGGATAAGCACGGTAGCGTCGGAGATTTCGAGAATTTTACCGTGGATACCGCCGATGGTTACGATTTTGTCTCCGGGTTTGAGGCCTTCTCTAAATTTTTTGAGCTCTTTTTGCTTTTTCATTTGAGGACGGATCATGAAAAAGTAGAATACACCGATCATTAAAACGATCATTACCAACTGATTTGCTCCTCCTGCCATATGCTTTGATTTATTTAGGTTACAAATGTACTTATTTTATCCTTCCCTTGATTTCCAAGAGGGTAATATTTGGCGAAGTATTGGTCATGACCGTCACCACTTTGTGAATTCGTTTGGTATGTAGGTTATCTGTATTGACTTCAGCTACAATTTTGGTGCGTTTACCAGGCAAGAGCGGCTTGGTTGGCTTATTGGCCACCGTACAAGAGCATGAAGGCCTCACTTCTCCAAAAACCAAAGGGTGGTCTCCGGTGTTTTCCACTTCAAAAACGGCCTTGATGACTTCACCTTTATAAACGGTGCCGGCATTGAAAACAGTGCTTTTGAAAACCATGCTGGTTTGCGCACCAACCTCAACTGTTTTGTCGTCTTTGCAAGCAGAGAGCAATAGCAAACCAACACATAAAAGGGAAAGTAATTTCATAGTGTTTAATTTAAGAGGCCACGACCCACTTTTTGGATGCGTTTTTCTTCAGTTAATTTAGAAATGGCTTTGTCGAGGATCCCGTTGATGAACACATTGCTTTTGGGCGTACTGTAAAACTTAGAAATTTCGATGTATTCGTTGAGCGTGACTTTGGTCGGGATACTGCTGCAAAACTGCAATTCAGTTAGGCCCATTTTTAAGAGCAACATGTCCATTTTGGCAATGCGATCGAGCTCCCAGTTATCAGCAAGCGCCAAGATATCGGCTTGGTGTTGGTCGTCGGACTGAATGGTTTTGTGCATGAGCGTCAGGACAAAATCTTTTTCGTCGTCGTCTGCTTTGTAAAGCGGGAGAATTTCCATTTGCTGATCTGGCTTCCAAGACTTCAGCGTCTTAAGGGCCATTGAGGCACAAAGATCGAGGTCGTCTGTCCAGTAAATCGACTTTTCTTCAAAGAAATGTTGCAACAAAGATGCATTGGCCACCTCTTGCTTGAAAACTTGCAATGCAAAAGCCATGTCTTCTTCAAGACCTTCTACACCGTTGTTCATATGCTCAAAGTAAAGCTCGGTATCCAGTAGGTGCAGGTACATTTTTTTGAACATCTCTTGACTCTCCGCACCCAACCAATTGACTTTGCGTTGCTCTGCCAATTTGTAAAGACCCGCATGCGAAGACAAATGCTCGAGGAGTTGATTCTCGACGAATTTCATGTTCGGATTAAGGTCTTCGGCAGTTGGCCTCATTTTTTTCTTGAGTTCTGCTTGTCTGTTTTGGGCAGCACGCTGCAACTCCGGAAGCGCCAATAATAGGTACAGATACATATCGTACATGCGCTCAATAGAAAGCAATAATTCTTTTTCTACTTTATGCGCATCGTTTTCGTGACCTTGAAAAAATGCATAAAGGACCTGTAATACTTTGATTCGGAGATGTCTTCTGTTGAGCATATTAAATATTGAGGCTACCTTTGGTTTGAATACGCTCTTCGGCCATTTGATTAGCGACTTGATAACTAGGGATTCCTTCTTGTTGAGAACGTAACAAGATGCTATCAATGGTAGTGTATATTTCTTCTGCTTTTTGCTTGGCCCATTCTAAAGATAAACCTTCGACCTCTGAAAAACAATTGATGACACCACCCGCATTTAGTGCAAAATCAGGGGCGTAAATAATTCCTTTTTGCATTAAAATTTGCCCGTGCTTGCTTTCGTCTTTAAGCTGATTGTTGGCGGCTCCGGCAATGACGCTGCAGTTGAGTCGAGAAAGCGTATCGTCGTTGACGGTTGCTCCGAGCGCACAAGGAGCATAGATATCCATATTGACATCGTAAATCAGATCGGGAGAAACCACAGCAACACCGTGCTTGGCGCTCAAATTTTGTAGCGCAGCTTCGTTAATGTCTGTGATGGTTACAATAGCGCCTTCTGCTACTAAATGTTCTACCAAGTAAGCACCAACGTGCCCAATGCCTTGTACGGCGACTTTTTTACCGACGAGTGAATCAGAACCAAATTGATGTTTAGCAGCTGCTTTCATACCCATGTACACACCAAAGGCGGTAACGGGAGAGGGGTCGCCACTTTTACCTGGCAAACCAACAACGTGCTTGGTCTCTTTGCTGACATGCACCATGTCTTCTGGAGAAATTCCTACGTCTTCGGCTGTAATATAAGAACCAGCGAGCGTATTGACAAACTGACCAAAGCGTCTGAACAGAGCTTCTGACTTCATGGTTTTGGCATCTCCAATAATGACCGCCTTACCCCCACCCAAATTGAGTTGCGAAATGGCGTTTTTATAGGTCATGCCACGAGACAAACGCAATACGTCTGTAAGTGCTTCTTGTTCGTTTTGGTACATCCACATACGGGTTCCGCCGAGCGCTGGCCCAAGAACGGTATTGTGTACCGCGATAATGGCTTTGAGACCGGTGGCTTTGTCGTTGCAAAATAGGATGTGTTCATGCCCCATGGCGTGCATAGGCTGAAGAATGGGATTCAAAGTTGAATCGACCAAAGGAGAGACTGTCAAATCAGACATGTTTTTGAAATGAGTTCGTTCACTAATTCTTATTTGGCTTAACTTTACAAGCTCAAATAACTTGGCAAAAGTAGAAAAAAACCATGAAGTCCCTTCGATACATTAACAAATACTTTATAAAGTACAAATGGCGTTTTTTGCTCGGGATTCTATTTACCGTGGTCAGTAATTACTTTGGCGTTCAAATGCCCGCCTTCTTTAGCGACTCTATTGATCAGTTTCAAAATCAGCTAGCTAGCAAAGAACCAACCAATTACCTCTGGCTGGCACTAGAGCTCGGAGGCATCTATATGGGCTTTTCTTTGCTCAAAGGAATCTTTCTGTTTTTAATGAGACAAACCATTATCGTGATGTCACGCTACATCGAATTTGACCTCAAGAAAGAAATTTACGACCAATATCAAGCCCTTGACCAAAGCTTTTATAAGCGCAACGCTACTGGTGACCTCATGAACCGAATTTCCGAAGATGTTGGCCTCGTGCGCATGTACGCCGGCCCCGGCATGATGTACACCATCAATTTGGTAGTGAGTTTTATATTGATCGTAGGCAAAATGATTACGATATCGCCAAGCCTCACTATTTATGTACTCTTGCCTTTGCCACTCATGAGCATCTTGATTTACAAGGTTTCTTCTACCATGAACAAAATGAGTTTAGAAGTCCAAAAAGAACAATCCTTTCTAAGCACACTTGCCCAAGAATCTTTTGCCGGTATCCGCATCATCAAAGCATACCAACGCGAGGAACAAACCACGGAAAAAGTGAGCGCATCAGCGGATCGCTACAAAAAACAAAGCATGCGCTTGGTATTGGTCAATGCCTTTTTTAGCCCGACTATCATCTTTTTAATTGGCTTGAGCTCCATGATTGCCATATATTACGGCGGCATCTTGACCTTTGAAAAGAAAATGACAGTTGGAGGCATAGTAGCATTTATCATGTATGTCACCAACCTTACTTGGCCTTTTGCTAGCCTTGGCTGGATTTCCTCTATTATTCAGCGAGCAGCCGCCTCCCAACAGCGCCTCAATGAGTTCTTGTTGCGTAAGCCTAAAATTCAAAACGATTCAGATTTAGCGTGTCCGCTAGAAGACGGATTGGTATTTGATAAGGTTAATTTCAGTTACCCAGACAGCGACAGCATGGTACTCGAGGACCTCACTTTCTCAGTTCACAAAGGCGAAACACTCGCCATTATTGGCCCAACCGGATCTGGTAAGTCTACTATATGCGCACTACTAGCACGTCATTTTGACCCTAGGATGGGGCAAATAAGTACCAACCATATTCCACTACCCAACTATTCCCTCACAGACTACCGTAGGCAAATCGCTTTGGTACCGCAAGATGTCTTTTTGTTTTCCGACACTATTGCCAATAACCTTAAATTTGGTGTCGAGCAAAATGAGCTCAACATGTCTGACATCGAAGCTGCCTGCAAAAAAGCGCACGTACTTCACAATATCCAAGCATTCCAAGATGGCTTTGAGACCATCCTCGGCGAAAGAGGCGTTAATTTAAGTGGTGGGCAGAAACAACGCCTATCCATTGCTAGAGCACTATTACGCAATCCAAAACTCCTCATTTTAGACGATTGCCTCAGCGCTGTCGATACCGAAACGGAAGAAATCATCCTCGAAGAGCTTCAAAAAGATGCACAAAATAGAGCTACTATTATTGTATCGCACCGCATTTCCTCAATCCGAAATGCGACCAAAATCATGGTTTTGGAAGAAGGCAGTATAGTTGAAGCGGGTACGCATGAAACTTTATTAGCCCAAAAAGGTGCATATTTTGACATGTATCAGTTTCAATTGGAGCAAGAGCTTCATGCTAAAAATAGCTGATTATCAATAGTTATTAACCATTTATTGTTTGTCTTTTTTTGAAACATTTGTGCAATCGATTGCGTACATTCGGCTAAACCAATTAAACAAACAACTATGAAAAAATTAATGATTTTTGTAGGAGCATTAACATTGACTGGGTCATTGTTCGCTCAAAAGCCTGCTAGTGATGACGCAAATTATTCATTAGAAGGCTTAGCAAACCTCAACACCACTGACGGAATGAGTTTTGCAGCACCTACTATTCGCTTGCGTTATTTTGCTACAGACAAGCTAGCAGGTCGTGTGCAATTCGGCTTTGGTGGCGACGGCTCCTCTGTTGCCAATACACCACGTACCGAATCTTACACTTACTATGCGAATCCGGACGGAACAGGTGAGACAGGAACAGTTGATATCGCTCGTAGCCAATGGAATTTAGGGTTGGGTGCTGAATACCACTTAACGGGTACAGATCGCATGTCGCCTTATTTTTCTGCAGGTATTAACTTCGGCAAAGGATCTTACGAAGAAACATGGGTGAATTCTGACGGTTCAGCGTATAGTGCTGTGATTACCAACGCAAAAATAGTTGGTGGTTACGGAACTTTCGGTTGGGGTATCGGTGCAGGTTTTGACTACTATGTAGCAGAAAACCTTTACCTAGGTTTGGAAATGAACCTAACGGGTACTTCAGTGAATAACGAAGCTACAACTATTACTGTAATGGGCAATCCTGCAGGCTTTGAACCAGGAAACAACATGACCTACACTAATATCGGTGCAGCTCATGGTTCAGTGCGCATTGGTTGGAGATTCTAAGCAAACTATACTACCTAATTTAAAGGGGGCTTCGGCCCCCTTTTTTATTGTTCTTTTGAAAATCCGTAACTTTGCCAAATGGATACAAGAAAGCACGTAGAGGTTTGTTTTACACCCGGAGAATACCCGTATTACAAAGATGAGTTTGAAATTGTAGTGGTGATTGACGTCTTGCGCGCCACTTCTGCTATTTGCGCAGCTTTCGACAACGGCATTCAATCGATCATTCCTGTGCCTACAGTTGAAGAAGCTTGGGCCTACAAACAAAATGGCTATTTAGCTGGCGCAGAGCGCAAAGGCCAAATTGTGGAAGGTTTCGACTTCGGTAACTCACCTTTCTCCTACATGCGTGAAGACTTCAAAGGCAAAGATGTGGTCCTGACTACCACCAACGGCACCAAATCCTTAGATGTGGCCAAAGATGCCGAAATTGTGGTAGTAGGCGCATTCTTGAATCTAAAAGCGCTTTGCAAATGGCTCGAGAAGCAAGATAAAAATGTACTTTGCTTGTGCTCGGGTTGGCAAGACAAATTCAACTTAGAAGACACCATCTGTGCTGGAGCAATTTGTCAGTATTTAATCGGAACAGGCAACTACATTTCCGACGAAGACTCCTCCATTGCAGCAAAGTATCTTTACCTTTCTGCCAAGGACAATTACCTTGGTTATCTGAAATCGAGTTCACACCGCCGCAGGCTCAAAAACCTGAACCTCAACGAAGACATCAAGTATTGTCTGACTCCAAATCAAACGGATGTCATTCCAATACTCAAAGATGGTAAACTCATTAAACTCCAAGAAGCTTAAACGCTTTTTTGGCCTCATCCTTTTGGGGCTCCTCTTCACGCGCAGCCAAACCAAGCAAAATACGCAATGGGGTTTCGCAGGCCACCAACGCATCAATGAATTCGCTGTTTACTTGCTGCCCGCAGAAATACAATTGGTTTTCATCCAACACCTCCCCTACCTGATCAGTCAATCTGTTGCGCCAGACCAACGTCGCTATGCTGTTGAAGCTGAAGCCGCGCGGCACTATATCGACCTCGATCATTATTACCAAAAAGGTCAGGACCCCTTTTGGAACCTTCCGCAAAATTGGCAAGAAGCCATTGATTGTCACACCGAAGACACCCTCCAAGCCTACGGCATTGTACCTTGGCATGTGCTACGCATGAAATACCGTTTACAAAAAGCCTTTGAAACCCAAGACCTGGCGCTCATTTTGAAATACGCCGCAGAAATTGGGCACTACATTGCCGATGCGCATGTACCGTTGCACACCACAGAAAATTACAACGGACAACTCACGAACCAATACGGCATACATGGGCTCTGGGAAAGCCGCTTGATCGAACTACAAGCAGAAAACTACAATTACTGGATAGGCAAAGCCACTTACCTTCCTTCGGTACAAAAAGCGATTTGGGCTGCTGTTCGAGCTTCTCATGCCGCACTAGATTCCGTTCTAACGTTTGAAAGGCAAGTGAGCATGCAAATGGGCAGCGCCGAAAAATACAGCTATGAGCAACGTGGTAGCACCCTAACCAAAGTCTATTCAAGAAAATTTTGTGCTGCGTATCATAAGAGTCTTAATGGCATGGTAGAACGACGCTTGCGCGCGGCCATTTTAATGGTGAGCAGTGTGTGGTACACGGCGTGGGTAGACGCAGGGCAACCCGTTTTAAGCAAGCTGATATTAGAATATCATTCAAAAACCGAAAACTCGGATGAAGACTCTGTTCAAAAAATAAGTTCCCGCTGGAAACAACGGAGTTGTCATTAACTCAAACTTCTATAGCGAATGCGCTTAGGCCCGGCATCGCCAAGACGTTTTTTGCGGTTTTCTTCGTACTCAGAATAAGAACCTTCGAACCAATACACTTGAGAATCGCCTTCAAATGCAAGAATGTGCGTACAGATGCGGTCTAAGAACCAGCGGTCGTGAGAAATGACAACTGCACATCCTGCAAAATTCTCGATCCCTTCTTCCAAAGCGCGCAAGGTATTGACGTCGATGTCGTTGGTGGGCTCATCGAGCAAAAGCACGTTAGCTTCTGTTTTGAGGGTCATGGCGAGGTGCAAGCGGTTGCGCTCTCCACCAGAGAGAATACCTACTTTTTTATTCTGATCGGAGCCATTGAAATTGAATTTGGACAAATAAGCGCGTGCATTGATTTTGTCGTTACCTACTTCTACGTATTCGAGGCCATTTGAGACGACGTCAAAAACAGTTTTATCTGGATGGATGTCTTTGTGGCCTTGGTCTACATAGCCAATTTTAACAGTTTCCCCGACGGTGAATTCACCATTGTCTGGCGTTAATTCGGCCATGATCATTTTGAAAATAGTGGTTTTACCCGCGCCATTTGGCCCGATGATTCCAACGATACCGGCTGGCGGCAACTTGAAATTGAGGTCGTCATAAAGAAGTTTGTCGCCAAAAGCCTTCGCGACATGTATAGCGTCAATGACGTTGTTACCCAAACGAGGTCCATTTGGAATAGGCATCTCGAGTCTGGCTTCTGTTTCGCGGGCATCGGCTGACAGCATTTTGTCGTAGTTCTGCAAACGGGCCTTGCTCTTGGCTTGGCGCGCTTTAGGGTTCATGCGCACCCACTCGAGTTCTCGGGCCAACATTTTTTGGCGCTTGGACTCCGTTTTTTCTTCTTCTTGTAGGCGCTTTCCTTTTTGTTCGAGCCAAGAAGTGTAGTTGCCTTTCCAAGGAATGCCTTCGCCGCGGTCGAGCTCGAGGATCCAGCCGGCAACGTTGTCTAGGAAGTAGCGGTCGTGGGTAACGGCAATGACGGTTCCTTTGTATTGCTGCAAGTGCTGCTCCAACCAGTCAATAGATTCTGCATCTAAGTGGTTGGTTGGCTCATCTAGCAATAAAATATCTGGGTTTTGCAAAAGCAAGCGGCAAAGCGCAACGCGGCGGCGCTCACCACCTGAAAGCGTTGCGATGAGTTGGTCGTCAGGCGGGCAGCGCAAGGCGTCCATGGCGCGCTCAATTTTAGTATCGAGTTCCCAGGCGTCGAGTGCATCGATTCTGTCCTGAACTTCTCCTTGGCGCGCAATGAGTTTATCCATTTTATCTGGGTCCGACATGATGTCTTCATCCATAAATGAATTGTTGATTTCTTCGTATTCTGCAAGGACGTCTACAATTTCTTGTGCGCCTTCGAGCACGATATCGCGCACCGTTTTGTTAGGGTCAAGTTCCGGCTCTTGAGGTAAATAGCCCACAGTGTAACCTGGTGAAAAGACAACTTCACCTTGAAATGACTTATCGAGTCCGGCAATAATTTTCATGACCGTAGACTTACCCGAACCATTCAAACCAATGATGCCGATTTTGGCACCGTAGAAGAATGACAAGTAAATGTTTTTAATGATTTGCTTGCCTTGAGGAGTGACCTTTGACACCCCTACCATTGAGAAAATGATCTTTTTGTCGTCTGACATATTGCTTATTTATCGAGTTCGTATTTATTGTATTGCTTGGTCTGCAGCACTTCAATAGCCTCTTGCAGAATTTCGTTAGTCTCGTTGTAGATTTGGAACATTTCGTTGGTGCTCCATAAATCTTGAGCGAGCACAGCTTTTAGGCGCAACTTGAGGAGTTTTTCACTGGTGCTGTAGCCCTTTTGATCAAAAAGCAAAGTGGCGTCTTCTTGCGCCACATGCGCAAAAAACTGATCCATAAATACTTGATCGCAGTTGAAATTATTTTTGAACGCTGTGATATCTGGATATTGGGCCTTTAGAGCAGTTCTATTGGCATTGATGTATTTAAAAGCAAAATTATTGACGTGCCCACCCTGAATGAGCTCTGAAAAATACGCGCTGCTTTCAGAGGTGTCTAGCGCTACAAAGACATCTGGCATGATGCCGCCGCCGCCATAAACAGTGCGCTTGGTTTTGAGCGTTTTGTACATAAGTGAATCTGGCATTTTGATGGAATCTTTAAGGAAGAATTCACCGTTCAGGTAGCGCTGATTGAGGTCTTTTCGGTAGGTTTCGGTGTCTTGATAAGGCTTTTGAATGTGGCGACCTGTCGGCGTGTAATAGCGTGCTATGGTAAGGCGCATTTCCGAACCATCGCTCAAGGGCATAGGGCGCTGAACGAGGCCTTTTCCGAAGGTACGGCGACCAATAATTAAACCGCGGTCCCAATCCTGGATGGCGCCAGATAAAATTTCACTAGCACTGGCACTGTATTCATCGGTGAGAATAACGAGTTGGCCGTCTTCAAAAAGTCCTTTTTTGCCTGCTTTGAGGTCGTAGCGTGGCTGCGCTCTACCTTCTGAATATACAACGAGTTTGTCGCCTGAAAGGAATTCGTCTGCAAGTTTGTGCGCTGCATCTAGCAAACCACCACCGTTACCTTGCAAATCAAAAATGAGGCTTTTCATGCCTTGTTCTTTGAGACCCAATAACGCATTTTGCACTTCTTGTACTGTCGTTTTTGAGAAACTATTGAGCTTGATGTACCCAATTTCTTTGTCAATCATGTAGGCTGCATCTACTGAAAAGACAGGGATTTTATCGCGGGTAATATTGAAATCTAATAATTTACCTTTGCGGCTGACCGTTACTTTTACTTTGGTACCGAGGTCACCCATCAGTTTTTGACGCACTTGATCGTTTTTAATACCGATGCCAGCGACATTTTGACCATCTACCTGCACAATTTGATCACCTGGTAAAATGCCTAATTTTTCAGAGGGACCTCCAGGAATAGTAGCAACGACACTAATGGTGTCTTTCATTAATTGAAACCGCACGCCAATTCCGACAAAACTGCCATTGATTGTCATTTGAGCGTCGTCGATCTCTTCTTTCGGAATATAGGTGGAATGAGGATCTAGCGCTTCTAGCATAGCAACAATTGCCGTTTCCGTGAGCTTGGGTGCATCGGGCGCATCTACGTAAAAACGCTCAATATTGTAGAGCACTTCGGCGTATTTTTGAGCAGATGCAGCCGCTTTATTGGCGTCTTGGGCCCAAAGACCGGCAACAAGGAATGTAGTGAGTAGGAGAAAAGTATAGCGCATGTCAGTAAATTTTACGAAATACAAAAATAAGCATCGCTATTCAAATTGCTCAGAAAGTTTAACTTTGTTATGCACATATGAAAGAAAAAAAACGCAAACTCCGCTGGTATCAAACACGCAAAGCGCGCAACATATTCAAGCGTGCCAAAAAAATAAGTAGCTATTTCTTTACAATCTTGGGCTCAGCCATTCTTTTATACGTTATGGCTACCTTTATTTTGTCCCGCATTCCCGTAAAAGGTCAAAACAACAAAGGCGCAAAAATTCAAATTTTCCTCATGAAATCTGGCGTACACACCGATTTCATCTTACCCGTTTGCAACAACATCAAAGATTGGCGCGCCGAATTCCCCTTAGCCAACACTGGTTTTAAAGACAGCAGCAGCCAACTTGTATCAATAGGTTGGGGCGACAAAACATTTTACATGAACACGCCCACCTGGGCCGATCTCACCCCCCAAACAGCCCTAACGGTACCTTTTGGTTTGGGGCCATCCGCCATCCACGCCACC
Source organism: Bacteroidota bacterium (assembly GCA_039804625.1). Classification (GTDB taxonomy): domain Bacteria; phylum Bacteroidota; class Bacteroidia; order Flavobacteriales_D; family Crocinitomicaceae; genus UBA952. The sequence continues at coordinate 81,321 of JBDLVT010000008.1, forward strand.
TATTACCAACAGCTCCTAGACGACCGGCCATCCATCAGTTTACACCTCACCGAAAAGCAATACCTCCAACTCGTGAACTACATCGAAAAAACGCTTGTGCGCAATAGCAATGGCCAAACTAAATTTATTAAAGCCACCATGCCAGGCGTGGTCACGGGCAATGATGCCTATTATGCTGCAAAAGGTCGTTATAGCCTCTTTTTTACTTGTAACTCTTGGGTAAACTCAGGGCTAAAAGCTTGTCAGCAAAAATCCTGCTACTGGACTGCCTTTGCCGGAGGTATCTTTTATCAGTATGGGAAGTAGGCCGCTATTCTTGGTTATATATAATTTGATCTCCCTTGTGGCTATGAGTCAAGAATATATTGTTTTTATCAATGGTTACAGAGGCCCTAAACACGACCAAGAACTTCCTGACAATAAAATAAATTTAAAAGACCCAACTGGCTATTGGTATAAACTCGACGACAGCATCCAAAAACGCTTCCCGAATGCTAAAGCCTATTATTTCGATGCGCATCACCCAATTTATACTTCCACACACCGCAAAATGTCCAAAGCGGTCGGTTCGTACATATGCTCCAGATTTTGTTGGTTCAGAAAAGACAGCAGGTGGGTACTGAACAAAACAATCAATGAAAATGGCTTTCAGCAACGCGTTGACAACGGCCGATTAGCGGGTAAAGCCCTCAAAAATGAACTCCAAGGAAAAGGAACATCCAAAGTCCATTTTGTTTGCCACAGCATGGGTTATGCCTATATGTTAGGCATGATCGAAGAACTCAACGGCTACGTTGATTTTGGTAAAGTACTTATTTTATCGCCAGAAGGCGCCAATACTGCAGGCGCTAACTGGGTACTTTTTGAAGAAGTTTGGCAATATGGCGCTCGAGCCGGAGATAAACAAGCTGACCCAATCTGCTTACAAGATGGAATTGCACCACAAATGCCCGTGGTAGGCATTGACAAACTACCTGCTACAACCAGAGGCGGTCGGGTATATATTCCCGAAGACTACCCCAAGAAAAAACTAGGTTTTATCAAGAGCCATCACCTCGCTTATTACGATTGGTTCTACTGGATCGGACCAACTGATGAAGGATATTTTATGCCGTAAGGCGCAGCTTCATCACAATATTTCTAACTTTGGGCTACAAATGGAGCACAATTACAGCCTACAACCATTCAACACCTTTGGAATAGATGTCAAAGCCAAACACTTTGCTACTTTTTCGAATCTAACAGAATTGCAAACCGCACTCAAAGGAGGTCCGAAAGAAGACTTATTGATACTTGGCGGAGGAAGCAATGTGCTATTCACCAAAGATTTTGATGGTTTGATACTGCGCAACGAAATCAAGGGCATTTCGGTCGTGAAAGAAAGCGATGCACATGTTTTTGTGAAAGCTGGCGCAGGAGAAGTCTGGCATGCATTCGTTCAGTACTGCATTGCACAAAATTGGTGTGGCCTAGAAAATCTATCGCTGATACCGGGTTCTGTAGGTGCTAGCCCCATGCAAAATATCGGTGCTTACGGCGTAGAAATCAAAGACGTTTTTCACGAACTCAGTGCGTTTCATATCGAAAGTGGCACCATCCACACCTTTAACAAAGCTGACTGTGCCTTCGGCTACCGCGAGAGCGTTTTCAAGCGCGCACTTAAAAATCAATATATCATCATTGACGTCACCTTTGCATTGGCAAAAAACCCTGACCTGAAAACGAGTTATGGTGCCATTCAGCAAGAACTCGATACAAAAGGCATCCAAAACCCCAACATTCGCGACATCTCAGAGGCGGTCATTGCCATTCGCCAATCTAAATTGCCCGATCCAGCAGTGCTCGGAAACGCCGGAAGCTTTTTTAAAAACCCGGTCATTGATCGCACCGCTTTTGAAGCACTACATAAAAAATTTCCAGCTGTATCCCATTATGTTGTTTCGGAAAATGAAGTCAAATTAGCAGCAGGCTGGCTTATTGAGAACGCTGGGCTCAAAGGTTACCGTCAAGGCACTTGTGGCGTCCATGAAAAGCAAGCCTTGGTGTTGGTCAATTACGGTGGCAGTAAAGGGCAGCAAATCTTAGATTTATCGGCTCATATCATACAAACTATTCAAGCAAAATTCGGCGTTACGCTCGAACGCGAAGTAAATATCATTCCTTCCCATGAAAGTATCTTATAACTGGCTCAAATCTTACCTCGACTTTCCTTACTCGGCCGTTGAACTCAGCGAAATCTTGACACAAACTGGCTTAGAAGTAGAGGGTTTGGAGGCTGTAAACGAAGTCCAAGGAGGACTCGAAGGCGTGGTCATTGGCGAGGTACTCACCTGCGAAAAACACCCAGACGCCGACAAACTTAAGGTCACCACCGTCAGCGTCGGTGCTGTGGAGCCTTTACAAATTGTTTGTGGAGCGCCCAATGTGGCTGCGGGGCAAAAAGTAATCGTTGCTACTGTGGGTTGCAAGTTGTATCCGCAACCAGATCAATCTTTTGAAATTAAAAAGGCCAAAATTAGAGGCGTTGCCTCTGAAGGCATGCTTTGCGCCGAAGACGAACTCGGTCTTGGCCAAAGCCATGATGGTATCATGGTGCTGCCGTCTGACGCAGTAGTTGGGCAAGCAGCAGCCGATTTTTTGGATTTAGAACGCGACATCCAACTCGAGATTGGGCTCACACCCAACCGCGCCGACGCCATGGGCCATATCGGGGTTGCGAGAGACATTAAAGCCAAGTTCAACCTCGATCATACAGAAAAAATTGAACTCAAATGGCCTGAACTCACTACACTAGACAACCAGGAGCATCCGTCTTTGACCATCTCTGTTCATGACCAAGAAGCTTGTCAAAAATACCTTGCCTTAGAACTGGACCACGTCAAAGTGGGTCCTTCGCCTAAATGGCTCCAAAACAGACTCAAAGCGGTAGGGCTCAAACCCATCAACAACGTAGTTGACATCAGTAATTTTGTGCAGCGCGAGTTCGGTACTCCGCTCCACATTTTTGATGCCGACAAAACTGGAACCGCACTAGAAGTGCGCACCGCCAAAGCTGAAGAAGCTTTTCTTGGTCTAGACAACAACAATTACAAACTAGCAGGTCACGAACTCGTCATTGCTAATGCAAATGGCGCTTTGTGTTTAGCAGGTGTGCTGGGTGGTTTGGAAAGTGGCGTTTCTGAACAAACCACACGCATACTTATTGAGTCTGCACTTTTCAACCCTGTTCGCATCCGTAAAGCAGCGCGCCAACACGGCCTCAATACCGATGCTTCGTTTCGCTTTGAGAGAGGCGTTGACCCTGATTTAACCCAAACAGCCCTATTGCGCTGTGTCCAACTCTTACAAGAACTCACTGGTGCTCAAGTGAAGAGTAAAACATTTGAATTCATAGGTCAAATAACAAGTCCTATTGATTTGAAAATCAGCAAACAAAAAATAACCAATCTCATTGGAAACGATATTCCCAATAGCCAAATTGAACAGATTTTAACGGACTTAGACTTTCAAATAAATGGTTTTGCGGACCAAACTTGGGACTTAACTGTTCCCGCTTACCGCGTAGACGTCACGCGTCCGATCGATGTCATTGAAGAAATTCTACGCATTTACGGTCTCAACAGCATTGAACTACCGGCCAAATGGAATTACAGCCTCAGTGCGCCAAGTGAAAAAGCTTCGGATGCACAAAAAGAAGCAGCAGCTGAATTTTTAGTGGGTCGCGGCTATTTTGAAGTCATGAATAACTCCCTGACAAAAAAACAATATAGTGCTGCGCTCGACGCATCATTTGGCACGGCCATCAGCATGCTCAACCCTTTAAGTCAGGACCTCGCTCACCTCAGACAAACACTGGTTTTTGGCTTTTTAGAAAACTTAGCCTTCAACCAAAACCGTCAGCAGGCAGATCTCCAAATTTTTGAATTCGGTCAAGATTACCAGACCCACCAAGATAAACACCAAGAAACGCCACGCTTGGCACTCGCCTTAATGGGAAAGCAAACAAGTGAAAATTGGCAACAAACGACCGCTACAAGCCATTCGTTCTTTAGCCTCAAAAAAGAAGTTTACGCCATTTTAGAGCGCTTCGGACTCGCTCACTCCTGCAAAGAAAGCGCTGCAGCTAATATCCTATTTAAACAAGGCCTGCGCATCGATTGCGACCGACAAGCACTTGTTGAACTCGGAGAAATCAGCGCGCAACTCCAACAAGACCTCGACCTCAAGCAACCTGTATATTACGCACAATTTGACTGGAACAAACTCCTTGAATTAGCTGCTAAACGCAAAATTCGCTATCAAGAAGTCCCTAAGTCTTTTGCCGTAAGAAGAGACCTCTCCTTGCTTGTAGACCACAGCACCACTTATCAAGCGCTGCAACAATGCGCGCAAAAAGCCGAAACCAAACTCTTGCAAAACATTGAACTTTTCGATGTCTACGAAGGCAAGAATTTACCTTCGGGTAAGAAATCTTATGCTTTGGCTTTCTATTTACAAGACGGGCAACAAACACTCAGCGAAACGCAAATTGAAAAAGCGATGCAACGCATTTTAAACGCATTGGAGAAAGATTGCGAAGCGCAATTGAGAAATTAAGCGGCGGGAGTTGAGCAACTAGACAGCGTCGAGGTAGCGCTCGAGATTCGGGTTGTCGGCGAGTTCTTCTGCACCCATGACCAACACATTTTTAGCTTTCGTGCTGTCTAGCCAGAGTGCAAAGTTGGTAATCCCCACTTGCAAGGTGCCGTTGATATCAATTTTGTGAACGGGCTTTTGCTGTTTGTCATAGCGCGCTTTGATTTCTAAAATTTCCGGACTCAACTCTTGGTTTTGATTGAAAATCAAGAGGCTATCGGTAGTTTCGAAAAAATCAGCAGTTTTGTCCGTAACAGAATGCACCTCGCTAGCCATGCTCGCCGCCCAAGACTGAACTTTCGAAGAAAATTTATTGGAGGCAAATAAAGAGATCGACGTTACTTTCATTCTGTTTTCAAATTGTCCGCAAATATAGCACGAATAACACCTTGGTTACTTGTCGTAGCCCAATATTTTTAAGTAGTCTTGCGCAGTTTGCTCATTGCTAAACACTTCGGTCTGAATTTTACCGCTTTCATCTCTCGTAATTAAGATGTGTTTAGGCTCTGGTATGAGGCAATGCTTGAGGCCACCGTAGCCACCAATGGTTTCTTGATAGGCGCCAGTATTGAAAAAACCAATGTACAACGTATTGTTTTTGTCAAATTTGGGCAGGTAAATGGCATTGGAATGCTGCTCAGAGTTGTAGTAATCGTCGGAGTCACAGGTGAGGCCTCCCAACAAAACACGCTCGTAGTCGTCGTTCCAACGGTTGATCGGCAACATGATGAAACGCTGATTGATCGCCCAGGTGTCGGGCAGGTTGGTCATGAAAGAGGAGTCGATCATGTTCCATTTTTCGCGGTCATTTTGTTGCTTTTGATGCAAGACACTAAATATGGCACCACCGCTCTCCCCTACTGTAAACGAGCCAAACTCGGTAAAGATATTGGGTTCAGGGATATCGTTATCTTGACACAAACGCTTGATCTGCGTAAGGATCTCACGAACCATATAGGCGTAATCAAAATCAAACGCTAAGGATTTCTTGATCGGAAAACCGCCGCCAATATTGAGCGAGTCCAGTTCTGGACACAGTTTTTTGAGGTCTGAATAAACACGCAGACACTTCGTGAGTTCGTTCCAATAATAAGCGGTGTCGTTGATGCCTGTGTTGATGAAAAAATGCAGCATTTTGACTCGAACACGAGGATTTTCTTTGAGAATCGCTTTGTAAAAAGGAACGATTTCGCGGTAGCGGATACCCAAACGCGAGGTGTAAAATTCAAACTTAGGCTCTTCCTCGGATGCAATTCGGATGCCGATATTGAGTTCTTTGGACGTGAGGCTGATGAGTTGCTTGAGTTCATCGATGTTGTCTACAACTGGCACCACGCGCAAGTCGTCTTCCTCGATAAGGTCGGCAATTTTTTGGATGTATTGCGTGGGTTTGTAACCATTGCAAATAACGTAGCTTTTGGGCTGTAGCTTACCCGCTGCCTGCAAACTCTTGACAATATCGATGTCAAAAGCCGATGAAGTTTCGATGTGGACGTTGTTTTTTAGGACTTCGTCTAGGACAAAGGCAAAGTGCGAGCTTTTGGTGCAGTAAGAATAATAGTAGTTGCCTTGGTAGCCTAGGTTCATGATGGCTTCTCTGAACCAGCCTTTGGCGCGCTGGATATTGTTGGAAATTTGAGGCAAGTAATGGAACTTCAGCGGGGTGCCGTGTTCGTGAACCAGGCGCATGAGGTCAATGCCGTGAAAGAACAGGCGGTCTTCGCGCAAAAAGAATTCATTTTGAGGAAAATCAAAAGTTTGTTCAATCAGGTCAATGTATTTTGTTCTCATGCTGCAAATTCAAAAAAAGGTTTATACGTAAAGGGCTTGCGTAAGTTTCGGTTTGAGGCCAAAATTTGTGCAAAAATACTGCAATTTGAATGGATGAACAGCAACTTAAAATAGTACTTTTGAAAACAGCATTTTTTCCATGTCCTATCTAGACGAATTAAACGAAAGTCAGCGGGTTGCCGTTGATCATATTTTTGGCCCCATCATGGTGATCGCCGGTGCCGGATCAGGTAAAACCCGTGTCCTCACCTACCGCATTGCCCACATGATGGAGCAAGGCATCGACCCCTTCAATATCTTGGCCCTAACCTTCACCAACAAAGCGGCCAAAGAAATGACCGAAAGAATTGGTCAAATTGTGGGTGGTGGCGAAGCCAAGAATATTTCTATGGGTACCTTTCACTCTGTATTTTCGAAGATCCTCCGCTTCAATGCCGAGCGCATCGGCTTTCCGAACAACTTCACCATCTACGACACCCAAGACTCCAAAAGCCTGATCAAAGGCATCATCAAAGAACTGAATCTCGATGACAAAACCTACAAACCCAGCATGGTCTTTGGGCGTATTTCAGCTGCCAAAAACAACCTCATTTCACCAGAAGCCTATGCGGCCAATGCAGAAATCCAACTAGAAGACAAACAATCGCGCAGACCAGAGCTCGGTCTCATCTTTCAGACCTACGCCAATCGCTGTCTCAAAGCGGGCGCCATGGACTTCGATGACCTCCTGTATTTCACCAATGTCTTGCTGCGCGATTTTCCAGACGTCCTGCACTATTACCAACAAAAGTTTCAGTACATTTTAGTAGATGAGTACCAAGATACCAACTACGCCCAGTACCTCATCGTCAAGAAACTCGCCGCCGCTTATCAAAATATCTGTGTGGTCGGAGACGACGCCCAAAGTATTTATTCTTTTCGCGGAGCCAACATCGAAAACATCCTCAACTTTAGAAAAGACTACCCCGATTTCGTACTCTATAAACTTGAGCAGAACTACCGCAGTACCAAAAACATTGTGGAGGCGGCCAACAGCATCATCAAGAAGAACAAAGACCAAATCACCAAAACGGTCTGGACAGACAACAGCGAAGGCGCCAAAATCAAAGTGCAGCGTTCTTTGACCGACAACGAAGAAGGCCGCACCATTGCGCAAGCTATCTTTGAGCGCAAAACAACAGAAGGCGCACGCTTTCAAGACTTTGCCATCCTTTACCGCACCAATAAGCAATCGCGTGCTTTTGAGGAAGCCTTGCGCAAACTCAACATGCCCTACAAAATTTACGGCGGCCTGTCTTTTTACCAGCGCAAAGAAATCAAAGACCTCCTCGCTTACTTCAGACTGAGCGCTAACCCGCACGACGAAGAAGCCATTAAACGCGTCATCAATTACCCCAAAAGAGGCATTGGCAAAACCACCATCGAAAACATCATCATTGCCGCCAACCGCTACAACACAAGTATGTGGGAGGTCATCAGAGACTTTCAGCGCTTCCCTGCCGATGTCGGGAGTGCGGCGCGCAGCAAAATCTATGAGTTTGTGACCATGATCGAAAGCTTTGGTGCCGAGCTCGAAAAAACCGACGCCTTTACGCTTGCCGAACGCATCGCTAAATCATCGGGCATCATCCGCGAACTCTTAGCCGAAAAAGACAAAGGCCCAGAGGAAGTCGAACGCTTTCAAAATATCGAAGAACTTTTAGCGGGTATCCAAGAATTTGTGCGCGGAGCCGATCAAGACACACCCCGCACACTTGCAGACTTCATGATGGACGTCGCACTACTCACAGACGCCGACCAAGACAAACCCGAAGACCGCAACCACATCAGCCTCATGACCATCCACTCGAGTAAAGGCCTCGAATTTCCGAATATTTACATCGTAGGTCTCGAAGAGAACCTCTTCCCTTCTCAAATGGCGCTCAATTCGCGCTCCGAACTCGAAGAAGAACGCCGTTTGTTTTACGTCGCACTCACCCGCGGCATGCGCAGTTGTATGCTTTCTTACGCCACGAGCCGCTTCACATGGGGGCAATCTATTATGTGCGAACCTTCGCGCTTCATCGATGAAATTGATCCGCAATATTTACAATTTGAGTCGGTAAGCAGGGCTTCAAACAGCCGCTCTTTAATGGGCTCGGGTGGAATGAGTTCAGGTGGATTTGAGCGCGGTTTTACAGGAGGACTGAACAAACCATTGGGTTCGGCACCTCAATTGAGATCATTAAAAGAAGTGAGTCAGCAAAAAACAACGCACCAGACCGATAACACACCAGGATTAATGGTAGGCCACAACATTATGCACGAGCGCTTTGGGAAAGGAAAAGTGCTCAAGTTAGAAGGCCAGGGCGCCGATAAAAAGGCAACCATCTTCTTTCCGCAACACGGTTCAAAAACAGTTTTGTTGAGATTTGCGAATATTCAGATACTCGAAGATTAATTACTCTTCTAAAAGATCGGGTCTTCTCTCTTTTGTTCGGGCGTAGGCCTGAGCTTCTCGCCAAGCATCTACCTCCTTCGGATTGCCGCCAAGCAAGACCTCTGGCACTTCTAAGCCCTTGAACACAGGTGGACGCGTATATACGGGCGGTGCCAGAAGACCATCTTGAAAAGAATCGGTAAGTGCTGACGTTTCATCGTTGAGCACACCCGGTATGAGCCGCACCACCGCATCGACAACAATTGCCGCAGCGAGTTCGCCGCCACTCAGCACATAAGAACCGATCGAAATTTCTTTGGTCACATACAAATCGCGGACGCGTTGATCTACACCCTTGTAGTGCCCGCATAAAATCAGTATGTTTTGTGCCAGTGAAAGCTGATTACAAGTGGTTTGTTCGAGCAAAGCGCCATCTGGCGTCATGTAAATGATGTCGTCGTAACTGCGTTCGGCCTGTAAAGCATCGATAGCTTTGGAAATTGGCACAATACTCATGACCATACCTGCACCACCGCCATACTGGTAATCATCGATATTGCGGTGTTTGTTGTCGGCGTAATCGCGCAAATTGTGGACGTGAATTTCGACATGACCTTTGGTTTGGGCACGCTGCATAATCGAAGCCGCAAAAGGACTCGAGAGTAACTCTGGAAGTACGGTGAGAATATCAATACGCATGCTGCAAAGGTAAGTCAATTCGGCACAAATTACTACCTTTGTACAAACACCATTTCATGATCCAATTATCTGAACGTTTACTGGCAATGGAAGAGTCTGCAACCATTGCAATGGCAAAAAAAAGCCGCGAGCTCAAAGCCCAAGGAAAGGACATCATTTCTCTTTCATTAGGAGAGCCTGATTTTCATACCCCAGACTTTATAAAAGCAGCTGCAGTAGAGGCCTTGGATCAAAACTACACCACCTATACACCCGTACCAGGCTACGACGACCTTCGCGAAAGCATTGCACACAAATTCAAACGCGACAACAACCTCACCTATTCCAAAGACCAAATCGTGGTTTCTACAGGTGCCAAGCAAAGCATAGCCAACTTGGTGTTGAGCCTCATCAATCCCGGAGACGAAGTCATCATTCCGGCTCCTTATTGGGTTTCTTATTTAGAGATTGTAAAGGTAGCAGAAGGGGTGCCGGTTATCATTGCAGCAGGCATAGACAAAGACTTTAAAATCACCGGCGCTGACCTCGAAGCGGCCATTACACCCAAAACCAAACTACTCATGTTTTCAACACCTTGCAACCCAACCGGCTCGGTGTATAGTAAAGCAGAACTCCAAGACCTCGCACGCGTACTCGCCAAATACCCGCAAATTGTAGCGATGTCCGATGAAATCTACGAGCATATTAATTTTATTGGCAAGCACGAAAGCCTTGCGCAGTTTCCCGACATCTACAATCAAGTTGTGACCGTCAACGGCGTTTCCAAAGCCTGGGCCATGACCGGCTGGCGCTTGGGTTATATTGGCGCGCCCAAAGAAATAGCGGCGGCCTGCGATAAAGTTCAAGGTCAGTTCACATCGGCCACATGTTCAATCACTCAGCGCGCTACCATTGCCGCCATGAACGCAGATCCTATTGTGCTCAAAGTCATGATTGCTGCGTTTGAAAGCCGTCGCAATCTTGTTTTGAGCGGCCTGCGCAATATTCCCGGCCTCAAGGTCAATAATCCGGGCGGTGCCTTTTATGTGTTCCCAGACTGCTCTTCTTATTTCGGCAAAAGCTACAACGGCCAAAAAATTCAGAATTCAGACGACCTCTGCATGTATTTATTAGAAGTTGGCTTGGTGGCTTGCGTTGGCGGTGCTGCCTTCGGAGATCCCAACTGCTTTCGCATCAGTTATGCCGCTTCAGAAGAAACCCTGCAAAAAGCTGTAGACCGCATCTCAAACGCACTCGCGCAACTTCAATAAAACATGCAAACACAGGCGCTCTTCGAAGCTTTTAACGGCAAGCGTGTATTGGTCATTGGCGACGTCATGACTGACGCCTACTTCCATGGCCACGTGCAGCGCATGAGCCCTGAGGCACCTGTTCCGGTTGTAGACCTGCTAAGCCAAGAGCAGCGCATTGGCGGAGCCGGAAATGTAGCTCTCAACCTCATCGCCTTAGGTGCAGAGGCCCTACTCGCGAGCGTCATTGGCCAAGACAACGCAGGCAAAGAACTCCAAAAAATGTTCTTAGCAGCAGGCATCAATACAGCAGCGCTCGTACAATCAGCTGAAAGAAAAACAACCATTAAAACACGGGTGCTTTCTTCGGGCAAGCAAATGCTACGCATTGACAGCGAAGACCAACACGACCTCAGCGCTGCAGAAACAAACGCGTTGCAAAACGGCATCAGTACCTTACTCAAGCAAGGAATCGATGGAATATTACTCGAAGACTACAATAAAGGCGTGCTCACCACCGAACTCATCGAATGGATCATTGCCGAGGCCAAAGCCCTGGAAATTCCGGTTGTCGTCGACCCCAAAAAGAAAAATTTCTTTGCTTTCAAAGGCTGCACACTTTTCAAGCCGAATTTAAAAGAACTCAAAGAAGGGCTGCAAATAGATTTCGATTACCAAAAAGAGCCTAATGCCTTGAACGCAGCCATTGAAAATTTGCAACAACACTTAGAAAGTGATTTGACATTTGTGACGCTTTCCGAACACGGCGTTCAACTTTACGATGGCCAGCAGCACCATTACCACCCTGCACATTTGCGCAACATTTCTGATGTGTCTGGTGCCGGAGACACCGTCATCGCCACCACTTGCCTCTGCCTAATTTGTGGTGCCTCTCCTAACACCATTGCCGCTGTTGCCAATTTGGCGGGAGGTTTGGTTTGCGAACAACCTGGTGTGGTCAGTATCAACAAACAAAAGTTGCTCGAAGAAGCACTCCAATTTAACTCTTAAGCTATGACTCAAAAAGTTGTCAAGCCATACGACTCTGGCAAATCAAAAAAAGAAGAAGTAGCGCAAATGTTCAATAACATTTCTGCCAACTACGATTTCCTCAACCACTTTTTATCTTTGGGCATAGACCACCTCTGGCGCAAAAAAGCCGTCAAGCAACTACAAGCACAGCAACCCAAAATCATTTTAGACTTAGCTACTGGCACCGGCGATTTCGCGATTGCCTGCTTGCGCCTTCACCCAGATAAAATCATCGGTATGGACATCTCTGCTGGCATGCTAGATGTCGGTAAAAAGAAGATGAAAAAACGCGCTTTTGACCACGTCATCGACATGCACCTCGGCGACTCCGAGAACATGCCTTTTGAAGACGCAACTTTCGATGCCATTACGGTTGGTTTTGGTGTGCGCAACTACGAAAATCTAGAAAAAGGACTAGGAGAAATGCTGCGCGTACTCAAGCCAGGTGGGCAAGCTATCATCCTCGAGTTCTCCAAACCAAAGGCCTTCCCAATCAAGCAACTTTTTGGTTTTTATTCGAAGGTCCTCATTCCTCTTTTTGGCAAATACATCTCCAAGGACGAACGCGCCTACACGTACCTTCCCGAAAGCGTTGCTGCATTTCCTGAGGGTGCTGATTTCATGAACGTTCTCAAAAAAGTTGGGTACCATTCACACAAACAAATTCGTTTGAGTGGCGGCATTGCCAGCATATACATTGGACAGAAACCCACACAACAATAAACCACCTTAAGAATCGTTAGAAAAACATGCGTTTGCTCCTCTATTTTTGTTTTTTGTGCAGCTTGACCACAATGGCTCAGACCCAAAAGCAGCAGCGTTATAAGAATTTCGACAAGCGCTTCATTCATTTTGGCTTTATGATGGGGGTGAATAGCTCTGACTTCACAGTCATGCCTAACCCCAACGCCTACAACCAATATCAGTTGCTGTCGCTTACCAACGACGCCCAACCTGGGGGGCAACTTGGCATCCTGACCACCATCAAACTCGGTACACCCACCATTCGTTTTCGCTTTATCCCAACCCTCTCCTTTCAAGAACGCGTGCTCAACTACAAAAGCCTCGACACCATTTGGTTTGTGAATGGCAGCGGCCAGCAGCGCATCAATTCAACCAACCTCGAATTCCCCATGATGCTGCAGTTCCGCACCAAGCGCTACAATAATTTTACTGCCTACTCTCTTTTTGGTATGCAATACGGCATCGACCTCCAATCGCAGCAAGACGCCTCCCAAAATTTTTATGATCCCTTCGTAAAAATCAAAAAAAACGATTGGCAGGGTCAAATTGGTGCCGGTGTAGAATTTTTTGCGCCCTATTTCAAATTTGGCTTAGAGCTCAAATATAGCCACGGCTTCAAGAGTAGTTTTATTCAAGACTTTACGCCGGTGTCCAATCCAATTGACCAGCTCTACAACCGGGCTTGGTATTTTTCCTTGATCTTTGAAGGATGAGCGAGGTGGTTAATTTGGTTTGTAGCCCTGAAGAAGCTCAAGACCTTTTGTTTTTGGAGCGACGCATCCGAGAAGAACTCCAACTCAAAAAACAAGATCAACTCAACTTTCGTTGGCGCAAGCGCAGTATAGATGCGCGCCAAAAACAAATTAAAGTCAATGCGAGCTTTGAGGTAGCTGTAAACGCTATGCTTGCGCCTCGTTTTGAGCAACAAGTATTTAAATTATTGGCCCCGGATGCGCCGGTTGTGCACATTATTGGTGCCGGCCCCGCCGGACTCTTTGCCGCATTGCAAGCAGTAACCCAAGGGCTTAAACCCATAGTTTTTGAACGCGGCAAAGATGTCCGCGCGCGCAGGCGCGACCTCGCCAAACTCACTAAAGCCCATGAGCTCAACCCAGAATCCAATTATTGTTTTGGCGAGGGCGGGGCCGGCACTTACTCGGATGGCAAACTTTATACGCGCTCCAAAAAACGTGGCGATATCCAAAAAGTATTGGAGTGGCTCGTGCAGTTTGGTGCCAAAGAAGACATCCTCATCGATGCGCACCCACATATTGGCACCAACAAGCTGCCGCAACTTATAGAAGCCATCCGACAGCAAATCATTGCCTCAGGTGGTGAAATCCATTTTGAACACAAACTCACCGATCTCGAAATCGTCAATGGTAAAATTGAGCGCATACAAATCAATCATGCGCAGCAAATCCCCATTACTAAACTGATCCTTGCCACAGGGCATTCAGCTCGGGATATTTTTGAACTTTTGCAGCGCAAAAACATCGAAATAAAGGCCAAGCCTTTTGCGCTTGGCGTTAGAGTGGAGCACACCCAAGCTTATATCGATGGGCTGCAATACCACGGCCGCCTCAGCGATGACTACCTACCTGCAGCATCTTACAGCTTGGTGACACAAGTAGACAACCGCGGTGTATATTCTTTTTGTATGTGCCCCGGGGGTATTATTGCGCCTTGCGCTACTGCAGACGGAGAAGTCGTCACCAACGGTTGGTCACCATCAAAGCGCAACAACATTTACGCCAACTCTGGTATTGTTGTAGGTATTGAACCCACAGACTTCCCGAACCCTATAGACCCACTTGTTTGCCTCGCTTTTCAAAAAGAAATTGAACACAAGTGTTGGATGGCAGCGGGTCAAACCCAAAAAGTTCCTGCACAAGGCCTCTCCGATTTTGTGAACGGCCGTAAAAGCCACAGCTTCCCAAGATCTTCTTATCAACCTGGTATCGTGAGTGTAGAACTCAAAGAAATATTTCCTGCATTCGTTTACAATCGCCTGCGGCAAGCCTTCCTCGATTTTGACAAGAAAATGCCCGGATTCATCACCAACGACGCCGTGGTACACGCGCCTGAATCGCGCACCTCCTCCCCTGTCCTGATCCCCCGCGACCCCATCAGTTTTCAACACACCCAAATTGCCAATCTATATCCGATTGCAGAAGGTGCTGGTTACGCAGGTGGTATTGTCTCTGCGGCAATCGATGGGTTAAATTGCATTGAAAAAATGCTCAGTGATCCACTAAGAACGCGTAAATTTGAAGCATGAAACGCGTAGTAGTTGGTCTTTCTGGTGGAGTGGACTCCAGTGTAGCAGCACTTTTACTCCAGCAGCAAGGTTATGAAGTCATTGGCATGTTTATGCGCAATTGGCACGATCAAAGCGTCACACTCTCAGACGAATGCCCTTGGATAGATGATTCCAACGATGCGTTGCTCATTGCCCAACAACTTGGCATTCCTTTTCAGGTCATCGATTTATCGGAAGAATACAAAGACCGGATTGTCAATTATATGTTTGCCGAATACCAAGCCGGCCGCACACCCAACCCAGATGTACTTTGCAACCGCGAAATCAAATTTGATGTCTTTTTAAAAGCAGCTCTCGATTTAGGTGCAGACTTCGTTGCCACTGGTCATTACTGCCAAAAACGCGCAAACGAATCTGGTAATTTTTGCTTACTCGCTGGTGCCGACCCTGGTAAAGACCAGTCCTATTTTTTATGTCAACTGAGCCAAGCTCAACTCGCCAAAGCTTTGTTTCCTATTGGCCATCTTCAAAAAGCAGAGGTGCGGCAAATTGCCCTAGAAAATGGCCTGATTACCGCCGACAAAAAAGATTCTCAAGGGCTCTGTTTTGTTGGTAAAATAGCACTACCGACCTTTCTACAACAACAGCTTGCTCCAAAAGTAGGTCCTGTTATTGAGCTGCCTCCCAACATACCCATCTTCAAAAATTACGAAGCACTTGCTCCAACAATTGCAAACATTGAGCAATTAGCACAACCATTTCATTTCGATCCTTCCGACGGACAGCAAGTAACCACCCAACAAGGTGCGCACTACTACACCATTGGCCAAAGGAAAGGCCTTCATATTGGCGGCCGACCCGAGCCTAGCTTTGTGATCGGTATTGACACGCTAAATAACATTGTGTATAGCGGTCAAAATGAGCAGCATCCGGGGCTTAACCGCTGGGCACTAAAGTTAGACGAAAGCAGTATTTCGTGGGTCAATGTGCATCCTGAATTTGAAACTACCAGTGAATTGAATTGCTTGGTTCGGATCCGCTACCGCCAGCCTTTACAAAAAGCAACTTTACTCAAAAATGACACGGGTTATTACATTCTTTTTGAACAAAAGCAAAAAGGGATTGCCCCTGGACAATTTGCCGCCTGGTATCATCAAGATGAACTGCTTGGCTCTGCCGTTATTGCATAAAAAAAAGGACCCGAAACGAGCCCTTTTTTTTGTCTAACTATAAATCAACTATTAATTGAGAATGAGTGCAAAACCCTGAGGTTCTTCACCTAATTTTGCTTCAGAAAAACGAATACTATCTAATAAATCAGCCACTTCAAATATATTTAGCGGGCTTTGCGAACCCATTTGACGGTGCTGGTCTAATTTCAATTTCGCTTGGCGAATTGTTTTGCTGCGGAGAGATTGAATACTTGTGGTCATGTCGTTTGTTGTTGGTTTGGGCTTGGATACGCTAAGAATTGTGCCAAGGTTTCAAAACTCCAAATTAATTTCATTTATCAAAGTAAGTAATTCAATTTAATCCTCAGTTCTTGAGCATGTTAACTGGATAAAAGATTTTATCATTTATCCATATTTTTTCTTTCAACCCTCTTTACCATGTATATAAACGTTCTCAATGGACATCCTTATATTTGTATTGTGAAATATTTATTCCTTCTTCTTCCCCTCCTCCTTTGGTCTTGTAAAGATCAAGCGAACGACGCTAATACATCCGAAACAAGCGCACAAGAATTGCCAACGAAAGGCAAGCAAAACTTGGCAAGTTATGCAGATCGCATGGTGCGCGCTAAATTAGGTATCCAAGCAAATGAAAAATTTGAATTAAAAATATACCGTGCACAGCTAGATGCCGATGGCATTGAAGATGCTGTCATTACTGTGAACCGCTTGGATTTTGCCATGAAAGAAGCTATGGCCTCTCCAAATCCTGCGAAACGTGCAGAACTGGGCTTTATGGGCAACTTCAATTATTTTTTCTTTTTTGATGGAAAGCTCGATCTGCTCTCCCCTCCTATTGCCATTCCTTCTTCTCCGCTCTTGCCACTCCACGTTTCTTTTGAAAATATTAGCTCAACGGTATTTAAAGATATTTTAATTGACTTCAGAATCCGCAATGCGAGTTATAAAGACTTTTATACCGTTAGTAACCATACACCGCGACGCATCTTTCAATTCAAAAACTTCGATGGTTTGGGATCTTCAACAACAGAGGCCTACCATTTTGAGTTCGGCGCTGGCTCCTACGGACCGCAAAAAAATATTTTTGTGATGGAAGCCCAATTAGAAGCACTGCCAAATGGCGCTGATAAAAATACGTTTGTACCTCAATTAAAAACGCTCGAAAAAATTAAATACACCTTTTTCTATTTAGAAAGCGAGGGTAAATACGCAACGAGAGATACAAAATAAAAAAGGCGGAGTAAACTCCGCCTTTTGCTTAATAGAGCTTTGTTACCTTAGAAGTTTCCACGAAGTGTCAGGATAAAATTTCTTCCTGGCGCTGTAATGTTTGATGCAAACATGCGGTAGTTTTGGTCTGTCAAGTTTTCACAGGCTACCTGAATACTCAATTGGTTGTTGATATTGTAATTAGCTCTCAAATTCAAGGTATACCAACTTGGCATGCCATCTGGCGTTGCGTAAGAAAAGTTGTCCTCACCAACTAAGTTGTAATCTTCCAGGTGTTTCCATCCAGAATACATCGCATAACCTTCTATCTTAAGCTTGTTTTGCAGGGTAGTATAGCGCAAGCTCAATTTACCGAACGCCGGCGCGATATGGTCTAATGGATAAGGAATGGTATCGGTCAGGATGCGGCCAAACGTATAATTATAGCTTCCTGAAAGTTGCAAATTATTGGTTAATTGTGCTTGTAAGAAAGCTTCAAAACCTCTTACATACGCATTACCTGCGTTGGTTGTGGTGAGCACCTGACTCATCTGACCATCGTATAGCACACTATCAGCACCATTAAAGGTACCGTTCTGGACAGTAAGTGCATTGGTCAAATACGTTTGGTAGACATTCACACCAATGGTACTTTTCTTCTTGAACTGGTATTGAAGTCCGAGCTCTGCATTGTAGGCGTATTCTGCTTTTAAATTTGGATTTGGTACAATCACAGCACCAGGAACTGATTCAAAGACTTTGGTGAGGTCATCTACATTTGGTGCTCTAAACGCAGTAGATCCATTCAGGGAAACACGCAGTTTTTGTGTTGGCATGTAAATCAGACCTAAATTCCCATTCAATGCGAGATGATTCTGCTGAATTTGGTTGAACGGGAATGGGAAAAATGTTTGATCCACAAATTTTGCTTGCAAGCCAACTTGGGACAAACGAATTCCATCATTAATGATGAGTTTGTCTGATACCTCAAAAGTATGGGATGCATAGATTGCTACGCCCTGCATAGATGAACCTCCGTCAGGGTAGCGCGTATCAATAGCTGTTTGCACACCTGTATTGATGTTCTCGGCAAAGGCAGTTGAATTGACTTTATTCAAATAGGCTTCTGCACCATAACGCAACTCATGCGCACCTATTTTTTTCATAAAGTCGGCGTTTAAGGTATAGATATCGAGTTGTTCGATGCGGTGATTGAGACTTGCTTTCTGAAATCTTCTATCCATGCGACTTTCCTCAATACCTTGATACGCCAAAATAATTCTTGCGTTGTCATAGCATTTGGTCGCATTACTGAGCTCTAAAGTGTAAGCGGCCAACAAACGGTACTGTGGTCCGTAATACCATTCAGCAAATTTTGGATTCGCGCCAGACATCAGTGTCAAGCGGTCATATCGATCGATATTGCCCGAATTGGATAATTGTAAATTCAAGTGATGTAGTACGCCTGGTTTTTGTACAAAACTGAATTTTTGAAGTACATCGTATTGCGTATAGCCTGAACCAACTTGTAAGGAGCTATCTGCATTGACCATCATGCTATCTTGACCGTTTATCTGGGCAACATACCAAGGGCGATAACCTAAATTCCCAATCGCTGCGGATCTGTTTTTTCCTTGACGCAAATCTCCAAAATTGGAATAGGAAATGGAGGTAAGAGACGCGAAGCGTTTGGTACCCACATTGACTTGCGCATTGGCTGCATAACCTGCACTTGCAGAGAAAGCGCGCATGTACGCACTGCTGCGCACCAATAACTGATCTGAGGTGCTGAACACCGGTTTTTTGGTCTGAAAACTCAGCACACCACCGATAGCATCAGAACCATACATCACTGAACCTGGACCAAAAACGAGCTCCACGCGATCCATATTGGCCTGATCAAGTGTGAGGCAATTTTGGAGGTGACCACCGCGATAGATGGCATTGTTCATTCTGATACCGTCTACAACAAGTAATACTTTATTGGTTTCAAAACCGCGAATGATCGGACTACCTCCACCAAGCTGACTTTTCTGTACGAATACAGACCCCGAATTAGCCAGAACATCGGCCATCGAAGTCTGTTGTTGAAATTGTATTTCAGAAGCGCGAACAACTTGAATTTTTTGAGCAACGTCTTTTCGTTTCTCTGTGCTTCGATTCGCCGATACAACCGTTTCGTTTTCGGTTTGCGCATTCGGTAGCATATAAACCGTAATGGCGACTGCACTACCTGAATTCGGGATATTCAATTGGTAGGGCTCATAATCCGGATGGTTGATTTCAATGACGAGCGGAAATTGTGCCGACTCAATCTGATAAACCGTATTCGTTTGTTGACTGAGTTTGGCTTTGGTTTTGAAGGAGAGGCCATTAACGGATTCGAAAGTGAAGGCATCTCTTACTTCAAAGGTGGTTTGCGTAAATCCTAGAGCAGGAAGAAGCAAAACAAATAAGCATAAATAATATATTGATTTCATAAATTAATTTTTAATGTGAATTGGTGTGATTTGAGTACCGTAAATCGACTGAGATTTGAGGTAGTAAAGTCCTTGAGCCAAGGTTGACTGGATGGTAACTAAATACTGCTCTCCTTCTTTTACAATTGTAGTAATTGGCAGCACTTGCCCCAATTGATTTACTAATTCAAGTTGGGAAAGTTCTGTTGTTGCCTGAACGTGTATAACTTGCCCATTTGCAAGATCCAACGGATTCGGATAAACTTGAATTTGATTTAAATTTTGCTCTGAAAGTTGCAATACGCCATTTACACGGATATTATCGATGTAAAGGTTATTTGAAAAATCAGAGGCGGTGAATAAAAATTTAAATCGGGTGTCGGTATCTTGTCCGTTGGGCGAATAATTGAAACTTGCAGACTTCCATACCACTTGAGTAGTTGGGACAAAGGCGTTATAGCCATAATTACCCGCAGTCAATAGTTCAGCCCCAGTTATTGTGAGTCTTGGGTTCCAAGATAAACCACAGTTTCTTGAACTCAATACTTGCAAGGATTCGGTAATGTCTGTCTCGTTTTCTGCATTTGTTGCATAGGCATAATCAAAAGTAACCTGAACACTAGAGGTAGTTAAAAGATCAAAAGAAGGCGTAATAAACGCATCTTGAGAACCACCCAAACGATTGTTATAAAAGGAACTTGGAGAGTATGGTGTTGTACCGGCAATATTGAAAAAATTGGAGAGCTTCAACGCCTTTGACTGATTGTAACCTACTCCAGACAAGACTTCAAATTTTGCCCAATTGTGTTCTGGATTCTCTATAAAATAAGGAGTTTGCACTTCAAAATCAATGGTTGCCGGGCCAACGAAATCAGGCCATTCTGTTGTTACATAAACTACATTAGACAATACTATTGAATCCATTCCTTGACCATTGCCAACACGAAGTATAACAGATTTGTATCCTGGAGTTGTGTAAGTAACAGAAGGATTGGCTGTTGTCGTACTCGTGGCTTGACCATCAAAAAACGACCATTCTCTAATGGTGGCTGTACCGTTGTAAGAGCGGTCGTAAAAAGTGACAACCTCTCCTGGACACACAATTGTTCTGCTTGGAAAGGCATATGGAATAGGGACGCATTCTGGCAAATTGTCCATGTTGATACCTGTAACAAGCGCTGTGGTATCGTTGATCAAATGATTGCGGTTTGCTGATATTCCCTGCAAAATATTGCGCATTGCAGTTGCCTGATTCTGGGTAAACATTACTGAACAATAGGAATAGTCCATGTAGTTTTGCACATTTTCAATAACTCCTACCGTACACTGAGATAAACTGAGGTCACAATTCAAATTTGAACCACGGGTAACTGGAGTATCGGGAATTCCGTCGTTTCCACAAGCCACACCGGGTTCATTCGTAGATCCCCATGGATGAGACAAGCCTAAATAATGTCCGATTTCGTGGGTTAATGCACGAGAATTCGTTAGATTAGAGGTGCCAATTGAACCGATATAGTTATTTAGGATGATAATGCCGTCTCGCCAAAATCCAGTACCATCTACGGCTGTTGGATAGTATGCATATCCGGCCACCCCATTCTCCATTTGGTCTACAACCCAAACGTTGAGGTAATTGGATCGATACCATTGATTCAACTTAGAATAGTCGTCGCCTTGAAACGTCTCATGGGAATAAATATGCTCAATCCCGTTCGTACAGTTACCATACGGATCAATCTTTGCTAATTTAAACTCAATACCTACATCTGCGTAAATTGATTTGAAATCGTCAATTACTAAGGCGGTATCTTCATTTAAAAGCCTGTAATCTCGATTTAAAATTGCCACTTGATCATATATCTGATCATCGGTGATATTTTCGGAACCATTGTAGTGAATGACATGTAATACAATAGGTATCGTAAAAATAACCATGGTATCGTTGTCTTTCTCTTCAATCCGATAGTTGCTTCTGAGCAACGCTTCATGATCTCTCATTAATTGAGGATCGTTTTGGTAAAGCTGTTGGAGTTTTTGATTGGCGCCACATACAAATTGTGCATGTAAATTTTGAGCACCAATAAAAACACATAACAGCATTGCTAATATTGTTCTCATTGGATAAAAAAATGATGTGAATAAAAAAACTAGTTTCTTAAACAGTCATTTCCGGAGGAGGCGCAGCTATGGAATGTTCTTTGGAGAGATAAAGATTGAGATAGGTCTTTTGTACCTGTGAAGTATTTTCATCAAAGCCTTTACAAGTGAATTGAAATGCCTGAACGGGCTCCATGGGCTCATTCATCAGTTTGAGCCAGCCATGAACAGGATGCTGGTCTGATGAATTGACGAGGTTCGCTGCGGTAGCAAAATCTAGTTTCTTGAATAAGGCCGTTTCTTGGCGGTCATCTATACACTGAAAATACCAAATACCTTTTACTTTCTGCTTGTGAACGACATCGTAGAAGCGACCATTTAGTCGGAATTCATGTGGCTTAACCCAATTCAGATTTTGACTTTCTTTGGCTGTAAAATGAAATTTAATCAATTGATTTTCAGGAACAGAAAGCTTGATTGCCTTTTTAATTTCTTTGCGAATAAAGTAGTGTTCAAGCTCCACAAACGTGAAAAAACCCACGAATTGGTAGCTCAAAAGAGTCAAGAAACCATACAGCAAAAATTTTCGCACCTTCAAATATAGTGTTAATTTTAAAATCCAAACCTTGAGTTCATTATGCTAGAACGCCAAATATGTTTTGAACAAACACGTCGGTACTATCAAAATGATTGGTCAAACAAAGCAGAAATTCTCCTTGCCCTGCACGGCTATGGCCAACTGGCACAATATTTTTATCGCAAGTTCCAATCAATAGAACAAGACTTTGGTTTGGTGATTCCGGAAGGACCACACCGTTTTTATCTCGAAGGGAGCAGTGGTCGCGTAGGTGCGTCATGGATGACCAAAGAATGGAGGGAACAAGACATCGCGGAAAACACACGCTATTTACTTCAACTAACAGCCAAAATACGCGGAAGCAATCCTAATGTGAAACTCACGCTTCTAGGATTCTCTCAAGGAGGCGCGACCGCAGCAAGATTGTATCAGGCAGATCCTTCGCTGTTTTCACAACTGATTTTGTGGGCTAGTGTGTTTCCGCCAGATATCGAAATGGAACACTTCTCAAAGGGAAACAAAATGGACTTTGTCATCGGATCAGAAGACCCTTATTTTGATTCAGAAAATATAGAAAAAATTAAGCATAAATATACGGAACTTGGATTTGACATCCATACCTTTGCTGGAGCTCACGACTTGGATGCACAGATGCTGCGCAATGTTCTTAATAAGCCTTAATTAGCCATTTTCACCTTCCCATTTGCCGACCACAGCAGTGGCAATGGAATTACCAAGCACATTGGTTGCGCTGCGAAACATATCACAAAAATGGTCTATTGGCAAAATGAGCGCTACGCCTTCAATTGGAATATTGAACATGCCACAAGTTGCGGCAACCACCACCAAACTAGCCCTCGGCACGCCTGCAATTCCTTTACTTGTGAGCATCAAAACGAGTAACATAGTGAGCTGTGTACCGGTGTCAAGCGGCACGCCGTAAACTTGTGCGATAAAAATACTAGCAAAAGTCATGTACATCATGCTGCCGTCCAAATTGAAAGAGTAACCCAATGGAAGCATGAATGAAACAATGCGGTCTTTGATACCAAAGCGCTCTAATTCTTCTGTTAATTTCGGAAAGACGGCCTCGCTACTCGTGGTGCCAAAAGCAATGACCAACGGACTCACGATGCGTTTGAGCAAAGTAAGTAAATGCTTGCGCAAGAAAATATACCCTACAAACAAGAGAACTACCCAAAGCGAAGCTATTCCAACAAGAAAGGAGCTAAAAAACTTGGTATACGTATATAGCAATTCAGACACATCTTTCACTGCAAAAACACCGGCAATTGCTCCAAAAACACCAATTGGTGCAAATTTCATCACGAAATTGACCATTTTCAAAATGATATGAGAGGTTTTATCAAGGGCGTTGATTACCGGCTTGACGTTATCGCCGATAGAAGCTGCAGCCAAACCGAAGAAGATTGAAAAAATGACAATTTGAAGAATTTCATTTGTTGCCATAGCTTCAAACACCGATTTAGGAATGATGTGTTCAACAAAATGTTGGATAGAAAAATCTTGGGTTTTATCTGTAAGCTCTGCAACTGCTGATTGATCTACATCTGACAAATTAACACCCTGGCCAGGTTGTAAAAAATTGACCCACAAAAGCCCAATAATTAAGGAAATAAATGAGGCCGTGAAAAACCATGCCAATGCCCTGCCGCCTATTCTACCTACCGATTTGATGTCGCCCAACTTGGCAATACCCACAACAAGTGTTGTCAAAACCAAAGGAGCAATGATCATCTGGACCAAGCGAATAAAAATGGTAGCAAGTAATTTGATATGCGTGCTGAATTTGGTTGCTGCTTCAGCATTAAAGTTGGAGTGAACTATTGCTCCTAATATCCCTCCTAGCAACATCGCTACTAAAATGTATAACGTTAAACGGTTTTTCTTTGTTTTTTCCGGTGCTGTTGTGTTGGAACCTTCTTGCATAGCTGATCAGATTTTATTTGAATCCATGAAAATAGGAAAAAGCCCAAACATGACAAGGGATGATTACATTTCGTATATTTGAATCCCAATCAACACATGGCAACAAAACAAGAACTCGACTTCAATTTCAACGAAGA
This sequence comes from Bacteroidota bacterium, assembly GCA_039804625.1. Lineage (GTDB taxonomy): Bacteria > Bacteroidota > Bacteroidia > Flavobacteriales_D > Crocinitomicaceae > UBA952. Next base: position 105,758 of record JBDLVT010000008.1, read on the forward strand.
TCAAATGCGCCTTAAAATAAGAGCGCTAGAACAAAAATTAGAAAAAATTTATCTAGGCGGGGGCAAAACCCGCATCGATAAACAGCATGATGCAGGTAAACTCACGGCGCGTGAACGCATAGACCAACTGCTCGATGCCAATACAGAACGGATCGAAATAGGTGCACTTGCCGGCCACGACATGTATGCCGAACACGGTGGTTGCCCTGGTGCTGGGGTAGCGGTTGTGATCGGTTATGTGAGTGGGCGTCAGTGTATTATTGTTGCCAATGATGCAACTGTCAAAGCAGGAGCTTGGTTCCCTATTACAGGAAAAAAGAACCTCCGAGCGCAAGAAATTGCCATGGAAAACCGCTTGCCAATCATTTATCTTGTCGACTCCGCTGGTGTTTATTTACCCATGCAAGAAGATATCTTTGCAGACAAAGAACATTTCGGCCGCATTTTTCGCAACAACGCCAAAATGTCGGCGATGGGAATCACCCAAATTGCTGCCGTGATGGGCAGTTGTGTTGCTGGAGGTGCCTACTTACCTATTATGTCAGATGAATCTCTCATTGTAGACAAAACAGGTACTATTTTCTTGGCGGGCTCCTATTTAGTGAAAGCAGCTATCGGAGAAGACATCGACAACGAAACCCTTGGAGGGGCCACAACCCAAACCGAAATCTCGGGTGTTTGTGACTACAAGGTAGCCGACGACAGCACTTGCTTGCTTAAAATCAGAGATTTAATAGCACGCATTGGACATCAGAATAAAGTGGGCTTTGACCGCTGCGCCGCCATTGACCCCGAAAATTCCCCAATTAACGCCTACGGAATCATACCTGCAGACCGTTCCAAACCCTACGAAACCAAAGCCTTATTAAAAACAATCGTCGATGAAGGTTCACTGAGCGAATACAAGCCAGATTTCGGTAAAACACTCATTACTACGTATGCACGCATAGATGGCTGGAGTGTCGGAATTATAGCCAACAACCGTACGGTAGTTAAAAACGCAAAAGGAGAAATGCAATTCGGTGGGGTTATCTATTCAGATAGCGCTGACAAAGCTGCGCGTTTCATTATGCTCTGCAACCAAAAGCAGATACCTTTGGTATTCTTACACGACGTTACCGGTTTTATGGTTGGTTCAAAAAGTGAACACGGCGGCATCATTAAAGATGGAGCGAAAATGGTCAATGCCATGGCCAATAGCGTGGTCCCTAAATTCTCTATTGTAATTGGTAACTCTTATGGTGCAGGAAACTACGCCATGTGTGGAAAAGCATATGACCCCCGTTTGATCGTAGCTTGGCCAACTGCTGAAATTGCTGTGATGTCGGGTGCTGCTGCGGCTAAAACCCTGCTGCAAATTGAAGTAACCAAACTCAAAGCAATAGGAGAAACAATTGATCCTGAACGTGAAAAAGCGTTATTAGATGAAATCAAAGCGCGCTATGATGCGCAAATTTCACCGTATTATGCAGCAAGCCGTTTGTGGATAGACGCCATCATTGATCCCAAAGACACTAGAAAAACAATTTCGATGGGCATTGAAATGGCAGCACATGAAGGAACACTGCCCACCTATAAGGTTGGCGTACTGCAAACTTAATCCTCTACTGCGCTGCTTTTTTTACCGTTCAAGTAGTAAGTATAGCCAAAACCTATGCTCAAAAAACTTGAATTCTTAGTAAACTCATCAGGATTATAGCCCATGTTTCCTTCTATTCCTATTAATTGAGGAGAAAATGCTACACCATAAAATGGATAACCGATAGTTAACCTAAAACTTTGATTCACATCTGAACTGAGAATGAGGCTCAAATTTGGTTCTATGTAAATTCCTTCCTTAACTGTAGGTGATTGATCATTAGTCAAGAGTGCATCTGAAACGACAAAACTTCTAACCCAACCTGCACGTAATCCTATATCTGTACCGAAACGTTCAGACCAAAACTTTTCATGACCTGTTTTCAAAAATGCAGCACAAGAGTGTATACCACCATATACTTTGGGCGTCACACGAAATTCATTGATTGCAAAATAACTATAATGTATGCCTGCCCCCACATAATAACCAGATTTAAAAGCATATTGATAATGCGTACTGGCGTGCACTAAACCCTGCATGATATTTTGAAAGGGTAAGTTACCCATTGCGTTGGGCAAACACAAATCAATCGTAAACGAATCGTCAGGATCAATTTCCTGGGCATTCAATTGAATACTTCCTGTAAAAAGGAAGAGAAAAAGGAATCCAAATAATGTATGCTTCCGTTGCGCCATAATTTATAAATAAAGAATAATACATGCATAAATGCATAAATCAAGACTATAACAATCTGATGGCGCAAAATGTTACAACTACTTGTTTACCTCAAAAAAAAAGCCCCACATTACTGTGAGGCTTTTAAAATCGGCATCGACTTACTCTCCCACGATCAAAACCGCAGTACCATCAGCGCAAGCAGG
>JBDLVT010000009.1:0-82215 GCA_039804625.1 Bacteroidota bacterium
ATCGAATACGGCAACAGTAACCATCAACGTTACTCCAGTAAACGATGCGCCAGTTGCGAACAACGATTCAGCAACAACGAACGAAGACACTCCAGTTACTGTAAATGTTTGTAGCAATGACACCGATGTAGACGGTACAATTGACGTGAACACCGTTGATTTAGATCCTTCGACTCCTGGAATTCAAACAACATTTACCAATGCACAAGGAACATGGACAGTGTCAAACGGTAACGTGACATTTACGCCAGCTTCGAACTTCAATGGCTCAGCAACAATCAGCTATGTCGTGAATGACAATAGCGGAGCAACATCGAATACTGCAACTGTAACCATCAACGTTACTCCATTTCGAACACTGCAACGGTAACCATCAATGTTATTTCAGTAAACGATGCGCCAGTTGCGAACAACGATGCAGCAACTACGAACGAAGACACTCCAGTTACATTGAACGTTTGTAGCAATGATACAGATGTGGATGGAACAATTAACGTGAACACGGTTGATTTAGATCCTTCAACTCCTGGAATCCAAACAACATTTACCAACGCTCAAGGGACATGGACTGTGTCAAACGGAAATGTCACGTATACGCCGGCTTCCAACTTTAATGGAACTGCGATTACGAGCTACCAGGTGAATGACAATAACGGAGGAACCTCCAATCTTGCGTTTATTCAAATTACGGTTATTCCATTCAACGACGCACCTATCGTAGATGATGAAAATGTAACTTGTTCATATAATGGAACAATCTCAAGCGATTTAACAGATTTAGGTGATTTTGATGTAGACGGAACAGGATTACTTGCGACGACAACACCAATTTCTGGTCCGTCAAATGGAACGATTGTGATTTTACAAGACGGAACGTATACATATACCCCATCGAACAACTTTGTTGGAACAGATATGATTGTTGTTCAAATTTGCGATCAAGGAAGTCCTTTGCCTGCACTTTGTGTATATGACACAATTTTTGTGACAGTTAACCCATGTTCACTTAATGATGTGAATCAAGATTGTGATTCTGACGGATTGACCAATGCAGAAGAAGTGGCATTAGGAACGGATGCATTTAATCCTGATACAGATGGTGATGGTGTTATTGATGGAACCGAGGCAAATGGTGGAACGAATCCTACAAATCCTTGTTCATTCATTTTTGCCGATCAAACAGTCGCTCCTACATCCGTTTGGAATAATTTAGATTGTGATAACGATGGCCTATCAAATGGAAATGAAATCCCTGCAGGAACAGACCCAACGAATCCGGATACCGATGGTGACGGAGTTCTAGACGGAACAGAAGTGACCGATAATACGAATCCAAATGATCCATGTTCACTTGTATTTGCAAACCAAACAGTTACACCAAGTCAAGCTTGGAACGCATTAGACTGTGACAACGACGGCTTGACTAATGGTGTTGAAATAACGCTTGGATTAGACCCTACAAATCCAGACACGGATGGTGATGGTGTGATTGATGGTACAGAAGTTTCCAATAACACGAATCCAAGTGATCCATGTTCGTTCGTTTTTGCAAACCAAACCGTAGTTCCTACCGCAGTCTGGAATGCATTAGATTGTGACAATGATGGCATTACGAATGGTGGCGAACTTTTAATTGGTACGGACCCTAAAAATCCTGATACGGATGGAGACGGGGTATTAGATGGCACCGAAGTGAGTGATAATACGAATCCAATGGATCCATGTTCTTTACTTTTTGCTAGTCAAACAGTTACAGCAATCAACTCCTGGAGCGGACTAGACTGTGATAACGACGGATTAAGCAATGGAAATGAAGTTCAGCTTGGTACAGATCCAACAAATCCTGATTCAGATGGTGACGGCGTTTTGGACGGAATTGAAGTGACTGATGGAACCAATCCAACGAATCCATGTGAGTTAATTTTTGCTAATCAAACGGTTGCACCTAATACAGCATGGTTAGCAACAGACTGCGATGGCGATGGATTGTCAAATGGTGATGAAGTTACGAACGGAAATGATCCAAATGACCCTTGTGATCCGTTCACAGAAAGTAGCTTATGTAACATCGAATTTGATATCCCTGAAGCCTTCTCTCCAGATGGTGACGGTGTGAACGAATTCTTCGTCATTAAAGGAATTGAACGCCTTCAAGACAACGAAATAATTATTTTCAATCGTTGGGGTTCTGAAGTATTCCAAATGAACAAATATGACAATACTTGGGATGGAAAATCTCAGAATCCACTGAATGTTGGTGGAGATGAATTACCATCTGGAACATACTTCTACCTACTTGATACAAAAACACTTAAATACGGTGTCTTGAAAGGATACATTTACCTTAAAAACTAATTCCCAAATAAAGATGAAAATTAAACTCATATTCATACTGACTCTTTTTTCTGCTTGGAATAGCTTCGGGCAACAAGAGGCACATTTCACCCAGTTTACGGATAATCAGTTATTCGTTAATCCAGCCTACGCAGGAAGCAATGGTCTTTTAAATGCCACTGCTATTCACCGCGAACAATGGGTAGGATTTAAAGGGAGTCCGAGTACTTCAACCTTCAGCTTCCACTCACCATTGAGCTATGAAACAGTTGGACTCGGAATGACGGTTGTAAATGACCAAATTGGACCATTAACACAAAACATGATTTACGGAGATTTCTCCTATTCATTAAAGTTCTCGAATCAATCACGCTTATCGTTTGGAATCAAGGCAGGTGTTAACGTCATTAGTTTGAATACTTCTACATTGAATACAACGGAAGCAAATGACCCCAACCTAGCAAAGGACATTCGAAATCAAGTAAATCCGAATATCGGTTTTGGGATGTATTACAAATCCAAGAATTGGTTCATTGGCGCAAGTTCTCCCAAATTATTTGAGAACAGTTACGATGGAACAAGTTTGAATTTGGAAAAAAGGCATTTTTTCATGAATACAGGGGCTGTCTTTACACTGAATCCAACATGGAAAATTCGTCCGGTTGCTCAAGTTAAAATGACACAAGGAGCACCACTTAGTTTAGACTTCTCTTTTACTGGAATTTACAAAGAGTTGTTATATGTAGGAGCAATTTATCGCTTAAATTCCGCAACAGGTGTTTTGGTTCAATTTCAAGTTGCTCCAGCTTTACGTGTTGGAGTTGCGACCGAGTTGGGACTTACCGCAATTCGAAAATACAACGATGGCACATATGAGGTCATGTTAAGTTATGATATCGCAAGAAAGAAAAGCGGTATTAAATCACCACGTTATTTCTAAACAAGACGATGAAAAATATACTCTTTTTACTTCTTATCGGGATTCAACCCGTATTTTCACAAAACAGCAACCTGCTCATTAAAGGGAATGACTATTTCAATAAATTAGGTTACGCTGCTGCCATTCCATTCTTTGAGAAAGTGCAAGGAACCGAATTGGAATCCACGGAATCCAATGAAAAACTTGCTTATTGCTACCTATTCACAAATGCTTTCGTGAATGCTGAATCCTTGTATAAAAGATTGATCAACGAAAATAAAAAAGCGGACAATTTCTATTACCTAGGTTTCACTCAATTAAGACAAGGGAAAGCATCCGAAGCAATGGAGAACTTTAAGGTATTTGCGGAAATGAATCCGAGCGACAGCAGATCAAAACTATTCCAAACGAACCCGCAATATTTGGAGGAATTGGTTTTAGAACCAGCACATTTTAGCATCAAAGAAACCAATATCAACTCTAAATATGATGATTTTGGTATGTATCCTTATCCTAGAGGTAACGGAGCAGTGATGGTATCAGGAAGGAATAAGTCAGGATTAGGAACCAAAGTATGGGCTGGAGATGATCAAAACTTTCTTGAGCTGTATTACACAAAAACAGATCAAAATGAACTTTTACCAGAACCGATTCAATTGGCTCACCCAATTAACTCTTCGGTACACGATGGCCCAATTTGCTTTAGTGCGGATGGAAGTAAAGTTTATTTTACAAGTAATACCAGAGAGAAAAACAAAAATGGAGAAAATGGCATTCAACAATTAAAAATCTATATTGCTGATGTGATCAAAAGCGAATGGATGAACATTCGAGAGTTTCAATATAACTCTGTAAATTACGCTTGTGGACATCCAAGCTTAAGTCGTGATGGAAAAACCTTGTACTTTGTTTCCGATATGCCTGGTGGATTTGGAGGCGCTGACATTTATAAATGTACCATCAATGGAAATGATCAATTTGGTAAACCAGAAAATTTAGGACTTGGTGTGAACACATCTGGTCAAGAATTATTCCCTTGGATAGGAAATGATGGAAACATCTATTTCTCCTCCAATGGTAGACCTGGTTTTGGTGGATTAGATGTCTTTGTTGCTGCTCCTCAATCAAGCGCTCAAGCAAAGAATGTCGGTCAACCAATCAACAGTATGGCGGATGATTTTGCCATGACATTTCTTCCCGAAGGACAATTTGGTTATGTTTCCTCAGATAGAAATGGATCAGATGACATCTTTTCGATTGAATTCATTAAACCGTTTTCATTCCTAATTAAGGTAAGTGGAAAGGCGGTGGATTCCCGTACCAATCAAATTTTAGCGAATACAAAAATTGAACTGAAGGATGCATCAGGAAAAGTGATTGCTACCGTAATTTCTGATGAAAATGGTTCCTACAGTTTTGAAGCTGAACCAGGAAAGACCTACAGCATTAATGCCAGTCAATCCAATTACCAACAAAATTCAATGACTTTTGTCATTCCTGAAAACTCCAGTCAGTTTACAAAAGACATCACCATAAGTAAAAAACCAACATATGGTTTGGGTATGGTCATTACTGATAATTCCTCCAAAAAACCGATTCAAGGAGTTACTGTAAAAATTACGGATATTGCTAAGAAATCGATCTTAATGAATGGACAAACTGCTTCCAATGGACGAATAGATGCTGAAGTAGGCACCTATAAAACTGGAGAACCTTTTTCCATTTCCATAGAAATCAATGCCCCTAGTTACCTCTCTAAAAACCTTACCTACACAGCGAAATTCGAAGCGGAAGGTATTATTCAATTACATGAAAAACTCGATTTAAATTTACAAGCCATCAATTTAGGTGGAGACCTTGCCAAAATGTTGAATATTAAACCTATTTACTTTGATTTAAATAAATTCAACATCCGCAAAGACGCTGCTATTGAATTAGATAAAATTGTAAAGGTGATGAATGAAAACCCAACAATGGTCATTGAATTAGGCTCTCACACAGACTGTAGAGGTACAATCGCAGCAAACGAAACCTTATCACAAAACAGAGCGAACTCTTCCGCAAATTACATTAAAACACGGATTACAAATCCCGAAAGAATTTATGGAAAGGGTTACGGCGAAACAAAACTTTTAAATGATTGTGGTTGCGAAGGAACGGTAAAATCTACCTGTACAGACCAACAACACCAATTAAACCGAAGAACGGAATTTATCATTATCAAAATGTAAAATCCTTCAATTCATTTAAAGTCCTTGTTCATGAGCGAACAAGGACTTTTTTTTGTTTTGTTCTTTCTGACAAACATCCATCAAACAAATAAATTGATTCAACAAAAGAAGCAAAGCATGCTTACAATAACTTTCAATTATTCATCTAAAATAAATTGTAACAATTTTTATTGATTGCGTTATAGCCAGGTCATTCACTTGTTAATGAAAGGTTAAAAAAGCCTTTTCATTTTAAAGATGAATTTTTCGTCGTATTTTTGTTAAGATCATCCTTTGTATTTTGAAAGCACTTACCGTCATATCCTTGTTTCTATTTTCATTTTTAATGAAGTCTCAAATCGCATGGGGACAATATTCATTTGATGACACAACAAGTGAATTTAACAGTACTGAAACGATTCCTGAAATTAATCAGTTTAGATTCTACAAAATAAAAAAGGATACCATTTCATTGGGTCCAAATGACATTCTTGTATGTGATTCATTCTGTGCACAAGGAATGCCTTCCACCTACGATGCTTTGCATTCATTCAATTATAGAAGAATGGATCGTTTTGGAGGATACCTAAATGTCAAAGTAAACAAAGGATTAGAACAAGTTCGTAGCAACGGTTTCGATTCAGATATAAAAAATCTTTACATACAGATTGACCCTGTAAGTCTGAAGGTTTATTGGTTTGCGGTTTTAGGTCCAAGTACGGATGGCCGTTCTTACGTGCGCATAGATAGCCGAGGATCAGCTGGAGGAGGAATTCCTGCCGTTGAAAAACAATTGCATAACATGCATAGGCTCTATCCAGACATGAAAGCACACAAATTTTTGGAGTTTAATGAAAACGTAAAAGTATGTTACGATTGGAATGGAAACCAACTGTGTGATTTCAAAGGAACAGTCAATATCAGACAACATTTCTATAAATATGCGGCAAACGATGTAGCCATTGTTCCTCCAGTTCAAGACAAACCGCTGATCGTATCAGATTCGACGCAAACAAGTGCTGTAGATACAGTCGTAGTTATAACTCCGCCGGTGAAACCTGTAGTAAAACCAACCCCAAAACCAAAATACAAAATTTACAAAGTGAAGGATGGTGATACCTTATCTGAAATTGCTGATAAACATCATATTGGTTTATCCAAATTAAAAAAATTCAATAACCTTCGTTCAGATAAAATTCAAATTGGTCAATCCTTGAAAATCCCTAAATAAAAGGACCGATTCAAATAGTCATTCTTGCCAACAAAGTCATTCTTGCCATTTTACAAAGTGCCGCTCCTAGAAGCAAATAGGAATCAAACAGCACTTTACATCATTCAATCGACTGAACGCATTAAACGGAAGTAAAAAGACTTTTAAGTAACTTTATCGCGGTCCAAATGACCTATGTTCTAAATACCGATGCCGGTTCTAGTTTTGTGATGCGACGAATGGCAAATAATGTTCCAGATATCGAAATCACAGCAGTAATCACAAAGAATCCAACTTTGATCATTGGTGAGAACGTAAACAAGGTACCAGCATTCGCAATTCCATTTCTGAATCCCTCAATTAATGCGTAACCTATGATAAATCCAATGATGGAATAAATAATTGCTTGCATGAGGATAAGCTTGCGGATGTAACCGTTCGTTGCTCCAATAGCTTTTAAGGTGCCGTAGTCCTTGATTCGGTCAATTGCAGCAGAGTATAAGGTCAAACCAATGATCACGAAGCCTGACAATAAGGCGAAAATAATCAAGGTTCCGAAGGAAAAAGCAATTCCACTGGATTTCAACACGGTAAGAATTGTTTGATTCTTGAACGCCGTTGGCATCCATGCCTTCACTCCAGGAATGTTCGTGTTGATGTAATTCACGACGTCTTGCATGTGTTTGTCGTCATCAACTTTCACTAGAAATGCAGACGTTTTATTCACTGGAACATTTCCTAAAAACCGTGCGCGCGCTATCGTTGTATAAGAAATTAGTCCTCCACCGAAAGACCTCGCACCTTTGGTAATCGCCGCAATGTACACCTGCTTTCCATTGATTTCAAAATAATTTCCTTTTTCAGGATTCCCAAGTGCTTTTGCATCAAAAAAATCAACCGAAACGGCACCATCCGGAATGAGGTCTGCATGTTTGCCATCGTAGATGATGCCATCTTGTATTCCATTGAACTCTGGTAACTCCACTCCTACTACGCTTAACCCAGCTGATGTTCCGTCTGTAAATCTTCCCGCGCCATTTGAAATAACCAATTGATGTGCTTTTTCCACATGTGGCAAACTTTCGATTTCGAATCCGAGTCGGACATCAATAGGTGCCAAAGCATTAACATTTTCTGTTTTGTTATCAGTCACCCAAACGTATCCATCATTCACTCGTACATAATAGCACATGGCATTTGTCAGGAAGGTAAAAATACCTGTTTGTTGTCCCACTAAAAAGATGGAAATAATGACACCAAAGAGCGCTCCAACACTTTTTGGCTTATCGAACTTCATGAATTTAAGGGCGGTGAAAAACAGTTGCATCTATAAAGAAATAATGCATTCAACACGACTACCAATCAATACTGCGTTGGGATTATCTACACGAACGTGCACTTCCCTTACTCGGCGATCTTCTAGGTTATCTGCTCGATCGCTAAAAATCGATTTCTTTGATAAGTAAGGTGCACAGTAAATAACCGTTCCACTTGATAACTTATCAGTTGTTCCTTGTAAGTTAATGGAAACTTTCTGTCCGTTTTTCACTTTCAAGGCATACAATTCATCAATCTCTGTTATGGCCATTAAATTCCCCGCCGGAGCAAAATCTCCCAACTTGGTCCCTGCAGCAATGGCCTGTCCTAGTTTAACATCCCAATTGAGCATCATTCCATCCTCTGGAGCATAAACGCGTTTTTTATTCTTCAATTGACTCAAATAGTTTGACTCTGCATTGATTTCATTTACACCCGCAACAGCTTCCGCTAAATCAGCTTTCGCAATGATTAAATCTGCTTCAAGGTTCTTGTACGTTGTTTCCGAATCTGTTGCCGCTTTTTCAGTTCCTGCTTTCGCGTTAGCTAAAGCGCGATCACGCTTCCGTTCAACATCTGACGCGTTTAATTTAATTCCGATGGCTGCAATTTTCGCCTCTAAACTTTTCACACGTTGTTGACGCGTGGTCATTTTCGATGTACTTTGTTGTACTTGCGCTTGTTCGGAACTTTCGTCCAACAACATAATGAGTTGACCCTTTTTAACGGCTTCTCCTTCTGAAACTAAAATCGATACCACACGACCAGGAATTTCTGATCCAATTGGACAAATTTTACTTTCCGGTTCAATGCGCGCGATTCCAACTAATTGATTTATTTTACTCAATTTATAATCGGTCTTCTTCTTTTTTGTTTCTTCGGATTTACCGCCACAAGCAGCAAGAACCAAAAGGACCACAAGAAATATTGCTGATTTTCTCATAATTAATGTACTGAAAAAGTATTTGTTAAACCTTCTTTTGAAATCTCGGTAGCTTCACCACCATCTACTTTTATTACTCTGTCCGCGTAAGCGATTAACCTCGGATCATGCGTCACAACACAGACTCCTTTTCCACTTCTTGCCAAAGAAACAAGTTCGTTCATAACCGTTGAAATCGATGATGCATCCAAGGAGGCGGTTGGTTCATCACACAAAATTAATTTGGGATCCGTTACCAAAGCGCGTGCAATTGCTACACGTTGTTGTTGTCCACCGGACAACTGTTTTGGTAGACTTTTTTTCCGATCCAACATACCAACAAGATCCAAGGCCTCCTCTGCCTTCTTTTTGGCAATGGCACTTGGAATTCCTTTAAGTTGCAGTGGCATGAGTACATTATCAAATGCATTCAATGGAGCGATAAGATTGAAACTTTGAAAAACAAAACCAATGGAATTCAATCGCAGTGCGGCCAATTGCTTTTGAGACATGTCGTTTACTAACAAATCATTTACAAACAACTCACCATAACTTGGGTAAATTACGCAGCCAATCAATGAAAGCAAGGTCGTTTTACCAGATCCTGAAGGACCTATGATCAGCACCAATTCACCTTCGTTGATTTCTAAGTCCACAGGTTTCAGAGCAACGATGGTCTGATCACCTACTTGATACTCTTTTCCAACACCTGTTAATCTTGCTATCATTGTCATGTAAACAAAGGTAGGTAGAAATTGTTCGCCTTTCGGACATGAATTTTGAAACAATTTCTTCTTGACCAAAGAAACTAGGGTTACTCACGCAATTTCAATCAATTGAGCAATGTTGTCAACTAAAAACGAGCTTGGAAATTGGCGTTTAGAAAACAAACCGCCCATAAAAAACAAAACCCTGAAGTTTGCTTGCGCAGGGACAACAGGGGATTACCTAACAAAGGTACTAATTTATTTCATTTCGCAAGCAAACTCAAAAAAAAAAAAAAAAACGTCGAACAATATTTCAAAGAAAGTTTGGTTAACGACTTATGAAGTATCCGGCGTTTGAAACATTATTGTCCCCTGCAAGAATAGGTCGCTTTGCACGAGCCATGAATCATGACCGACAAAAAACAATTTTATTGTACCGCTATAACATCTATTTATCTCAACGCATGTTTGGAATCATGCATATCTTTGAAATTGCTCTTCGCAATAAAATCGACGTGCATTACAAAGCCCACTTTCAACAAAATGATTGGCTTTTGCATCAAAGTCGCCAAGGCGGAGCTTTTCATGGATTAAGAAGTGCCTCAATTATCGAATCTCATTATCAAAAACTACTTGCTAGAAATCAATATACACATGATCGATTACTTTCGGAATTATCCTTCGGGTTTTGGACGACGCTTTTCGATCGACCTCAATTTCGAGCTGGAGGACAAAAGATTCATACTATTTTCATTGATCGGCCAAGTGGAACAAAACAGAAGACAATCAACCAAGAGTTAGATAAGATTAGGCAGTTTCGAAATCGAATTGCACATCACCAACCCCTTTGTTTCAACTCAAAGGATGAATTAGACCTAAGTTATTCCATTGAAAGGCATTCATTAATCCTTCAATATACAGATTGGTTAGGTTATGAAAATTCGAACATCTATCAGGGATTGGATCACCTGCATGTTCTTTTTGCTAAAATGAACAAATTATGCCTTCGATTTTAGGCTTCAATTCGATTTAACACAGCTTAAACTTCGTACCTTTATTAACCAAAAAAACACCCATGCAAGATCAAAGCCCTTCTCCACAGCCAAATAACCCATTACACGGAGTGAAATTGGTGACCATTTTGGAGGAATTGGTGGAAAACTATGGCTGGGAACATTTATCCTTTAAGGTAAATATCAACTGCTTCAAGAACGACCCATCCATTAAATCGAGTTTGGTCTTTCTACGCAGAACACCCTGGGCACGTGAAAAAGTGGAGCAGCTCTATTTACATCATTTGAAAAAACGAACGTAAAATCCTCCAATAATTAGTTCCTGAATCTCGCAATTCATTGCGAACTTTTTTGGGTTAATAGTGTTAGATAACAAACATCCATTCCATGCGAAAATCAGGTTATGTCTTTACACCTTTCGAGGCTCCGAATCAATCACCATTCGAGAAATTGTTTGATGTTTTTAGTGAATTAATCACACATACTTCTGGTGATGTCGATGAAGCGCTGGATTGGCTGAACATTCTCGATAAAGAATACAATCTTACATCAGAGGATTATACCATGGATGATTTCATCGAGGACCTGAAGAAAAAAGGATACTTGCGGGAAGAAATCCAACCGGACGGACAAGGACAATTATCCATCACCGCGAAAACAGAACGTGTCCTTCGTAAAAATGCCATGGACCAAATTTTTGGAAACATCCGAAAAAATGGCGTTGGAAATCACAAATCCAAAAAAAGTGGACAAGGTGATGAGTCAACTGGAGAATTTCGCGATTTTCAATTTGGCGATTCATTGGAGAATATTTCCATCACCGAAAGTTTGAAAAATGCACAAATCAATCACGGTGCAGGTGAATTTAGACTAACAGAGCAAGATTTAGTCGTTGAAGATACGCACCACAAATCGCAAATGAGTACCGTGTTGATGATTGACATCAGTCACAGCATGATTTTGTATGGTGAAGACCGCATCACACCCGCGAAAAAAGTAGCGATGGCATTAGCGGAATTGATAACAACATCCTATCCAAAAGACACTTTAGACGTGATCGTTTTCGGTAACGATGCTTGGCCAATCAAAATCAAGGACCTCCCCTATTTGAATGTTGGTCCATACCATACGAATACGGTTGCCGGACTTGAATTAGCAATGGACATCCTCCGACGAAAAAGAAATACCAACAAACAAATTTTCATGATCACCGATGGCAAACCTAGTTGCTTGCGCATGCCCGACGGACAATATTACAAGAATAGCAATGGATTGGATCAAATGATTGTGGAGAAATGTTATACCATGGCCGCTCAAGCACGGAAGATGCACATTCCAATTACTACTTTCATGATTGCTCAAGATCCGTACTTGCAGTCGTTTGTCGAACAATTTACTGCATCAAATAAAGGAAAAGCCTTTTTTACTGGTTTAAAAGGACTAGGTGAAATGATTTTTCACGATTACGAAACGAATAGAAAAAAACGAATTAACTAAGAAAAAATGAACACATCCATCTCCACATTTGGCGCCTTGAAGGCATCAGGTTACCAATCGAAAAGCATCAAGACAGAATTAAGAGATAACTTAATTGCCGCATTGAAAGAAGGAAAAGAAACCTTTCCAGGGATGCATGGATATGAAAACACAGTGATTCCACAGTTGGAACGAGCAATCTTATCCAAACACAACATCAATTTATTGGGACTACGTGGACAGGGGAAAACGCGCATTGCTCGCTTGATGGTGAATTTATTGGATGAATACATTCCGTACGTTACAGGAAGTGAGATGAACGACGATCCGTTTCAACCAATCAGTCGTTTTGCGAGAGACTTGGTTGCGGAGCACGGAGATAATACACCGATTTCTTGGTTGCATCGATCCGAACGATTTTTTGAGAAACTCGCTACACCGGACGTAACAATTGCCGATTTAATTGGGGACATCGATCCAATCAAGGCTGCTAACTTGAAATTGAGCTACGCAGATGAACGCGTCATTCATTTCGGTATGATTCCAAGAGCGAATCGTTGTTTATTTATCATCAATGAGCTACCAGATTTACAAGCGCGTATTCAAGTTGCTTTGTTCAATATTTTAGAAGAGGGCGATGTACAAATTCGCGGTTTTAAATTGCGCTTACCCTTGGACTTACAATTCGTTTTCACAGCCAATCCGGAGGACTACACAAACCGCGGAAGCATTGTTACTCCACTAAAAGACCGTATTGGTTCACAAATTCTAACGCATTACTCTGCTGACATTCAAACAGCGAAGAAAATCACACAGCAAGAATCAGAAAAACTGGACAATCGCACGTGTCGTGTTCACGTACCTGAGTTGGCAAAAGACATCTTGGAACAAATTGCCTTTGAAGCACGTGAAAGTGAGTACATCGATCACAAAAGTGGCGTGAGTGCACGAATGAGCATCACCGCATATGAGAATTTAATCAGCACAGCGGAACGTCGCGCGTTACTGAACAACGAAAAAGAAACGACGATTCGTTACAGTGACTTGATCGGGATGATTCCATCCATCACGGGAAAAATGGAACTTGTGTATGAAGGCGAACAAGAAGGAACGAATTTCGTTGCTCAACACTTAATCAGCGAAGCAACCAAAACCTTGTTTCTACAATACTTCCCAAAAGTGGAAAAACTGAAAAAACAAGATCAAGAAACACCTTACGACGAGGTTCTCAAATGGTTCTTTGAGGCAGATGCGTTTGAATTATCAGATGAAGCAAACGAAGAAACCTACGAATCAGCATTGTTGTCCATTAAGCCGTTGGACATGCTCTTGCATAAGTACCAACCGAAAGTCGCTTCAATCGACGTTCCTTTTTTAATGGAATTCATTTTATGGGCTTTGGTTGAATTCAAACAGTTATCCAAGAAAAGAACAGCCGGTGGACTTTCATTCAATGATGCGTACGATAGTTTGTTAAGTGGGTTTTAGGAGTTACTTCGTGGACAACATTCCGGAATTAAATGAGCTTAATTCGTATGAATCAACGTTTAGTTCAATTGCGAAAATCACAAATCTCTGGGTAAATATTGCGTAATTCAATTATTCAAACACTTGTTTCTCGCTTAATTTTGTGGCAAATTGACACAAATCAAGTGAGATGAAAAAAACATTTTTTTTAAGTTTTATTGTTTTTAATTTTATCGTGAACGCTCAATCCAATCCTAGATCAACATACAAGAATGGTGTTGGAATTCAACTAGGTGGCCCAACAACGATCATTTCTATTAATTACAATCATTTTTGGACAGCGAATATCAATGGAGAGGCTGGAATTGGACTTCTTGGTGCATACACAGGGGCAAAATACTATTTTGGGAAGGAATACAATAGACAAATCGCCGCACCATATGTTGGAGCAACATTTTCCCTCATTCCACCATTTTTTTCGAAAGGATATCAACGCATTATCTACCTTCCCATTGGATTGCAATTAATGTCTAAAAAAGGTTATAATTTATCCTTGGAAGTCGCCTCATGTTTCATTAAGAATTACGGAGAAATACCAGGATTGATGTACGATTTCAGTTTTTTTGGTGGAATAAAAATCGGTAAAAATTTCAAATGATTTTTAATCGTTGAAGTTGGATTAGGCTAGCGCGTTTTTCCATGGATTTGGAGGCGTTGAGGGAATGGGTTGATTAATCTGACGATGAATTTTCGAACTTCATCTTTTCAACCAAATCTTTGAAATACTTAGCACTCCAAATGGATAGTACTTTTTCGTCTTTGATGAATCTAATGACATCCTCTTTGATATTTGTAAAGGATACCGATTCAATTTTGTGATTTATTAATTCCAGGATCCGTTCGTTAGTGATCATTTCTGCATTCAAGTCTGTGGTGTCTTGGGCTCTGAGTAAGAAATGAGCTGCATCCAACGGAATACCTTTCTTTATGTACCACTCAAAGTCATACCAATCACGACCTTTTACACGATTATTCCATTTTCGATAAAGAAGTGCATGCAATTTTCCGGCGAACAAACTAGGGAGTTTGAAACACCGCACATAAAAGGAAAATGGGCGAATCAATAGCTTTTCTTCTGTTTGAAAGCCTAATGGTGGATTCCGATCCACTTCAATTTTTATTTTGATGGGCTTATTAGATTTAACGCCTGTTTGCTTCAAAATATCTTCAAGTACCAATTCTTTCCAAATTGTTTCTGTTTTCAAAAAAGCCGACTCAATTGATGAACGTTTTGCTTTTTCCTTTTCGTTGATCCGAACCTTAATCCCTAAGGCCTCAAATTCAGTAAGAATTGCTGAAAAATAAGGCTCCAGCGTAAACCCTTCATCTGCTTTCAAAAGTGAAAAATCTAAGTCTTCAGAAAACCGATCTAGCCCGTAGAAAATACGAAGTGCTGTTCCACCATAGAATGCTGCTTTTTCAAAAAAATCAGTTCGAGACAAGGCTGCCAAGGTGATTTCCTGCATGATTTCGCGCAGTGCATCCAAAATCTCATCTTCATTTTTGGGCTTATATTCGGCAATCCATTCTTTAATCATAGTTCCTTAATAGTTGAAATGAGCATTTTTATACTATTTTTTTTCGGAGCGTCTTCAAGCCAAGTGCTCATCATTTCCAGATTTAATGTCCGTAATAACTGTTCATCTATACGAAGATCCTCTAATAAAAAGGCTCGGGTTTGTTTGATGCTCCTGAGATTAATTATTGGTGTGAGTACGATTTTATCACAAATGGCCTTTTCGGGCGAAGCAAGAAGTACGAGTTGATTTTTTGACAATTCTACACATTTAATACCAAATGAGTAATATGGTGAAGGAAGATGTTGATACCCAAATCTTCCAATTGATGTCTTGATTTTTTTAGTTGTTTTTGGTCCATGAAGATGATTAGCGATAAGAAAAGATGCTGGAATCGGTAATCCCGTCTCTGGACCTGGCAAATATAATCCCCTTCTTAACGAAACAAGTTCACCATTCTTGATCAATTCGCTAATTTTATCATTTGGGCGTTTGTATTCACTGAGGACTTCCAGAAGGACATGCCTCGAGATCGGCGCATTGCTATACTCTTTTATAAGTCTTGAAAAGTCCAAGTTGTTATATTTTTATACAATAATCGGATATTTTCCGATTATATGCAATTTTTTTGACATTTATTTACAAGAAAACACTTCATATCCAATCGAAACTAAGAAATTTAATAGACTGAATGATCGGTGGAATTCATGTAATAAAGGTGAAAAACACTTAAAATAAATCTTAATACGTGAAAAATACTTAATTACTAACTGACGAAAGTTCTAACTTTTCGAACGGATGTTTTCTTTCACTTAATACATTCATTATCAAAGGTTTTATCGGAAATAAAAAACGGAGATCCGATCAAAATTGATCAAATCTCCGCTTTAGTGACCCCGGAGGGATTCTAACCCCCAACCGCTGGAGCCGAAATCCAGTGCGCTATACAGTTGCGCCACGGAGCCAAATTCACCAAGGTGAGGTTGCAAAAATAGCGGTTTCATGTGATAATTGGATAAATTAACTTGTTCAAATTGAAAACCATTTACAAAACGATACTTCTGGTGTTGGTCTTGTCGACATCAATCCTGATACTTTCGTCGGCTATTTCGCAAACTGCTAACCGCTTTGTAGCCTTCCGTGAAACTCTTGCCAAATTAGAGGTATTCGATATGCAAGGATGGTGTATGCTTGGCGCAGCGAATTGCGCAAGTATTATTCCAAGTGGTTTAGAAAGTATGGGATTATCAGCTGGGTTGTCATCTAGCTTGGCGAATTTAGTTCTCCTTAAAAACCGTGGCCGTACGCGTGGAATAAATAGTGAAATAATACAAGCACAAGCTCAACAAGAGCAGCACATGCGAGAAGTCATTGCGGTCAAACCATTGGTGGAGGTTAATTTTTTGGCTCTGGATAAACGCGTTAGGCAATAAAATCAGAGCGGCAATCCAAAAGAACTTGAACTGCGGGTGATACAGCTTCTGGTAGCGCAAACCCAAAACCACTAAAGAAAAAATAAGGCCAATGCCGCTCATGAGTGTCGGGACAAACAAGCCTTTGCTTTGGTCTATGGTCAGGTCGACGAAAAAGAAAACGCACAATTCAAAAAGTATACCAAGTGCCAATAACATCTTTGCTGCACCCAAGAATTGCTTGCGTTGGGTTTCATTTGGCCACAAGCTCAGCATACCTTTGGTCAGAAAATAGGTAGCTACCATTCCGAAAATCCAGGAAGGGTATTTACCCCAAAGCTGGAGGTAATTGTAAAAGAGATGCCCAAAACCACCAAATAAGAAGCTCCAGCCAAAAAATAAGAAGAATAGGTTCCAATTTTGATAAAAAGGATGCGTTTGATTGATTTTTCGGATTTGAGCTGCAATAAGAAGTGAGGTCGTGAAAAGTACGATATCTCCGATCATGGCGTTGGGCTCTAATAGTGCTAGACCCGCAAAATCAAAAGCTAATTTGGGGAAATCTTGACCAATCATTTGCTGTTTTCTTCAAATTTATGGAGGTTTTTGCGCAAGATGAACTCGACTATAAGTGGTGAGACGCTGTTGAGCATGCGGTTCATTTTACCTAAAAGGGTTTGGGTATTCCGGAATTTTCTTTGGGCCAATAAGTTCAGGCAGTCGGTCGCTACTTCTGTCATGGTGAGCACCTTGCCTTTTTGACGCGTGGCCAAAACTTGCTTACTACCATCAGCAGCAACTACTTCTTTGTTGTGTACAATTTCGGTCATGGCTACTTGGAGGTGTCCGATATGTACTTGGTGAGCGTGTTCTTCTATGCGCAGCGACTCCACAAAGGAGGTGAGCGCCATTTTGGATGCACTATAAGGCGAAAGCCCGGGCAACCCGTGTATGGCTGCTAAACTCGAAATAAACACTATGCTCCCTTTAGTTTGGCGCAAGGCTGGAAGCGCAGCTTGGGTCGGGAAAATTGTTCCAAAAACATTGCTGCGAAATACCTGCTCCACCACACTCGGATGTAGGTGGGCTAAATAGCCACGGCTCGAAATACCAACGTTATTGATCAGGATATCGATTTGACCAAAAGATTGTAGCGCAAAATCAATGAGTGCTTGAGCTTGAGCGGCGTCTGAGACGTCGCCCTTGAAATAAAATGCTGCTGCACCAATGTTTTGTAGGGCAGATTGCTGTTCAATTAAGCGTTCTTCGTCACGGCCGTTGAGTACAATTTTGGCGCCCTCTTGGGCAAGGGCATTTGCAATGGCACTTCCAATTCCACGGCTAGAACCCGTGACAATAGCAACTTTGTTTAAGAAACGTTTTTGAGCCATTTGTGGTAGTGGATTTCGGGATGATGTTTGAGCGCGGTGAGGCTGTTGGTCCAGGCCATGGCCACGTGCACTAAAAAGGCGATCCAGATATTTCCCGCCATCAGCGTCAGTAAGCAAAGTAAAAAGCCCAAAGGCGCGGCGCCAATGGTTTCGTCTAGCCCTTTTGGTATATGCGTAGCAGAGTAGAGCGCCACATTCACAGCAACCGCCAACCAAATACCATAAGCGTCGACTAAAGGAAACAACAGCAAGCCTCGAAACAATAATTCGTAACCAAAAAGGTAAACGGCCCAACCCAGTAAGTTGTAGCGAAATGTTTTGGTGTCCCAGTTTTTGGCCCTGATTTGTGGGTAATTGACCAAATTCTTAGGCTTTTTAGCAGAAAATATAGCCAATGGAATTAAAATGGCAGAAAGCGCCAACGTCACTACAATATTAAAGACGAGCGTATCGCTGCGAAAGTTCAGGCCGTAATAAGCCAAGCCTCTTAAAGGGTATAAAAACAATAAAACCAAAAGGGGCAACAAGCCCATGGTCAAAAAGCCAACCCATTTGGTCATATAAATAAAGCGCAGCCAAGCGGTGTCGTGGGTGTATTTCTTGAAGTAATAGGCTTTGATGCGCTCGGATTTTGAGATGAACCAAAAACAAACAAAACCGATCAGAGCAAGGTATATAGGTGCAATCCCACCTGCTAAACGAGGAGTTTGATCAAAGGGTAGTGCTAAAAAATGCATGTAAATTTATTTGGGGAGGTATCCGTTTGCTTTGTACCAATTGATGCAATCGGCAACGGCAACTTCTACTGGGGTACTGGGTAAAAGCAATTCTGTACGGGCCTTCTGTGGTGAATAAAATTGTTTGACACTGGCCATTTTAGCCATTGAGTAACTGAGTTTGGGTGTTTTTCTAAAAATGCGGGCAAATATGGAATTGATGGCGCCAATTATATTGATGGCAAAACTCGGGAATTTTTTAACCAGAAAGGGCTTTCCAAAAGCGACAGACGCCTTGCGGAATATTTCGCCAAAGTAAAGGTTTTCGTTGCCGACAATATAGCACTGGCCTTCGCGACCCATTTTCAAGGCGTTAACCGTAGCTACGGCAACGTCTTTGGAGTAGACGAAGTTTTTGCCGCCACCTGCATAGCCTGGCAGATTGTTCTTGTAGAGTTCTAAAAACATCCTGCCCGAGGTAAGTCCGGAATCATAAGGGCCAATCATGAAGGTTGGGTTCACGATAATGACTGGAAAGTTTACTTTTTGATGCATGGCGAGCAAATGGCATTGCGCCTGGTATTTGCTGTCCATGTAGTCCATTTTGAACTGAGTTCCGGTATAGGGTTGGTTTTCATCGCCAGGAGCTTCTTTACTTCCGTGATTGAAGGAATTCGCGGTGCCGATCTGCACCATACGTTGGTATTTGTATTTTTGGGCACATGCTGCAATGTTTTTGACGCCCTGCAGATTGACCGCATACAAACTTTCTAAACGTCGAGGCCAAATAGTGGTGAGTGCGGCGATATTGATGACGTATTGGCAGCCATCCATTTCTCGGTCTAGGAAGGTGGTATCGAGGATATTCCCTTCTACAATTTCGATAGCTAAGCCATCGAGAACGGCGGTGCTGCTACCAGGAAGAATTTGTGCCTTTACCTGATATCCTTGTGCGATGGCTTCTCTAGTGACACTCGCACCGAGCATACCGTTGGCACCGGTAATAAAAACTTTATTGGACATTAGTTGATTCAAATGAGCATCAAAGATACTAAAATTTCCAGCTAAGCCCTGCAAAAAGGGCTTTGGAGTTGCTGCGATAAGGCAAGGCGTGCATGAGATTTTGTTGCTGAATACTACTGCGCAATTGTGGTTCAACAAAGATGGCAAGGTGTCTATTTGCCCTATAGCTCAAGCGTATTTGGCTTTGGGCGAATGTTTGAAGTTTATTGTTTTGTGCATTTACGTAAATACTATTCGGTAAATAACCCGGGATAGTTAAGGTTTGACTCGTTTTTGTCGTGTAGGAAAAAGCTAAGCCTGCATGGAATTGCGCTTCAAAAGGACCAAATTGCTGATGGAAACTTAGGGAAAATGGAAGCACAATCCGTTGTTGGTTCACGATACTTGAATAATCAGCTTTGACTTTTGATACCTCGCCCCCCCCAGGTGGGTTTGGTGAATAAGGCCACGGTCCTTCGTGTAGTTCTTCGTCGCTTACTTGTCTGAAACCATATAGATAGGGGAATAGGTAATTTTCTTTGTCGTCGTAACTATAGACTTCCGTTTTATAAAAGTGCTCCTCTAATGTTGTCTGTATCATTTGAATGCCTGCCTGAAGGTGCCAATTTTTATAGACGCGAGCTTGAAGTGATATGAATGGGCTTTGTTGCTGACGGTACGCTGCATGCTGCATGCCCTGTGGGCCTAATTGATAATCGAAACTAGGAAGCTTGTTCCAGGTGTTGCCCGTGCTTAAACTGAGCTCAAAGCGACCTGCAAGGGGCAAAACTTGAGAGCGGTTTATGAGCTCCTGTTTTTGCAGCTTGATTTTTCCTGCAGCCATAAGCTTTAATTTGTCAGCAGGATTTCCTAACTGGCTTTGATCTGAATTAGGAAAAGCTGTGTACGGCTCAACTAGATTTTTACTTGGAAAGAACGCTTGCACAAAATTGATTGAAGTATCACCAACAATTGGGTCAAAGGCATTTGCATTTGGATAGGTAATTGGGTTTACATTTTGAGTTGCAAAAGTACCCTGAAGCGCAGGCTCATCAGACTCCTTCAAGATCTTGTCTAATGTGCTTTGAGCGGTTGTTCCTGTCTGAGTGGTAGTTTGAGTTTGAGCGTTTTGATTGACTCGTTGATCGAGGTAAATGTAGCTTGAAATAGCACCAAAAACCATGGCGCCAATAGCTGTGAAAGTATACCTGAACGCACTGCGGGCATACCATGGCGTAGCACGCCCAATGGCATCGGTGAGCCGGTTCCACATGAGTGGCTCAGGCTCAGCATGACCTTTGAGCTGGTCGCGGAGGTATTTTTCGAAGTCGTCTAGGTTGTTCATTTAGCCGATCATTTTTTCTTGTTCTTGCAAGTGTTTTTGTAGTGCTTTTTTTGCTTCGAAAAGCTGTGATTTCGAGGTGCCTTCTGTGATAGACAAAAGCTCAGCGATTTCTTTGTGCGCAAAACCTTCCATTACGTATAAGTTGAAAACCAAACGCGAACGCTGTGGTAGTTTCTGAACGAGTTTCATGATGTCAGCGGCAGCAAGTTGTGCTTCAATACCATGTGCACTTGTTTCGAGTTGAACAGCGCCATCTATTTCTATGTGTTGTCTGAATTTGGCTTGCGCACGGAGGTTGTCTATGGCGGTGTAAACAAAAACGCGTTTGACCCAACCGGGCAAGTGACTAGAATGTTTGACCTTATGTAAATTCTGATAGACCTTCACAAAAGCGTCCTGAAAGATGTCTTGTGCACTGCTTGTATCTGGCGCATAACGCAAGCAAACTTTAAACATAGCCGGTGCAAAAAGCGTATAAAGTGCTTTTTGTGCCCGGGCATCTTTGCGGATGCAATCGGAGATGAGTTGACTATAAAGCTCAGTATCTGGAACCATGCTGTTTATAGACGAGTGTGAAGGACTAAAAGTTGGAATGAGTTGCTCTTATATAAAATATGTAGCACCGATTGAAGCCACAGAAGTTAGCATCAATACTATGATTTGTTCCAATGATAACTTCACACTTACTGTAACACTAGGCTTTTTAAGTGCAAGTAGCAAAAGGCGCAAGTAAACAAACGCCCCGATGACCGATGCAATGAGTGCGAGCATGGCTGTATAAGGTACGTGCGGAACCGCAGACCACAAAAGCGAAAACTTACCGAAGAATCCTGCCAATGGTGGGATACCCGACAACGAGAACAATGCAAGTACCAACGCAAAGCCAAGCAGCGGATTTTTCCAGGCAATGCCTTCCCAGTTAGCTATAGCATCGGAGTCGTCATTGATGACCGAATTGATTGCCACAAGCGCAATAGTGGCAACAGCATAAGCCGCTACGAACAAGAACAAATTGCTGTTGTGGATATCTGCAAGAGCAAAGAGCATGAGGCCCGCATTGGCAATCGAAGAATAGGCAATGAGTCTGCGGAAACTCGTTTGTTTCCAAGCCGTGATATAGCCATAGAACATGGATGCCACAATCAGGAGGCTCACGAGGTCTATCCAGAAGAAATAAGAATCTCTAAATACCTGACCAAATACGTTAACTAAAGCATAAATACCTGCAATTTTGACAACGGTAGCCATGTACATCAGTACTGCATTAGACGCACCGTCGTAAACATCTGGGCCCCAAAAATGGAAAGGAACAGCACCAATTTTAAAGGTAAAGCCCGCTAATAAAAACAAGCTACCAATCATGGCCATTGGACTCTGCCAAATCCCGATGGCGAGGTTGGATTGAATTTCGATAAGCTGAAAACTACCGGTTGCACCATATAAAAGCGCAATGCCAAAGAGGATGATTGCAGAGGCAAAAGACCCTGTAAAAAAGTATTTCACAGCTGCTTCGGCAGATGTACTACTTCCTTTATCGATGCCAACCAAGACATAAATTGGAATAGAAAGAATTTCTAAACCGATGAAGAACAACATGAGGTCGTTGGGTTGGGCCATCAAAATAGCACCACACAAAGAGAAGAGAATAAGGCCTAGGTAATCACCGGTGTGTTCGTCGTCGCTTTTGTAACGCTTGAAACCACCTAGAATAGCCAAAAGGGTAACGGCACACAACAAAATGATGACCATGCCTTGTGTGGGTACGTAAGCGGCATACGAAGAGAAAGGCGATGTGTAACTTCCTCGATAGTAAGCAGCTAAACCTGCTCCGATTAAACCAAAGCTTGCAATCAGTATGGAGGCAACTGGTTTTTTACTCATGCCGGCAAAAAGACCGATGAGGCCTGCGATGAAAAGAATGATGATACTATCCATGGTGTGAATTAATGAGTAGGTTGAGTAAGGCTATGTGCAACAAAATCTGTAAGGCATTGTGGTGCAAGACCTAAATAAATGGCGCCAATGCTCAAAATGGCAAAAACGGTGATTTCTGACCAATGCAAATCTTGGAAAGAACTGAATTTGGAAGGGCCAAACATTGGGACTTGATATGCGCGCAGCATGTAAACAGCACCCAAAACAAGTGTGGTGCTGGCAAAGAATCCGGTAAGGGCATTGGCGCTAAAAAGTGCTTTGATCAAGAAGAACTCACCAATGAATCCTGCCGTGAAAGGAACCGATAGCGAAACAAAAGTCAGGACGGCGAACCAAAAACCGAAGCGCGGCGCAATTTTCGCAAGTCCACCGAGTTCGGAGAGTTCGCGAGTGCCGAGGCGATGCTCAATGATGCCGGCTGCTAAAAACAAACCAATAGAAACAATACTGTGGTTGACAATTTGCACCACCGCAATTTGATTGGTATCGTAGTCATTGAGCATGAGTGCGGCTGCAATGAGGCCTAAGTGGCTCAAGGAAGCATAGGCAAACAAGGTTTTGATATCAGTTTGGCGAATGGCAATAACGGCGCCATAAACAACACCAATGAGGCCGAGTGTAATAATGGGCCAGCGCCAGAAATCTGTAGCGACACCATCAAAAATAGGAAGTACCCATTTCAAGAGGCCAAATAAAGCCATTTTAAGCATGATTGCCGATAAGAGCATGGTGCCTGCTACTGGTGCTTTAGTATAGGTTTCAGCCTGCCAAGTGTGGAACGGAAACAAAGGAATCTTCACTGCAAATGCGAAGAGGAAACCGCCCATGAGCCAAATGCTTGTGTTACCGAGTGCGTTGATATCTGCCACAAGCAAAGCCTCGTAAGTTTGTTGGTTGGTGGCATGCATGAGGCCAATGACGGCAAAGAGCATGGCCAAAGAGCCCAATAAAGTATACAAGAAGAATTGGAGCAGAGCACGCGGCTTTTCAAAAGACCCAAACCAATATAAAATCAAGAAGATAGGCAACAAAGTGAGCTCCCAGAAGATGTAAAAGCCAAGGATGGTATTGGTGGTAAATACACCCAAAAGACCAAATTGCATGAGCAAAGCCAAGGCAGCAAATTTGTTGTCATTGACGAGCTTACCCGTGAAGTTGCTCAAGAATACCAAGAAGAGTACGGCATTGGTGAGCAAAATCATGGTGAAGCCGAGGCTATCGATAGAGAAGCGCACAAAACGCAAACCGAAATCGATCAGGATCTGCTCTTCGGGTTGAAAATAACAAACCGCTACAATACTCCAGGCTAGTGTCATACCAGTAGCAAGGAGACCAAATAGACGTGTGAATGCACTTGGTATGAACCAAGCCAGCAAACTAAAAATAAGAGGTAAAAGAATTAGTGCCAAACCGAAAGTTTTAAAATGTAATACGCAACAAAAATAATCAGACCAAATACCATCCAAAATAGATAGCTACTCAAGAAACCTGTTTGCCATTTGCGGGTCAGGTTGGCTGTATTGAGAATGCCGTCGGCTAATGCATAGACTCCGTTGCGCAAAAGTTGGATGTCGAGTACTTTTCCTGTAAAATCGGAAAGAGCAAGCAATGGTTTTACAAATAGGGCATGGTAGATTTCATCCACGTAAAGTTTTTGTGCAGAAAGTTGCTCCCAACCTGAAAGCGCTTCGTCAGCTTTAGCTGTTGCGCCTTTTTTGGCATAATTGAGGTAAGCCCAAATCATTACGCCAATTGCAATGGCACTTGCAAAGAGCATGAGGCCCATTGCGGTACTGAAATCTAAGTGCGCGTTGTGAACGGAGGATAGTCCGAAAGTTCCGTGGCTAAGATAGTGGTCAAACCAATGAGCGGTGCTTTTGATAAACAAACCTGGCAAGTTCAGCAAGCCACCAAACACAGAAAGCAAGGCCAATACCATGAGTGGAAGGGTCATGGACAAACCGCTTTCGTGCACTTTACTTTGTAAGGCAGCACCACCTCTAAACTGACCTTGGAAAGTCAGAAAATACAGACGAAACATGTAAATAGCAGTCATGGAAACAGCAAGAACCAATACGCCATAAACAACTGGGTTGTGGTGAAGGGCTTGCGCCATGATTTCGTCTTTGGAGAAGAATCCGGATAGAAAAGGAATTCCGGCAATTGCCATGGTGCCAATGAGGAAGGTAAAGTGTGTGATCGGCATGAGTTTAGCCAGACCACCCATTTTGCGGATGTCTTGTTCTTCGTGCATACCGTGAATGACCGAACCAGAACCTAGGAACAATAGTGCTTTGAAAAAGGCGTGTGTGGTGACGTGGAAGAGGGCAACGGTGTAAGCGCCAAAACCAAGTGCCACAAACATGAGGCCCAACTGAGAAACGGTAGAGTAGGCCAAAACTTTTTTGATGTCATTTTGACGCAAGGCCATGAACGCAGCAATAAGTGTTGTGGCCAAACCAACGTAAAGGATGATGTCTTTGGTTGCCGGCGCGAGCTCAAACAAGAAATTTGAACGAACCGTGAGGTAAATACCTGCTGTCACCATAGTGGCTGCATGGATCAGTGCCGAAACTGGTGTGGGCCCGGCCATGGCGTCGGGTAGCCATGTAAATAAAGGAATTTGTGCACTTTTACCCGTGGCGGCAATAAACAAACTGAGCGTGATCAAGAAGAGCGCGCCACCTTGTAAAGCAGGGTTGGCTTCAAGAGCTTTGCCAATTTGTAGAAATTCTAGCGTGTGGAACTGACCAAGTAGCATGAAGAGCGCAAGCAATAACCCGACATCTCCGATGCGGTTCATGATAAACGCTTTGCGTCCGGCCAAACTATTCGCCAAGCCTTTCTCTGCGTCGTTGTAGTGAAAACTGATGAGCAAGTAAGAGCACATCCCAACGCCTTCCCAACCAAAGAAAAGTACAAAGTAGTTAGAGCCCAGTACCAAAAGTAGCATGGAGAAAATGAACAAATTCAGGTAAGTAAAGAATTTGTGGTAGCCTTCGTCGTGGCTCATGTATCCCATTGAAAAGAGGTGGATGAGTGAACCGATACCCGTAATGATGAGGGTCATCCAAACGGATAGGGCATCTATCTGAAAAGAAGCATTGATGCGCAGTTGTTCAAAGTCGATGATGTTGAACAACTTGACAATTTGCGTTCCGTGCAGTCCGGAGAAAAGGGTAGTTGCCAAAATAAATGCAGCGAAAACTACGCCTGTGGCCAAACCACCAACTAATGTTTTGGGCAGTTTTTTACCAAAAAGCCCGTTGATTGCAAAACCAATTAAAGGCAGCGCAATGATGAGAAGAAGCGTCAGGTCTTTTGCCATTGTTAATTTTTAAGTTTGTTGTACATATCGATATCGATGGACTTGAGGTTGCGATAAGCCATGATAATGATCGAGAGGCCTACAGTGGCTTCTGCCGCAGCTACCACCATAGTGAAGAACACAAAGATTTGTGCATCACCGTTGTTGTAGTAGGTAGAAAACGTGACAAGCATGAGGTTCACGGCATTGAGCATGAGTTCAATACACATGAGAAGTACAATCATGTTTTTGCGCGTCATGGCTCCGATAGCACCTATTGTGAAGAGCGCAAAGGAGACAAATAAGTAAAAATCGAGGGAAGTCCCGATGCTAGTTGCTGCTTGCATATTATTCGATGATTTGATTTTCGCGCTTGGCCAATAAAATGGCACCAACCATAGCGGCAATAAAGAGAATTGACGTGAGCTCAAAAGCTACGATATACTTAGAAAACAAGAGGTTTCCGAGTTCTTTTACCAAGCCGATTTGGCTGTGGTTTTCGCGGTAAGATTGCCCGAGAATGAGCGCGTCTTTGAGCGCGGTAATGAGCACTAAGAAAAGTGAGCCCCCAGCGATGAACGCTGCGAGTTGTGAGCCTCGGGTGGCCATAGGTTCCACTTCTTTGTTGAGATTGAGGAGCATTAGTACAAATAAGAACAAGACCATAATAGCACCTGCATAGACTATCATGTTGACAACCGCTAAAAATTGGGCGTTCATCATGATGTACATAGATGTGATCAGAAAAAAGGTGATGACCAGATAAATGACGCTGCGAACAGGGTGCTTGCTGAGCACAACCATTAGTGCTGAAGCTAATGTTAGGCTTCCTAAGATGATGGAGATGATTTGTAAACTCATAATTGTGTACGTTTACCGGTGTGTTGTCTTTTGGTGATGTCGATGCGTTGATCAATGGCTTCAACAAGTTTGTCTTTGCCGTAGGTGAAGTTGTCGCGCTCAAAGTACGTGGGTACCAAGCGGTCTGTTAAGAAAATGGCCTCTTTAGGACAAGCTTCTTCACACAAACCACAGAAAATACAGCGCAACATGTTGATTTCATAAGTAGCGGCGTATTTTTCTTCGCGGTAGAGGTGCTCTTCTCCGCGTTCGCGCTCAGCTGAAGTCATGGTAATAGCCTCTGCAGGGCAAGCCACAGCACACAAACCACATGCGGTACAGTTTTCTCGGCCTTGTTCGTCTCTTTTCAAGACGTGCTGACCGCGGTAAACCGGTGCAAATTCACGGACTTCTTCTGGATATTTAATGGTTTTGCGCTTGCGAAACATGTGGCGCATAGTGGTGATCATGCCACTGATGATGGCAGGAAGATAAATCTTCTCCCAAAGTGTCATGGGCTTGTCAGAAACGACTTTTTTGCGATTGGTTAAGCTTTCCATGTTATTTTCTTAATTAGAACCAGCCATTTTTGTAGGCGATGACCAAACCAGTTACCAATAAATTGATGAGTGATAGTGGAAGTAATGATTTCCAGCCCAAGTGCATGAGTTGGTCAAAACGAAAACGCGGGATTGTCCAGCGGATCCACATGATCACGAAAATGAACAAAAAGATTTTGGTGGCAAAGGCAACGATACCGAGAATAGCGAGCGTATTGCCACTGAAATGACTCATGCCAGGGAAATTGTAGCCGCCAAAGAAGAGGATGGCCATAATTGCCGAAGATACAAACATTGAGGTATACTCCGCAAAGAGATACAAACCGAGTTTCATGGAGCTGTATTCGGTATGGTAACCGCCCACGAGCTCAGATTCGCACTCCGGTAAGTCAAAAGGCGCGCGGTTGAGCTCTGCTAAGGCACAAATAAAGAAAATCAAAAAGGCGACGGGCTGATAAACGATGTTCCATACATCGCTTTGTCCTTCTACAATAGTGGTGAGGCTAAGTGAACCAGATAATAACACGATGGTGATGGCCGAAACGCCCATTGCCAATTCGTAAGAAATCATCTGGGAGCTCGCACGGATGGCACCGTAAAGCGAATATTTGTTGTTAGAGGCCCAGCCACCGATCATGATGCCGTAGACACCAATAGAGATGACGCCAAACACATATAAGATACCGATGTTGATGTCGGCAACTTGCAACACGATGTCGCGACCGAATAGGTGTAGTTTAGGACCCCAAGGAATGACAGCACTGGTAATGAGTGCAGTGAACATGGCAATACCAGGACCAATGATAAAGAGCCATTTGTCTGCCTTGGCTGGAATGAAATCTTCTTTGAGGAACATTTTTACGCCGTCGGCAATAGGTTGAAGGATGCCAAAAGGCCCTGCGCGGTCTGGTCCAACGCGGTCTTGGATCCAGGCGGCAAGTTTTCTTTCAAAGTAGGTCATGTAGGCTGCTGCACCCAGTGAAACCAGGAAGAGCAAAATGACGAGTATCGATTTTTCGATGAGCATCGCGGTATCCATTAGCGAAGGAGTTTTGGATTGTTGTCGTTTTTGGTGGCGTATTTACCTTGAGAAATGACAGAATGACGGTCAATTTTGCGCGGGCCGATGAGGGTCCAGTTGCTTGGGTCTTTTTTGTCAAAGCGGCAATTGTTGCAAATCCAGGCGGTTTTGTCTTCGATGGTTTCTACCTCGCCATATTTGTCTTTGCGGGCAGTAACGCGGTATATTTCGTTGCCGAACATCCAAACCACTGCTTTTCCTGAACATTTGTTACACGCACATTCGGCTTCGTAAGGTTTCAAGAACCAAACGCGCGACTTGAAACGGAACGTTTTATCGGTGAGGGCACCCACAGGGCAAACGTCTATCATGTTGCCAGAGAAGTCGTTGTCAATGGCGTTTTCGATGTAGGTAGAGATTTCGGCGTGTTCGCCGCGGTGCAATACGCCATGAACACGTGAATCGGTGAGCTGATTGGCCACAGCCACACAACGGTAACATAAAATGCAACGGTTCATGTGCAACTTGATTTTGTTGCCGATATCGATGGGGCTAAACGTGCGGCGCTCTTCTCGGTAACGCGTTTTGGCAGATCCGTGCTCGTACCCCAGGTCTTGGAGATGACATTCACCAGCTTGGTCGCAGATAGGGCAGTCGAGCGGATGGTTGACCAACAAAAACTCAACTACACCACCGCGATTGGTTTGAACGCGTTCAGAAGTTTTGTTTTTGACAACCATGCCATCCATAACTGTTGTGGAGCAAGACGCCACCAATTTGGGCATCGGACGCGGATCAGCAGTAGAACCAGCGGCTACCTCCACCAAGCAGGTGCGGCATTTGCCACCCGTACCCGGAAGTTTGCTGTAGTAGCACATGGCAGGAGGCACGAGGTCTCCGCCAGCTTGTCGTGC
The DNA here is from genome assembly GCA_039804625.1 of Bacteroidota bacterium. Taxonomy (GTDB): domain Bacteria; phylum Bacteroidota; class Bacteroidia; order Flavobacteriales_D; family Crocinitomicaceae; genus UBA952. The sequence goes on from JBDLVT010000009.1 coordinate 29,596, forward strand.
AGCGTTCAGGATGGTGGTACCCGGTGCTACTTCAATTTCGACGTCGTCAATAGTTACTTTTATCATAGGACTAAGCTTCAAGCGGTGCTTGGATTAAACCATAATTTCTTGTTTGCGCCTCTTGTGGAGACTTCACATGCCATTCAAATTCGTCTCTGAAATGGCGAATAGCGGCGGCTACAGGCCAAGCGGCTGCGTCACCTAGCGGGCAAATGGTATTGCCTTCAATTTTTTTGTTGATTTCTTCGAGCAAGCTGATATCTTCTAGCGTACCTGTTCCGTGTTCGAGGCGGTAAAGGACTTTTTCCATCCAGCCTGTACCTTCTCTACACGGCGAGCATTGTCCGCAAGACTCATGCGCGTAGAAACGTGCAAAATTCCAGGTATTGCGCACAATACATTGGTCTTCGTCAAAAACGATAAAACCACCAGAACCGAGCATCGAACCACTGGCAAAACCACCATCGGCTAAGCTTTCGTAAGTCATGAGGCGATCGGTGCCTGCTGCTGTTTTGGTCACGAGGTAATGCGGTAGAATCGGAACAGAGGAGCCGCCCGGAATACACGCTTTGAGTTTTTTGCCATTGGCAATACCGCGGCAGTAGTTGTCTCCGTAAATGAATTCTTCGACCGATAAGCCGAGTTCGATTTCGTAAACACCGGGGCGCACAAGATTGCCGCTTGCTGAAATGAGTTTGGTTCCGGTCGAGCGCTCGATACCAATTTTGGCATACGCTTCTCCGCCTTCATTAACGATTGGAACAACCGCTGCAATAGATTCTACGTTGTTGACCACGGTTGGATTGCCCCACAAACCTTTGACGGCAGGAAAGGGTGGTTTCATGCGCGGGTTGCCACGCTTGCCTTCTAAAGATTCGAGGAGTGCTGTTTCTTCGCCGCAAATATAGGCGCCTCCACCTGGTGTGACCACGAGGTCGAGGTCGTAACCAGATCCGAGTATATTTTTACCGAGCATGCCGTTGGCATAGGCTTCGGCAATTGCTTTTTCAAGAATGCGCAATACATACATGAACTCTCCACGGATGTAGATGAAAGAACGACGCGCGCCCAATGCATAGCTAGAGGTGATCATGCCTTCGATGAGCAAATGCGGGAGTTTTTCCATGAGGTAGCGGTCCTTGAAGGTACCGGGCTCGGATTCGTCGGCGTTGCAAACTAAGTGGCGTTCCACGCCTTCTGGCTTGGCCAAAAAAGACCATTTCATGCCGGTAGGGAAACCTGCTCCACCACGGCCACGCAAACCTGATTTTTTAACCTCTTCGACAACGTCGTCGGGGCTCATGGTTTTGAGTGCCTTTTCAACCGAAGCATAGCCGCCGTGTTTGCGGTAAGTTTCAAAGGAAGCAATTCCTGGAACTTCTGCGTGTTCTATGAGTAGTTTTCTTGACATGGCTTAAGAATTTGAGGCCTCGCGCATGGCGTCGAGCATTTCGTTCACTTTTTCTTTGTTGAGGCGCTCGTAAAATTGGTATTTACACATGAGCATTGGGCCGTAGCCGCAAGCACCAAGGCATTCCACTGTTTTGAGTGTGAACATGCCGTCTTTGGTGGTTTCGCCAACTTTGATATCCAGTTTTTCTTCGATATACGTAATGAGGTCGTCTGAACCTACTAATTGGCAAGGCCCAGTGCGGCATACTTCGAGTACGTTTTTGCCTACAGGGTCGAGGTGAAACATGGTGTAGAATGTAGCTACCTCATATACCTCAATTGGTTGGATGTCGAGGATTTGCGCCACGCGGTTCATGGCACCAACACTGACCCAACCGAATTCGTCTTGGACTAAATGCAGCACGCTCAGAATGGCACTCTTTTGTTTGCCTTCTGGAAAAAGACCAATGACGCGATTCATTTCGGTCATTGTGTTGGCACTGAATTCAATCGGTGCTTCGTTGACGGCTTGTGGGTGATCTGCTTTCATATTAGGCGTCTAGTTCTCCGGCGATGACGTTGATGCTGCTGAGTGTCAGAACGGCGTCTGAAATCGGCAAACCTTTGATCATTTCTGGATATGCTTGGTAATAAATAAAACAAGGTCTTCTGAATTGAAGGCGATATGGGGTGCGGCCACCATCTGAAATGAGGTAGTAGCCAAGTTCTCCGTTGCCACCTTCTACGGCGTGGTATACTTCACCGACTGGAAGTTCGGTCTCACCCATGATAATTTTGAAATGGTAAATGAGTGCTTCCATGTTGTTGTAGACATCTGCCTTTGCAGGAAGATAGAAGTCGGGGAGGTCTGCTTTGTAGTCGCCTTCGGGAAGATTGTTGTAGGCTTGCGTGATGATGCGCAAACTTTGGCGGATTTCTTCCTGACGCACCATAAAGCGGTCGTAGGTATCGCCGTTGACACCAACCGGGATGATGAAATCGAAATCTTCGTAAGAAGAATATGGATTCATAGCGCGCACGTCGTAGTCTACACCTGCAGCGCGCAAGTTGGGTCCGGAGAAAGAATAAGAAAGGGCACGCTCTGCAGAAATAGGGCCAGCGCCTTTGGTGCGGTCCATGAAAATGCGGTTGCGCGCGAGCATGCTGTCAAACTCTTCAAATGCCTTTGGGAAAGTTTTGAGAAAAGACTTGAGTTTTTCGTGGAAAACAGGGGTGAAGTCGCGCTCAAAACCGCCGATGCGGCCCATATTGGTGGTGAGCCGTGCGCCGCTGAGTTCTTCATAGAGCTCGTAAATTTTTTCGCGTTCAGAGAACGGATAAAAGAAAGAGGTGAGTGCACCGGCGTCTACGCCAATGACGGAATTACAAATGAGGTGATCGGCAATGCGGGCGAGTTCCATGATGATCACGCGCATGTATTGTACGCGCTTTGGGATGTCCACGCCGATGAGTTTTTCTACGGTCATTTCCCAGCCGATGTTGTTGATCGGGGAGGAGCAATAGTTGAGGCGATCGGTGATCGGGGTAATTTGATTGTACGGACGACGCTCTGCCAATTTTTCAAAAGCGCGGTGGATATAACCTACCGTTTGTTCGGAAGAAATGATTTTTTCGCCGTCAACTTTTAAGATATTCTGAAAAATACCGTGCGTAGAAGGGTGGGTCGGACCAAAGTTAATGGTGGCCACATTGGCGGGGTCAGCCGCTTGTATTACATCTTTAAGATCTTGGCTCATAATTCGTTGTTGTTACGTCCGAAAAATCTGTCGTCTTTGTCTTCGCGGGTGGCGTCTTCGAGGACGTATTCTTTGCGCATTGGGAAGTAATCCATGTCGTCCATGTTGAGGATGCGACGTAAATCGGGGTGCCCGTCAAAGATAATTCCGAAGAAATCATAGGTTTCGCGCTCCATCCAGTTGGCTCCGGCAAACAAGTCGGTGATGCTGGCGATGTGCAAGTTGTCTTTGGGCAAGTAGCCTTTGATGCGCAAACGCAAATTGTTTTTCCAGGAGTGCAATTGATACACAACTGCAAATTCTCTACCTTCTGATTCCGGGTAGTGAATACCAGCGATGTTGGTGAGGTAATTGACACTAAGGTCTTGGTGTTGTTGCAACCAAGCAATGGCGTCGTGAATGCGCGCAGGTGTAAGCTCGACGTTGAGCATCCCAAATGCTTCTTCATGTGCCAAAACATCGGCGCCAAATGCCGCTTGAATAGCCGTGAGGTATTCTTGGTTATTTTGCTTCTCCATGTTGATCGATGTCGATTTGGTAGGTGTCCATCAAATGCTTATATTCTTCCGAATAGCGGCGACGGTTGGATTCTTTTTTGACGAGTTCGTGGATGTTCATGACGCCTTCGATGATTTGCTCTGGGCGCGGTGGGCAACCAGGTACATAAACATCTACTGGAATGATGCGGTCAATTCCTTGTAGTACGGAATAGGTATCAAAAATACCACCAGAGCATGCACAGGCCCCAACCGACAAAACCCATTTGGGCTCCGCCATTTGTTCGTATACGCGTTTGAGCACAGGGCCCAATTTTTTTGATATGGTTCCGGCAACAATAAGTAAATCTGCTTGACGCGGTGTAAAAGACATGCGCTCCATGCCAAAACGCGAGAGGTCATAGGCGCTGCCCATGGTTGCCATAAACTCAATACCGCAACAAGAGGTCGCAAATGGCAAAGGCCAAACAGAGTTGGCACGTGCAAGCGCAATGGCTTTATCTAGGGTGGTCAGTTGATAACCCTCTCCGTTGATCGTTTCGAGGTCTTCTATTTTTCCCATTCTAATGCTCCTTTTTTATAGATATAGTAAAACCCGGTCAAGAAAAAACCGACAAACATAATAACTGCTAATAATCCTTCGAGTTTGAGCTCGTAAAAGTTCACTGCGTAAGGGTAAAAGAAAATGACCTCTACGTCGAACAATACAAAAAGAATGGCCGTCATGAAATAGCGGATAGATACCGGAAAGCGGGCATTGCCTTGCGCGTCGATACCACATTCAAAGTTGTCGTCTTTTTTGGCAGAATTGATTCTTGGGGTGAGTATGTGCGTGACAAAAAGCGTGAAGATCACAAAACCTGCTGCGACTGCAACTTGCATTAGCAACGGTAGGTAATTGGCGCTAGAGGCTGTTTCCATTGGTCTATTTTAAGTGTGTAACAAAAGTTACTTTGGTTGGTTTGTTTTGCGCCACAAATTTACCTTTTAGTTTGGTTCTGACATAAAAAAAAGCCGAGAAAAAATTCCCGGCTTCTTATTTAGAATGCTTTTGAATTACTTGATGTGAAAACGCAAACCGACGTTTGAGAAATTACCTGCACTGAAGCTGGTTCCTAAACTAGAAATTTGATTGACATTGAAACCAGGGCGAAGTTCTATGTATAAATGGATCGGCATCCAGAAATCACGCTTTTTACCCACCTGAAAATCAATGCCTAATGGTGCGTACACGCCAAAACCAAAACCACCTTTGTTTTCAAAGGTTTCTTGCGTTTTTGTTCCGCTGTACACCATGTCGTTAAAGAGGCCGTATCCATACCCACCTCCATAGGGAGAAACATGCTGATTTACATTTGTCTGTGCATTGTAGCTCAAACCAAAATTGGCGCCTATCCCAGCATAAAAACTCCAGCGTTTATCGGCATTGTAGCGAAATAACAATGAGGCATCTAGGCGCAACTGCTCTTGCGAATAATTGGCATTGTAACTGTGCGTGCTAAAAGAATCTACAAAAATTTGATCTCCTGTTTGTGAACTCGTGAGGGTATCGATTCGGAAGGTTTCGGTAAATGAACCGCCTATTGATAACGCATTTTGTTGGTTGGTGTGCATGAGTCCTAAACGCAAGGTGGCATTGGGTAATTTGGCCATTTTAAGTCCAGCGCTCAAAGATTGAGATTGACCAGGAAAATTCAAGTTCATTGAAGGATAAGCCTGATACGCACTCAAATCTTGTTGCAATAAGACCGACTGAGGTGCTAAAGTTTGAAAGTCCGAAAGATTGCCTTTTCCGGCTCCAAAGAAGGCTCCATTTTGTAAATAAACTCCCTCGAAACTAATTTGGGCCTGTGAACTGCCCCAAGAAATTAAGGCGAGACTTAAAAGTAATTTTTTCATAAATATTTTTTTAATAGCTACAACTACGAATTCATTCCTTTATTGTTACAACGCGGATATATTGTTGTTGATTAGGCGACATACATTTGAGGATGTAAGCACCACTTTTGAATGTGCGCACATCAATAAGTTCATTCGGATCAATTGTTCCGGTTTGAACCGTTTTTCCATTCGCATTATAGAAAGTAAAGGCCAGCGTTTCTGTCTGACCTTTGATGGAGATAAAATCACTACTCGGATTGGGATACACCTCCAATTGTGTGGATGGCGTGTATGGTTTATTCGAAAAACCTAGTGTTGGATCTATTGAAACGCCGCCATTGCCGTTGATGACCCAGTTGCTCGGATCGATGCCAATAGTGCCAACGACTGTGCCAAAATTATACAGTGAAAACAATTCTACGTTGTTGTTGATTTCAAACCTAATAATGGTATCGGCTTGGCCTTGTCTTAGGATACGCAAGGATATCGGGTTGGTAAAGGTGGGTGTAATGTTCGGCATCGAGGCTGTGTGGGAAATCTGCAGGAATAGATCGCTGCCGTTTTGGTTGTATTGTACTTGGTAGGTCGGGAAACCTTCTCCGAAATACCATTGCTCAAAGAAGGAATCAAAATTGATATTGCAGTAGCTCGCTACATGATTTTTGAAATCGAGTCCAGTTGCGGTGCTGTGTGCGTAAGTGTTTTGGAAATCTTGCAGTGCGCCAAAGAATAAGCTGTCGTTTTGAATAATGTAGCGCATGGTATGGATGATGCCCGCGCCTTTGTCATAAGTGAGGCGACCACTGAAAATTCGAGCTTCGTTCAAAGAATCCAAGACCCAAACGCTGCCGTCGGGTTGGTTCATGACACTCTGATGCATCTGGTTCATGTGGTTGGCTTCTTGCCCAGCATAAAGGGATTCGAGCATGAGGTATTCTGAATAGGAGGCAAAGCCTTCGTTGAGCCAGATGTCGCACCAAGAAGCACACGTGACGTGATCGCCCCACCATTGGTGCGCGAGTTCATGAGAAGTAAGGGTTTTTTCAAAAAAACTTTGGGTGGTCATGGTTTGGTGTTCCATACCGCCGCCGATAGGCGCCATACAATGTCCGTATTTTTCATTGGCAAAGGGATAGGGGCCAAATTGAGTTGCAAAAAGCTCGATGAAATCAGCTGTTTCATTGATCTCGTCGATAAAATTGGGTAGGGTTCCAGGGTTGTCGTAAACAAAATTTTGGATCAAAACGGGCGTGGGGCTTCCTTGCGGATTCGCATAAACGTTGTACTCGACATATTTGGCTACGGCAACTGAAATGAGGTAATAATCTATCGGATGGCGGTGTTTCCATTCATAGCGCGTGAAGCCGTTACCCAGAGGTAAAACCTGCTCTAAAATCCCATTTGAACCGGCCATGCAGCTGTCCGGAACGGTAATGGCCACCGCACAAGAATCGGCCTTGTCCGTTAGGCTTTGTTTGACGGCAAACCATTCGTAAGCCGAAAAAGGCTCAGATAAAGACCACACTACTTTGTTACCCCAACTCGGTGAGCTTCCTGCTGTGAGGCCACTGCCGCCCAACGGATTGGTTTGCGCGGTGGGTGGGTTGCCGGCATACGCCACCTCAATTACAAAATTTTCTTGTGCAATTGCCGAGACCGGCACCCGGATTTTATTGAAAACTCTATTATAATTGACGGTAGTTCCATTGACTTTAATTTCGCTAACCAGCAAGCTTTCATAGAGCTCGATGAGTGCTGAATCTAAGTCAATCAAAGCTTTGGCATGAATTTGCACACTCCCTGATAAATAAGTAGAGATGTTAGTCATGTTTAGGTCCAAGTTATAAAAGTGGACATCATATTTTTCGGTTTCTGCAATTTCAGCAACACTTAATGAGGCACTTTTGGTTTGCCAACCTTTTGCCGATTTGCGCGCAGCACAACTTCCAGGGTAGTCTTGCGAGAAGACTGTATGAGAAAAGGTTAAAAGAACTAGGAGGAGTAGCGTTTTCATAGCTGAGATTTGAAACGAAATTAAACAATCTTTCGGTAGTTCATTTGAATTTTGGTTAACTTTGAACAATGCGTAGTTGTAGTTTGATTCTTGCACTTTATTTTGGTCTGCTCTCTCTGGCACCTCATTGGCAAGGGCTTGAGTTTTTCAAGTTGGACGCGCTTATACAGCACTACGCGCAATTTCAACAAGAAAAAGAGCAAAATAGTTTCTTGTCTTTTGTACAAGAACACTACCTGCAGCAAGTCAATGACAACCAACAAGAGCACCGCCAACTACCCTTCAAGTCTGCTTCATTGAACGCAACAGTGACGCTTTTTATGCCTTTAGATAGGCCTCAAGTGATCTTTGAAGTTTACAAGCCTCAACAGATTGCTTCACAAATTGTCACCCCTCCAACAACGCTCACAAATAACGATTTTTTTGAATTCTGGCATCCTCCTCAATTGGTTTAGCTTAAGTCTATTAAGTTTTATTTTCTAATTGAGTTTATATGTTAAATCGCATCATTTTTTGGTCGATTCACAACAAATTAATTGTTGCCGTCTTGACCCTAGCCCTTATCGTTTGGGGCTTATTTTCACTGTCTAAATTACCAATTGATGCCGTTCCGGACATCACCAACAACCAAGTGCAGGTGGTCACCACAGCCGCTTCCTCGAGCGCTTTAGACATCGAGCGCTTCGTTACTTTTCCTGTCGAGCAAACGATGGCCACCATTCCAGGCATTGAAGAAATCCGTTCGTTTAGCCGCTTTGGCCTAAGTGTCGTGACTATTGTTTTTACAGAAGACACTGACATCTATTGGGCACGTCAGCAAGTTCAAGAAAGACTTTCCGAGGCCAAAAACAATATTCCAGCAGGTTTTGGAGAGCCCTCCATGGCACCACTGAGCACCGGATTGGGTGAAATCTTTCAATATACCTTGCGCGCCAAAAAAGGCTACGCAAAGCAATACAGTCCTGCCGATTTGCGCAGCATCCAAGATTGGGTCATTCGCCGCCAATTGTTGGGTGTCAAGGGCGTTGCCGATGTCAGTGGTTTTGGTGGCGAGCTCAAAACTTACGAAATCGCTATTGATCCACTGTTGCTTAAAGCCCATGAAATCACCCTAGACGAAGTCTTTACAGCTGTTTCACAAAACAACGAAAACACCGGAGGCGCTTATATTGAGCGCCATAACATGACTACCTATATCAAAACCGAGGGGCTGGTCAGTAGTTTGTCCGATATCGAAAACATCCAAATCAAGCACCCGAGTGCCGAAACACCAGTTTACATTCGCGATATCGCAGCGGTCAAGTTTGGTGCCCAGGTGCGTTATGGCGCGCTTACCTACAACGCAGAAGGTGAGGCCGTCGGTGGTATTGTCTTGATGCTCAAAGGCGCTAATTCTTCTGAAGTGATTTCGCTTGTCAAGGAACGCGTGGCGCAAATTGAGCGCACTTTGCCAGAAGGGGTTGCATTAGAGGTCTATCTAGACCGAACCAATCTGGTCAATCGGGCTATTCATACGGTCAGTACCAACCTTGTAGAAGGCGCGTTAATTGTGATTTTCGTTTTGGTGCTCCTATTGGGCAACTTACGCGCGGGCCTTATTGTAGCTTCCGTGATTCCACTTGCTATGCTCTTTGCGATTTCCCTGATGAATGTCTTTGGGGTTTCTGGTAACCTTATGTCCTTGGGTGCGCTAGATTTCGGACTCATTGTAGACGGTGCTGTTATTATTGTAGAGTCAACACTACATTTATTACAGCACCGGCGCAGCAAGCAGCTTTCTCAAGTTGAGATGAATCAGGAGGTGTACGCTTCAGCTTCCAAATTTAGTAAAAGTGCCGTTTTCGGACAAATCATCATTTTGGTGGTTTATTTACCCATTTTAGCGTTGGTCGGTATCGAAGGCAAGATGTTCAAACCGATGGCGCAGACGGTAATTTTTGCCATTCTCGGTGCACTCATCTTGTCACTGACTTACGTGCCCATGATCTCTTCATTGGTGCTCTCCAAAAAAGTACAGCAAGGTCAAACCTTTTCTGACAGAATTGTTCAGCATATTCAGAATCGTTATACGCCGATACTTTCCTTTGTTCTCCGCAAGCAAAAGTGGATTTTGTCTGGCGTAATTGTACTTTTCACAATAGCTGTTTTGCTCTTCAATCAATTAGGGGCTGAATTTATTCCTTCCTTGGACGAAGGCGATTTTGCTGTCGAGACCCGCCTCATGACTGGCTCTGGGCTCACCAAAACCATCGAAACCACTACTAAAGCATCGCGTATTTTACTGCAAAAGTTTCCTGAAATCAAGCAGGTAGTGGGTAAAATCGGTACGGCCGAAATCCCGACAGACCCCATGCCCATGGAGGCCTGTGACCTCATGCTGATCCTCAAAGACAAAGAAGAGTGGGTGAGTGCCCATGACAAAGAAGCCCTCGCCGCCAAAATGCAAGCGGTTTTGGACAGAGAATTACCGAGCGTTTCTTTTGGATTTCAGCAACCTATTCAAATGCGCTTTAACGAACTCATGACCGGTGCCAAACAAGATGTTGTGGTCAAGGTGTATGGCGAAGATTTCGACAAGCTATCTACCTATGCCAAGCAAATAGGCGGTATTGCATCTAAAATTTCCGGTGTGCAAGATGTCTATGTTGAGGAACTTTCTGGCCTACCACAACTTATTGTGCGTTATGACCGCGATGCGTTGGCACGCTATCAAGTGAGCATAGAAGAAGTCAATAGAGCGCTCAACCTAGGTTTTGCAGGTCAAATTGCAGGATTTGTTTTTGAAGGCGAGCGCAAATTTCAATTGGTGGTCAAGCTGCGCGAGACCGATCGCAGCCAGCTAACCGATATCGAGCAACTTTACGTCAGCAATGCTGAAGGTCAGGAAATTCCTTTAGCAGAACTTGCACAAATCCAAATCGAAAACGGACCCAATCAAATCCAGCGCGACGACGCCAAGCGCCGCATTCTTGTGGGTTTTAATGTCCGTGGCCGAGATGTCGAAAGTATTGTCGAAGAACTGCAGCAAAAAATGGATCAACAACTTAAATTTGAAACAGGTTATTCTTCGCAAATAGGAGGTACTTTTGAAAACCTCGTCCATGCCCGCGCGCGCTTACTTATTGCCGTTCCAATATCATTGTTGCTGATTTTCTTTTTATTGTACCTGACTTTCCAATCCGTCAAACAAGCTACGCTGATTTACTCTGCAATACCTTTAGCTTCCATCGGCGGTATTATTGCGCTGTATATGAGAGGGATGCCCTTCTCCATATCTGCAGGAGTTGGCTTCATTGCACTTTTCGGAGTAGCGGTGCTCAACGGCATTGTCCTGATTGCCGAATTCAATTCCCTCAAAAAATCAGGAGCGCCACTGATGCAAGTTGTTTTGCGTGGAACCGCTAATCGTTTGCGCCCCGTTTTACTTACCGCTACAGTCGCTTCTTTGGGCTTTTTACCTATGGCGCTCTCTCATGGAAGTGGCGCAGAGGTACAAAAGCCATTAGCAACAGTTGTGATAGGCGGGCTCATTACAGCTACTATTCTTACGCTATTCATTTTACCGCTTTTGTATGTGCTTTTTGAAAAGCCATTCAAGTTGCGCCGCAAAAAAGGCATCTTGTTAATGGCCATCCTGATCTTTTCGAATGGCTTTTTTGCACAGCAAAAATATACCGATGCTCAATTGTTTGGCATGCTCCTCGATCAAAATGGGCAAATCAAGGCTGCTGTAATTGAAGCACAGCGGCAGCATAGTTTAGCAGCGGGTCAAGCAGGTTGGCAACCGCTTTCGGCAACTTTTATGATGGGTCAGTTCAATTCAGTATATCAAAAAGACAATAACCTCACGCTTGGCCAAACGATTCCTTATAGTGGCGCCCTGCGTTTACAAAAAGAGCTCGGTGAGGCAGCTGGTCATTTATCCGATCAAGATTTGGTTTTGCTCAAAAAAGAGTTCAAAAGAACTTTAGATGAGCAACTAGAGCAAATCCGACTGCAAAGCGCTGTCCTTGATTTAACCAAGCAGCAAGATACCTTGTATCAATTACTCGATCAAAAAATGGCACTGCGCTTAGCGCTAGGAGAGGTGCCCAAAATGGACCAAATGCTCGCGCATTCAAAGGCACTGAGAGCACACGCCGCCGTTGCCAAGCAGGCACAGGATTTACAAAATGCCTGGTCGGCGCTTCATGCGCTCTTGGCATACAAAGGCCAAGATTTTGAACTTGCACAAGATGAGGCTATTGATTTTTTGAAGCCACCAACATTCAGTACCCAGTTCACGCACCCGAGTTTATTGCGCTACGACATCGAAGCCAAACAGCTGCAGCTACAAAATGAGCTCAATAAGGCACAACAGCTACCTGCTTTGGGCTTGGCTTACTTCAATCAGTCATTGGTGGGCACTCAAAATATCAATGGTACCGATCAGTACTTTGGTCCTACAAAAAGATTTCAAGGCGCTCAGATTCAAACGCAAATCCCGATTGATTACAAAGCTTATAAAGCGAGAAGCACCGCACTCGAATTGGCGCTTTCGCAAAATGAACTGCGCAAAAATCAACACTTACTGGATTTACAGAGCACCCAAACCAAGCTTTATGTTGAGTTGATCAACCTCATTGAGACATATACAGAAATTGCCGAACCTATTCAGGGAGAACTTGTCAAGCTCAAGGCCGATGCTGCTTTACAACTGAATAGCGGTCAAATTTCCTTACTAGACTTTATTCAACTCCAAGATTACCAATTGGCCCTGCAAGAAGAAATTTTGCAGTGGCAGCACCAGATCAAATTGTTACATATTTCCTATGAATGGACCAAAAATTAATTGAAAAATGAAAACGCAAGTTATCTTAATCGGGGCTCTATTAAGCTTTATTTTTAGCGCCTGTACTTCTCAAAAAGACGAAGCTAATACAACAGCATCCGAAACAGCAAGTAAGCAGCAATTTAAACTTTCAGCCCAACAAGTTCAGGCCCTCGGGATTGAGCTTGGTTCGCTGAGCGCGCAGCAAATGGGCCTCAGTGTTTTTGCCAATGGCATCATTGATGTGCCGCCGCAAAATAAATCTTACATCGCTATGCCCTTTGGCGGTTACATCAAAGAAATCAAGGTCTTGGATGGTATGTTGGTTAAAAAGGGCCAAGTATTGTTGGTAGTCGAGCATCCTGATATCATTCAATTACAACAAGATTACCTTGAATTACAAAGTCAGATGGAATACTTATCTGCTGATTATGAGCGACAAAAACAACTTTACGAGAAAGAGGCGGGTTCTGCAAAGAGTTTTCAGCAGGCCAAAAGTGCATACTTGGTCAATAAAGCCAAGCTTAGTGGTCTGACAGTTCAACTTGAAATGGCCAACGTGAACATGGTAGCCCTAAAAAATGGTTCAATTGAACGCACTCAACGCATTCGCTCTCCCTTTTCTGGTGTCATCACGAAGGTAACTGCCAATGTAGGGGCTTTCGCCGAACCCAAAGACAATCTTTTGGAAATCATTGACCTGAAGCATGCGCATGCAGAGCTGACCGTCTACGAAAAGTATTTGTCTTTCTTGCGTAAAGAGCAGTTAGTCAAGCTAAAATTTGTAGATATCAATCAGATGGCAATGGCCAAAATTTATTTGATTGGTCGCGAAATCAGCAAAGAGCGCACCGTCAAGGTTCATTGTCATTTCGATCAACTTCCTGCGGATATTACGCCTGGTTCTTACCTGAAAGCGGAAATCATGGCCGACAACCAATTGCAATATACCTTGCCAGAAGAGGCCGTAGTGCTGCAAAATGGCAAAAATGTGGTGTTTATTTCAAGTAAGGGCAACTATTTTCCAATTGAAGTCGACTTACTTATGTCGCAAGACGGCCGCGTAGCCCTAACGAGTAAAAAGTTGGCTGAGCTCAAACAAGCAAAAATTGTCGTCAAGGGTGCCTATGAATTGCTTGCAATGCGCAATAAAGAAGTTGAATAAGCAATTCATTTAAATCGATGATAAAAATAAAATCAGAAATGCAATTCTACAACATGAAAACAGCTAATAGTTTATTATTTTTTGGACTTATTATCGGGCTCTTCACTTTGGCCTCATGTCAAAAATACTGGGCTTGTAAAGAAGAAAATATCAGTAGTGCCGGAAGCAATAAATCTCATAACAAAGGCATGAATTGCATGCAGTGTCATGTTTCTACCGGTGAAGGCGAGGGCTGTTTTAATGTAGCAGGTACCGTTTATCAATCCAACCTACAAAATACCGTATCCTCTGGTAAGGTTGAGCTCTACACTGGGCCGAATGGTTCTGGAAAGCTCAAGTATACGATCGCTATTGACGGCAAAGGAAATTTCTACACTACAGACAATGTGGATTATACCGGATTGTATCCGAAAGTAACTGGGCCTTCTGGTGCCAGCTTTTCAATGGGTTTACCACTCAGCACAGGTGCTTGTAATTCATGCCATGGCTTGAGTACAAGCAAAATTGGAATTGATTGATACCCAAGAGCTGAATAACTTTTCAAAAGCTCAGTTTGTTTTGGCAAACTGGGCTTTTTTTATTTCAAACAGTTCGGTGAAATCCGCTGCGTCTTGGGGAGAAATCAGCAGCTCGTCGAATTTGTTGTAGCGCAATATTAGGCAGTTCCAAGCGGTACTCATTTTCCAGCCGGCATGCAAACCATTAGAGGGCACCAGTTTGTTAAAGGTATTGTAATATATTCTTTTTTTGAAACCCAGACTTTGGCAGAGCAAGTGGTCATCTAAAAATGTATAGTGGGTGGTTTTGGGCAAGATCCAAATGATGAAAACCGACAAGACCAACCAAACGGAGGAGAGTCCATAGACAGCTGAGAAATCACCTTCAGTGAGGTAGATAAAAATAGCTACGCAAGCATAGATAACGAAAACAAAACCCGAAACGGCCCACAAAAAAATATCTTTTCTGGATTGAAAGCGCATGGATTTTCAAAATATGGATGTTTACCAAGCAAAAAGTGGCTTGCCACTCATGAGGGCATTCACTTCTTTTTTAACAGCTGCAAGCGTGGCTTCGTCGTTGGCGTTCATGAGTACGCGGTCAATGAGGCTCACAATTTGCGGGATTTCTGAGGAGTTTACGCCTCTAGAAGTTATTGCGGGCGTTCCAATGCGGATTCCTGAAGTAACGAACGGTGATTCGGTGTCGTAAGGCACCATGTTTTTATTGACGGTAATATCGGCTTTGACCAAAGCATTTTCGGCGTCTTTACCGTTGATGCCTTTGGAACGCAAATCGATGAGCATGCTGTGGTTATCGGTACCGCCAGAAACGATGTTGTAGCCCAACTTGACCATTTCTGCCGCAAATACTGCTGCGTTGTCGCGAACTTGGGCCATGTATGTTTTGAACGCGGGGTCTAGCGCCTCGCCGAAAGCTACTGCTTTTGCGGCAATGACGTGCTCGAGTGGCCCACCTTGAATACCTGGGAAAACCGCTGCATCTAGCAACGCGCCAATTGATTTGAGGTTGCCGTTGTTCCAGCGCAAACCAAATGGGTTTTCAAAATTGTGGCGCAGCATAATGATGCCACCTCTTGGCCCGCGCAGCGTTTTGTGAGTGGTGGAGGTCACGATATGGCAGTGCTCTAGAGGGTCATTGAGTAAGCCTGCTGCAATCATGCCGGCAGGGTGGGAGATGTCGGCCAAAACCAAGGCGCCAATTTCGTCTGCTACTTTGCGAATGCGGGCGTAATCCCAGTCTCTTGAATAGGCAGATGCACCGCAAATGATCATTTTGGGAAGTTCTCTTTTGGCAGTTTCTTCCATGAGGTCGTAATCGACCAAACCGGTTTCTTTGTCTACGCCATAAAAGAAAGGCTTGTAAAGTTTACCTGAAAAATTGACAGGAGAACCATGCGTAAGGTGCCCGCCGTGTGAAAGGTCAAAGCCTAAGATTTTATCGCCAGGTTGCAAACAAGCTAAAAACACCGCAGCATTGGCTTGGGCACCAGAGTGCGGCTGCACATTGGCCCAAGTGGCACCAAAAAGTTGGCAAAGTCTGTCTATGGCTAATTGCTCCACTTGATCTACTACCTCGCAGCCGCCATAATAGCGCTTACCCGGAAGGCCTTCTGCATATTTGTTGGTGAGTACAGAACCCATTGCTTGCATTACTTGCTCGCTCACGAAGTTTTCGGAGGCAATGAGTTCGATGCCGTTCAATTGGCGTTCTTTTTCGGCTTGTATCAGGTTGAAAATGGCTTGGTCTTTCATGGTGTCAGTTATAAGGGTCAAATATCGGAAGAATGCTAAAATAAGCGTCTAATTTCAAAAAGAGAATGTGTAAAATCTGCAGCTGCTTCATTGTAAATACCTTCGGCAGTGAGATTGTCAAGGCGTACTTGCCCTGATGCGTGTAAAATTTGCCCGTCTGGGCTTACTAAACCAACATGATGTATCTTTCCATTGGCATTTTTGAAAAAAGCTAAATCGAGTAGCTGACGGTCTTCAAAAGCAACAAGGTTACCGATTTCTGCTTGTTGGTGTGCGTCTCTGGGTAAATTAAAGTCTAGCTGACGATATACGTTTTGCACAAAACCCGAGCAGTCAATGCCAAAAATGGACTTTCCACCCCATAAATAGGGCGTATTGAGAAAACTCATGGCATAGTCCCAACCTTTAATTGCTGTTGTTTCATGATCAGAAGTGTAGTTGAAATCACCGATGGAAAATGCCAGCGTGCTTCCAATTAACGACCCTCCACTCAAGTTTTGTAAGCCGATTGGTCCGTTTATGGTTTGGTAATGTTGATTGGAATAAATACTGGCATCTAGCCAACGACGGAGTTCTTTTTCGGTCAGGGCCAGGACTTGTTTGTGGTCAATAAATCCTTCATAAGCATCTAAAAAACTGCGGATCTTGAGCCAAGGTTGGCCGTGCGCTAAGATTTCTACGGGCTCACCAAAAAGCAATTGCGTCACTTGTTGGGCGCTGTCTTTGGGTTCTTCTCTGACGGGTACAACCGAAAGTGCGCAAAATGCATAGCGCTGCTGGGGTTCTAACCATTTGATTTTCTCACTCATTGCTTCAAATTTAGCATTTTCAAGGCGATATTTGACTAATTTTAGACCATGAATAATGGTCGTACACCTCAAATCCTCATCACCAACGACGACGGCATCAGTGCGAAAGGAATAGCGGCACTCATAGAGGTCGCCAAACCTTTTGGTCAAATTTATGTGCTCGCTCCAGATAAACCGCAGTCTGGCATGGGGCATGCCATCACCATTCACGACCCCATTCGCATGTTTAAAAGCGATTTGTATCCGGGTGCAGAGGCTTATGCTTGCAGCGGTACGCCTGTCGATTGCGTCAAACTCGGTATTTACGAGCTTCTCGGTACCAAACCAGATCTGATTTTGTCGGGCATCAACCACGGCGAAAACTCCTCCACTAATGTGCTCTACTCCGGCACTATGTCTGCGGCCATTGAAGGTGCCATGGAAGGGATCCCCTCGTTTGGTTTTTCACTTGCCGATTTCGCTGCCGACGCCGACTTCAGCGCCGCCCAACACTACATTCAAGTTCTTCTCACGCAGTTCTTCGAAAAAGGCTTTGCGCCTTCGGTTTGTCTGAACGTCAATATTCCGAAACTACCGCTTGCTGCCATCAAAGGCATTCGCGTTTGCAAGCAAGCACACGCCTATTGGGCCGATCGCTTTGAGAAACGTCAAGACCAATACGGTCGCGATTACTTTTGGCTCACGGGCGAATTCGCCGACCTCGACCAACGCCCCGACACCGACCTGCATGCGCTCAAAGAAGGTTATGTGAGTGTCGTCCCGACGCACTTCGACCTCACGGCCTATGCGCACCTCAATCATTTTAAATCTTGGGAACAATGAAAAACAACCTCAATTCATCCTTTTTCGTCGGACTTGCCATTGGCGTCTTCTCGCCACTGATTTTATTGCCACTCATTGTCTTTGTACTCTCGCAGTCTTACGGTCAAAGTTTCAGTTATTTATGGCACCAAACGCTGCATTTTCAAGAGTTCATGAGTCGCTACCTTTCCTTGGGTCTGATCGGCAACTTAGCTTGGTTCTACTTTTTCTTGAACCGCGAGCAGTATTTCCATACCCGCGGCATCATTTTTGGCATGCTCCTCTACGCGCCCTACATGATTTACGTCAATCTCGAGCGCTTCTTCTAAATTGGACACTTTGCAGCAAAATCCTTACGTATACATTGTTTGCGGAGAAGCATCTGGCGATTTACATGCCGCCAATTTAGTGGCTGCTTGGAAAACGCTACATCCTCAAATGACCTTCAAGGCTTGGGGCGGCGATCGATTGAGTGCACAAGGCGTCGAGCTCGAACAGCATATTAGCGCCATGAGTTTCATGGGCTTCATAGAAGTTGTTCAGAATTTGGGTACCATTCGCAAACAATTCAAGCAACTGCAACAATCCCTTTTGGCACAAAAACCAGATCTTCTGGTTTTGGTAGATTACCCTGGGTTCAATCTGCGGATGGCCAAATGGGCCCACGCCCACGGCATCAAAGTATTGTACTACATTTCGCCTACGGTTTGGGCCTGGAAACAAAATAGGGTCTATACCATTCAAAAGTATGTCACTAAAATGTACTGCATCTTACCTTTTGAACCTGCGTTTTACGACAAATTTGGCATAGAGGTCGCTTATTTTGGCCATCCTTTACAAGACGAAATCCATAACTTCAAAAGCTCTGAGCACAGCCAGCTGCAGTTCGAAAAACCAATTCTCGCGCTGCTTCCGGGTTCTAGGCGCCAAGAATTAGCGCAGAAACTTCCGCTTATGTTGGCCGCAGCTGCCAAGTTCCAAGAGAGCCATCAAATTGTGGTGGCTTGTGCAAATACGATCCCAAAGGCCGTTTATGAAAGTTATTGCAGTGCACACAGCGTTTTCTTGAGCACCTCGCACACCTATGATTTACTCTCTCAAGCAGAGCTCGCCTTAGTGACATCCGGTACCGCAACTCTAGAAACTGCCTTATTTGACGTGCCACAAGTTGTGTGTTACAAAGGATCTGCGCTTTCTATTTGGTTAGCTAGAAAGTTGGTTAAAATCAAATACATATCACTTGTTAACTTGATTTTAAATAAAAGTGCCGTTCCAGAGCTGATCCAAGAAGAATGTACCATTGAGAATATGCAAAATGCACTTTCTGGTCTTCTGCCAGGGCAGCCACAAAGAGCAGCACAATTAGCTAACTACGTACAACTTCAAAATCTATTGAAACAATCGGGGGTAAGTGAACGTATTGCTCATTCCATGAATTCCTATCTTGCCTCGTGAAACTTGTTTATCCGCTTTTATTTTTCTTGAGCTTTTGGGGGCTTTCTTTAGCCCAAAACCTCAGGGTGGGCTTGTATACAGCAACGAGTGTCAAAGAATTTCAATTTGCAATTGGCAGTGGTGGCTACTTACTCACGGCTACCATGCCAGACGGCCATATAGAATCTCTACCGCTCGCAACCTTAGCACAAGGACGTTTCAAATGCAGTGGTACCATGGTTCAATATTTTCAAGGTGGTATTTTGCGCTTACAGGCAAGCCAAATTGAATTGCTGCAATTGGCCCACGAAGACTTCTGCAACTGGTCAGTGCCGGCACTTTCTACCAAAACTCGGGCTTATGAAGGTAATTTTGAGTTGCGGGTTAGCAAAGGCAATTTATCTTTAGTCAATATCGTTCCACTTGAAACTTACCTAGAGGGTGTGGTATCCTGCGAGGGTGGTCCTGGGCATCAAAAAGCATATTACCAAGCCCAGGCCGTCATTTCTAGAACATATGCGCTGCACAACCAAACCAGACATCAAAAGGAAGGCTTTGACCTCTGTGACCGCGTCCATTGTCAGGCGTATTTGCACAAACGAACAGGCTCTGCACTTATTGACACTGCCGTATTTCAGACGCAAGCCGTCGTGTTGTTGGCTGCAAGCGGGCAATATTTCCCAACCTTCTTCCATGCGAATTGCGGTGGTCAAACATGCGAGCCACAAGATGTTTGGAACGAACAAATCGATGGCTTGTCATCTTTTCGAGATACCTTTTGTGTACATACCAAGCAAGCTACCTGGGTCAAAAGTGTTCCCTTGCAATCCTGGACCACCTTTTTAACCAAACAATACGGCTTTCCACTCTCAGACTCTTTGAGTTATGCGCTTTTGCAGGAATTTAGGCAGCCAGCGAGATGTGCTTTTTACTTGCATCCAGTATACGGTATACCCATGCGCGACTTGCGCGAGCAATTCAAATTGAAATCGAGCTTTTTTGATGCAGTTGTGGTGGGTGAAGAAGTGATACTTTACGGCAAAGGTTTTGGCCACGGGGTTGGGCTTTGTCAGGAAGGTGCGATGCAAATGGCCAAAAAAGGGTACAGTTACGATCAGATTCTGCGTTTCTATTACCCAGGTGCAAGGTTGACATCCACGACAGATTAGCCTTCAACAGCACTGTATTATTCTTAAGTGAACAGCTTACTTCTTAGTCACGACAAAGATTTCTTCGTCGTCTCGTTTGAAAAACTTTTCTGAGCGCGCATAGGCTTCGAGTTCGTTGAGGTGGTGCAGGCGGTAAAGTGTTTTTTTGGTCTGCTCGAGTTGCTCACTCATTTGCGCATCTTGTTGTTCAATTTGACTTAGCTTTCTTTTTTGACGCACCAAAGTGAAGATATCCCAATCGTCTAAAAAGAGAAAGTAAATGCCAAACACCAAACTGGTGAGGATATATTTGTTCTTTAACCAACTAGGGATGCGGTGCATAGAGAAAGCTTATTGTTCTGAGAAGCTATTGTACTTTTTTTCGTAAAAAGCAATCCATTCTTTGTCGTACTCGAACCATTTTTCAGCTTTTTTTAGCATGGGTCTTGCATTGACAGTACTACTGTCTCTTTTCATGAGTGCTTGTGAGCTCAAGATCAGGCCAACACGCAAAGCATCTTTATCGGCTTGTGTCCAGTTTTCAAAATCTTTGTCCGTGAGGTTCATGAGGTTCGGAAGTTCCGTTTTCCAAATTAAGTTAGCTGTTTTGGCATCGCGGTTGTTGTAGCGAATAGCTGCCTCAATGAATTTGATGCCCATTGGGTTTCTTGTTATGCTACTATAAGATTCGCAGGCATCTAAAATTTCAGAAAGTGTTTCGGCGGTTTTGTCTTTGTTTTCATTGCTGTAGACAATCGGATAGCCGTCTTCTTCTTCGAGGATATAACGAACGCCGTTGTTGAGCAGTTCTAGTTGGAAACCGTTGAGCCACATTTTGTGAATTGGCATTTTGAAGACACCGTTTTCATCGCGCTCAATTGCTGTTGCACAAGCGGTGATTGCTTCTTCAAAAGGATCTTGGATCATCGGGTCTTTGAGGTCTTTGCGGTAAACGCCAAATAAACCTTTTGCCAAAAAGATGTATGGGGTAGGGTCATTGGCGTATTTTTCTTTGACGGTATAGTCGCCAGCGCGCTTCACTAACTTGATGAAGTTAGAATCTGCATGTAACTGCGTGAGTTCGTCGAGGTTGTTGGTAACGGTAATGAAATTGTCGTTGTCAACAGAAATATCGAATTCTTCTTCTTCAATTTCACCGTTCTTTAAAGTTTTTTTAACAGAGTAAGTCACATTCAGAGACACTGAGTAGTTACCCACACGTTTGAAATTTATTTCGATGATATCGCTTTTTTCATCGCCTTTGGTGAAATCCCAGTCCTTGCCCTTTACACCAGAAATGACCCAATCAGTGCTGACCTTTTTGGTTCCAGCCGGTGTAAACATACTGCGCAGCTCTACTGTGGTGTTTCCACCTTTTTCATCGTCGAGCGTAATGACGCGCTTGGATTCTTTTAAGAGGAGTGTAGGCTTTTGGGCCAAGAGTGAGCTACTCAAGATCAAACTAAAGAAGGATAGCAAAAAAAGTTTCATGGGTATTGTATTTAACATGTCGAATCAAATGAATTCTGTTCGAAATTAATAAAATTTATTGATGGCTCTTGATCAATAGGTGTAAGATTTCTTGGGCGGCCAATGCAATCTTTGTGCCAGGACCATAAATACCGAATACACCAGCCTTGAAAAGGTAGTCGTAATCTTGTTGTGGAATAACGCCGCCAGCAACTACCATGATGTCTGAACGCCCTTCTTTTTCTAAGGCTTCTATCACTGCGGGCACAAGTGTTTTGTGGCCTGCCGCAAGCGAAGAAACCCCTACGATATGCACATCGTTTTCAATGGCTTGTTTGGCCGCTTCTTGTGGTGTTTGAAAGAGGGGTCCGATGTCTACATCAAAACCGATATCGGCAAACGAGCTGGCAATGACCTTGGCGCCGCGGTCGTGCCCGTCTTGGCCCATTTTGGCAATCATGATGCGCGGTCGGCGACCTTCTAGCTCGATAAATTCATCGAGCAGCGCCTTAGCTTGGATAAAATCTTTGTCGTCCATAATTTCTTTTGCATAAACGCCGCTTATGCTCCTGATTTTAGCTTGGTAGCGGCCAAATACTTCCTCCAAAGCATCGGAGATTTCACCAAGCGTACAGCGCGCTTTGGCACAGCGAACAGCTATTTCCAGCAAATTCCCTTCGTCTTGCGCTGCCGTTTTCAATTCGCTCAACAACTGTGCAACTTCCTCCGCATTGCGCTGTGCTTTAATAGCTTGGAGTCTAGCGATCTGAGATTTTCTTACTTCTGTGTTGTCGACCTCTCGAATTTCAATTTGGTTTTCTTCTGTAGTCTGATAACGGTTGACACCTACTATAATTTCATATCCTGCGTCAATTCGCGCCTGTTTTTTAGCAGCAGCTTCTTCAATGCGCATTTTGGGTAAACCTGTTTCGATGGCCTTGGCCATGCCACCTAAGTTTTCAATTTCTGTGATCAGTTCCCAAGCTTCTTCGATGAGTTCTTGCGTGCGTTTTTCAACAGCCTCACTACCTGCATACGGATCGATGAACTGCGTGATGCCCGTTTCTTTTTGCAAGAAGATTTGTGTATTGCGGGCAATTCTTGCCGAAAAATCGGTAGGCAGTGCAATGGCTTCATCTAAGGCATTGGTGTGTAAAGATTGTGTACCACCTAAAGCCGCCGATAGCGCTTCAAGGCAGGTACGCGCCACATTGTTGAACGGATCTTGCTCCGTCAAAGACCAACCCGATGTTTGGCAGTGGGTGCGCAGTGCAAGTGATTTATTGCTCTGCGGATTGAATGAAGAGACAAGTTTGGCCCACAACACACGTCCGGCTCTGAGCTTCGCTACTTCGGTGAGGTGATCCATGCCAATAGCCCAGAAAAAACTGAGTCGTGGTGCGAAGTCGTCAATGGCGAGTCCGGCGTTGAGTCCCGTTCGAATATACTCCAAACCATCGGCAAGTGTATAAGCCAACTCAATGGCAGCAGTGGCACCGGCTTCGTGCATATGATATCCCGAAATGGAGATAGAATTGAATTTTGGCATATTCGCAGACGTATAGGCGAAGATATCGGCAATGATGCGCATGGATGGCGCTGGCGGATAAATATACGTATTGCGCACCATGAACTCTTTGAGGATATCATTTTGAATAGTTCCGCTCAATTGTTTGGAAGCCACACCTTGTTCGTGTGCACTCGCAATATAAAAGGCCATTATTGGCAATACGGCGCCGTTCATGGTCATTGAAACCGACATCTCTTGCAATGGAATCTGATCAAAGAGTATTTTCATGTCCTCGATGGAGTCTATGGCCACACCTGCTTTACCGACGTCGCCAAGAACACGTTCATGGTCGGAGTCATAGCCGCGGTGGGTGGCCAAATCAAAAGCAACACTGAGTCCTTTTTGACCTGCAGCTAGATTGCGGCGGTAAAAAGCATTGGAGGCCTCTGCAGTAGAAAAACCAGCGTATTGCCTGATGGTCCAGGGTTTTGAGAGATACATGGACGCGTATGGCCCGCCCAAAAAAGGTGCTAAACCAGAGCGATACGTTTGCGGTTCTGCCGGATGGGTTAGGGCAGACCAATTGAGGTTTCGGTAAGTTTGGAGTTCTTTTCTTGGCATCAGTTGGCGCTTTTTTCAAATATTAAATACGGTAGCTCTAAGGCTGTTGGAGTCTCTGCCCAACTGATTTTGGTCGTCTCAAACTCGTTGGGGAAGGCATTGATACCAATGAGTGTTGTTTTCCCCGATTCAAAAAGTTTGGTGCGCAATTGGCGTGTTTGTAAGACCTGCGCACGCAATACAGCGTTTGCGTTTGCTTGCTCTGCATCGAGCTCGCAAAGGAAGCTCCAGCTTTTTTCTGTGATTTGCAGGGTAAGTTGCTCAATGGCATAAGCATTTTGCAAGGGGTCTTGAGGACTTGCAAGGTGTGCTTCTTCGCTCAAGAGATTGGCAATATTCAAGGCCATGCGCTGACCAAAAGCACTAGGGCCTTCTGCGCTCAGGGTATCGTAAGGCTGAATGCATACAAAATGAGCGCCACCCATTACCGCGCTGAGCCCCTCTGTAGACAGCCGAAGCAAGTTGGTATAAGGATCTTTCAGACTCTTATTGCAAAAGCCAGTTTTGGCAATAAGAATCAATTCAATTTGAACTTTGTGGATCTTAGCGAGTTGTGTAACGAGGTGTTGCAGCGCTCTGAATTTGGCAATTTCTACTAAGTATTCGTTGCCAACGCCAAGCTCAACGTATAGTGTTAGGTTTTGAGCTTGTTCCTCCAGTAATTGTTGTAACTCAAATAAGCCATAAGCAAGTTCTGTACTGCAATTGGCCCCAATTTGTTGGATGTCAAAAGTGCTGATGAAATTTTTGGCACTACCGTAACGATGTAATGCAATGCACTGCGCTGCCGTTTGTTTTTCTGCTGTTTGCTCAAAATGTGCATAGTCCTCTGCGCTGTCAAAACAAATCAAACAACTAATATATGCGACTTCTATGCCGGCTAACAATTGTTGATAGTTGGTTTGGGTAGTTGTGCGGTCAATATAAATGGCATCCGCACCCTGCATAAGTGCTTTGAGTAGGACGGCATTGCTTTGAATTTCGCTGTGTGCACTTACCGCCGCCATGCGCTTCCATGAATTTGGTCTACTTGTTAGCGTGCCTAGTTGGGGTGCTTCAAGCGAAGTCAGAGAAAAAGAGAGTTCTTCTATGGAAGAATGATATTGTAAAAGTGCAGTGTTTTCTTTGAGTTCTTTGTGCAATTGAGCTTGCCATGCGCTCAAAGAATGGGCTGAAAAAGGGATGGATACTTTCGACATAAAAATAAGTGTCCTCAAATATACTGAATCTCTAGTTTAACTGCTGAATTTACTGAATAGGAAGTCGGGCTGCGACGCTAATTTTGGATCATGTCTAATTCGCTACTCCGTCTTGTTTTAATTATCAGTAGTCAAATACTTGCTCAAGCGCAGGTTGTTGTAGGTGCACAAAGTTTTATGCAGCCCAGCGGTTTACTCAATGCAATTGATCAAAATCAACAACGCTTGAATCCTGCTGCTAGCTGCCCAAAGGAACAAAAAGGCATTTATTTTTACACGAGCGCTCCTATTCAAATTGCAAATCTAAACGGGGCGTACATTAATTGTTTTTATGCACGAAGCCGTTGTGCAATATACCATGAACTGAGTGGCGTATTTCATCCATCGGGTCAATATATTCAGACCGCTCATGCACTTGCACTTAAACCCATTACTGGCTTGCAAATTGGTTTGAGTTTACGAGTAGAGCTCTTCACACAACCTGAATTTTACGGCAATTTGCTTGTCGTAAGTGCGCGTTTGGGTTGCCAGTTTGAACTCAAAAAGCACCAACATATCGCACTTGTACTCCAAGATATTGGTCGGGGGGCGAAACAGCAAATTAGTATAGAACACGTGCTAGCGCTAAATGAGTGCTTGTCTTTTGCACAGGGCCTTTCTTGGAATCTTCAGATCAAACCAAATTTATATCTCACCCTAAGCCAAAAGTTGAGCACAGCCAAAATTCAGTTTAGTTGTGGTTTATTCCCGCAATCTTATTCTTTTTCAGTTGCGTTTACTCGGAATAAACACTTGACTTGGTTGGTAGGGCAATGCTGGCAAAGTACCAATGGCTTATGTTTTCAAATCGGACTCAATTTGCACTAATGCGTTTATTTTACCTTTTTTTATCTTGTGCTTTGCTAGCCAGCTCCAGTGCTCAACAAACGGGATTTCTATTCTCTCAAGAACAAACTCAACTACCGTTAGTGGCCTCTGAGCTCGATATGCTTGTTGCTAATCAGGTCCTTTCATCCCAAGACGCCCAACAACTCTTGTTTTTTTTTGAACAGGGTGGTTCGGTTCAAAATTTATTCCAATTGCAAGGCTTACTTCAAAGTGACCTTGCAGCTATTGCAAATAGTTGCGCCTATTTGTTTGCAACTTTACCTAAGCCAAAACAGGCACATTTTTCATGGTCCACAACTGATTTGCGTTACGAGCTCCAATATAAAAGTCCGCAGTTATTGAAAGAAGCGTTTGGATTTTCTTTGTTGCGAGACACTACCCATCTAGGTCCTGCATATGCGCTTCAACAACGCGTCTCTCTTACTTATCAAAATTGGCGTTTTGCTGCACAATTCGCCAAAGATGCAGGTGAGCCCATTTGGCAGCAAAAGCCTTCTGTGGGCATAGACTTTATGTCTGCCTACGTAGCTTGGGACGCCCCCAATTCCAAAATAGTACTGCAAAAAATGATCGCAGGAGCTTATCAAGTGCAATGGGGGCAAGGTCTGCAACTCTGGAGCTCGAGAGTCCTTGGCAAGAGCATTGATTTGCTTCAACTGGCCAAAAATCCGCTCGGGATCAAACCTTATCAAGGTCGCGATGAACAGCGCTTTTTACAAGGCATAGCAGGGTCTTTGCGGCTGGTAAATCATGAAGTCCTTTTTTTTACTTCATACAAGCACACTGATTTTCGACCCCAATTAGATACTTTACAAGAAGAAATCAATTTTTCCTACACGTCTGGCTTGCACCGAACGCCTACAGAGATCGCTAAAAGAAAACAAGGCCAAGAGCAACTCTACGGAATAGGTATCCGCCGCAAGACCAATATGTGGCAATATGGTACGCTGCTACTTTATCAGCAATTGTGTGCACGTCCCGCTTC
Organism: Bacteroidota bacterium; assembly: GCA_039804625.1. Lineage (GTDB taxonomy): Bacteria > Bacteroidota > Bacteroidia > Flavobacteriales_D > Crocinitomicaceae > UBA952. Next base: position 56,250 of record JBDLVT010000009.1, read on the forward strand.
TGACACAATGGTATTAAATAGCTTGCCAAAAACCTTGTTGTTTTGGAGCGTCGGTGCTTACGCACAAGCCACTTGGCAACAATTTTATTTTTATTCAGAATTGGCTACAGCACTTTCCAAAGAAACGCGTTTCTATAGCGCTAGTGCCTTTAACGTAGCCTTTGTTTATTATTTGGCTAGGCAGTTAGAGTTAGGGTTGCATGCGCGCAATTATGGCCCTTATTACCAGGTCTTTTACGCCAATCCAATTGGCAACACCTCAAAAGGCGCCAATGAACGGGGTTGTATTTTTCAATTGAAATGGCAGGCTTATAACGCGCTCGTTGTTAAAATGTCCATGGAATATATCGATGTACCCCATTTGCTGAGTGCGCAGCAATTACCCAGGAAAAGCAATGAAAACCGAATTTTATTTCAATACCAAGCCTCTAAAAAACGCAATTTCACTGGTCAATTGTGTTGGCGAAACAGTACGCCTCAAACTGCGCAACTCAGGTCCTCGCTCGCGGCACAAATCAAAATTTCGGATAGTGAAACAATAAATGCATCAGCACAATTAAGCATGTTTATTTCAAGCAAAAATTCAAGTAAAAACCTCGAGTTATCTTGGCAACATGCCCCCATGTCTTCACCATTTCGCTTTGAGTTTATATATGGGCTGTATCAAGTTCTGCCAAATGCGCCTTTGCTTTACAGCTATCCTTATTTACTGGGCTTTGGGTCTCAAACGATGTTGCTGAGCGGTATTGGCTCTTATTTAAGTGGCGCCGTGAAAATCGCGTTTGATACCGATTGGCAGGTTGGGTTTATGTTTGGTTTAAAGCAGATGCTGAGCCCAAGTAAGCAGCAAAATATACAATGTGGACTCCGCTTGCTCAAACAATTTTAATTTTTTTTTCAAAAAGATGTACCAAAACAAAAATATGTGCGTTATCCCGAAAAGAGGACTGCAAGCCTCTCATGCTAAACTCCTTAAAACCAAAGACTATGCCTCTCCAACTCTCTCTCCAGCAGCAGTCTTTTCTTCTCGAAGAAGAAAGAACTCAAATTGAGCGCGCTCAACAAGATCCGCGCTTTTTTGCACCGCTCTACGAGCGTTATCATGAAGCTATTTTTCGCTATGTCTACCGCCGTGTAGATGAAGAAGAACAAGCCTACGACATCACCTCCTGTGTTTTTGTGAAAGCACTACAGGCTTTGCACAAATACGAATACCGGGGCTTGCCTTTTTCTGCTTGGTTATTTCGAATTGCCAAAAGCGAACTTTACCAAAGTTTCCGCGATCAAAAGGCGCAGCGCACTGTGAGCATCGACAAAGTTGTGCTCAAGCAAGTCATTGAAGACTGGACTGAAGACTACACCGAAGAAGACAAAGCCCGTTTGCTCGTCGCCCTAAAAGGCCTCAAAGAGCAGCAGCTTCAATTGATTGAAATGCGTTTTTTCGAAAAACGTTCGTTCAAAGAAATTGGTGAAATCTGTGGTTTGTCTGAAAACAATGCCAAAGTGAAGACTTTTCGTGCGGTGCTCAAACTCAAAGATTTTTTTCAACAAAAAGAATAGTTATGCTCAAAATTTTACTCGACCGAAAAGAACCGTGTAGTGATGAGGTGCGTCAACGTCAAAATTTCAATGAAATTTTGGCCGCCCACAACTACCAACAAAAAGTGAACAATCCCTGGCGTTACTGGTTTTATCCAGTACTTGCGGTTTGCCTACTGCTGTTGGTATAAGCGCTCAAACTTGAAATAGTTTGTACATTTGTGTATGTACAAATTATTTCGTTTTGTTCTCTTTCAGTTTGATGCAGAAAAAGTGCATTATTTTGTGGCAGGGCTTTTAAATAAAATTCATCGTTTTTCGCCTGCACGCGCCATCTTCAGGATGCTGTATGTGGTGGAAAGCCCCAAATTAGCAACTTCTTTTCTCGGTCTCCATTTCCCCAATCCAGTTGGTTTAGCGGCAGGTTTTGATAAAAATGCACAAAACATAGATGCCCTCGCCGATTGCGGTTTTGGTTTCATCGAAATCGGGACCATCACGCCAAAAGCACAGCCAGGCAACGACAAACCACGTCTTTTCAGACTCAAAACCGATCAAGCCATTCTCAACCGAATGGGATTCAATAATGACGGGGTAGAGGCAGCTATTGCACAACTCAAGGCCCGTCAAAACAAAAAACTCATCATTGGTGGTAACATCGGCAAAAATAAATGGACGCCCAATGAAGAAGCCGCTTCAGATTACCTCTTGTCGTTTGAAGCGCTTTTTCCATATGTTGACTATTTTGTGGTTAATGTTTCTTCGCCTAACACGCCCAATTTGCGCGCGTTGCAAGAAAAAGAACCACTCCAAGACTTACTCCTGCGCTTGCAAGAGCAGAACCATGCCAAAACAGCTCCCAAGCCCATTCTTTTGAAAATAGCCCCAGATCTCACCAATACACAAATCGATGAAATCATCGAAATTGTTGCGTTCACTAAAATTGCAGGGCTCATCGTTGCCAATACAACCATTTCCCGCGACCAACTCAAAACGCCTGCAAGCGAAGTACAAAAGTTAGGTTCAGGAGGTATCTCCGGAAAGCCCGTCGCTGCTCGCGCTACGGAACTGATCCATTATATCCATCAAAAAGCAGCAGGAAAAATCCCGATGATAGCCGTTGGTGGTATTCACAGCGCACAAGACGCTTTAGATAAACTAGACGCAGGAGCCACCTTAGTTCAGTTGTATACGGGCTTCATTTATGAAGGTCCTGCTTTGGTCAAGGCCATCAACAAAGCTTTGCTTGAACGCGTTCAAAATTAAACATGAAAGCAGCGCAATTACAAATTACAGAATGTCCACGCGATGCCATGCAAGGCATTAAAGACTGGATTCCAACAGAACAAAAGGCGCGCTACCTCAATGCGCTGCTCCAATGCGGATTCGATGTGCTCGATTTCGGCAGTTTTGTATCGCCCAAAGCCATTCCTCAAATGCAGGATACCGCTGCGGTTTTGGATCTATTGGCCGAAAGCCCAACCAAATTATTGGCCATTATCGCCAATTCAAGAGGAGCTTCTGCTGCCGCCCAACACGAGCGCATTTCTATTTTAGGTTATCCATTTTCAATTTCAGAAACCTTTCAACTTAGAAACACCAATTCAACACTTGATCAAGCTCTTTTTCAATTGGCCGAAATCGATGCAGTTTGCCGCCAGCAAAACAAAGATTTACGCGTCTATCTATCCATGGGCTTCGGAAATCCTTACGGTGATGACTGGTCATCTGATTTAGTGGCGCAATGGGTCGAAAAGCTCCATCAACGCTTTCAAATCTCCGAATTTGCACTCTCCGATACAATTGGTTGTGCCACACCACAAACTACGCAAGTACTATTTAATACCTTAACCACACAATACCCCAATTTGCGTTTTGCCGCACATCTTCATGTGGTAAGAGGCCAAGAACAAGCTCTTATTGAGGCCGTTATTGCAGGAGGTTGCCAACATTTTGATACGGCAATTGGTGGTTTTGGTGGCTGCCCAATGGCCAAAGATGAACTCACAGGCAATTTAGCAACAGAGGCGCTGCTCCATTTGGCGCAAGCCGCAGAAATAAATCACGCTATCGACAGTGCTTCATTTGAGGCTGCACGTCAAATTTCAACTTCAATCTTTAACAAATGAGAAACAAAAAACTACTTTGGGTAATCGGGATTCTTTTTGCACTATTAGTAGTCCTTTATTTTGTCAATGACTCCCGTTATGAGATACAAAGATCTCAAAAGAAAAATGAGGAGATAGAAAAGGTAGAGGGCATTCAAGTGAGCACAGATTTCAATACGAATACCTTTGCAAGTAAGGCAGAACCAAAAGTATTGAAAGACTTGAAATTGTGCGACAGCACCGTTCAATGGAGTGAAGATTTACTCAGGCCTTCTTGTACCCCCAATTATTTTCGAGTCTTCCCTCTGAAAAAAGGACTAGATGTAGACCAGGGTTGCATGGTGCTTTTGAAGGCAGGTGTCAATGGTTTTCCGGTGCGTCGTTTCGTGGTTTATGAGCGAGAAGGCAAGCAAATGGTTCAGGCCAATGGTTTTATCGGCTACCCCATAGAATTTCGCCCTCAGGCCAATAATTATGATGACGTCGTGATCCGTTTTTTTGAGCGTTTTGAAGGCCAGAAATATTTTTACAATTGTCTGTTTACTTGGAAGCAAAACCGTTACCAGTATGTGCGTTGTGAGCAAATCAATGACGCGAATATCAAGCCCGAAAAACAAGCCGAGGTGTCGGCCGAAATCTTACAGATCTTAAATGAAAAACAGCTGGTATTTTAGTTTGTTATTGCTGCTGTTGAGCGCGTGCATCAATGGGGAGCAAACCTTCCGTGCCGATCATACCCATTTTTTGAGTAGCGGCAATAGCAAAGTCTGGATGCTAAAAGGTACCCAGCAACAAGAGCAAGGCGAACTGCACAAAAATGCTTGGGGAGAAATCCTCTTCGTTTTTTATGTGACGGGAGAAGTGCTCGTGGGCTCTTTTGGAGATTTTGACAAAGGCGCTTATGACAAAGGACACTTCAGGTTCAATGAGAATAAAGAGCAACTCACCATCCTGATCAATAAAGAAAAGTGGGCATTTAAAATACATACACTAGCAGACGACGCGTTGGTGCTCAAAACGCTAAAAGGCGATGACCTCTCGTCTTATTTGCACCTCACACCCCTTACTTTACCGCGTTAGAATTTTTCGAAAGCACCTAGACCAAAAAGTGCAAAATCGTACTTGGCCGGATCTATCGGGTCAAATTCAAGTAGCTTTGCATGGAGTTCGAGATTGGTTTGCCAATCATTTTGCTTGCGCGTGATCAGTCCAAGTTTTCGGGCAATGTTTCCAGTATGTACATCAAGGGGCACATGAAGTGCATGGAGAGGAATGTGATTCCATAGACCAAAGTCTACGCCGTTTTGAGGGCTCCTGACCATCCAGCGCAAGAACATCACAATTCTTTTAGCGGCAGATCCTTTGGAGGGGTCTGCAACATGTTTGTGACTCCTGACTGCTAGAAAAGGAATGAACTGCGATCTAAAATTGAGAATGTATTGATCTAAAAGTGGGCTGTTTGCTTGAAATGCTTTTTGTAGACCACCATTGAGGTAAAGACTTTTGAGGCCCAATAGAAAACCATTTAAATCGATTTGATTAAAGGTGCGATGTATAAATGCGCCGCAACTTCCGTCTTGGTAGTTCAAAATGTATTCATGCGGTGAGGGCCCTAAAATAGCGAGTAGTTTTTCACCGCTTTTGATGATGCTTTGGCGGTTTCCCCAAGCGATTGTAGCCATTAAAAATGCCACGATTTCGATGTCTTCTTTTTGTGAAAACCGGTGGGCAAGTGCAATGGGGTCCGTTGAAATAAAGTGGGTGGCTTCGTATTGTTGGGCCTTGAAGTCTAGAAATTCCTTCAGTTCAAGTGTTGATCCCTTAAACGAATTGTCCATCTTGCATGGTTAAACAGCGGTCGGCCATTTGGGCAAAGTTTGTGTTGTGGGTAACGATCACAAAAGTTTGCTTCATTTCTTCGCGTAGCGCCAGAAATAAGTTGTGCAATGCATTGGCATTTTCGGTGTCTAGGTTGCCAGATGGTTCGTCGGCAAATACCAAAGCAGGTTCATTGATGAGGGCGCGGGCAACGGCAATTCGCTGCTGTTCGCCTCCCGACAGGGCTTCTGGTTTGTGTTGTGCGCGGCTTGCGAGACCAAAGCGATCTAGTAGAGATTGTGCTTTTTTGAAGGCGTCCGTTTGGTTACTGCCACCAATGAGGGCAGGTAGCGCAATGTTTTCTAGCGCCGTAAATTCGGGAAGTAATTGGTGAAACTGAAAAACAAAGCCCAGTCTTTGGTTTCTGAAGTGCGCGAGCGCTTTTTCGTTGAGCGAAAAGGGGTTTTTACCTTCAATGAGCAGTTGCCCTTTTGTGGGGCTATCTAGTGTGCCTAAGATCTGGAGCAGGGTCGTTTTGCCCGCGCCAGAAGAACCGACGATAGAAATGATTTCAGCCGGTGCTACCGAAAGATTGATGCCTTTCAGAATGGCTAAGTCACCGTAGTTTTTTTCTATGCTTTTCGCCTCGAGCATTAGTGTTTCTGTTTGATGGTGTGACCAGCTTTGTCTCGTTTGGTCTCAAGGTAGCGTTCGTTGTGGATATTGCTCTCAATTTCGAGCGGAATATTCTCAATGATTTCTAGTCCATAACCGATGAGCCCGGTGCGTTTTTTTGGATTATTTGACATTAGTTTCATTTTGCGGATGCCAATTGCACGCAGCATTTGCGCCCCGATACCGTAGTCGCGTTCGTCTGCCTTGAAACCAAGTTTTTCATTGGCTTCATAGGTATCTAAACCTTCTTCTTGGAGTTTGTAGGCCTTGAGTTTGTTGAGTAAACCAATTCCGCGGCCTTCTTGGTTCATGTATACAATGGCACCCTTGCCTTCTTGATTGATGAGTTCCATGGCTTTGTGGAGCTGCGGACCGCAGTCGCAGCGGCAGCTTCCAAAGATGTCGCCGGTGAGGCAAGAAGAGTGCACGCGCACCAACACCGCTTCGTCTTCAGTCCAGGTGCCTTTGGTGAGTACCAAATGATCTTGATCGTTGCTTTGGTCTTTAAAGGCGCGCAACTGAAAATCGCCATAGGCTGTTGGCATTTCGACCTGAACTTGCTCTACAATTAAGGATTCGTGCGAAATGCGGTACTTAATGAGGTCTGCGATACTGATGATCTTGAGGTCGAATTTCTTGGCGATTTCCAATAGTTGTGGAAGGCGTGCCATGGAGCCGTCTTCGTTGAGAATTTCAACGATGATGCCCGCTTCTTCAAAGCCGGCCAAACGCGACAAATCTACGGCCGCTTCGGTGTGTCCGGCACGGCGCAATACACCGCCATTGCGTGCACGCAACGGAAAGATATGTCCAGGCTTGCCAAGTTCTTCTGGTCTGATAACTGGGTCGATCATGGCCAAAATGGTTTTGGAACGATCGCTGGCAGAAATCCCAGTGGTGCAGCCGTGTCCGATGAGGTCTACGCTAATTGTAAAGGGCGTTTCATAGGCGGCAGAATTATTGCGCACCATGAGTTCCAAGCCGAGTTGGTCACAGCGCTCTTCGCTAATTGGCGCACAAATCAGGCCGCGCCCGTGTGTGGCCATGAAGTTGATGAGCTCGGGTGTGGCATTTCTAGCTGCAGTTAGAAAATCGCCTTCGTTTTCGCGGTCTTCGTCGTCTACAACAATGACAACGCGTCCTTGTTGGATTTCGAGAATAGCTTCTTCTATTGTATGGAGAGTTTGAGACATATTTGGTTTTGCTTACGCATTAGGTATTTGGGAAAGGGTTGCAAGAAGGTAAGACCAGAATTTTTGTACCGACGAAATTTGAACGCACTCGTCAGGGGAGTGGGCAGCGCGGATGTTCGGGCCAAATGAAATCATATCCACACCAGGAAGCTTTTCGCTTAATAAACCGCATTCTAGACCTGCATGACATGCCTTGACCTTTGGCTCTTCCCCATAAAGTTCGGTGTAAAGTGCGCGCATTTTGGATAGAATTGGAGACTGCGCATTGGGTTTCCAACCTGGGTAGTCGCCGCTTTGCTCTACGGTGGCGCCCATGTTTTCAAAAGCGCAGCGCAGCGCCATGCTCACTTCTGTTTTGGTGCTTTCCACGGAACTGCGTTGAAGCGATTGAGTAGTGAATAGGCCTTTGTCAATGATGACGCGCGCCAAAGAAGAAGAAGCTTCTACCAAGCCTGCGATATCTGGGCTCATGCGGTAAACGCCGTTGTGAACGCTACAAAGCGTCGCAACGATGCGTTTGAAGTCTGAGGCACAAACTGCATTTAGATCACTATTTGTTAGGCTTGATGCTATTTTGAAATGTGGTTCAATGAGGTGGTATTCTGCACGAAGTGTTTGCTCAAAGGCAGCAATTGCTTCTTGTACTTGCGTTGCATTTTGAACGGCAATCAGCGCGGTAGCTTCTCTAGGAATGGCATTACGCAAGCTGCCGCCATCGAAATAAAGCAATTGAATGGTTTGGTTCTGTTGGATTTCCCATAATAAACGCGCCATCCATTTGTTGGCATTGCCGCGTCGTTTATCGATGTCCATGCCGGAGTGTCCGCCAAGTAGGCCCGAAACATTGATTTGCAGTGTTTCAAAACCACTTTGAATGGCTTCTTGCGTATAGCTGTAAGTGGTGTTGGTGTCAATACCGCCTGCACAACCCACAGAAAGTTCGTCGTCGTCTTCAGTATCGAGGTTCAAGAGAATGCTGCCGCTCAAAAGGCTGGCATCCATTTCTTTGGCGCCTGTCATGCCTGTTTCTTCGTCGATCGTGAAAAACGCTTCCAATGCGGGGTGTGGAATAGCTGTACTGGCTAAAAGCGCCATGATAGCTGCTACGCCAATGCCGTTATCGGCGCCGAGTGTTGTTCCTTTTGCACGGATCCAGTCGCCGTCTTGAAACATCTCGATGCCTTGCTGGTCGAAGTCAAAAACAGTTTGTGCATTTTTTTGGTGCACCATATCGAGGTGGCTTTGTAAAATGACGGTCTGACGCGCTTCCATGCCAACAGTTGCTGGCTTTTTGATGATGACGTTACCAATGCGGTCTACGGAAGTTTCTAGGCCTAGTGTTTCGCCAAAGGCTTTCATAAAAGCAATGACGTGCTCTTCTTTTTTAGAGGGGCGTGGGACGGCGTTGAGCGCTCCAAAGTTTTGCCACAGTTCTTTTGGTTCTATATTGCTGAAATCCATGGTTACGGAAATTTGGGATATTGTTGGAAATTAGGATCGCGCTTTTCTAAAAAGGCGTGTTTGCCTTCTTGTGCTTCTTCTGTGAGATAGTAGAGAAGGGTGGCATCGCCTGCGAGTTCCATAAGGCCGTGTTGCCCGTCGAGCTCGGCGTTCATGGCGCGCTTGATCATGCGGATCGCTAGCGGACTTCTCATCATGATGGTTTTTGACCATTCCACAACGGTGTCTTCGAGTTGATCAAATGGCACAACTTTGTTGACCATACCCATTTTTTCGGCTTCTTCAGCAGTGTATTGGTTACACAAAAACCAGATTTCACGCGCTTTCTTTTGACCTACGTGGCGGGCCAAATAAGAGGAGCCAAAGCCGCCATCAAAGCTACCTACCTTTGGGCCGGTCTGACCAAAGCGGGCATTTTCAGAGGCAATTGTGAGGTCGCAAACAACGTGCAATACGTGACCGCCGCCGATGGCATAACCGTTGACCATAGCAATAACTGGTTTAGGCAGCGAGCGAATGGCTTTGTGTAAATCGAGTACGTTGAGACGCGGAACCCCGTTTTCTGAGATATAACCGCCCACGCCTTTGACGTTTTGGTCTCCGCCCGAACAAAAGGCTTTGTCACCTATGCCTGTCAATACCACAACATTGATGTCTGGGCGCTCACGGCAGATATCCATTGCGTCTAGCATTTCAAAATTAGTCTCTGGTCTGAATGCGTTGTATACTTGCGGACGGTTGATGGTGATTTTTGCAATCCCCTCAAAGAATTCAAATTTGATGTCTTGGTAGTTTTTGATGCTTTGCCAATTTCTTTGCGACATGATGTAATTTTAATTTGTGTTACAAAGATAGAACATCCCAAAGGACCTAAAGGTTTATTTGCCCAGAATTTCTATCCGATCCGCAAAGAAGTCATGCTCAAGCTACCTGCCAATAGCTCGTCATTAAAAAATTGAATTTCTTCCGAGGCGCCGCAGAGCCCTAGAGTATACAAGAGGGGAATAAAGTGATCTGTTGTTGGAACGGCAAGTTGTAGAGCCTTTGGAGCAGTTTCCAGATTGAATAAGGCATTGAACTCGCGCTCTTGGATTTTTTCATTGACAAATGCGCGGCTTTCGTGCGCCCAATCGTAGCCGTAACCAACGGTATTGATTTTACTGAAATCAACCGCGCGCAAATTGTGAACAATGTTGCCAGACCCGATGATGAGTACACCTCGTTGTCTCAGTTTTTGAAGTAAAGTAGCTAATTCAAAATGTTGCTGCAAAGGCAATTGATAATCGATGGAGAGTTGCACAACAGGAATCTTGGCCTCCGGGTACAGGTGTTTTAAGATGGTCCATGAACCGTGGTCAAGGCCCCAATCGTGGTCTTCGTGAACGGTGCCTTCTGCAAAAAGCGTTTGAATGGTCTTGGCCAATTCAGGCGAGCCCGGCGCGGGATATTGTTGCTCGAACAGCGCTTGTGGAAAACCGCCAAAATCGTGAATGGTACGAGGATGTTGCATCGATGTAACAAAAGTGCCTTTGGTTTGCCAATGTGCAGATATAACTAAGATAGCTTGGACTTCAGGTAGCGATTTGGCAATATTTCTAAAGCCGCTCACAAATTGATTTTCTTCAATGGCATTCATTGGAGATCCATGGCCAATAAAAAGTGCGGGTATAGTAGCTGTTTTTTGGAGGCTTGAGCCCCAATTGGAAAGGTGTTGTAGAGGGCTCATGCTAAATCCTAAAGTGCTCATTGTGAGTAAAGAAGTGAAATCACGACGTTTCATATCACAAAGATAAGCGCTTCCTAAGAACTTGCCCTTGATGTAAGTTAAGGATTCCGATGCAACTTTTTTTTTAAGCTGTCCGTCAATCTACGGAAGCCAATTTCGGCAACTCATCTTACTTTAGCGTCATGAAACACCAATACTTGTATTAATCCTAAACCAGAGCCTCGGCTCTACTAAAATGCAAGTCGTATGAGTAATTATTTGGGTGCCCGCATTCGCGTGGCTTTTGTAGAATCTGATGTAATTTTTAGAACAGGTTTGCGCGCGCTTTTGGAGCCACGCAACGATTTTGAATGGGTGGGCGAGTCGGCAAGTTTGAGCGATTTTCGCGCGAGGTATACCGGGGTTGGTATCCAAGTTATCATGATTGACGCCGAACTTTTACAAGAGCTCGACAAAGTATATATTAACTTTTGGATGTCTGCTTGGCCCAATGCCAAGTTTTTGCTACTTGTTCCCAATTTCAAGTCGGCACTCATTCCACTATATATCAAGTGGGGTTTTCATGGTGTCGTCAATAAATGGAACATGCAAGAGGAGGCAGTTCCCGCGTTTCGACAAGTTTTTTTTCAGCAGTCTTACGTGCACCCCAATTCCAAGCGGATGCTAGATGCTGAGCGCCATACCATCCGAACCCTAGAACGCATCACTGCCCGAGAAATTGATGTTATCCGCGGTATTTGTCAGGAAAAAACCTGTCGAGAAATTGCCCACGACCTCCAAATTTCGCCGCGCACGGTAGAAACACACAAAATGCGCATCATTGAAAAGCTTGACGTGCGCAATACTGCTGGCATCATTGTTCATGCCGTGCGCTTGGGTATCATTCCTTAGCGGACTTCAATTTCGTCGATGAATAGCCACGGAACATTGCCAGCTCCTGGGTTTCCTGAAGGAATGCGCCCAACGCCATATAAAACGACGTGGATCGTTTTTGTTCTGTCTTTGATGTTTTCTACCACGATCGTTTCTTCGCTTGAATAACCGTCGGTAATGCCATTTCCGACACCTGTTTTGGCAAAAGAAATGTTAAACGTTTGGGCTGCCCAAATCCAGCTATTCGGGTCGTGGAGGGTATGAATGCGCAATTCTTTTACTTTGATGGGTTTGTCGAACTCGATATCAAAAGAGACGCTATCGGAGTCAAAACCCAACCACTCGTTACCTTTCCAAGGACGTGCAGCCAATTGGCCATCTACAATTGTAAGGTCACCGTTGTCGTATTTCGGACTTGGTTTGGTGCTGAAATGAATTTTTGCACCTAGCGCTTTGTGTGCAATGATATGCATTTCTTTTGTAGGCAGGTTCGGACCTTGATCCACCTTTATTTGAACTGTTTTGGTTTTTCTTTTCGCCTTCTTGATTTGTGCAATTATCTCTGAATCAGCAAGTATGCCTTTAGCGGCCGTTTTCTGAATAACGATGCCACCTTTTTCAGATCTGGAAGTTTGCAAGTTGGGTTTCAGACAGCTTTTAGAGAAATTCACCTTTTGTGTTTCTAAAAAAGAAAAGTGGTAGTTCGTCAAGACGGAGAGGAAATTTTCATAAGGTGCTGGCGTTTCAGACCACAGTGCAGTGCTTAAGGCGATGGCTCTTGGGTAGGCCATGTATTCCAATTGTGCCATGTTGGGGATGTATTCGGTCCAGAGGTTGCCTTGTGCGCCCAGGACGTAAGCGGCCTCGGCGGTGCTCATGTCCGGTGGAATCGGGTTGAAGGAAAGGACTTTCTCAAGAGGCGTAAAGCCACCAATGGCAAGGGGTTCCTCGGCGCCCCGACCTTGGTAATGATCAAAATAGCAATGAGAGCCCGGGCACATGACCACATAATGGCCTTGCGCGGCTGCGGCTTTTCCGCCCTCGTAGCCGCGCCACGACATCACAGTAGCGTTTGGCGAAAGCCCACCTTCTAAGATTTCATCCCAGCCAATGAGCTTTTTGCCATTTTGCGTCAAAAATGCATCCATGCGGCCAATGAAATAGCTTTGAAGTTCATGTTCGTCGTGAAGGCCCTCTGCACTCATGACCGCTTGACATTTCGGGCAGGATTCCCACCTGGTTTTCGGAGCTTCGTCACCACCCACATGAACATAGGCGCTCGGAAAAAGCGGGAGGACTTCCTTCAAGACATCTTGCAGGAAAAGGATGCTTTCTTCTTTGGCGCAAAAGATATCGTCGAAAATACCCCAAAGACCTTCTACGCCTTGTACTTGGCCGTTACAAGAAAATTGCGGGTAGGCGGCCAGTGCAGCACGGGCGTGGCCTGGCATCTCAATTTCTGGCACAACTTCAATGAAACGTGCGCCTGCATAAGCCACCACGTCTTTGATTTCTTCTTGGGTGTAAAAACCGCCATAGCGCGTTTTGTCATAGGTGCGCGGCAGAGTGCTGTAGTGATTTTCAACTGTGGAATCGCGCCAAGCGCCCACTTCTGTCAAGAGTGGATATTTTTTGATTTCGATGCGCCAGCCTTGGTCATCGGTGAGGTGCCAATGCAGGGTGTTGAATTTGTAATAAGCCATCAAATCAATAACACGCTTGACTTCAGCTACCGTAAAAAAATGTCTGGCCACATCTAGGTGCAGGCCGCGCCATTGAAATTTAGGGTAGTCTTTCACGAAACATTTTGGAAAACTCAATTGACCCTCTTGCTGTGAACACAATTGCAATAGAGAAACCCAAGCATAAAAACAAGAGGCCTCACTCGAATACGAAATCGTAATGCGCTCTGCAATATTAATACTGTAAGAGTCTTGCTTGACATTCGTGAGTTTTTTGAACTGCACCATCGGGTTCTGGACAAACGGGCTCACTTCAATCCCTTTCGACCACAGCGCAAAACTTTTGAAGGCGTCTACCAAATTGGGTGTCAAATTGGAGGGGTCAATGAGTAAATTGCCACTGCTTACAAACTGACCATTAGTGGTTTGGTAAACGGCCGGCGTGGGCAAAATTGGACAATCTTGAGCGGTTGCAAACAACGAAAAAAGTCCGAAAACAAGTAGGCATCTAAATTTATACATGCCCTAAAATTAATGAATTCAAACAGATGACTAACTTTGCCCAAAGATCATTCATGAAAGTATACAACAATATCCTTGAAACCATCGGCAATACGCCCCTGGTACGCCTCAACAAACTGACCCAGCACATTCCAGCACAAGTCCTGGCTAAAATAGAAACCACCAATCCGGGCAACTCCGTTAAAGACCGCATGGCAGTCAAAATGATCGAAGATGCCGAAAAGGCCGGAATACTGAAGCCTGGCGGAACCGTCATCGAAGGGACGTCAGGCAATACGGGTATGGGTTTGGCTTTGGCTTGTATCATCAAAGGTTATAAACTTATCTGCGTACTCAACGACAAGCAATCCAAAGAAAAAATGGATATTTTGCGTGCCGTTGGCGCCGAAGTAGTGGTTTGCCCGACGGCAGTTGAACCTTCAGATTCTAGATCATATTACTCGGTTTCGCGACGTTTAGCTACTGAAATACCTAACTCTTGGTATGTGAATCAGTACGATAATTTGTCCAACAGAACGGCACATTACGAGCAAACAGGACCCGAAATTTGGGAGCAAACCGAAGGTAAAATCACGCATTTTGTAGTAGGTGTAGGCACGGGCGGCACCATTTCTGGTGTAGGCAAGTACCTCAAAGAACAAAATCCTAACATCAAGATTTGGGGAATAGACACCTACGGATCTGTCTTTAAGAAATACAAGGAAACCGGCATTTTTGACGAAAACGAAATCTATCCTTACATCACCGAAGGCATTGGCGAAGACATCTTGCCTGCCAACGTCGATTTTGATACAATTGACCATTTTGAAAAGGTTACTGATAAAGACGCCGCGGTTTATACGCGAAAATTGGCCCGTGAAGAGGGTATTTTTGTCGGCAATTCAGCAGGTTCTGCCATTAAAGGCTTATTGCAAATGGCCGATAAGCTCACCAAAGATGATGTAGTAGTGGTCTTGTTCCACGACCACGGTAGCCGCTACATCGGCAAAATTTTCAACGACGACTGGATGCGCGAGCGCGGCTTTTTAGAAGAAGAACTCCTCACTGCCGGCGACCTCGTGGCCAAACACGCCAACAAACCATTGGTTTCTTTGTACGCCGAAGAATTGGTTTCACACGCTGTTGCCAAAATGCGCAACTTCGATATTTCACAAATTCCAGTCATGAAAGATGGACAGTTTGTAGGATCCATAGACGATAGCCACTTGTATCAATTATTGGTAGACGACCCCTCGCTCAAAGATGCGCCCATTTCTACCATCATGAATCCTGCTTTTCCTGTTGTTCAACAAAATACCAGCGTTGAAGAATTATGCAAGCTGATTTCCAAACAAGTTCCGGCTGTTCTTGTCCATCTAGCAGACAACAAATACCATATTGTTTCTCGCTACGACGTGATTGCCGCAATGGCCTAGTATTGCATGCGCATCATTTCCTTGGTTCCGTCACTGACCGAATTTCTCTGGGCTTTAGGTCTAGAGGAGGAAGTAGTGGGTATTACCAAATTTTGCGTGCACCCCAACCAATGGTGGCGTGAAAAAAAAAGAGTTGGCGGTACCAAACAACTTCATTTAGAGGTCATCGCAAGCTTAGAGCCCACCTTGATTATTGCCAATAAAGAAGAAAACACCAAAGACGATATTGAATGGTTGCAGTCAAAGTATGAGGTGCTACTCACCGATATTAACTCTTTAGATGATGCCTTCAGTTACTTGCTTCGCATCGGCGTATGCGTTCACAAGTTAGAAGAGACAAAGGAACTCCTTCAAGAAATAAAGAACTCTTTTGCCGCAACCAAAAATATTGGTAAAGGCGCATCTTTTCTTTATTTCATTTGGCAAGACCCCTATTTTGTGGTTGGCCCTAACACCTACATTCACACTTTGTTGAGTCATTTTGGTTTTGAAAATTATTGCGCGATCGAAAGGTATCCTGAACTTAAAGAAGTGCTGTCTCAGAAGGAAAAGGCTTCAGCCCATCCGGATTACATCTTTCTGAGTTCCGAACCTTATCCTTTTGAAGAAAAACATTTCAAAGCCATCCAACAAAAATTTCCTCTGTCAAAAATACTTTTGGTAGATGGTGAAATGTGTTCGTGGTATGGCTCGAGGATGTTGAAGGTGCCGGGATACATTAAAGCACTGTTTTTGGAATAATTATTGCAGCGAAGGGGCCTATGATTCAAAAATTATTATTTCTTTTAATAAGCATACAATCAGTTGTTTGGGCTCAGCAATATCAAATTTTAGATCAAAGATTAAACACGGGAATTTCTTTTGCAAAAATTTATCCCGAGAAAGAATTGGCAAAACTTACAGATATCGACGGTTTGTTTGAGCTCAGCGTAACGCATCAAACAATTCAAATTCGGGCACAGGGCTATCATGATACAATCGTTTTTTTACCGGCGTTGACCACCAATCAAATTTATTTGCGCACCAAAATACAAGAGACGCAAGAAGTAGTTGTATTACCCGGAGTAAATCCTGCCGCACGTATTATCGAGCAAGCCATTGCAAATAGAAAACGCAATCATCCGCAAGCGCATGGAGGTTTTATTGCTGAACAATACAGTAAGTTTGTTTTTGACTTGGATGACACGACCCGGCGGAAAATGGCAGAGACGATTATTGCGCCAACCGATACCAATAATTTTGAATTCAAGCAATTCACAGATCGCCAAGCTTTTTTTATTTCTGAAACAAAGTCCAGTCATTATTTTGAACCGCCTTATCGAGAGAAGGAAACTATAGAAGCTTTTCGGGTTTCAGGTTTTACGGATCCAGCTTTATCAAGTATCGTTCAGGGTTTTCAATCTTTTCATTTTTACGAAATTCAGCTAGAGATACTTGGTTTAAAGTATTTGAGTCCGCTTGCTCCTGGGTCGCTCAATCGCTATTTTTTCTCCTTAAAAGACACGACCATTTCAGGTTTGGATACGACCTTTACTATTTTTTTCAAGCCCAAAAAAGGCGCGGACTTTTCGGGTCTAACAGGTTACTTGTACATCAATACCAATGGTTTTGCAATTGAAAAAGTACAGGCGGCACCTTTTAATCCACCTCCAAATTCAAATAAAGTAGCAATTGTTCAGGAATACCAAATGCTCAACACAAACATATGGTTTCCCAAGCAATTGAGTACAACTATTTATTTGCCGTTTATTTCACTGAATTTTGACTCCTTGCCAGCGGTAATTGTTGGTAAAGGAATCAATGTGGTAAAGGAGGTGCGTTTTAATCCACTCGAACTAGATAAAGTAAAGTTTCAGCAAATTGCAGTGGAGACACTTCCAAATGCAGTTAATAAGCTCTCGGATTCAGGTTGGGATAGCGTGCGCGTAGCTCCTCTAAGCGAGCGAGAAAAGATGACTTATATACAAATTGATTCACTATCTCAGGAATATCATTTTGATCAAAAACTCAAATTCGCAAAGGTACTGACCACAGGGAAGATTTCATTAGGTTATGTCCAATTAGACGCCATGAAGTTTGTGAAGTACAATGCATTTGAAAGCGTTAGGTTGGGTTTGGGTATCGAGAGTTCTCAAAAGTTATCTTCGTTTTTTAATTTTGGTGCAAGTGGGGGCTATGGCCTAAACGACCAACGATTTAAATACGATACCTATGTAAATTGTTTCATCCCGTCTGAGCATCAGTTTAAGCTCAGGATGTCAAGGAGTTTGGATATTGCAGAAGTAGGGGCGCCCGTTCTGTATCAAACAAATTTACTATTCAAGCAAGATGCCACACGCTATTTGTATGCTTCAAATATGGCTTATCAAGAAAAACTTGGGCTGCAATTTTCAGGACAATTGAAGGTAAATCAACGTTTTGAACTAGAGACAAGCCTTCAACGCAATCAATATACGGATGGCTATTTATATGAGGGGCAATCTTCGTCACAAGTTCTAATGAGTCGCTTGACTTTTACTTGGGCCATCAGAGAAAAATCAGCTTATTTTGGAGGTCTAATATTGCCAAAGCCCAGTTCGTATCCTAAAATTCAAGTTCAACTTGAACATGCTTGGCCCTTACTTGGTTGGTCAACGAGCCCTTCTGCCTTTAATCGGTTTCAACTGAATGCATTTCAGTTGCTGACCATTCACGGGAGAGGCGTATTGAATTGGAATGCACGTTTTTCTCATACTGACCGCTCCACACCACTTTTGTTTCAGCAGGTGGTTTCGGCGAGTCGATCGATAGACAATAACGGCATAAATGTGAGTGTTGCCAATACGTTTGAAACGCTCATTAGTACTGCGTTTTACCATCAAACCCAAGTTCAATTATTTATGCGCTACACGCAAAATGCTTGGCGTACAAAAGCAACTTGGAATGAACCTCAATTAGGTTTTCACTATGCTTTTGGATGGGGTACGATGTCACAAAAGAACCTACATAATACGAGTTTCATGACGATGGACAAGGGCTATCATGAAACGGGTATTTTGCTCAATGGACTTTGGGTAAGTGGTGCAAGTAGCTTTGGAATTGGTATTTTCGGCACATTTGGTTATTATGCTCCAAAAAATTGGCGTCAAAATTTGGTGCCTAAGCTCTCTGTTGGTTATGTTTTTTGATTTAAAAATCAAATAGCGTAGGCATGTCAGAGGCTGGCTTTGGCTTTTCGGGAGCTTTCTTAACGACTGGCTTGGGTGCAGGAGGTGGTGCAGGTATTGGTGCTTGAGCTGTTGCTGGTTCTGGTACTGGTGCCGCTTGCAAAACAGCAGCAGGAGCTGGGGATTCTGACATTTTGTGAACCGGTAAACTCAGCAATTGTTGTTTGATTTTTTCAAGTCTTGCGATCAAGTCACGATGATCAGTCATTGATTCAGACTGAGTTTGTAGGGTTTGAATCACTTGTTTTTCGGGTGAGAAAGCAGTAGAAACACCCTTTTGTTTGAGTGCTTTTTTTGCGCCATCTAAGGTATAGCCTTCGACTTTTACAAAATGGTAAATGCGCTTGATTTGCTCGATTTCTTTGACCGAAAAAAGCCGATTGCCCTTTTTGTTCTTTTTTGAAACCACAAGATTAAATTCCTTCTCCCAAAATCTTAAGAGTGAGGCATTTACTTGTAGCATTTCTGCCACTTCGCCTATGCTGTAGTAAAGTTTGCTAAGTGTTTGATTTTCAATTGAGGGCATCTGTCTACTTGAATGAATATTCGAAAATAATTATTATTTTTGCAACGGCTTTCAGAAAATGAAAATAAATCGCATATTTTTCTTGTTTCTCTATTTCGTTTGCGCTCAAGTGTTGCAAGCGCAGCCGCCAACCACAACTGAAACGGTTCAGGCTCCCTTGCCCAATGATCCACAAGTAGATGCCATCATCAACTACGCCAAGAAATTTTTAGGGGTTCCTTATCGTTATGGTGGTACCACGCCATCGGGTTTTGACTGTTCTGGTTTCATCAACTACATCTTTGGTAATTTTGGCTTTGATTTAGTCCGAACGAGTTACGGTTTGGCAGAACTCGGCACCACCGTAAAGCTCTCTGAAATCCGCCCAGGAGACCTCATGTTTTTCAAAGGCAGCAATGTCAACTCTACAAGTGTAGGGCACGTGGCGCTGGTCGTGGAAGTTACACCCACTGCAATCAAATTCATCCATTCTGCCAATACGGGTGTGCGCATAGACAACTTCAATACGTCTCAATATTACATACAGCGCTACCTCAAAACCAAGCGCCTCGATTACGGTACGCCCTAATTGCCTAACTTTGCCGCATGGAGCAAGCACAACTCAATGAGCGCAGACAATGGCTTTTTATAGCCCTTGCGGGTTTATTTGTCACCAATGCGGTTACGGCAGAACTCATCAGCAACAAACTGATTCAAATTCCGCTAGAAGGCTTCTTTTTTGGTCATAAAGTGGGGCCTTTTGTCACCATTATCGGCATTCTTCCGTGGCCGGTTGTTTTTTTATTGACCGACTTGCTCAACGAATTTTACGGTCAAAAAGCAGTCCGAAGGCTTTCTTGGATCACTGCAGGGCTCATTGCTTACTGCTTCTTAATCGTTGGGCTTTCCATGGCTGTTCCGGCTTATGAAATCAAGGGCTCTAAACTCGCCACCAATGCCGCCTATAACTTGGTTTTCGGCCAAGCGCAAGCAGTAATTGTGGGCAGTATTGTCGCATTTTTGGTGTCACAGCTCCTGGATGCTTATTTGTTTGAGCGCATCAAGCACAAAACTGGCAATCGCTTTATTTGGTTGCGTAGTACCGGCAGTACGCTCATCTCGCAGCTCATCGATTCATACATCGTGTTGTACATCGGTTTTGTTTTACCAGGTGCCATGAGTATGGCTACCTACATGGAAGTTGCCCCAACGAATTATTTACTTAAAATTCTGATTGCCATTCTGCTTACTCCTTTCGTGTATGCCGGACATTGGCTCGTTAGGCGTTACCTGAAGCACCAGTCAGCTTAACTTTGCGCATTTGTAGGAGCAATAAGAGCAAGGCTAACCCTCCAAAACCGGCAGCTATAAACAAGCAAGTGCGCGCACTTTTGATGGAATTTTTGTAAAACAAAAACGTCAGGCCTGAACCTATCAAAATGCCAATTTCGAGCGCGATGAAAAGCGTTCCAGCGCCCGTTCCGCGGCGATGGGCCAAACTGAGGTCGGCGGTCCAGGCAAAAAGTGTGGGGCTTGAAACTCCTGTGGCCAAACCAAAAATGGTGGCGGCAAGCGAATAACTCCAAATGTCGTCAGAAAAACCAAGTAAAATCATACTCAAAACGAGTAGAGAGCAGCCGATGAGCATGGTTTCTCTGCGTCCGATGCGGTCAGAAAGCGACGAAAACACCAAGCGAATACCAATAGTGCTCAGTACGTAAATCCCGAAAAAATAACCTTTATTGGCAATGCCTAAGTAGGCCGAATAATCGGGCGTCAATACGAAAATAAGACCGGAGCTAATTGCGGTAAGTAGCATGATCATTGCAGCAGGTTTGACACCTGGCTCCAGGACATCTTCCCATTTGATCAGTAACTGCCGCCAATGAAAGGCTTGTTGCTCTGGAAGTGTCTCTTGGATAGGACTCAATAACAAGAGCGCAAGCACGCCAAAGCCAGCTGAGGCCAGAAAAAGCGTGTCAAAATTGCTGTGTGCAAAAATATATGAACCCAGTGCTTGCCCTACGCCAATGCCGAGTGAAATGAAGGTTCCCCATAGCCCCATAGCGGCTCCTTTTTTGCCGGGTGGCAGCATGTCGGTGAGTAGGGCCGTGGCTCCGGTTGGTGCAAAACCTGCACTGAGTCCGTGCATAAAACGCAAGGCAAAGAAAATAGATAATGCACCAACCCATGCGTAGCTCAAGCTAGATGCAATTGCGATGGCTAAACCGATGTACACACTTCTTTTGCGTCCAATTAAATCTGCTAATTTACCAGCAAAAGGTCTGGATAAACCTGCTGCAATGGAAAATAAAAAGATGATGCTTCCTTTGACGTCGCTACCGCCTAAACTACTGATAAATCCATTCATTTCCGGCAAGATCAGGTTGAAACTCAGCATGAAGAAGAACATACTGAAACTCAATAACCAAAAATCTTTTTTGTATCTTTTGAACATAGCGGCAAAAGTAGTTAAACCAAACCAACTCTTGTTTGTTGTTGGTACATGAAACGTATATTTGTCATACTTATGTTAGGAAGTCTAAACGCCTGTGGTCAGCAAGACCCAGATGATGCAAAAAACCAAAATACCTTTAACGGCCGTGCGCTGCCAGAAAACGTGTGCTATGTAGTCAATGGCGGCACAGAACGCCCCTTCACCGGCAAATACTGGGACCATCACGAAGAAGGCACCTATGTTTGTGTAGCCTGCGATGCGCCTTTATTTGAAAGCAAAACCAAATACGATTCAGGATCCGGATGGCCAAGTTTCTATGAGGTGCTTACGCAAGGAAACGTTAAAAAAATTACAGACCGTTCGCACGGTATGATCCGCACAGAAGTGCGCTGCAACAAATGCGATGCGCATTTAGGGCATGTTTTTGAAGATGGTCCGCGCCCAACAGGTTTGCGCTACTGTATCAATTCGGCTTCGCTCAATTTTATTTCCGTCAACGACATGAAAGCAAATCAAAACAATAAAAATAATTTAGAAACAGCCACCTTTGGCGCGGGTTGTTTTTGGTGCATCGAAGCCTGTTTCAAAGATTTGAAAGGCGTGGTTTCGGTAGTTCCGGGTTACGCAGGTGGCCACAAAGCCGACCCTACATACAAAGATGTTTGTGGCGGTCAGACAGGTCACGCAGAAGTTGCTCAGGTTGTTTTTGATCCAGCTCAAATTACTTATGAAGCCTTATTAGAAGCTTTTTGGTTTGTCCATGACCCTACACAACTCAATCGTCAGGGCAACGACATCGGAACCCAATACCGCTCGGTTATTTTTTACCACAGCGAAGAACAAAAAAGATTGGCGCAGCAATACCTCAAAAGTTTGAGCGACGAAAAAGTATGGGATGCACCGATCGTAACCGAAATTGTAGCTATCAACAACTACTACGAGGCAGAAGATTACCACCACAACTACTTTGAGAACAATCCGGGCAATCCGTATTGTCAGAGTGTAGTGCGTCCGAAGGTGGAGAAATTCAGAAAGGTATTTGCTAAAAGTCTGAACTAGACTTTGGTATTTTTTTAGTCCTGTTCAGGGGCTAAGCGCAAAACAATGCCGTCGATTTCATCGCTTAAATGAATCTGGCAACCTAAGCGGCTATTTCCTTTTACAAAAAAGGCTTGGTCGAGCATATCGAGTTCGGCGTCGCTTTGTTCCGGTAAGTCAGTTTCAGATTCTAGGTAACACTGGCAAGTGGCACACATCGCCATGCCACCACATTCACCTTTTACAGGCAAGTCGTAGGCTTTGCACAATTCCATGACATTCATATTCATGTCGGTTGGGCCCTCGAGTTCGTGAGCAACTCCTTCTCTGTCAATAATGGTTACTTTGATATCTGCCATGATGGTTTAGTTGTATACGCGCAATAAATTGTTTCCGTTGAATTGTGTGGCATACTGTCGCAAGCCGTAAATACTGTTGCTTACAGGGGAGCCGTCATAGAGCGAAAAAACAGCGTTGTTGCAAGAATCTTTGAGTTGTAAGAAGTTTTGCGCGTCAGGGTAGAGGGGAAGTGGGCATGATCCGTCTGGGTCAGCGGGCGAATGGCGGTCAAAGGCTACAAATTCATCTATGCCTTTTCGGTAAACGATAATGCCTCGTGAGCCACCATTGAGGTAGGTCCAGCCGCCAACACCTTGAAGGTCGCTGTAACTTGGCAATTGGATGTCTATGGTGACATCGACTGGCACAAAAGGAACCGGATGCTGATTTTGATTATTGCACTTTGCAGACAACAATAAAAAACCCAAACACAAAATAAGGAGTTGTTTCACCTGTCAAATTTAATGATTTTCACTTGCTTTAGAGTGCAGCCGACTTTTCTTCCCATTTTTGGTAGAGTTTTTCTACTGCCGCTTTGGCCTCCTCGTAACGGTTGAGCACGGCATTGTATTTTTGCTTGTCTTCGTAGTCTATGGTACCCAATTCATTTTCGATTTCGGTCACCACTTTTTCTTGTAGGTCAATTTGCTGCTCAATTTGTTGGATTTCGCGCTGAGCTTTTTGTTGGGCTTTATCGATGCGTGGTTTACTTAGTTCGTTTGTTGCTACCTCTTTTTTGCGCTCTTTTGGTGCTTCTAACACTCCTTCACTTGGTGTTTTTTGTGTTTTGTAAGAGAGGTATTCATGCAAACTAAAGTGGTGGATCTTGACACCTTGATTTTCGATATCCCAAATGCGGTTGCTCAGGCCATCGACAAATTCACGGTCGTGCGATACAATAATAAAGGTGCCTTCGTAATGCACGAGTGCCTCCTTGAGCACTTCCTTGCTTTGCAGGTCGAGGTGGTTGGTGGGTTCATCCAAAATCAAGAAGTTGGATGGGCTCAGTAGTAAACAGCACAATGCCAATCTGGTGCGTTCCCCTCCTGAAAGCACACCGACTTTTTTGTCGATGTCTTCTCCAGAAAATAAAAACGCTCCGAGTATGCTTCTTAGGTCTTTGCGCAGATCACCTTTTGCTATCATATCAACCGTGTCGTAGATGCTCATTTTTGGATCGAGCTTTTCTGCTTGGTCTTGTGCAAAGTAAGAAATCTGAACGTTGTGCCCGAGCATGACTTCTCCATCGTGGGTAATATTACTCATAATTGCTTTGAGTAAGGTTGATTTTCCGACGCCATTTGGGCCAAGTAAGGCAATTTTCTCACCTCTTCCAACCGTGATGGACACTTCTCTAAACAAACAACGCGCATCATAACTCTTGCCCAACTGATTGATTTCCAATACCCATTTGCCGGGTTGAACCGCTAATGGAAAGCGCAATTTAAGTTTGGCAACTTGGTCTTTTTCTACCGTAATACGCTCTGTTTTATCGAGTTTCTTGATCAAAGATTGCGCAAAGGCAGCTTTGTTTTTCTTAGCTCTGAATTTTTCAATCAATTCTTCCGCGTGCTTGATATCTTTGTCTTGCTGTTTTTTTGCTTGTTCGAGTCTTTCCATTTCCTCTGCGCGCAATTCTTTGTATTTTGAATAGGCGTAGGGGAAGTCAAAAATTTGCTGACGAGAAATCTCTAAAGTACGCGTACTGACATTATCTAAAAACAAGCGGTCGTGAGAAATCAAAATAACTGCGCCTTCAAAACGCTGTAAATATTGCTCTAACCAACTGATCGAAATGATATCGAGGTGATTGGTAGGTTCATCCAGTAGCAGAATGTCTGGCGTGTTGACCAATATCCTTGCTAATTCTGCACGCATTTTCCAACCGCCCGAACATTGTGCAATCATTTTCTCTTGATCGAGCACGCTAAATCCAAGGCCTTCGAGTGTGGCTTTGATCTTTTCTTCCCATTGATAGCCCTCCAAAACTTGAAAGCGGTGATTGAGGTCGCTGAGTTCGTCGAGCATTGCTAAATAGCTTTCGGCCTCGTAATCCGTTCGAATGGTCAGTTCATTATTGATGTGGTCTAGGCGCTCTCGAATTTCATTGAGCTGTTCATTGGAGTAAAATAAGAAGTCATAAACACTTTTGTCTGAATCGATATGGATATCCTGAGTCAGGAATCCCAACTTGAGGTTTTTGGACTGATGCACCTGTCCGTCTGATGGCTGTACGCTTCCCGATAAAATACGCAGTAAGGTGGACTTTCCAGCACCGTTCTTTCCGACAAGCCCAACTTTATCTCCTTTATTGATTTGTAAGTTGACATTTGAGAATAGATATCCCTGTGGTAAAAAGTAGCCGAGCCGTTCAAATTGTATCATGCCGCAAAGTTAGCTCTTTCATGACAATATCGATTAGGGCATGATTTTTGTTCGCAAAAAGCAACAATATTCAGATTTTTTAGTTATATTGTCAAACTCTTACTTAATTTAATTACAATTTCAACATGGGCAGACCTCCAACTAAACCAGCCAGACTACGCAACGGATTCTACATAGAAGTTAAATCGCAAGGTTCTTCAGCTATTTTAATACGCAGAGATACGCGTGAGCAAATGCTCGTTGCTGCAGAAGATTACGCTCGAACCAAAAACGTCACTATCAAAGGAGAAATGCGCAATGACAAATGGATCGCTGAATAGCTACCGCTTCTCTTTTTGGATCCCGCTTTTCGCAGGCTTATTAATCCTGATCCCTGTCTTTATATGGTCTGGATTCATAAGTTTGGCCAAAATCGACGGGTTTGCAGTGCTGCTCTTATTGCTCGTTGCCCTGCGCAAGTGGTTTGCACTAGCCAGAACGAACAATAATAGAGTGGAGCGTATTCAGCTATCTGCCAACGATCTTTTTCTTCTTCAACAAATCATTCCCTCATTTAAAAATTGGACAACTCACGAGCAGCGCATATTAAAAGATCAAATCGGGCTCTACTTAGCTGAAGTACAATTTAAAGGGGCTTGGACACCCAAAGCACAGTTTACTATAGGTGTAGCTGTTGCTTTGGCAACCTGGGACGACGGTTACATCAATAAACAACAATGGGTGTTGTGTGCTTCTGAAAACGACACCTACTACATAGCGCAAGATCCAACAGCTCTATTAAAGACCCCTGTATTTGCTTCCTCTGCAAAATCCCT
Source organism: Bacteroidota bacterium (assembly GCA_039804625.1). GTDB lineage: Bacteria > Bacteroidota > Bacteroidia > Flavobacteriales_D > Crocinitomicaceae > UBA952. The sequence continues at coordinate 82,008 of JBDLVT010000009.1, forward strand.
TTCCTCGCTCCGAGACAGTGAATCTGTCTTGGCTTTGAAAAAGGTGATCCAAGGGCTTGAAGAAACACACCTATAAATCAATCAGTTAGATTTTTGATTGAAAAAAAAATAAAATTTCTTTCAAAAAAGCATTGCAGAACGAAAAAGAGTACATATCTTTGCACCCCGCAATTGAGACAACGGTCTAGCACAAACGGGAAGATTGAAA
>JBDLVT010000010.1:0-44538 GCA_039804625.1 Bacteroidota bacterium
GGTGGCCACAGCAGGAGTAGCAGAAGCCCAAGATCCACCGGTAACCGAAGATGTCAAGGTAGAAGAACCGTTAGCACAGATTGCTGTTGTTCCAGAGATGGTTCCGGCAGTTGTAAGGGGATTAATAGTGAGTGTCATCACATCGGTCACTGTTGTTGTGCCAGTAACGGTCATCGTCAGGTTAACTGATCCCGCAGATATATCCGACGCACTAGGTGTATATACAGCAGTATTTGTCGTGCCATTCGTAAAAGAACCTGTTCCGGATGTTGTCCAATGTATAGTTCCATTGCTAGAGCTTCCAGATGTGGTGAATGTATTTCCAGCACAAATACTGGCGTCAAGGCCTGCGTTGGCACTTGCCGGATTATTGTCATTGTCGGTTATTGTAACAACTCCAGCATGGTCTAATATAGAAGCATTTATTGGGTCAGAAAGGCTTATATTGATGGTTTCACTCAATTCAATATTTGAGTCGTCGGTAATTGGAATATTAAATGTTTTTGTCGTTTCGCCAGCTGAAAAAGTTAACGTACCCGAAGTGGTTGTGTAGTCTGCTCCTGCGGTTGCGGTCCCATTACTGGTCGTATAATTTACTGTGATATTACTTGTACTAGAACCCGAAAGAGAAACTGTAACAGTTGCATTTCCCGTATTTTCGTTGACAGTCAAATCAGCAATTGAAATTTTTGCAAATGTGCCGAGGTAAGTATTCAATGCATCTAATAATCCAGTATTAGCAGCATTTCCGGTTACCGTTCCCGGAACTGGAGAGATAGCGAGAGTTGACCCATTAAATGTGAGACCAATGTATTTGACATCGTTGATTGTGTAGCTAGAACTGCCATTGAAAGAATTAGTTGCTAATGTAGCGGAGATACCAGCTGCAGGCTGAAAAACCAGAGTATATGGTGAATTCCCGCTGGGTGTTCGCCATTTGATAAACCCATTTATTGCGTGCTCTACTCCAGCAGCATCTGTAATGAGCACCGAACCAATGATATCATTCCCTTGGGCAACAAAAACATTCAAATTTGAATTTTGCTCAAACTGTACATTTGACCACCCTAAGCCTCCTGTTCCTGAAAGGTAATAAGCATTATTAGAAGCATTATTAGCCGTGTTGTCACCAACAAATCCATTTGAAAATGGCACGGTAATTAAATTTTGTGCCTGAAGTACAAATAAATTGAAAACAATGATCAATCCGAGCAGGATTGATTTATATTGTTTCTTAGTAGAAAATATCATAGGTTGTGAGTAATTGCTTAACAATAAGGATATTGCAGGAGAAAATTTGAAATATGGCGGGAATAATTTTTTAACAAACCAAATGCAAAGATACACTTTCAAGCCGAAGTCGTAAAATACTATGTCACAACTCTGTTAAACATCCATCGCATGCATTTCTTACATGAGATTTGATATTTATATATTATCGGCTGATTTTCATGTCGTAATATGGAAATTCTTCTAAAAGTTCTCCGGAGTAGTAGAAGTCGTAGGCAACGCCACCAAAAGTATATTCTTTATCTCGGATCATGAAGTTGGAACCGCCTACGGCAGGGTGCTTTTTGGGCTTGGATTTGTTGTAGCCAAGGTTGAAAATAGAGGCCAAGATTTCCGGGCGCTCATCGATGGGGTAGCCGGCATTTTGCCATTGGGTAGCAATTTGGCGGATGAAAATTCCGGCGTAGAGATAAGAATAGTAGTGGTCTTTGTACTGGACCAAGCGCTTGACGCGCAGACTTAGGGTGTCGTTGTGGGCGTTGTTGTAATTGCGGGCTGAGTCGTAGTTGAGCAGGTTTTCATATTTTGCACCACAATAATAGGGGCTGCTCGGATCTTTGAGGTAGTTTTCGATGTTGCGCGCCGTATGTTCTTTGATGCCCGTGACGCCAAAAGACATATTTGTTTCGAGTGCCAGCGTTTTGAGTGGAGCCACAAAATCTTTGAAGCGTTCGCGTCTAGAATTGAAAAGACGAACTTGTTCACCCACCAAGCATGCGACAATCATGCGGGGTTCCACACCACAAGCGGCAGCAGCAGAGTCTATGTAGCGCTTGTCTTTGGCTACGGCTTCTTTGAAGTAAGACCACTCTATGTAATTCATCCATTCAAAAGCATTGCCGTTGTTGACATTGCTCGAGCCTTGATTCTTGGCGAGCAATTCCCGTAATCTTCTTTGGTAGCTTTTGTTGTCTTTGAGTTTGAGATCAACAGCTGCTAGCATTTGCAATGCCGTCTTTTCAGATTTAGATTGTGCCCAGGCATCTAAAATGGTGCGGGCATTTTTTGGGTAATAGGCGTTGACTAAATTGATGCGCTGTAAAATTTCATTGCGGTAGGCAACAAGTGAGGAGCTGTCTACACGAAAATTCTGATTGTATTTGTCGTGCATCGACTGAAAATAGCGGTTGTTGTTGTCTACCAAACCTTTGTCGTCGGTGAGGCGCAATTTGAGGGCAACAAAAACACCAACGAGCGCTACGCCATAGGCGGCAAATCCATAAAGGGCAATTCGATAAGGTATTTTAAACCACTTGCTTTGTATAATTCGTTTCATGAAATCAAATAAGAACGGGCTTTATACGCAACGTTTGTTTTTTAGTTACATGCCTCAAAAGGCTGCAATTCGGTCTCATATTTATTACCTTTGCCGCTATGGCACTCATTAAAACATGTAGGGGTTTTGAGCCTCAAATAGGCCCAGACTGTTTCTTGGCAGAAAACGCTACTATTGTCGGTGACGTTCAGATGGGCGAACAATGTTCGGTTTGGTTTTCTGCGGTTGTGCGCGGCGATGTCAATAGCATCAGGATGGGCAACAAAGTCAATATCCAAGATGGCGCAGTTTTGCACTGTACCTATGAAAAAACAAAGCTCCATATCGGCAACAACGTTTCTATTGGACACAACGCCCTTGTGCATGGTTGCACAATAGAAGACAATGTACTTATTGGTATGGGTTCAATCGTCATGGACAACTGCTACATCGAAACCAACAGTATTGTTGCAGCTGGGGCAGTCCTTACCGAAGGTACGCGCGTCGAGTCTTGGAGCATTTATGCAGGCATACCCGCCAAGAAAATCAAAACACTTACTCCTGAGTTATTTGCCGGTGAAGTGCAGCGCATTGCCAATAATTATGTGCTCTACTCGAGTTGGTTCAAAGAGAACACCTAAATTTACCTTCAAACTTCTTTTCCATGAAATACGATCGCATAGACAAGTCTTTATACGTTACAAACCGTCAAAAATTTACGGCTCAAATGGCGGCCAATACGCTGGCGGTGTTCAATTCGAATGATATCTATCCGGTATCTGCCGACAGCACCTTGCCTTTTGCCCAACACCGCGACATCCTCGCTTTGTCTGGCGTCGACCAAGAAGAATCTATATTGGTGCTTTTTCCGAACGCGAGCAATCCGGCCCACCGAGAAGTCTTATTTTTAAAAGAAACGAGCGAACTTATCGCAATCTGGGAAGGCGAGAAACTCACCAAGCAAACGGCTTTTGAAACCTCAGGCATCCAAACAGTTTATTGGCTCCAACAATTCCCAACAATTTTCAAGCAAATGATGGCTGAGGCCAGCGGCATCTACCTCAACACCAACGAACACTTGCGCGCCAACACAGAAGTAGAAACCCGCGAAGACCGCTTCATCAAGCAAGTCAAGCAAGACTACCCAGCGCATCAAGTGTTTAAGTCTGCGCCCATCATGCACAAAATTCGCTCCATCAAAGCGCCTATTGAACTCGAACTCATGCAAACGGCTTGCAACATCACCGAAGCTGGCGTGCGCAGGTTGCTCGGTTTTATCAAGCCAGGTGTTTGGGAATACGAAATCGAAGCCGAACTGGCTCATGAATTCTTGCGCAAGCGCTCAAAAGGTTTCGCTTACACCCCAATTGTTGCATCCGGTAAAAACGCTTGTGTCCTACACTACATCGAGAACAACCAACAATGTCTAGATGGCGACGTCATCTTATTAGACGTAGGTGCAGAATATGCCAACTACAGCTCAGACCTCACGCGCTGCATTCCCGTCAACGGCCGTTTTACGGCACGTCAGAAAGCGGTTTACAACGCGGTCTTGCACGTCAAAAATGAAGCCACCAAATTATTGGTTCCGGGCACCATCATGGCCGAGTATCACAAGCAGGTTGGCCTCATCATGGAGGAGCAATTGGTCAAACTTGGCCTGATTACACTAGAAGACATCAAAAACCAAGATCCTGCCTGGCCAGCCTACAAAAAATACTTTATGCACGGCACCTCGCATTTCTTGGGTCTCGACACCCACGACGTCGGGTTATGGCACGAGCCAATTGCGGCCAACATGGTCTTTACCGTAGAGCCGGGCATCTATATTCCGGCAGAAGGATTGGGCATTCGCCTAGAAGACGATGTTGTGGTGCAAGCCAACGGCGCTCCATTCAACCTAATGGCTAACATTCCGATCGAAGCCGATGAAATTGAAGCCTTAATGAATGCCTGAACTTCCGTTTAGCTTGCACTATTCTGTTCGTGGCGAGGGCCCTGCTTGGGTCTTCTTACATGGCTTTCTAGAATCGTCTACCATGTGGGACTACCTCCCATTGGACAGCCTTCCTATAAAACAAATCCGCATCGACTTACCCGGACACGGCTGGTCTTTCGAACTGTTAAATACGCCTTCTATTCATTTAATGGCGCTGGAAGTTCAACGTGTTTTGGATCATTTGGCTGTCTCTAGTTTTAGCGTTGTTGGGCACTCTATGGGCGCCTATGTCGGACTCGAACTGTCTCAAATGAAGGGTTTCGAACACCTCATTCTGCTCAACTCCAATTGCTGGTCAGATTCCGATCAAAAAAAGCACGACCGCCTGCGCGTGGCCCAAATTGTGCAAAATGCCAAAGATATCTTTATCAGGGAGGCGATTCCGCATTTGTTTCGAAACGCCTCGACCAATACCGCCGCGATTTCTAAACTCATTGATGAAGCCAAACACCTTTCTGCTGATGCCATAGCGCAAAGCACTTTGGCAATGCGTGAAAGAACAGACTTCACAAAGTTTGTTCAGACACATCCTGAAAAATTTACTTTTATTCATGGCATTCACGACCGCTTAGTGAGTGTAGAAGAATTGGAACAAAAAGTTCCAAACGCTAATATACACCTCTTAGACTCCGGACATATGTCACATATAGAGGCAGGCGAAGAAGTTCTAGAGCTATTGAAATTAAAAATAATTGCCTAATTAGGCAATAAATATAAAATTGACTAAAATAGGCAATAAATGGATTTAAAGCCCACATCAAAACCCACAAAATTAAAATTCAAGACCTTGCCCAAGCACTAGTGGTCCATGCGAGTTTTATAAGAAGAGTGCTTTCAGGTCAGCGCAAATTAGAAGCGCAGCAAATTGCAAAACTAGCGAAGTATCTTTCACTTCCTATAGCAGATGTACAAGCTTATTTTTTGTCTGTAGAAGTACAAAAAATACTTGCCCCTTTTGCGAAATTGGTGCAGCAGGTCTTCAAGTTAACTGAAGAGCGCATGGTCTATTTGCGAAGCAAGAAAGGGGCAAGTCATTTCCCAATTCCAACCCAATTTGATACGCAATTAGCGGAGCTCACTCGCTTACAGCAGAAGTGGGAAGCCCTCAAGCCGCTAGATGCTACGCAGGTTCTCAAGCTGAAATCTTTTTTCCATGCGGCAAAACCATGCGCGAGCATTTAGAGGCGATCAATCACCAGGAAGCCATTGATTTGATGGAAGCGTTGGTCCAAAATGCAACGGTATTGAATAAGGCGGTCTCATTGCAAATTCAACAATTGGTACTCAAAGGCATTCAGCACGTGCCACCTTCCCCATTGCTACTAGACGAACTCATGGAAGGCTATTTTGATTTCTACGAGCGCAATAAACGCCATTTGCACCCAGTCATTTTGGCTACCGAAATGCACGAGCGCTTGGTGAGCATTCATCCGTTTACCGATGGCAATGGGCGCACCGCCAGGTTGGTCATGAATCTCATCTTATTGCAAAACGGCTACACCATCGTCAACCTCAAAGGCAACCTGAAAAACCGTCTCAAGTACTACCAAGCCCAAAAGCAAATCCAACTCAACCACGCACACACCGATTTCTATCAACTGATCCTCACCGCTGCTGAAAAGTCCTTGAAGGCGCATTTGGAGATGGGAGGGTAATTTGACTTTAAGCAATTGTTGCTAAAAATTCATTTGGTGTAAAAACAGGTAGTGCAGATTTCTTGTAATCACTTGTGTTTCGCGTGATGATTACATCTACTTTGTTGCTTTGTATAGCAGAAAAATATTGCAGCGCATCTTCAAAATCAGTGAATTTCGAATCCAGCGCAGCTAACACTTGTTTTTGGTCCATATTTAATACGGAAATGATATTAAGCAGTAATTTCAATTGTTCTGTTACCTTAACATGGCTTGCTTTTTGCCGAAAAATGTAATACACATTTGCTATGATTACGGGTGTAACAAAACCTTGAAGCTGTTTTTGTTCACAAGCATAAATGATTGCTAAAGAGTCTTCACAAAATGGTTTGCGGTCAAGAAGTAAATCTAATATTACATCTGAATCAATTAAGATGCGTTTCATTCGTCTAGGTATTTTTTAGCTAGCGCCTTCGCAAGTTCAGTTTTATAGTCCCCTAAATCATGATCTTTAAAAACACCTTTGAGCTGGTACGCTACGGATGGTTCGGATACGATCTGATTACTCTCTTTGACCAAAAAACTGAGGTAATTCTCGATAAGTTGCGACAAACTCTTCCCATTTGCCTTCGCATAAGCTTTGGCTTTTATGATGATTTCATCGTCTAAAGAAAGGGTTAACTTTGTATTCATACGTATAAAATAGAAAACAAAAATACGTACAAAATCCATTTTAACAAAGTAAAATTACGGATACGTCTCTAAATTTCTCCTCTCGAATCCATGATAATCGTTACCGGACCATCGTTCACGAGCGCCACTTTCATGTCGGCGCCGAATTGCCCGGTTTGTATTTTGCCTGAGAATTGATTTTGAAGCATGGCCAGAAAGTATTCATATAAGGGAATGGCTTGCTCCGGGCGGGCTGCGCGAATGTAACTGGGGCGGTTTCCTTTTTTGGTGGCGGCGTGCAAGGTGAACTGACTCACCACCAAAATGCCTCCGTTGACCTCCTGAACCGATAAATTCATTTTGCCATCGGTATCCGAAAAAATGCGCAAATTGATCAATTTTTGAATCAGATAAAGCGCATCCTGCTCTGTATCTTCGTGTTCAATACCAAGTAGTACTAAAAGTCCTTTTGAGATTTCTCCAACAATAGTTCCATCTATTTTGACGGTAGCTTCACTAACCCGTTGGATGACAATTCTCATGACAGCTGATTTGAAAAGGATTTAAAACTCGCTTCTGCGGTACGGATCTGAAATATCTTCTTGCATCAGTTGCAAGTAGGTTTGATAGCGATGTGGTGCAATGGCTTGCGTTTCTACAGCTGCCTTTACCGCACAATGGGGTTCATTGAGGTGCTTGCAGTTATTGAAACGACATTCGCCCAAAAGCGCGCGCATTTCTGGAAAATAATGTGCGTAGTGTTCTTTTTCGAGGTCGACCAAACCAAAGGCACGAATACCCGGCGTATCAATGATGTAACCTCCGCTAGAAAGCGCATGCATTTCTGCAAATGTAGTTGTGTGCTTGCCCTGCTCGTGTGCTTTGGAAATTTCTCCGGTGCGTAAGTCTAAATGGGGGTCGAGGCTATTGACCAATGTTGTTTTGCCTACGCCGGAATTACCGGAAATCATGACTTGCTTGTCTTTGATCTCGGCTCTTAAAAATGCAATGCTGTTGGGGTCTTCGGAGGTAATGCCATGACAAGGATAACCGATATTTTCATAGATGAATTGCAGGGCCTCAAAATATTCCTGATCGTCTTGATTGAAAAGATCAATTTTATTGAAGAGCAGGGTGGTAGGGATCCGAAAAGATTCAGCAGCCACCAAAAAACGGTCTATGAACGCAATCTGTGTGATTGGAGACTTGAGCGTCACCACCAAATAAGCGCGGTCTACGTTGGCCGCTAAAATCTGCATTTGTTTGCTGAGGTTTGTGGCTTTGCGCACAATGTAGTTTTGCCTAGGTAGCACTGAAAGGATAGCCCAGCTTTCATCAGAACCTGCTTCTATGACGACGCGGTCACCGGCAGCTATTGGATTGGTGGTTTTGAGCCCTTCAAGGCGCAGTTTCCCACGAATACTCGCCTGTACAATTTGCCCATCTTCAAGTAAAACTTGATACCATTTTCCAGTCGATTTCAGAACGAGCCCTTGCATGCCGTAAAGTTAAACATTTGTATGTTTGTAGGATGAAAACAATTTTCATCTTCCTCATCGGGTTAAGCCTCACCGCTTGCCGCACCTTGCCCATAGAAATGAGCGATGAAGAAGTATTAGGTGAGCCCCTTGAAGACGCAGAGTTTCCTGGGGGCTATGATAAGTTACAGTCCTATATTGCTGTCAATATGGATCACTTTCGAATCGAAAATGGTCTTTCAGGATCAACAGGTGCCGCCTGTAAAGTCATTGTCCGATTTGATGTAGAGAAGGACGGGTCAATCAGTAATGCCGCTATAGAAAAGTCCACAGGCAATTGCCTACCTTGCGAAAGAGAAGCCCTGCGCTTGGTGCAAGACATGCCCAATTGGACGCCCGCAAAGATGAATGGGCTTCCTATTGTGAATCCGGTTCGCTTGCCGTTAACATTTGCAGACACCACAGTAGCTCAAATTTATGACTCCGTGGATGTCGAAGCTGAATTTCCAGGGGGTGCAGATTCCTTGCGAAAGTTCATCTTTGACAACATCAATATGGATGCTATCCTCGAATTTTCGGACAAAGAAATGCACAACAAGGTGTATGTAAGGTTTGTGGTCAATAAAGACGGCGATGTGGAGCAAGTGGCTATTGACCGCGCGGGTACCTATTGCCCTCCTTGTAACAAAGAAGCGCTTCGTTTGGTAAAAAGCATGCCGAAATGGACACCCGGTATAGTGGATGGCCGGGCTGTTTCTATGTATTTTCGCTTACCAATTATCTTTTCGGTACAATAAACATGACACAACACTACGGCCTTATCGGCAAAACCCTAGGGCATTCGTTTTCAGCTGCCTTTTTCAAGGACTACTTTGAGAAAAACAACATCGCAGCGACTTATTCCAATTTTGAATTGAACGATATCGCAGAAATCCCATCGATTTTTGATCAAAACCTATCCGGACTCAATGTGACTTTTCCTTACAAAGAAAGTGTCCTTCCTTTTTTAGATCGACTAGACGATATCGCGGCCCAAATTGGTGCGGTCAATGTCATTGCTTTTGAAAACGGAGAGAAGGTGGGCTACAATACAGATGCGTATGGTTTTGCGCAAAGCATCAAGCCGTTTTTGACTTTTGAGCATGAGCGAGCACTTATTTTTGGAACAGGTGGCGCCTCCAAAGCCGTAGCGCATGTATTCAAACAATTGGGTCTGGAGGTATTTTATATATCGCGCCAACCTGATCATCAAAATCGGGTATATACTTACACTGAAATCAACGAACACATGCTGAAGGCCTGTAAAGTTTTGGTGAACTGTACGCCAATCGGCACTTTTCCGGACCTTGACGCATCCATTGCACTTCCTTTTGAATTGTTGACGCCCGCGCATTTGGTCATCGACTTGGTCTATAATCCAGCCGAAACAGCACTCATGAAACAGGCCAAAACAAAAGGTGCCGCAGTCATGAATGGTTTATCCATGCTGCAGCACCAAGCGTTAAAGAGTTATGAAATCTGGTCGCGTTAGGCTTCCGGATTGTTCTGATTGAGGTTGTACCAGTCAATTTTTCTAGAGAAGTACATCACGAGTCCGAGGATGATGAACACCCCAATACTGCCAATCAAAAGCGCTAAATCTTCGAGTTGAATGATCACAAATATGAAGATGTAAAGCATCGACAAAAGCCCTGCAATAAACAAACTCATTTTCAAGGATCTTAAAATCGCACGCACATAAGTGCTGATCAGTATCACTGTAGCCAAAGCTGCGAGCAAGAAGGCGCTATTGAAACGGATGTGCTCAGAAATAGAGAGCAATAAGGTGTAGAAGACCACGAGCGCAATCCCGACCAAAATATACTGAATTGGGTGAATTCCCGAAGACTGGAAAATTTCAATAAAGAAGAAAACCAAGAAGGTGAGGCCGATAAACAGCAAAGCATAGTGAATCGTGCGGTGCGACTTCTGGTAGTTATCGACAGGTATTTTGAGGTCGACGCCAAAGGCAGAGTCATAAATTTTGTAGCTAGAACCCGTCCAACTTTGTGGATAATTGCGGTTGAGGTTCAAGACGTTCCAATGTGCCTTGAAGCCATTTTTGTCTGTTTTATGCTGGTCTGGCAAGAAAGAACCCGTGAATTTTGGGGTTTGCCAATCCGAGTTCAGCACAACGTCTGTTTCTTTACCCACAGGCGTGAAAAATAATTGTTGACTGCCATTGAGTTCTACATCAAAACTGAAGCGATACAAATGATCATCTGAAGGTGAAATCGCTACTTTCGCATTGATGCCAGTATAAAAAACATCTTGATTGGAAACACCCGGATTGAAACCGATTTTTTGACCGTCCCAATTGAGGTTGATTTGTTTTTCGATGCCGCGCAAATCACCGATACCGGCGTCTAGTGTGGCTTCGTTGAATTTAAAAGTATGGCCTTTGTTCTCGAGGTCTTTGAAGTCGAGTTTGGTAAACTCACCACTCACGTGCAGCACTGATTTATACACCACAATTTCATATACGCCACGGTGCCTACGATCCGGATTCACGCTGGCTTGCACATTGAGTTTACTCGGCAACACGTGCAGTCTTTCTGTGATCTGCACCAATTTTTCTTTGCCATTTGCTTTGTCGACTTCCTTGACATAACGCGTGTAAGGAATTGTGAGCACAGGGCCTTGTAGGGTTTGTTCGCCGCCCCATTTTTCGCTCACTTCTTCAATGGCTTCTCTTTGGGTTTGTTCGCGTTCGTAAATGATACTCTTGATCATGCCAGTCGGAATGAGTAAAAGCAAGGCGATCAGTACAATACCGCCAATTTTGAAATAAAGATTGTTTTTGATTTTTGACATCGTCGTGTTTTTTTGCTACAAACGCAAAGGACGATGAAATATTTCAAATAGTCGCAAAGTATTGTAAATAGGTACTTCAGAGCAGTTGGTTTTATTGCGCCTCAATTTATCCGACATTAAGCATTTAACAACCGAATAATGGCCTGCGCTGCCCTGAACTTTGGCATTCACCAATTAAATTTTTAGTTATGAATGCATTTAAAAACAAAGTCAGCCTGATGGGGCGCTTGGGCGGTTCGCCAGAAATTGTCAAATTCGATTCAGGTCGCTTGCTTGCGCGTTTCTCCCTCGCTACACACGAAAACTTCAAAGACAAAAATGGCGAATGGCACGACTTCACGCAATGGCACACCATCAATGCCTGGGGCAAAATAGCCGAAAAGGTAGGCGAGAAGCTCGAAAAAGGCATGGAAGTCGTGATCGAAGGCAAGTTGGTCAACCAACAATACGAAAACAAGGCCGGCGAAAAGCGATTTGCCACCATCATCGAGCTTTACGACTTCATTATGGTCCAACCCAAAAAAAACGTGAGCCATGAGCAGCCGGCCAATGAAAACGCAGCCTGAGCCACGGGTATCTGCCAACCCGAACCTCCACATGAATCACGTCAACCTCATCGGCTACATGACCGCCGAGGCACGCCATGTGCAACTCGAAGACGGCAAGCAACTCATGCGCTTCACCCTCGCCACCAAAGAACAATTCCTCGACGCCGACGGTATCATGCGCCAACGCAGCCAATGGCACCTGCTCAGCGCCTGGGGCCGCTGGGCCAAAGTCGTCGAAGAATTCGGTGCCAAAGGCGTACACCTCGCCATCGAGGGCAAACTTGTAGGCCGCTTCTACCGCTTTGGCGGACAGCGGCGCTTCGTCACCGAAGTCGAAATCAACGACCTCGTGGTGCTTCCCTAATTTCCTCTCCAACCAAACGATCAGAAAGGCGGCCGCAGGCCGCCTTTTGTGCTGGAGTTCAATTTATAAATCAGTTATAAATTCTAAATCATGGAACTAGAACTCATCAAAAATAGCATCCTCGACATCCGAGGCAAACGCGTCATTCTCGATTATGAATTGGCGAAACTTTACGAAGTGGAAACAAAAGCATTGAAGCAAGCTGTCCGGAGGAACATCGACCGTTTTCCTGAGGACTTTTTGTTTCATTTAACAAAGGAAGAATGGGAACTTCTAAGGTCACAAACTGTGACCTTAGAAGTAGGAAAAGGGCAGCATCCCAAGTATTTACCTTTTGCCTTCACAGAACAAGGAGTTGCGATGCTAAGTGCAGTATTGAATTCTCAACGAGCAATTCACGCAAGCATTCAGATCATGCGTGCCTTCGTCCTCATGCGCCAATGGGCATTCGAATACCAAGATCTTCAAGAAAAACTCACCGATCTAGAAAAGCGCTTCGGCCAAAAGTTTACGGATATCGAGCAGGTGCTCAACTACCTGATTCAGAAAGACCAGAAACAGTTGCAGCAGGGTGGGAGGAAGAGAATTGGGTTTTGAGTTGAAATCGAGGTATCACAATTTGTGATACCAAGTTTGATTGTATTGAGAAATCTCAAAAATTGAGAACAGTATTAAAAATGCGCAACTAGATACAATCATTAAAATATTAAAAGCACTTGGCGCCACAATCAAATTCAATGTAGAACTTGATTACCAACAGTTGGCATATTAAATTTGATAAATGAGAAAATAGTTCTTCTCCTAGTTGACAAAAGTCATTTACAATGAAAAGCATACTCACTAATAAAGCGATAAAAAGATCTGTTCTGCTCATAGGACTTGTATCCATATTTCAGCCATATATTGTTTTGATTACAGAATATGGTCGATCAAACGAATGTTGGAATTGTCTGATTATAGAACAGACATTTATGACCTCATTGGTATATTTATTTTTACCACTTCTGGCGATATACCTTTTATTCAAAAAACTAGGCGCAAATTCGTTTTTAATAGGATTTATCGTAGCAGCATACTTTGTGCCAGTATCCATCGTAAAAATAACGGTACCACTATTTGATGATAGAATTGCATCTTGGAGTACATTTTCCGACCAAGAAGTTTGGGACTATGCGATTTCTATGTCAATACCGTCAATGGGAATACTAGCTTGTTTTATTGTTGTCTCATTAGGAATGATGAATAAAGAACCTTCTAAGCTTAACCAAAAATAAAAGGCTATGACTGGTTTATAGGCAGATTATAATTGTATCTATGGAAATACAGACAAATATCAACTCAATGAAATATCAACAGATACATTTCCAAAGACAAAAAAACAATATGACAACACTCAAAAAGATTTTCGCTTTGATTTTATTGCTTCCGACTTTTGCAACGATTGCATTTAGCCAGGAGAATCTTGACAGCGACAAAAGATTTATGAAACTCACAGCAGTTTCGACGGACAAAACCTACGGATTTGAATTGAAAAACACAATTGATTATAATTGAACCACATACTGTCATGAAGCAATTTTATTAAATATTCGATAGTATCAAATGATAGTATCAAGAAATGAAAGAAGTGATTATTGGAAACCGCATTGATCAACTTCAACTCAAGTAATAGGGGACGCAATCCTAAATCAACCAATCTATGCAACTAAATGAGAAGAGAATAAGTCCTGACTTTTTACGTTTATCTTCTTGCACCATGAAAATATCCCTATTTATTCTCTCGCTCTGCTTTTCGCTCACCGTTTTTGCCCAAATTACTTTATCTGACCGCAACATCCAGTTTGGTTTTTCTCTTACCCCTGAGTTCAATAATTTAAAGGTGGGCAATTTGGTGGGCCAAGAAAGTGTGGCGCCAAAGATTGGCGTATCGGCAGGCCTGAATGTTGCCTTTCGCCTAAGCCATCAAATCTCGCTGAGAACTGGCCTTGGTTATGGGTTCAAACACTACAATCATACGCAAACCGGACTTATTTTTGGCACAGACCTCAACCCAATAACGGGAGTCAATACCACCTCAACAATTGAATCAAATGTATCGTTTAGCGAGTTCCAAATTCCCCTTTTATTTCAATATGAACTGAAGGAAAATAAAATTTTTATTGCCGGCGGAATGGAAATCACGAAACCTTTTGCAAATCAGTCAGAACGCACAGTTTACTACGGAAACGGCACAACAGAAGTGCTTTCCAACCCAACTCAAAACGAACTCAACTTCGCACCTGTCCTTAGCCTAGGGTATCTCCTCCCCGTAACGGATCAACTCAGTATATCAATTGAATCCATGTTTAAATATTATCTGAAAACTTACCTCATTGCGGGTTCAAACTTATTCAATTATGGTTTAAGAACGACAATTTGTTTCTAACTTAGGTACATGAAAATCAGCCACGTTAGTAAGCAAGCAATCTCGATCGGAGAAGAGATCAAGGCTTCAGAAATTCGAGATACCGTTTTTAATCTTATCAAGGCAGATCATCCTGACTTTGATTTGGATTGTTACATCAGCATAGACGAGCTCAATCAGTACCGACGCATTTACCTTACCTCCATTTATCAGCAGGAAAAAGGGGAACTAGCGGTTATTGTCAATGATGTCATGGCCGCCATTCAGAATAATTCAATTCTGACCGAGAAATTTCAGGATGACGTCGATGAAGAACAGACTTTTGGGCAGAAAGTTGCCGATAAAGTTGCTTCATTTGGAGGCAGTTGGACGTTTATCATCATTTTCTTTTCCTTTATTATGATTTGGATGCTGATCAATGTTTGGTTTTTGGCTACCAAACCATTCGATCCCTATCCATTTATTTTGTTGAACTTGATCTTATCCTGCCTCGCCGCCATTCAAGCGCCAATCATTATGATGAGCCAAAACAGGCAGGAGCAGAAAGACAGACTGCGCAGCGAACACGATTATAAAATCAACCTCAAAGCGGAGCTTGAGATCAATTTACTCAATGAAAAAATGGATCACCTCATGATCAACCAGAATAAAAAACTACTCGAAATCCAAGCAGTACAAATAGATTACTTAGAAGATTTAATGAAAGAAATCAAACGCGCAAATACCGAGCGCATACGAGATATAAATCCATAAATTAGTTGAACAAGATAAAGTGTATTTAGCCAAGATGTAATTTCACACGTTTTTTACTCATTTTGAAATAATTGTGAAAAATCCTTTTTTATTCGAGGCTGTTGACTTTATTAAGCCTGGATATCGCCGTTGTGTATGCGGCGTTGACACCATCTATTTCAAAATAAATTCTGAAGTAATTGAGATCATGACCATTATAGGTCGACAGGTATTAAGCGACAAAAAATGAATTTCTCCTTTCCCATGTATCCCATGAAAATTGGGGTGTTGCCATTCTCAATCATAATCCGTCTATGTTTACCTAGTTTCGTAAATTCAAGTTTTCGATTCTAAAAATTAGAACAAGTTCTAACAATAACCCGATAAAAAAGGATTAATTTGGTTCTAAATCATCAACTTATGAAGAAATTTAGTCTCGTTTTATTCGGTTTTATTTGGCAGTTTTCATTTGCGCAAAGCTTTAGTTTTGAATTGTACTTTGAAGATGCCACTGGGGCCAAAGACACCCTAGAATTTGGATATGACCCAACTGCAACAGACAGCATTGATCCCACCTTTCAAGAGACCAATATCATTGCTCAACCTTGGTCTAGTCAATTTGAAGCCAGAATTATCGTCCTGACCAATCCTTATGCTTTCGGCGATGAGGAATACGCTACGGTGCCCGAAGCGGGTCACCTGAAAAAGCAAATAAAATTGGAAGACTGCCTAGACCAAAGTGTACATATATCCATGATCCAAATGAAAAATGCAGTTTATCCGGTCACCATAACCTGGGACCACACCCTTTTCAATGATATATGCAGAAGCAATACCATCATTACAGACTGGCATCCAGGAGTTTGGTTCGATGCAATTATTGGCACCAACCCCCAATTACCTTATGAACTCAAATTTGATGTGCCTGCAACTTTTACGCATACCTCCACGCACAACATCGCTAGCAATCAGGATACCCTCGACGTCTTGTTCTTTGCGTTGGGCAGTGTTCATCAGGTTTTTGTAGGCATCGAAGAACAAGTACAAAGCAAATTAAGCGCTGCACCCAATCCAGTATCTGATCTACTTCATTTTGATATCCAAGGATCAGAAGAGCTCCAATCAGTTGCACTCCTCGATTTGAACGGGAAGCAACAAAATGTTGCGCTGATTTCAAATTCATTCGATTTGAAAGATGTTCCCTCCGGAATTTACATTGCTAAGGTGCTATTTACCTCCGGGAGAAAGCAAGCCATTCGGGTTGTTAAAGAGTAGGTATTTTGATTATTGTTGCCATATTATTTACTAAATTGTAGGCAATTACTAAACATACTACAATGGAAACAAACAATTTACAAACAGAAAACAGCCAAGCTTACCAACTTGAATTCAAAGGTCAAGGTGCAGAGTACTTTGGTATTTTAATCGTTAATGCCATCCTTATAGGTATTACTTTTGGGATCTACTATCCTTGGGCACGCGCCAAACAATTACAATATGTCTATAGTCATACAACCCTAAATAATGAGAGCTTTCATTTCTCTGGAACGGGTGCTGAAATGTTTAAAGGGTTCATCAAACTCATCGGGATGTATATCCTGTTTTTAATTGTCATCGTATTGTTTACACGCTTTGTTGGTTCTCCTATACTTACAGGTATAATTGTTTATATACTTCTTTTTGCGATTATTCCTATTCTCATTCATGGTTCTTTGCGTTACCGAATGAGTCGTACTTCTTACAGAGGTATTCGTTTTGGTTACCGCGGAGATAGAAATGAATTGGCTATGCAGTTTTTCAAGGATCTTTTATTAAGCATCGTAACCTTAGGTGTTTATAGCTCTTGGCTTCAGATGAATTTACGCGCATATACACATCGTCATTTCCGCTACGGAAATGTTTCTTTTTCGAATGAGGCGCGCGGTGCTGATTATTTTTGGATGGTTCTAAAAGGATCTTTGTTAACTCTAGTTACTTTAGGAATCTATTCTTTTTGGTTACAAAAGGATATTTTCAATTACTACATTAACAACATGAAATTGGCTCAAGGTGATCAAAACGTTGAGTTTGAATCTACAGCTACTGGTGGTGCTTTCTTTAAATTAATGTTGACCAATGTGCTGTTGATTATTTTCACAATCGGAATCGCAAAGGCATGGGTAGATATGCGTACCCTAAAATTTGTATTCAGCAATATTCGCATGAAGGGAGATATAGATTTAACGGCAATTTCTCAAACAGAAGAGGAGTATAAAGACGCTTTGGGTGAAGATGCCGTAGATTTCTTCAATATCGATATCATCTAAATGGAACAACCGCAATTTAACGGGTTGTATTTTGACGGACAAAGTTCGCAAGCGCAGCCCGTTACTTTGAAATTACACGAACAGCAGCAAATTTTATACTTTCAACTGCCCTCTGGCCAAACCCAACAATGGGACTTTGCCGATACCGCAGTTTTTGACGGCCCAGGTCAGTTAGAAATCAGAAGTAAATCTGATAGCGCTGTTTTTATTCGACTCGAACTCAGCAAAGCGCAAAAGCAAGTAATTCATAGGCAATTATCAAGAAATAATTGGCATTTTCGATTTGCACAACTAGGCTTGTTGAAAATTATAACCATTGCATTACTCTTTTTTTCAGGACTGATTGCCTCCTATTTTTGGCTCTTGCCGCCGCTTGCGGAGAAGGCAGTTGATTGGCTGCCCAACAGTATTGATCAACAAATTGGCGATACTTTTTTTGCTTCTATCGTAGATCAGCAAACCATTGATCAGCAAAGAAGCGTTGCCCTAAATAATTTTGCCGCGGAATTAAAATTACGCAATCAAATACCGTTGCATTTCAATGTGGTTCATTCGTCAGAAGTCAACGCTTTTGCTTTGCCGAACGGAGAAATTGTGGTTTATACAGGCTTGTTACGGCATATAAAAACCCCCGCTCAGTTGGTAGCGCTTTTAGGTCACGAGGTGAGCCATGTCAATGAGCGACATTCCATGAAGCTTTTGAGTCGAAACTTAGCCGGCTACATGGTGATATCCCTGCTCATCGGCGATGTAAGCGGCATCACAGCCGTCCTAACAGACAACGCACAGCAGCTACAGCAACTTTCCTATTCTCGCAGCAATGAACAACAAGCTGATGAACTGGGCTTTCAAATTCTCCTCGACAACAAACAAGATCCAAAAGGAATGTCTGAACTATTCGGCATTCTCAAAAAGCAAGAATTTGCCCAGATTCCAGAGCTACTCAGTTCGCATCCACTAACAAATTCACGCATCGCCAATATCCAAAAAAAACAAGCGCGTTTTGCCAATAGGCAGCCTGAACCCAATCAGAAATTGGAACAATGGTTTGAAGTATTGGTGAAGTAAAACGCTTCTCAATCAGTAATTTATATTGTACACTGCTTTTTTACCTTAAAGATAAATACTTGACTAAACTTCTCATTTCTCTAATCTTTTGTTTTGCATCTCGATCAAGCTTTGCACAACAAGTAGTTGCTGAAGATTATTTTGCTTATCAGCACCTCATTAATCGCATTGATGGCGATATTTTAGCCAATAATTATCCTGTAGCGATTCAGCGCTTAGATAGCCTCTATGAAAACTATGATTTTATTTATGCAAAACACTGTTTTAAAGCGCTGCAAATTTGTAGTCTTTCAGCTGACTCAGTCAATGCGCTCAAGTGGCTCGAAAAATCAATGGAGCAGGGCGTGCCGTTATGGATGCTTCAAAACAATGAACTGACCAAATTGGTATTTAATTTTTCTGAATCGCAACAAATAGTTGATAGTTATGATAGCCTTCGGATGAACTATCAAAGATCAATACGTGAAGATATCCGAACGACAATCGATAGTCTTTACGAGCTGGATCAAAAATATACGCAAGGAGTAAATGACGGATTTATTCTGCTTCGGTTCACAACCTATTACATGCGTTGGTTAAAAAACAACAAAAGGCAATTCGAAACAATCAAGGCAATAACAGAAACTTATGGTTTTCCGGGCGAGAAGTTGATTGGTCTGCCAAGTTATGTGGCAGATTCTATTCAAATGAGCAAAAGATTTAATGCGCAAGGACCTCTCCTAGGTGAGACAAACGCCTACATTATGCTCATCCATTATTTCAGCAATCCCCGCTTGGATATGAACAATGAATTGATTCAAAGTATCAAATCAGGCAATTTGCCTGCTTATCAATTTGGAGCGCTAAACGACTTTATGGCAAAATGGGGTCGAGGAAAACATGGAGATTATCAGTACTATAATGTGTGGCATTCAGACCCAAATCCAGCGAATGCGTCGGAAATTGATAAACGACGTCATGCGATCGGCTTAAACAGTATTGATGAGCAAGAACGAGCGGATGAAATTTATGATGAACGTGTCAAATCCAAGATAGTAAATAAAGAAATCATTTTGGAATGATTTGTTCATGCAGATTACATCACCTACCAACCAGATTTAAAGAAATTGAAAGCACGTAGAAAATAAATGCCTTACATCAGCAATTAATTACTAAAATTACAAATGACGCCAACCCCAGAACACAACGCCAAAATTGCCAAACTGACCTTTGCTGCCGTGTACCCGCTATATGTCGCAAAAGTGGCGCGCAAGGGAAGGACAGAAGAGGAGTTGCAACGCGTCATTGAATGGTTAACAGGTTTTGATGTTCAAGCACAACAACAATTAATTGCCGAGAAGGTGACCTTTGAAACTTTTTTTGAACGCGCTAACTTGCATCCTAATGCGCACCTCATCAAAGGGCTCATCTGTGGCTATCGCATTGAGGAACTCGACAACCCTTTGACCCAAAAAGTTCGTTACCTAGATAAGTTAGTCGATGAATTATCAAAAGGTAAGGCAATGGAGAAGATATTGACTAGGCGTTGAGCTTATTAAATTTTAAGTTGAAATGAATACACATCTCAAATTTACCCTCACCCTCATTTGGATACTTTTTTCAAGAACATTTGATGCATATAACACTTACCTGCACACGCCTAATTTGGACAAAGAGGCCAATCCATTGATTAGTCTTGTCGGCATCTCATCTTGGACGCTTTTACTCGGTATTATAGGTGCGCTTACACTTTATATTTGCTTTGCATTTTACCGAAGCACCTTTCATCCAATCGACTTAGAACCCAAAGAAAAAGGATTGACTTTTGCTTCTTACTCGGCGTATTTATATCTGGGAGAGGCGACTCATTGGACGGCTATGTTGTACCGTTTCCCAAAAGATATCAAGCGCTTACATCATTACTTCGGTACTTTTTTAACACCATGTTTGGTTTATGCCGGAATTATTTCCACGGTAATGTGGCTTCTCATTCATTATTCTGAAGCATACCGCTCCATTCATACCGCAGGACGAGTGTATTTCTTTTTGATAGCTGGTTGCTTGCAAATTATTTTGTCTATGAATTGGAGTCGCTATAAATCGTATCAAATGCAAATTGATTGATAATGTAACTTATACCTCGCCTATATGTCTTACTTCAAAAGAATACCATGAAAAAGCTTTTCACATTAAGTATAATCACAATGCTATTTATTAGCTGTGGCAAAATTTACACACCAAATGCGGAGGCGGAAAAGCTTTTCGGTAAATGGCGTTTTGTTCAAAGTTATGGTGGATTTGCTGGCACTGGTGATCCTAGTTTTGACTCAACCATTACTTATGAGTACAAAGAAAATGGCTCGTTCTTTCATCGCAAAGATGGTCAGCTCATCAATCAGATGAATTTTTCATTACAATTAGGAGAAAGCATCTATAGTCAAGAAGAGCAATTATTGATCAATTACGGCGGAGGCATGTTTACGCAGTATTTATCGCATTCCTATCAAGTGAATAATGATACCTTGATTTTAAACGAAGAAGTTTATGATGGCTTCCAATATATATTTGTGAAACAATAAATATGAGAGTTACACTATTTTTATTTCTGTTTGTTCTAGGCAGCAACCTAGCTTTTGGGCAAATGCAATTTTTGGGTTTTGACCACAATTATTGTCCTGACCCGATGTCGATGAATTACACTTATTCCAATTGGTTCAATCAGTTGACAGAGCAAGGCGGCTATAAAATTTACCGCGACGGCGTAGAGGTTTATAGTGGTTCGGCTACCTTACCGTATACGCCAACTTGTGTAGATTTGAAATTTGTGAACGATGGCGTCGGCTTTATGGTATTGCGCACGCCTTTGGAGCATCATCGCATCTACCGCACCGAAGACTACGGGCAAACCTGGCAAGATGTTTTATCATCAAATGCTGCGCCCTATTATGCCGGCATGTATGTCATCAACGACTGGACAGCCTACATGGTGACTTACTATTTTTCAGATTTCCAAAAAAAGGTACTCCTTGCTAGAGCAAGTACCATCCCATTGAATCGCGATGCACACTTTATCAATGATGACACATGCAGTACTGATATTTATGAAACGGATTCTTTACTAAATGCCGATCGCTGTGGTGCAGATTCCTTACAGTTTTATTTTGTAAATAACGGAGATACCATCACTTATCACATCAATTTTGAAGTCATCAATGCCAACGTTATTGATTCAAAGCCCGCTGATGAACCACTCGTAGTTTATCCTAATCCGGCTCGTTCGTATTTTTCTTTGCAGCTACCAGCAGGGAATGTGGTGAAAAGCATGCGTCTTGTCAGTTTAGCGGGGTTAGAAGTTGCAGCTTTTGACCAACAACAGATTCAAAACAACGCATTCTTCATCGGAGATTTACCATCTGGCATGTATGTGTTGCAATCGCAGACGCAACAGCGTTTGTATGAAAGTAAAATAAGCATAGAATAGGGAGTACTTAATAAGGTCGCTCTCTTAAAAAACAGAAGTTTATAATAAACTTTAGGCTATGAAACTTTTCTTGATTGTAATAACCATTTTCATCTTTTGCGGACTACAAATTTCGGCTCAGAACTATTTCATTACAGCTGATCTTGATTCAGTGCCGTGTTCTGCAATCAATTATTTCAATACCAACGCGCAAGGCAGGATGATTCAATTAGAGTATGTCGATGCGACTAATCAGACCATTCTATTGAAAAATCAGGATATTCCCGATATTCTTCGTCTGGCTCAGGATGGGGTGTTGTATATCAAAATGCCTATGAAATTAACCAAGCCAGATGGTTATTACCGCTACGGGAAGCGTGTGGTGAGTGGGCAAATCATTGTAGACGTTTTTGACGATGTGCAAACAATATACAGATTGAAAGAGAATTTTGACGGCTCTTATAATGCGCAAGGTGTGATGAAAGCAACCACTGAGGGGGTCTATATAAGACATGTATATTTGCCCACTGGCGAGGTATATGAAGTTTCGGGTTTAGGCGGGCTTAAGGCCATCAAACCTATTCGAGAATTCATGTTCAAATGTGAGCCCTACAAGACTGAGTATTTTGCCAATCCCAAGTATCAAACTTGTACTTTCGAAGAAGCTGTTGCGGACTACAATATCATTTGCCGAGACCCAAAATAAATTACCATGAATAG
The DNA here is from genome assembly GCA_039804625.1 of Bacteroidota bacterium. GTDB lineage: Bacteria > Bacteroidota > Bacteroidia > Flavobacteriales_D > Crocinitomicaceae > UBA952. Next base: position 22,763 of record JBDLVT010000010.1, read on the forward strand.
AAGCCCACTTCAATAGGCCATCTTTTATGCAAACCTACCTTCAACAATTACCAGAGTCCAAACAACAAGAGCTTCAAGCATTCATCAGAATTGTTGCTCAAGTGGCGCCACAAGAAAAGGCTACATACTTCGATGGAAAAGACAAAGAGGGAAAGGTTGTAACGAACCCGACAATAGGCTTTGGAAGTTATCTGCATCATTTTTCGGATGGAAGGATGGAGCAGCTGTACCGAATCGGGATCAGTCCGAATGCGACAGGATTTTCAATTTACGTTTTGGGGTTGAAGGACAAAGAAATTTTGAAAACTCGTTTTGCATATTCTTTGGGAAAAGCCAAAGTAACGGGGTATTGTATTAAATTTAAATCGTTAAAAGATTTAGACGAAAAAATAGTTCTAGATTTGATCAAATTTGCCTTGCATTATGAGTGAAATCAACATAGACAACTACTTAGATAGCCATTACATCCACAGGAGTAATTGGTTGCGCGCTGCCGTACTTGGTGCCAACGACGGCATCATCTCCATTTCGAGTTTGGCCATTGGTGTAGCGGCGGCAAGTTCAAGTCGTGAGCCTATTGTTTTGGCAACGGTGGCCGGTTTGGTTGCTGGGGCACTGTCTATGGCTGCTGGCGAATACGTATCGGTCAGTTCACAAATGGACACCGAACACGCCGATATCGAAAGAGAGAAGCAAGAATTAGCAGAGATGCCCGAAGAAGAATTGCAAATTTTAGCGGCAATCTATGAGCAGCGCGGTCTTCAAAAAGAGACGGCGATGTTGGTTGCCAAAGAACTCACCGCCCACGACGCTTTGGCTGCCCACGTACGCGACGAGCTCGGCATCAATGAAATTACCCAAGCCAACCCCATTCAAGCAGCGCTTGCTTCAGGTGCAGCATTTTCGGTTGGAGGAGTGTTCCCGTTGTTGGTGATCTTATTTGCACCGGTAAAAGGCATGGAATTTTGGTTGTATGGCTTTACCATCCTTGCTCTGGTTTTACTTGGTGCAACAGCCGCACGCACAGGAGGTTCACCAATTTGGAAAGCCGTAATGCGCATTACTATTTGGGGTACAATCGCTATGGCGCTATCCGCAGGTGTCGGATCTTTATTTGGGGTGAATGTCTAATGTTCAAGAAATTTTGGACAACGTTCCTGAGGAGAGAAAAGCTGCTTTCTTGAAACTCCATCACACCATCGTTTCAAATCTTCCGAAAGGTTTTGAAGTGGGCCTGAGTTATGGAATGCTAGGGTACGTCATTCCACACAGCCTTTACCCTGCCGGTTATCATTGCAAACCTGCCGAACCGCTGCCGTTCGCAAGTATGGCTTCGCAGAAAAATTCCATCAATTTCTATCATATGGGTCTCTACGCCGATCCATCTTTGATGGATTGGTTCTTGGCCGAATATCCAAAACATTGTACCCAAAAGCTGGACATCGGCAAAAGCTGTATCCGCTTTAAAAAATGGGATCAAATCCCCTTTGAGCTCATGGGGCAACTCGTGCAAAAAATGACCGCCCAAGAGTGGATTGCTACTTACGAGCGGCTCTACAAAAAGAAGTAGCATACGCAAAGCGACTTGCGAAAAATGCAATTATACCTATCTTATTTGCGATAATCCATTGGTTTATTTGATGTTATTGATTTAGCTTCGTTACAGAGAAATTAAATTGATCCAAATGAAATACATCTTTATCTTTCTGTTTTTATGGATTTGTAGCGCTAGTTTTGCGCAAATTAATTCCATTCGTGTGATCAATCAATCCACAAATGAAACCGTTCAAATTGCCGAGTTACAAAAGGTAAAGATCTATACGCGGTATCATAAAACATTAGTTGGACGCTTGTATATTGTCAATGATTCAATTATTCAGGTCGATCAAGTTCCTTTCAGAGTTTCAGACATTCAAGACCTTTATTATCGACCTAAAGCACAAGGAGGTAGCAGCATTGCTTTAATCGTATCAGGCTCTGTGCTATTGGTTGGCGGCGCAATTAAGTTCTCCTTGACTGCCGTTTCAAATACTTATTCCACAATAGTAGGTATCTTCAATGGTTCACCTTACCAACAAGAATCTTACACCGGGAGTATAATAGCCATGAGCGGCGGTGGTGTAGCGCTTTTGACAGGTATTATTCGCTTAAGTAGCAAGAAAAGATACAGTGCCTCAATTTACAATTTTCAGGTAATTAAATAAACCCATTATAACAACATGAAGCCAGTAACAATTGTGAAAACAAAGCTATTTTTACTCCTCATTTTATTGTCCGTTTCCACACTGAGTTTTGCGCAAAAGACTTTACAGGTTATCAACAAGACAACCGGCGATACTATTGTGATAAAGGAATACGATAAAGTGAAATTTTATTTGAAAAGTAGCGTGTTAAAAGGCGAAATGCAGTTTCTCAACAAGTCGAGTATCCTAGTTAAAGATGCTTATTTCACTTTAGAAAATATCAAAGCCATCGAGTATTCAACAAACCAAAATAAGGCTAAACGGGTGGCTGGTGTTGGCTTAATTGTAGTAGGGTATTGCTTCGTTACCGCTGGTTCATTAGATTTATTGTTGCATTACATTGTGAATCAGATAGGTTTTGATGTTCCCTACACAAGGTCATTAGCATTGTTAGGTGGTGGCGCAGTTTCGATCGCATCTGGCATTCGAATTTTTGGCAAGAAAATGCTACTAGACAACTCCTCCTATACCTTTAAAATCCAGGACTAAACCCTGCGCTTCTGCACAGAAGTATTAACTTTAACTAAAATTCAATACATGTCAGAAGAATTACAAAAATGCCCCTCGTGTGAATCACCCTACGGCTACGAGAGCGGAGAAGGTCAGTACACTTGCCCAGAATGTTCGTTCGAATGGAATTTAGCCGATGTCGCTTCCGCGGATGAACTTGTTGTTTTGGATGCCAATGGCGCGCGTCTTCAAACTGGCGATTCAGTGGTTGTTGTCAAAGATTTACCTGTAAAAGGCGCTCCGAAACCAGTCATTAAAGCCGGCACGAAAGTCAAAAACATTCGCCTCACCGACGGAGACCACAACATCGATTGTAAAATCGACGGTTTCGGTGCTATGGGACTTAAGTCTGAGTTTGTAAAAAAAGCATAGAAGTTCCTTTTCTTCATGTGATGAGTTGATAAATCGTGTTTCAACTGTAGTATTAGTTGTATTTTAGAACTAGAAATTTTCAATTTCAATGAAAACACTTTCTACATTCATTTTCTTTTTTCTGCTGTTTGCTTCCTGCAACCGCACTTCTTGTGAAAATGCGCAGGCAGCAACTATTGAAGATTATACTGGTTTAGACGGTTGTGGTTTGGTCATCAAACTACAAAGTGGCGAGGTACTAGAGCCGGTCAACCTCAATAGCTTCAACTTCACACCTACCGATGGCATGAAAGTTTGGGTCAAATACCATGAAGTTGGATTGGCTAGTATTTGTATGGTAGGCCCAATTGTTGAGATAGATTGTCTAGCGAAGCGCTAAACTAGAGTTCACGCAGCGCTTTTGTTCGCGCCACAAAATACGGATTGACCAAATTTGCTTTGTTGTAACATAAGGGCTCACCTGTTTCGGCATGCACTACTTCACCACCTAAGGCTTCAAGAATGGCTTGCCCTGCAGCGATGTCCCATTCCATAGTAGGGGCAAAACGCGGATAAATATCTGCTTTTCCGGATGCTAAGTCAAAGAATTTGAGTGCCGATCCTTTTTTGATGTAAGCGAGCTCGTGGCCTTCGGCTTTGAGTGCATTGATGATTTGCAAAACGGGGCCGCTGTGGTGGCTGCGCGAACAGGCCATGACCAGCGGTTGATTCACTTGATGAGGAAAGGCTAGTTTTTCCCAGTTTTCGGCATATTTGGCATCTGTAAATTTGAAAATAAACGCCCCGAACTCTTTTGAACCAATCAGTATTTCTTCCTGGACTGGCGAGGCAATGAGTCCGAAAATCGCTTTACCCTTTTCAATGAGTGCTATATTGACCGCAAATTCGTCGTTGCGCTTGATGAATTCTTTGGTGCCGTCGAGCGGATCAATACACCAAGACTGCGTCCAGGTTTGCCTGACCTCATAAGGCGCTTTTTCGCTTTCTTCACCGGTAATCGGAATGCCTAGAGGAGAAAGGTATTGTTCAATAATGTTGGATGCTGCGAGGTCTGCTTTGGTGACCGGCGAGCCATCGGTTTTGTCTAGGAAGGAGAAATCTTGTTGGTAGATCTCCATAATGGCTTTGGAGGCCGCAATTGCAGCTTCTATGGCAACCTGATATGCTTTTGGCAGCGCTTGCAATTAGAGTTGCATTTCGGGAACAATGTCGGGCACGACTAAGTCGCCTTCCGTTTTGGAAATGATTTCTTCGACACTCACACCCGGTGCACGCTCGAGCAAGTAAAATTTGCCGTCTTTGATTTCCAATACAGCCAATTCCGTGACTACTTTTTTGACGCAGCCTACACCGGTTAGCGGTAAAGTACAGGCTTTTAAGATTTTTGATTCGCCTGCTTTGTTGCTATGCATCATGGCTACAATGATATTCTCTGCCGAGGCTACGAGGTCCATGGCGCCGCCCATTCCTTTGACCATTTTGCCCGGGATTTTCCAGTTGGCGATATCGCCATTTTGTGAAACTTCCATGGCGCCGAGTACGGTGAGCTGGACGTGTTGCCCGCGAATCATGGCAAAAGACATAGCGGAATCAAAAAAGGATGCGCCATTGCGGGTGGTAATGGTTTGCTTGCCCGCATTGATGAGGTCGGGGTCTTCTTCGCCTTCAAATGGGAAGGGCCCCATGCCTAAAATGCCGTTTTCTGATTGAAACTCGACATCGATTCCTTCCGGAATAAAGTTGGCGACGAGCGTAGGAATACCGATACCGAGATTGACATACCAACCGTCTTGAAGTTCTTGGGCAATGCGCTTGGCGATGCCATTTTTATCGAGAGCCATAGTTTAATTTTTTGGACGAACGGTGCGTTGTTCGATGCGTTTTTCGAATTTTTCGCCCTGGAAAATGCGTTGTACAAAGATGCCAGGGGTATGAATTTGGTTGGGGTCGAGGGTACCGGCTGGCACCAATTCTTCTACTTCGGCAATAGTAATTTTACCGGCCATCGCCATCATGGGGTTGAAGTTGCGCGCAGTAGCTTTGTAGATGAGGTTGCCTTCGGTGTCGCCTTTCCAAGCTTTGACAATAGCGTAATCTGCGGTGAGGGCGCTTTCTAAAATATGCGGCTTGCCATTGAATATGCGCACCTCTTTGCCTTCAGCGACTTCTGTTCCGTAGCCAGCAGGTGTAAAAAAGGCAGGAATTCCTGCACCACCTGCACGGCAGCGTTCGGCCAAAGAACCCTGTGGAATGAGGTCTACCTCGAGCTCGCCGCTGAGCATTTGGCGCTCAAATTCGTCGTTCTCTCCGACATAAGAGCTGATCATTTTTTTAACTTGCTTGGCTTGCAACAAGAGCCCTAAACCAAAGTCGTCGACCCCTGCGTTATTAGAAATGCAGGTCAGGTTTTTGACACCCATTTTGACGAGTTGAGCGATGGAATTTTCGGGAATGCCGCACAAACCAAAGCCACCAACCATAAGTGTCATGCCATCTTTGATGCCTTCTAGCGCTTGCGCTGGGTCTTTTACTACTTTATTCATCTTTTAGAATTCAAATGGAACCTCAGATTCATCTACGGTTTCGGGTTGAGGAGCTGCTGTGCAGTCATAGACTGAGGGGTCATAATCTGCGGGTTGTTCAAAATCTCGGGTAGAAAGCGCGATGCCAGGGTCTTTGTAGACTTTTTGCATATAGTAGCCGTAAATTGGAAGTGCCATGCGGCCTCCTTGCCCCCAGGTCATGCTTTTGAAGCGCACAGCGCGGTCTTCGGCGCCCACCCAAACACCTGTCACCAATTCTGGCGTGATGCCCACAAACCAACCGTCAGAGTTGTTTTGAGTGGTACCTGTTTTTCCTGCTGTTGGTGCAGAAATACCACCCCAACTGCGGCCACCACGAAGACTGCCGGCCGTTCCAAAATTGACAACACCTTTCATCATTTGCAACATTTCGTAAGCAACTGTTGAATTGAGCGCTTGCTCGCGGTGTTCGGTAGCGCTGTAAATCACTTTGCCATTGCGGTCGGTGATGCGCTCAATAAAAGTAGGACGAATGTAAATACCATTGTTTGGAAACACACATTGTGCAGCTACCATCTGCAAAAGTGAGAGGTCCATACTGCCTAAACACATGGACGGAACAACATCATTGGGATTCAGTTCAATTTCCATTTTCTTGAGGAGCTTCTCGATCTGATACGGCCCGCCGGTTTTTTGGACCGGATTGAAAGCCCCCATGCGGCCCATAACGGCTACTGTTACTTTGTTCGATGACTGCGCCAGTCCGTCTCGAACAGTAGGTGCCGCTGGCCCTGCTGGGCAATATTGGCCCACCACTTTATTGGTATTGTGGTCTACGAGGTCTAGACAGTATTCGTCGGCTGAAAAGCCCGTGCAAGGATTCACCACTTTCATGGAAAGCGCTGCAGCGTATACAAATGGCTTAATGGTAGAACCCACCTGACGCTTTCCTTGTCGCACGTGGTCATAACCAAAGTGCTTGAAGTTGATGCCGCCTACCCAAGCTTTCACAAACCCTGTTCGTGGGTCAACGGAAACCATACCTGCATGCAAAAAGGCTTTGTAGTAGCGGATAGAATCGTTGGGGCTCATGACGGTGTCTTTTTCGCCTTTGAGGCTGAAGACGGTCATTTCTACGGGTTCATTAAAGTTTCTATTGATTTCTGCTTCAGCCAAGCCCAAAGCAACTAATTTCTTGTAGCGGTCTGAGTTATGACGTGCGGAGGTCATGATTTGTTCCACAATTTCTGGCTTGATACTGTTGGAGAACGGATAGTTCTTTAAGCCTTTGTTGTTGAGGTCAAATTGCGGCTGAAGCTCTTCGTTGATGTGTCTTTCGACGGCCTGCTCCGCGTAGCGCTGCATGGTTGGGTTAAGGGTGGTGTAAATTTTGAGTCCGTCGGCGTCGATATCGTATGGATTACCATCTTCGCGTAAATACTTGAACGTGCCGTCGGCTTTTTTGGACAAAAGGATAGACTGCACCTCTGTACGCAATTCTTTTCTGAAATAAGGCGCCATTCCTTCTTTGTGATCGAGGGAGCGGTAGCGGATCACAATAGGGGTTTTAATGAGCTTGTTGTATTCTTCCCGGGTAATTTTGGAGCGCAACGCTTCATTGCCTTTTTCACTGTTCTTGAGCCATTGAAACAAGACTTGATTGCGTCTAGAGTGTGCAATGGTAGAATCTTTGGCGCGTGCAGCTAAAATTTCTTCCTTAGTCACTGCGCTGAGCGCTACGCCTTTGTTATCGGCAATTTTAGCTCGATAATTTCGGATTTGATAACTGTATGGATTGAAAATAGTTGGGTTTTTACAAAGCCCAATTAATGTAGCAGCCTCTGATTTTGAGAGGTCTTTTGGTCTTTTATTGAAATAAACACGCGCAGCGTTTTCAATGCCAACTGCATTGTACAAGAAATCGAACTGATTGAGGTACATGGTGATGATTTCTTCTTTGGTGAAGCGTTCCTCTAGGCGTTTAGCAATGATGTTTTCTCTGGCTTTTTCACTCACGCGTCGGAATTTGCCGAGCAAGCCACCCACGTAAGGCAATTCTAGACGGGTGCCACTTGCGCGAGCAATTTCTTCGCGTTGGCGCTGTTGCAGCGTAAAAAGCAATTTAGCCAACTGCTGCGGAATAGTTGAGGCGCCTCCGGAACGGCCTAGAGAGGTAAATGAGCGAGCCAAAGCACGAAAATCTACGCCTGAGTGCTGAACAAAGCGCTCATCTTCTGTGGAGATAAGTGCGTCGGTAACGTAAGGAGAAATTTCGCGGTATTTAACACTCGTGCGATTCACTTGCCAAAAACGACCAATAACGGTATCTTCTTTAACGCTTTTTTTGGCGAGTATCAAAGATGCTTGCAATTCTGGCGGGTTGTCTAGCATCGAGACGGGTGGGAGGTCATCTTCGGACTGCAACAAGAGGATACTAGCTACCAAAAAGAAAGGCAGCAAGGCAACAATCCAAAACAACTTGGTCATTTTCTTTTGTTCTTGCTCATTCAAAACAGGTGCGTTTCTTTTCATATGTTTTAATTTACAACTAATTAACGTAAGACATCTTTGCGCTGGGCATCGAGTTTCAATAAGATGAAGAGCATCACGCTAAACGACATCATCGAAGACCCGCCATAACTAAAAAACGGCAAGGGAATTCCGATAACTGGCGCAAAACCGATGTTCATACCAATATTAATGGCAAAGTGATAAAAAAGGATCATGGCCACACAATAGGCGTAGATTCGGTTGAAGGCGGCCCGCTGACGTTCTGCAATAATGATGATGCGAAACAACACAAAAAAGTACAAAATAAACAAGACCACAACCCCTAAAAACCCCCATTCTTCGGCAAAAGGACAAAAGATGAAATCGGTTTCACTCTCTGGAACGTGGTTAGATCGCACACTAGAAACGGATGCTTCGCGGTAGCCCTTACCTAAAAAACCGCCCGATCCTACAGCTGCCATTGCGCGGTTGCGGTTGTAGTCGTCGCCGTTGGGGTCTTCGCGCAGGCCTAAAAAGAGCTCGATGCGGTCTTTTTGGTGCGGTCTAAGTTTGTCAAAACCTTTATCCACTGTCAAACTGAGCACGCTACTGATGAGCAGACCAAGTGTCAAGACGACCATCATGCGGGAGCGTTCTCGGCGCGTACTGAAGCGTTGCATCAGGAGCCACGAAACACCGTAAATGAGCAAAAGTCCGAAGATGACGCTCGACGATCCGCTGAGTTCGAGTTCTAGCCCAAACAGCGCTAAAGTAAAGTGAACGCTATCGAGTAGAAGCGTTACAATACTCAAAAATACCAAGCCAAATAAAATTGGAATAAAGTGAGAACCTACCCATGTTTCTTTGTAACGCACACCCGGAATGGCATTGACAAACTGAAGCAAAATAGGATCAAAGGTCAGGCCTTCTCGGTACATCACGAAGAGAAAAGAGGTGAACACCACGAACGTTCCGGCATCGGGCTGCAATAAAATCAAGACCATTGGGATGAGCAAAATGCTACTGGCAGTTAAGACTGTACTGGTGGTTTGTTGCTTTACGGTGAGTCCACTGATGTACTTGGCAAGTAGTAAGGAGGTTGATATTTTGGCAAATTCTGCGGGCTGCACCCCAAAAGAGCCCACACCAATCCAGGCGTGGGCGCCATGCACTGCAGGCATGAAGAGCACCACCACGAGGAGCACGAGTGTCGATAAATAAATAGGAATGGCAAACCTACGGTAAATGTCAGAGTCAATGAGAAAGACGAGTAAGCCTAAAAATAAAGAAAAGACAATCCAAAATAATTGGCGGCCATATTTCTCTGAGAAATTGAAGAGCGAGGGCGCATCTTCGTTGTAGGCAACAGAATAAACCGTAGCCAAACCCATCAAAAGCATGGTGAGCAAGGCGCCAAAAAGCGGCCAGTCGAGGTGTTCGGTGAGGCTTTCTTGTTTGCGCATTAATTTGAAGATTGATAAGCAATGGACGCCTCTAAAATGCGCTTTTCTTTCTCTAAATCTGAAACTTTGCCTTTGAGGTATTTTTCGATCATTAAGGAGGCAATGGGTGCCGCCCATGTACCGCCCCAACCTGCATTTTCCACAAAGACTGCAATGGCGATCTTAGGTTTTTTCATGGGTGCAAAAGCAAAGAAGACGGAGTGGTCTTCGCCGTGGGGGTTCTGTACGGTGCCGGTTTTTCCACAGACCATGATGTCGTCGAGGCGCGCCATTTTTCCGGTACCACCGGGCTCATTGACAACCCTGCGCATGCCTTCCATTACGGCGTCAAAATGGCGGTAATTGATCATGGTCCAGCGTTTTTTACGAAACTGAGGCAAGGAGCCATGGCGGCCAATAGCGCGCACAAAATGCGGGGTATAGTACCATCCTTTATTGGCGATGATCGCCACGATATTCGCCATTTGCAGCGGCGTGAGCTTTACTTCACCCTGGCCAATAGAAATGGAACGTATGGTAGAGAAGGCCCATGTATGGTGCCCGTACCATTTGTCGTAGAAAGCTGGATTTGGAATGAGGCCAGGTCTTTGCCCGCTCACATCGGTATCGAAATTTTCACCCAAACCAAAACTGCGGATGTATTTGTACCATTTATTGAGCCCGTATTCGGCATCGGAGTAAATGTTTTTCTTGACACCTTGTTGAATAATGCGGCGAACTGCCATGTAGTAGTAAGGGTTACAGGAATATTGAATCGCTTCGGCGATGTTGCGTGCCGATGGATGGTTGTGGCAACCAACAAGGCTTTTGTCGCAAGGAAAGCCCGTATTGGCATTGATGACACCTTCTTGCATACCAATTAAACTCTGGACCAACTTAAAGATCGAACCCGGCGGATATTCTGCTTGCAAAGGCCGTGGGAACAAAGGCAGATTCGGGTCGCGTGCCAGTTTGGGATAATTGGCGCTAATATTACGCTTGCCAACTAATAAGTTAGGGTCGTATGATGGTGCCGACACCATGCTCAGGATTTCGCCTGAAGATGGCTCAATGGCCACAATACAGCCTTTTTTCTTGAGCATGAGCTCTTCGCCATAGGTTTGCAACACTACATCCATTCCCATTTTCAAGGGCTCAGCTTGGCGCGCTGTGGTATCGTATTTGCCGTCGGCATAGGATTCAATGGCGTTGTTGAGTGCGGAGGTGACGATGTATTTGATGCCTTTGATGCCGCGCAATTCTTTTTCGTAAAAGCGTTCAATTCCAGCACGGCCAATATTGTTTCCCGGTTTATAAAAGCGGTCTTCATCAATTTCTTCGCGATAAACCTCTGAAAGGTACCCTAAGATGTTCGCTGCACTTTTGTATGGGTAATTGCGCGCACTTGTGGCTTCTTCGTAAAATCCTTTGAAATTGGCCAAATGCGGCGCAATCTTGGACATTTCTTCAAGGGTAAGTTCTTTCAAGAAAGGATAGGCCCTAATTTTTTGATAGTTGGGTGTGCGCTTGCGCGAGATTTTGTTGTAGTAAGAACCTTCTCCGGCCACAATTTCTTTGAAGCGATTCCGAACTTCTTGGCGCGTCCAGCCGATGAGTTTGGCAAAAGCAGCGGTATCGAGATTCACGATGCTGTCTTCTACCATCATGAGGTTGTAGTAGGTTTGGTTGGTTACGATTTTTTTGCCGTTGCGGTCAAAGATGACGCCTCGGGGTGGAAAGATTTCTTTGCGTTTTTCGGCAATTTCTTGGGCGCGGAGTGTCCAGGTGTCGTCTATGACTTGCATATAGAACAACTTGAACAGGTAAATGCCAATTACCAAGATAAAAAAACTGATGATGACATTTCGGCGCGCGTCTAGGTTCATTTTTTCTGTTTGCTATTCAAAATGAAACTCTGGATGAGCAGCGCCAACAAGAATGAAAGCACACCGCTGAATAAGGTCTTTTGCAAGATAAAACCGAAACGGCCCAATTCAAAAATTTCGAGTAAAAAGAACCAAAAGGTATGCAGCCCAAGTAGCAAGCCATAAACAAGCGCGAACCAATTGCTGCCCATGTCATTAGAGGTTGGTTCTTTGAGTGGGTCATAGCCTTCGCGGGGCCCGTAAATTTTAAAGACAATTGGGCGCAGATAGGCCATCAAGACCAATGCTGAAGTATTAAGGCCATACGTATTGGAAAAAATATCGATCAAGAGCCCCATTAAAAAGGCGATGCCCATTAATGGAATGACTGTCAGTTCAAAAGGCAGCAACATGATATACAATGGTTGTATCATGAGGTGTATGCCAAAACCAATGTTGAGCTGATTGAAGACCAATGCCTGCAAAAAAGCGAAGACCACAAAGCGGATGATATGTTTGTAAACGATATTCATGTCATTCGTCGTCTCTAGGAATTCGGGCTTCGAGTGCTGTTTGCTCGGCTAAATGCAGGTTTTTAATGACATACACGCGCTGCAAGTTGCGGTAATCTGCAGCAAAAAGGATATCTACTTTCCAGAGTGCTTGCCCTTCAATCGGTTCGGTATGGCACACTTTTCCGACCGGTATGCCTTTCGGGAAGATACCAGAGCCACCGCGCGTTTCTACTTTCGCCCATTTTTTGATCCGCAAATCGTTGTTGATACCAGTGATAGTGCCGTAGCGCGCATTTTGGCCGTCCCATTTGATAAAGCCCGGCAAGTCAGATTTTCTAGTGTGGATATTGACGTCGATATTGATGTTTTTTGTCAGGACGGTTTTGACCAAGCTGTAGTGTTTGCTGGCATAGTGGATCACACCTACTACACCTTCATGACAAAAAACACCCATACCACGCTTAATGCCTTGAGCGCTACCAACGTTGAGTGTAAAATAGTTATTGCGGCGGTCTACACTAGAATTGATGACTTCTGCGGGAATGTAGGTGTATTGTTGCTCAAAGATGGTGTCGTTTATTTTGACTTTAGAGCGAGACAATTGATACATAAATTGGGGCTGACGTTTGCGCCAATAAATGTTTTCCCATTGCAGTTGAGTATTGTTTTTACTCAGGTTGAAATGCTTGGTGAGGTCGTGTTCCCATTCGAGGATTTGAATCGCAATATTGTTGTTGGTAGTTAGGAATTGATTGCGCGGAAAACTCAAGTAAGTGACGTACCAACTGAGCGCCAAAATTTGCAGCAAAGCAAAGACCAAGAAGATCCGGAAACGTTGCAAAAAAGCGATGAGATTGCGCATAAAAACAAAGGTAGTAATTCTGCCCGATTTTTTTCAGTTCGATGTGAATGAGTACCTTCGTTTGGTGAAGACTTTTCAACCAATGTTAGAAACGCCCAGACTGCACCTCGTTTTATTCGATCAAGCAACCTATGATGCAATTTTTTCTACCAATGAAAAAGAAGAAATTATGCGCATTTTTGGGCACCAAAATGATGAAGAATACGAACTCGAGTGCAGCCGCTTCAATGGCGGGTTTTCCACTTATAACCTAACCATTCAATTTTTCCAATTAGTCTCGAAAGAAACACAGGAAGTTTTGGGTTGGGCTGGCTACCATTCTTGGGCCAAACAGCACCACCGCGCCGAGCTTTTTTACAGTTTAAAGCAGGACGAATTCAAACGCAAAGGCTACATGTCAGAAGCGTTAGAATCCATACTTACCTACGGTAAAAATGAAATGGACTTGTATCGCATCGAAGCCTTTGTGGCTACAGACAATATTCCCTCTAATCGCCTGATGGAAAAGTTCGGTTTCCAAAAAGAAGCCACACTCAAACACCGTTATCAATTTGGCGATGAGGTAGATACCGATAATATGTATAGTTTGTTTCCCAATCCAACTTTTCAGTAAAATCATTTAATTCAAATATGAAGAAAACACTGCTGCTCATCTTGCTCTCCTCCACTTTTGGTTTCACCATAAATGAAATGATTCATCGCGCGGACCAACCCGAAAAAACAAAAAAAGTCACCGGTATCGGTGGCATCTTCTTTAAGTGCAAAGACCCTAAAGCGCTCAGAGATTGGTATGAGAAAAATCTGGGATTGAACACAAATCAATACGGTGCTGTTTTTGAATTTTACAAAGGTGGAGACAGCACCCAAAAAGGATTTTTACAGTGGAGCCCTTTTAAGGAAACGACAACTTATTTTGGTCCGTCTACCAAAGAATACATGATCAATTATCGGGTTGCAAATATGGACTATCTTGTCGCAGAATTTAAAAAGAATGGGGTTCAAATTTTAGATTCTATTGAAGTTTATGCGTACGGCAAGTTTCTGCATATTATGGATTTGGAGGGAAATAAAATTGAACTTTGGGAACCAAATGATGTCGCTTTTGAGAAAATGGGCCTTGATATGGGCTTGAAAACAACCTTTTAATCGCAATAAATGAAAATCATTTTAACAGGAGCCACCGGCATGATTGGCGAAGGCATTTTAATCGAGTGTCTGAACGATCCTCGTATTTCAGAAATTTTAAGTGTGAGTCGAAAACCAAGCGGAAAGTCACACCCAAAATTAAAGGAGTATATCGTTGCTGAATTTCTCAATCTTCCATCAAACGACCCTAAACTAGCGGGTTATGACGCATGCTTTTTTTGTGCAGGCGTGAGTTCGGTCGGGATGGAAAAACCACTTTACGAAAAACTCACCTACGACACCACCATGGCCTTTGCCAACGCAATTGGCAATCAGCCTCAGCTTTCGTTCGTATATGTGAGCGGCGGAGGTACAGACCGCAGCGAAAAAGGCCGTTTGCATTGGGCCCGCATCAAAGGGAAAGTAGAAAACGACTTACTCAAATTGCCTTTCAAACAAGCATTCGGCTTCAGAATTGGCATGATGATTCCGGCAGTTGGTCAACAACATGTCTTGAAATACTACAACTATCTAGGTTGGATGTCTCCGCTTTTCAAATTATTTTTCCCGAATGTCATCAGCACCATGCGCCAAGTTGCCAATGCCATGATTCGCGTCTGTTCGGAAGGCTATCAGAGCGATATCATTTATGTGAAGGATATTAGAAATTTGGATAAATAAGTTGCCATGCTTCGTTTGATCATTTTCTTTTTTTTGTTGCAACTGGGTTCAAATATAGTGGCCCAAAACCTCGACATTGATTTACTCAGAAAAATCAATCTTGAGCGCAATACGGCGCTCGATCCAACTTTTAAGTTGGTCACCAATTCTGTGTCACCAATTGGGCTTGCCACACCGTTACTCATAACGTCATTCGGGTTCATTCAAAAAGACAAATCGCTTCAAAACAAAGGATATTATATCGGCGCCACTTTGCTGACTTCCACTGTTCTTACAACCACATTGAAATACAGTATCAAAAGAGACCGACCATTCGAGACTTACCCAGATATTCAAAAACTGACCAGTGCCGGCAGCCCCTCCTTTCCATCCGGACATACTTCTGAGGCATTTGCCACGGCCACCTCATTGAGCTTGGCTTTCCCCAAATGGTATGTCATAGCACCTAGTTTTATTTGGGCAAGTGCGGCGGGTTATTCGCGCATGCATTTAGGTGTCCATTACCCGAGTGACGTACTCGTAGGCGCGCTCATCGGCAGCGGCTCGGCGTGGTTGTGTCATGAATTAAACAAAAGATATTTCAAATGATCCACTTCCTCCAACAACTCAAATACCGCAATGAAACCATGTTTTATTTCGGTCTGGCCTGCCTCGTACTTTCCATTCTCTTTTTGATTTTAGCCAAAACTTCCTCGACACAAGTTTACGGCGTAAGTGCCTGGTACAAGCCCTTCAAATTTGCTTTTTCTACCCTGACTTTCGCATGGGCCATGGGATGGTATTGCTATTACCTGCCCAATTTCAACGTCAATTTATTCAATTGGTCTATTATCTTGTTGCTCGGTTTTGAAATCGCTTATATTGCGCTTCAAGCGGGCAGGGGGCAGCTTTCACATTACAACATGAGCACCCCAGTTTACGCCGCACTTTATTCCATGATGGCCCTCGCTGCATCGGCTGCAACGCTCTACACCGCCTATGTCGGCTATCACTTCTTTAGCAATTCCTTTCCCGAGCTACCAACTTATTATTTGTGGGCCATCCGCTTGTCGATCATCATCTTCGTCATCTTCTCTTTTGAAGGCTTTGCTATGGGATCCACCCTCAACCACAGCGTCGGCGCCCTCAACGACAACTCCAACTTATTCATCATGGGCTGGAGCAAAACCGTTGGCGATCTGCGCGTCTCGCACTTCATCGGCATGCACGCCTTGCAAGTTCTGCCCGTGCTTTCATTTTATGTTTTAAAGAATACCAAATTGACTATTGTCGTAGTGCTTCTATATGGACTTTTGGCGCTCTCCACCTTGGTTCAGGCCTTGAAAGGAAAGCCGTTTTTGGGTGGGAAGGGAAATACGGAGGCGGTGTAGGGTATTGATACTACCTCGAAGGTTTCGGATTAAACAGCTTGTTGGTTGAGACCAATACTAGTAATAAAATCAAGGTAAAAGCAGCAAATTCTTTGGGGTTTTGCAGGTAGTCAAAGGATAGATACCCCATCGAAATCAGCACAATTGCCACGAATCCTATCTTGATAAATGTAAGTAAATTCGACGGGTTATGATTATTTACCCTAGTTTTATAAATCGTAAAAAAAGCAAAAACATGAACCAAAATATTTTAGCAATTTTCACCATCAATACCGATCAGTTACCTAGTCATTTTCAAGAAATTATTCAGCACGAACAAGAAGTAGTCGCGCAATGGAGAGAAGAAGGTATTTTGGAGCATTTGTTTTTACGTCCAACTCGAAATGGGGCGGTGTTGGTTTTCAAGGATATTGACGAAAACAAAGCACAAGAATTGATGGCTACTTTGCCATTATTTCCTTTTATGAAGTCGGTTGAATACCTGCCTTTATTGAAACAGTTCTAGAAAACGATTACGCTACGCGTGAACTCTTGAGTGGTTGCATTTTTCTTTGCAGCTCATCGGTTGGGCAGCATTAAATTTTTAATATTTTACCGATTGTTTGTCCGTTAAATTGCAGTAAGTACATTCCTTGATGCAATTGATCTGTTGCAATTTCTGTTATATTGGATGTGCAACTTGCTCTGAGTACAACTTGTGCATTTAAGTTCAAAATCTGGATTTCCCCATGCATGATTTCTTGACTTGAAATAATTAAATAATTTGCAAATGGATTCGGTGAAATACTATAATGTTCAACCCCTATCTCTGGAAGTCCAACATTGCAATTTTGTGCATTAAAACTAGGGTTGGCCAATAAACCCCAGGGTCCGGTTCCGTCTGGACATCTTCCATAGGAAACATCTTCGAGGAGTGTTGGATAGGTAATGCTATCTAAAATGAGCCCTTGAGAATTCGTTAAATATACCGTTTCTCCGCTATTTGAAAGGCTAAAGTTGGCATGCAAAAAGTTCACAGAATTTAAGGCGTTATCCATCCAAACGACATTTGTACTTTGGCCATTGATAGATCCATTGATGGGGAACGCATATTTATTTAGTTCGTCTTTGTCATCACTCAAGAAAAGTCCAAATAGGTTTTTCGTAGTTGAGCTATTGTTATATACTTCCAACCAATCTTTCCGGAGCCCATTTTCATTCACAACCCCACTAACGTTGTTAGCTAAAATTTCATTAAAAACAAGCTCATTTTCTTGAGGTAAGCTCATGTTTGCATAGAGCGTATAATATTCGTATTCAGCTCTTTCTGGGGAAAATTTGCCAATTAATGCATTTTCAGCATAAATGTAATATTGTATTAATGCATGATTCATCACAAATTGAAATCCATACTCTTGATCACCAGCTGAACCGTCGTTGTGTTGACCGTCATCGAACATCTCCATTCGTGTGAAGTGTTCAAAAACATTTGTGCGATAACCGAAGTATACAGCAGAAGCATTGCTTACATGTGCCGAAATAGTAACGGTTTGACCAATGGCTGGACTCGTTGGACTTGTAGTAATCGCGGATATTTGTGCCTGTGTTTGATTGATTTCGCTTGTTCCAGATAAAAATGCTAAACGGTTAGTCATTAAATTTTGAATACCAGGAACTGTATAAGAACTGAATGGAATAGCAGTGGTCAAAGAAGTGTTGAATTGTGCATCGGAAAATTGATCGTTTGTGTCAGCAAGTACAGAAGAATGAATTAAGTTTTGGAAAAATTGAGCCCGCTGTAGGTAAGCCCCGTTAGTTAATTTTTCATCCATCAACGTTTTGATATGTCCAAAATACATTTTTTTAAAAAGTGGATTGGCATATAAGGATTTAATCAAAGGCCAATAGGGATCGGCACTATGTATGGAAACCGGTAATTGTTCCATGTTTAAATTTGTTAAACTTCCCATACTTGTGTTCCCACTTCCAAGAAAAGGAAAGGAGCCAAAACTCATATTGAGGTCCCACATTATTGGATTGAAGTAGCCATTATTGTCTTGGTACAAATAATAGTTTTGGGCAAATACACCCGAATAACTATCGAGGTTAATAAATACATTATTAAATGCTAAAATCCATAAGGAGCGATCCACATCGATTAAATTTTCTAATGCAGCCGTATTGTTTGTTACGGCACTGCATAAGGCAATTAAATCACTCCAGCCATAATTAGACAGTAGTTGATAATAATTAAAGTACTGTGTACTATCAGCGGATATATAACGCAAGTTGCTTTTCGTCGTTGGGCTCACCGTACCAACTGGATTACATTTGAAGAAAGGTTGATTATTCGAATAAAAGTGTTTTTGAAGAAAGTTTTTTGAAATACTTTCAACATTCGTATACAATCCAATTAGGTTGTCGTTGATGAATACATTGGCAAAATTTGCTTTTGGACAAACCATGTAATCTTTCAAAATATCATAGGCCAATACCTCTCGTATAGCGGAGGGATCCCCATATCCATTACTCAATTTTATATCTTGGTACCCTTGGTAGTTTTGAGAAAAAGTTTCATTTAGACTGATGTGCAACGGATTTTTTACTTCACTAGCATTGTAGGAACTATTCCCTTTATACTTCACGCCTACGGAAAGAAATTTAACTCCATTAATAACTACAGAGTCGGCAAGAATAAAAGATTCAGCACCAGCTTTTGCCGTGTCCAATTGATAATCCCAATTGGATTGGCTGAAGTAAATGTGAATTGCTTGAATTTGACTATTATCGTAAAAATCACTCTGCGCTTGAGCTTTAGATACCCCGATAAAAATGAATATGATGGAGATGAATTGTTTCATTAGGGTTTCTTATTGAACGATGATTTTTTCGCTCATCAAGTTTCCAGTTTCCAAGATTACGTGAATCCAATAAATACC
This sequence comes from Bacteroidota bacterium, assembly GCA_039804625.1. GTDB lineage: Bacteria > Bacteroidota > Bacteroidia > Flavobacteriales_D > Crocinitomicaceae > UBA952. The sequence goes on from JBDLVT010000010.1 coordinate 41,678, forward strand.
ACTAGTCCAATTTGAACATGGAATTGTAAGTTCATCTTTTCCTTCAGTTGGAATGATGATTTCTCGTCCATTGACATCAATAATGGATACTTGCATCATTGGTGCATTAGATGATATGCTAAAGAAATTTGTCGCTGGATTTGGAGAAAGGTCAAGTTGTTCAATCCTTGTTTCTTTGATGCCAACCCCTGAACAAAATTCACAACTAGCAAAGCAAACTTTGGTAAGTAAAGTATCCATTACCGCATCGATGGATCGATACCCTTGTACATTACACAAGTTTGGAATATTTTCCATATCTCCAAGTGTGTTTCCATTGAGAAAGGCATATTGAACGTTACTTGCAGAATCAACGTATAAAATGATCTCATATAAGTCTGATCCGAAAGTATACATACAGTTAGCTGTTGGATCAAAGTTAGATGTATTGGTGATGACATGAACACCATTGGACGATAACGATTCTTGGTACATGTTGGTGTAGAATCGAATCAATTGCTTGCCCATAGGGGCGTTGTCCGCAAATAAAATGGCTCCAACAAATGTTGTGTCATTCGCTAAAGAGTCTACATACAACCAACGATTGTCGTTAAAGTCATATCCAACTCTTGATTCATACGGCACAAATTCTGCTTCGTAAAACTGAATCCCGTTGACAAACTTATATTCATATTTTTGAAATGCTGGAATATCAACTATGACGCTATAAATAGTCGATGTTCCCTCTTGTGTCATGGGCGTCGAACTAGAAATCCAATCACCGCCAGGGTATCCAGCAAGTGTTTGAAAATCGCCGACTATGTGCACACCTGATACATTGACAACTTGCTGCGACATATCCACAGCGAATTTCACTTTTTTCGCGAAGGAAATACTTGTGAAACCAAAATATATGAGAAAAATAAGAAGTGTTTTCATGTCTGTTTATTTAGAAACAATCAAGCGTTTTGACAATATTTGACCATTTGTTAAATGAATACGAATCAAATAGATTCCGTTCTGTTGATTAGATAAATCGATTTCGGATAAATTTGAATTTTGTAATATATGTTGTCCAAGCATGTTAACCACGTCATATGACTCAAGCTGGGTGCTTTGTATCACAAAGTGTCCATTCATTGAAGGGTTCGGATTTATACTCAAATTTATTCCTTGAATTTCTGTGACGTCTGCTGTATTAATGTAAGTGTAACTAGTTGAATACTGTTTAAAACAAGCGGTATTATCCATGGTTCTAACCAAATAGATGCCATTTGCTGTAGGTGAGTAGGATTGACTTGTAGCACCAGGAATAGCTTGTCCGTTGAAATACCATTGATATATGTCAGCTGGAGTTGATGTCAATAGATTATTTGTTTCCGCGATGGTGGGAATTGGAATATTTGTGCCATTTACATAGCAATCGCTATATCTAAAGGCTTGTGGTACAGTACCAGTTGTAGATTTCGACCATATCGTTGTTCCGTTCGGATCCACTTCGTATATGAGTCCTTGCTGGGCCATGCAAACAAGTGCGTTTCCGTTTGGCAGTTGTTGTGAATTACCCATGTTGGATGTCGAACCATTACAAGCCAAACGCTCGTCGTAAATTAACGGAGCAAATGCTTGTCCTGGAGTTAAATTATAATTGTATCCATTCAATGGAACGTTAACTTGATCTACGGCAGATTGTTGATTTGAAATGCCTGCATTATTAAATCCAACTAAGCGTCCTGCATCTGGACAACCTTCCTGGATCCAGTGAGCGTCATGGGTCACATTTAAAACGGTACTGCCAGACATTCCGTAAGATGTTGGATTTCCATAACGGTATAGAAAATCGCCGCCTTTTCCTGCGAATCCACCAGAATGGGAAGCCGCCTGGGCACTGGAAGTACTATGATCAATGACAAACCACTGGTTCAACATGTGAGAGCTAAAAACAATTTGATCTAGGACAGGATTATAATCGATACCATTCATATGTACCCAATCTTGGGCAGTAGAACTAAAGTTGATATTCAATAATTCTGGATGTTCAGAAATGGACGATTCATAATTACTTTTGGCCGGATCCACATTCTGAACAAGATGATCCCATAATTTCCATTCCCAAATGATGTCTCCAGTTGTTGCACCAGTTGGCTTTACCTCAATAATTTTTTCTGACCAAACAGATCCTGATGCGGTTCTTCCTGCTGCAGCTGATTCAGCGGCAGTTCGCACATCATAGGAAATCAAGAGAACATTTCCATTAGGCAGAGGGCAAATGTCGTGATGCATGCAATATGTAGAGCTAGAGTAGGTGAAATCCCAAAGAACTGTTCCATTCCAATCAACTTTTTGAACTTTTCCGGTGATTCCCCCTCCATTCAATGTTGTCGACGTTTTAACGGTCCGCCAAAGTGTTTTATCAGGCATTAAATAACTTGCATATCCGGTTTTGTCGGAACTTGCATGTGTCCAAGTGTGATAAACGGTGTTATTAGTGTCAATTAAATAGGTAGTACTTGAATTCTGAACGCTATAAAGTGTGTAATTTCCCCATTGTTGGGCAAAATATGGAAATGTTAAAAAGAGAAGAAAATATAAAAGCGTTTTGGATTTTTTCATTTTTAAAGTGTTAATTCAATATTACGCAAATTCTAATTTAATATGAAGCTAGTTCATGTGAACCTATAACGTAACATCTTAACGAAAAGTTGGAATTCCTACATTCTCGTGACGTAATTTTTTTCTCTGCGTGAAGAGTCCTTCTTTTATCACTTCCCTTTGAAACGGAATACGCTACGCGTGCTCTCCTTTGTAACGGATTACTCGCTATCGCTCGTGAACCCTTGAGGGGAGGATCAAAACAATTGAAAAGCCAGTTGCTGCGCAAC
>JBDLVT010000011.1:0-40153 GCA_039804625.1 Bacteroidota bacterium
TTGGTATGACCTTGAGTGGTACATAAAGAAAGGTATTCCGTTGGATGCAGCTCATTTCTTACTCAGAGCCCAAGAGACCATAGACTGGAATGCAGAAATCATCACTAACGAACAGATCCTTGAATTAATAAATCACAAAATTGAATCGGTGTCCTTTACAAATATCAAAGAGGATGTCATTAGATTCATCAAAGACGAAAAAGCACTATCCATTTGGAGTGCTAATTATTTCAAAGATTTGGTTGAAAAGATGAAGTTCGAAAATTCATCGTCAGATTAATCAACCCATTCCATCACCCCCTCCAATTCCGCATAAAAGTTAGATTTTTCGACCTTAGTGATCACAATCAATACAAAAGCCCTGTGTTTCCACAGGGCTTTTGCTTTGTCTAGATTTTGTTTAAACCTAAGGCTTATTGCTTGATGACGCGGATGGTTTTGGTCAAGAACTGCTCGGTTTGCTCAAGCGTCTATATTGATTTTTTCAATGTGAAATTCCAATGTGAAATCTCCGAAAAGGCTGTCAAAATTTTGAATTTATAAACTCAGTGTCTGATAAAACTTTTGAGCCGTATGGATACCTAAAGTCAATGTTTCGTTTTTGATTAATTTGTTTAAATGAAAAACGGGATGAACTTGGTGTGGTTCAAAGAATAAATGTATTGGATACTTAATGCTTCTCTCATCAATGACGCGTCCTTGTTGGTCGTCGTAGACTAAATATTTCAACTCGACGGTTATTATAACCTTAGAAATGAAATCACTCCATTCGTTTTCAGCATTAATTTGGGATGTAGCATAAACACTTTTGACCAATATGCTACTGTCCTCAGCATTCAATCTGAATTCTATTTTCGGATTTTCTTTATTTAGCTTTATTTGCTCCAATCTGATCTATATTTTTTGTAAAGCTCTACAATTTATACGAAATATAAATCTTAGCATTTCTACGATTATACAAACTTGACATCACTATTTTAAAGTAAGGTAGTCAACCTCAAATCAAAAACAATACAACAGCCCTACTTCAACATCTACTTAGAATTAGGTGCCACATTTTGCTTCACTTCTTTTAGAGAAACATCTATAATGATATTTTTTGAGCCAGTGATTTCTATATATTTTGGCTATATCCCCTTCAACAAACTGTCGTATAAGTCATTGAAAGACATCCCGCCTGCGGTTTTTTGCTTAGACAAACGCTTGAACTCCACCAAAGCCCAGAGTACAAACTCCATTAAAAATGGTAGGTCTACTGAGGCCACGCGCGGCTGGTAAAGCTCTATGAGCGATTTGAGAGGCTCAATGGCCTGGAGCGAGCGCAAATAGGTTTGTTCGTCGGTTTCGTCGGCGATTTCGAGGGCGTTGTTTTGGGTAAACCATGCTACTACAGCATCGTAGGGCGTGACCTGATCTGCCTTTTTGAGCTTCTCGATCTTCGGGAAATAATCCAAGAAAAGCGTTTTGGTTGCCTCGCTAATGAGTTGGTTGGCCACAAAAGAGGAGCCTTCCTGCTCGCCTTCGTAGACCAGTTCTACTTTACCGGTAATCGATGGAATCATGCCCATGAGGTCCGAGAAGCGAATGGTGGTACTTTGTTCGTTGTTGAGCAAGGCGCGGCGCTCAGCGGTACTGATGAGGTTTTCGTAGGCGGTAATGCTCATGCGCGCGCTCACGCCACTTTTGGCATCAACGTATTCGCTGCTGCGCGCTTCAAAAGCGATTTGCTCTAAGATATCTTTGGCCAACTCAGGCACATGCACTTCGCAAATGCGATTTTCTAACTTTTGGGCTTCTTGCGCCGTAATTTGCTTGGCGGTCTTGACATCTGCGGCGTAGTGCGTCAAGATTTGTGAACCAATGCGGTCTTTGAGTGGCGTCACGATGCTGCCGCGGTTGGTGTAGTCTTCGGGATTGGCCGTGAAGATGAATTGGAGGTCTAGTGGCAAGCGCAATTTGAAACCGCGGATCTGGATGTCTCCTTCTTCAAGAATGTTAAAAAGTGCTACTTGAATGCGCGCTTGAAGGTCAGGAAGTTCATTAATGACAAATAAACATCGGTGCGCACGTGGAATCATGCCGAAGTGCAAGACGCGTTCGTCGGCGTAGTTGAGCTTGAGGTTGGCGGCTTTGATGGGGTCGATGTCACCGATGAGGTCTGCGATGGTGACGTCTGGGGTGGCGAGTTTTTCAAAGAAGCGCTCGGAGCGGTGTAGCCAGGTAATGGGCGTGTTGTCTCCTTGCTCCAAAATAAGGTCTTTGGCATAGCGGCTAATTGGAGAGAGCGGGTCGTCGTTGATTTCGCTACCTGCCACCACCGGGATGTATTCGTCAAGCAAATGGATCATGAGACGCGCAATGCGGGTTTTGCCCTGGCCGCGCAAGCCCAGCAGGTTGATATTATGCTTGGAGAGAATAGCGCGCTCGAGTTGCGGAATCACGGTATGCTCATAGCCGTGCATCGACGGAAAGCTTGGCTTTCCATCCTTTAGTGCGGCAATGAGGTTGTCGCGGAGTTCAGATTTAATGCTTTTGGATTGGTAACCAGCCGCTTTCAAAGCGCCTAAAGTTTGTATGTTGGTGTCTATCATCAGTTCATTCGTTTTTTTCGGTTGGTTTCGTAGTCGTGGAAAATCATTTCACCGAGGCCTTTCAAGCCTGTGTAAAACGCCTTTCCTTTGTTGGACTTCGTGAATTCATCCACAAAATGCTGTAAATACGGATCTTGGGCAATCATGAAGGTCGTGATTGGGATGTGCAACTTGCGCGCTTGGGCCGCCATGGTGTAGCATTTATCTACGATGTAATCATCTAGACCATTGCTATTTTTGTAGTACTGCCCATCGGGCAAGCGCAAACAACTCGGCTTACCGTCGGTGATCATAAAAATTTGCTTATTGGTATTGCGTTTTCTGCGCAAGATATCCATAGCGAGTTCTAGGCCAGCAACCGTATTGGTGTGGTAAGGCCCGACGTTCAAATACGGCAGGTCTTTGATGCTAATTGGCCACGCGTCGTTGCCAAAGACAATTACATCTAGCGTATCTTTCGGATAACTCGTGGTAATGAGCTCTGCCAGCGCCATGGCAACTTTTTTGGCCGGCGTAATGCGGTCTTCGCCGTAGAGGATCATGCTATGGCTAATATCTATCATGAGCACGGTACTCATCAGAGATTGGTGATGGGTATCCTCCACCACTAAATCTTGTTCGGTAAGCCTGAACTCCCCTACGCCATGATTGATCTGCGCGTTTTTCAAGCTCTCCGTAATCGAAATATGCTCAAGCGCATCGCCAAACTGAAAGTCTCGGTATTCGCCGGTAGCTTCGTCCCCTAGCCCACTCTTTTTAGATTTGTGTTGCCCGCGCCCACTCTTGCGGATATTCCCAAAAATTTGCTCCATCGCGTTCTTGCGCAAAATGCGTTCGGTCTTGGCCGTCACACTCATCTGTCCCTTTCCGTCTGGCAAAATTTCTTCGCGCAAATACCCCTTTTTCTTGAGGTCTTCGATGAAGTCGTCAATAGTGTATTTGTCGTTGGTCAGGCTGTATTCCTTATCCAATACGTTGAGCCACTCCAGCGCTTCATCTACATCGCCCGAAGTATGTACAATCAGTTCGCTAAAAATATCGAACAAGCGTTCGAAGTCGGAGAGCTCCGGAGCTTGGTAAGGCGTGAATACATAACCGCTATTGCGCATGTGTGGTTGTTTAAATTTGAAACAAGAGTTGGGAGGAAATGTTTACAATCGAACTCGTATCCCCTTCCTCTTGATAATATTTTTGTAATCCCACTGGATGGTCACCGATTTTTCTAAGCAACGCTTGAGCAGATCTTGGTCAATTTGGGAGCTGTGTTGATAGCAAATGGGGGGCGTCTTTGCATTTGCCTGCACGAACGACCAAACCGGGCTCATCGAAATCGGCACCACTCCAAAACGTGAGTTGTATGCCTTTTTTCTGTTTGATGAAACCCACGACAAGATTGCCGTCGAAGAACAAAACGGGATGCCTTTATTTCTTACGCATCATTTCTAAATACATGGCCTCCACTTTGTTTCTGGCCCAGGAAGTGCGGCGTAGAAAAACCAAACTCGACTTTATCGATGGGTCAATTTTGAAGCAATTGATATTGACCTTGAAAGCCATGTGCTCCCAACCGTAGTTTTCTACTAAGGCATCTAACATATCGGCTAACTTGACGCCATGCATCGGGTTATTAGGCTGGTCTTGCATGAATTATTGTTGCTGCAGCTTGTGGTAAGATGTATAAGACAACATCAAAACAGCTACTGCGATCAACGGAATGAATGTTTCACCAATAATACCGTCGACAGCTACATGACTTACAGCCGCAAATAAAAATTCGATGGCAAAACAGCCATAGGCCCAGTCTTTCATTTTTGTAGGTATTTTTGGAATGATCAATACCAAGGCACCAAGCACCTTAAAAACGGCGAGTGCGACACCAAAATAAGCCGGGTAACCCAAATGAGAAATAGCTTCTTTACCCATTTCGGTTTGAGAGGTAAGTGCAGGCATGAGGCCTTCCATTAAAAAAAGAAGAGTTGTTGTAACCCAATAAGTGACTTTTGTAGCTTTCATAATCAATATTTTTTTATCAAAGATATAAAATTTAAACCCTTTTGAGCTTCATGTGTTTGAACTTTAAGTACAAACTTACAGACATGCATTTCTCCGACTTACTTGCCAATCAACGCCAATTTTTCAAAGCCCAAAACACCAAAACGCTCGCCGCACGAAAGCAGTCTTTGCAACTATTCAGAAAAATGCTCCTCGAAAATGAGGCGCGTTTGTATGAGGCGGTCCATGCCGATTTTCAGAAGTCGGAACACGAAGCTTTCTTGACGGAATGGGCTATTTTGATCAAGGACATCGATGAGGCTTTGGGCGCGTTGCCGAAATGGATGAAAAAGCAAAAAGTATGCACCAATTTGGTCAATTTACCGGGTAAGTCTTTCATAGTGCCCGAACCATTGGGGCTCTGTTTGGTGATTGGCGCCTGGAACTACCCTATTCAGTTGTCGTTCGCACCAGTCATTGCCGCTTTGGCAGCAGGAAACACCGTTTTGTTAAAACCCTCAGAACTCGCCACCAATAGTGCGCAGTGCATGGCAGAGCTCGTGGCGCAGTATTTTGACCCGCAACTTTTCACCGTAGTATTGGGTGGCGTGGCAGAAACCACCGCCTTGCTCGAAGAACGTTTTGACAAAATCTTTTTTACAGGCAGCCCCGCTGTCGGGCGTATTGTGTATCAGGCTGCGGCCAAGCACCTCACACCCGTAACCCTTGAACTCGGTGGCAAAAGCCCTGCTATCCTGACGCCGAGCGCCGACTTGCCCACCGCTATCAAGCGCTTGGTTTGGGCCAAATTCTTGAACGCTGGCCAAACGTGTATTGCTCCCGATTACGTATTTATCCACGAAAGTATTTATGAAGAATGCTTGGTGTTATTGCAGGAAGAAATTGAAAAAAATCAATATGCACTCGCCAACAAAAACTACGTTCAAATTATCAATGAACGCAATTTAGCGCGCTTGGAGCAGCTTCTTGACAAAGATAAAATTGCATTTGGTGGCGCAATTAATCATGCAGACCGAACGATTTCACCAACTATACTCAAAGAGGTTAGTTTCGACGACGCCATTATGCAAGAAGAAATATTTGGCCCGATTCTTCCTTTGCTGAGCTACAAGCAATTTGACACCGTACTCGATTATATTCAAGACCACGAAAAACCGTTGTCGGCCTATTTGTTTTCGAACGACAAAACCGAACAAGCCGCGTGGCTCGGGCAGCTCTCTTTTGGTGGCGGCTGTATCAATGATGCCATTATGCATATTACCAATCCGAATTTGCCATTTGGCGGTGTCGGGCAGAGCGGAAACGGCAGTTACCACGGTAAGGCTGGTTTTGATACTTTTTCACATCGGAAATCTGTTTTCGAAAAACCCCGCTTATTTGAAGTACCTTTGAAGTACCCGCCATATACGGCGGCAAAAATGAACTGGATCAAACGCTTACTCAAATTCTCATGAATCCGATAGCCAAACTTGCCGGGGTAGGCAAAGAATACCAAGTCGGCGACCAAACTATTGTGGCGCTGCAACCCGTCAATCTCGAAATCAGGTCGGGCGAGCTCTTGCTCATCATTGGGCCCTCGGGCTCTGGCAAGACCACCCTACTCTCTTTGCTGGGCTGTGTCATTTATCCTTCCTATGGCCAACTTTGGGTCAAGGAGCAATATGTAAATGAACTCAATCAAAACCAACTCGCTGCACTGCGTTTGCATACCATTGGCTTTGTTTTTCAGAGTTTCAACCTGATTGCACCGCTCAATGCCCTAGACAACGTCATGATGCCGCTGCAGCTCAAAAAATTACCAAGAGCCGAGGCCAAGCAAAAAGCTTTGGCCGCCCTCGAACTCGTCGGTATGCTCGACCGCAAAGGCAATTTGCCCAAACAACTTTCTGGCGGCCAACAACAACGCGTGGCCATTGCGCGCGCTTTGGTCACCGACCCACAACTCGTGCTCTGCGATGAGCCCACCGCCTCTCTAGATGCCAACTCGATTTCTACCGTGATGCAAGAACTCGTGAACCTCGCCCGCAGCGGCAAAGCAGTTTGTGTGGTAACGCACGACCCGCGCCTCTTGCAATACGCAGACCGCATCATTGAAGTAGATGGCGGCTTTGCCAAAGAAATTTCCAAACAAGACCTCTCACAAAAATTAGCAATACATTGATATGAAACTCCAGATCCTTACGCCCTTCGTTCTCCTATTGGCCCTTATCTCTTGCGGTGGTAACACCGAAAAGAAAGTGAAAGTCGAAAAGTATAAAGTGGACAAAATCGACAAAATCATTGGCATAGCCCGCATTGAGCCGGCCTCAAAAATTAGCCCCATTGGTGCAGAAAGTGCTGGTAAAATCATGAAAATTCACGTACAAGAAGGCCAAATCGTGAAAAAAGGCATGCTCCTACTCACGCTAGACCAAAGCTTAGACGCCGCGCAAATTCAGCAAAGCGATGCCCGCTTGGCAACGCGTCAACAACGCGTCAAAAGTTTAGAAGCTAAAATTGCGGCCATCGAACTCAAAGTCAGTTTGGCCGACACCGAACGCAAGCGCGACCGTCGCTTAGCCGATGCGCAAGCTGGCACTGAGAAAGCAGCTTTTGACTCGGAAAGTATCTACAACAACCTCAAAGCAGACCTCGCCATTGCCAAAGCAGACTTAGCGGAGGCCAAAGCCACTATCGGCGAAGTGGAAACCGAACGCAATTACGCGCAAAAACTCCTCGACAAAAAGAACATTTATGCGCCTGCAGACGGCATGGTCTTGAATTGGGAAGTTAAATTAGGTCAAGCCGTGAGCATTGGCAGCAAACTCGCCGATTTCGCCCCGTCCGGAGACCTTATTGCTACCACTGAAGTTGACGAATTGTTTGCCATGAAAGTCAAGAAAGGCCAACGCGTTCAGATCAATATCCAAGGCACCACAGACAAACTCAGTTCCGGAACCGTTGTATACTGTGCCCCGTTTCTTTCTAAGAAATCGATTTTCAACGACCGCGCAGACAACCTCGAAGACCGCCGCGTCAGAGAAGTGCGCGTGCGCATAGACCAACCCGAGGCGGTATTGATTGGCAGCAGAGTAGAATGCATCATTTCATTATAAGCCATGCAATTACTGCGCACTGCCCTAAAATTCATCAAATTCGACAAGCCCAAGAGCATCGGTGCCTTGTTTGGCGTCATTATTTCCATCTTTTTGGTGGGTCAGCAAACGGGTATCTTCACCTTTCTAACCAACGCCATGTGCTATTTTGTGCGTGTCAACGACGGCTATGTTTGGGTGACCGACAACAAAACTGAAAACGTCAATGCGCTTGCTCCAATTGATGTGCGCCTCGGCTTTGAAATGGAAAGTTTACCCCATATCAAAAAAGCACACCAGTTTGTGCTTGCAAGTGGTGCTGCGCGTTTCCCAGACGGCACCGCAGCGGGCCTCAGTATTGTAGGTGTTGAATTACCTGAATTCAATGGCATTCAGCAGGATATTTTCTTTGATGGAGAGCCCCAAGACCTCATTGCCGACGGCGCTGTTTCAGTAGATTTCTTTGACGCCAAAGCACTGGGCAGCCCTAAAAAAGGCGACTACTTTGAGCTCAACAACAAGCAAGTGCGCATTGCCGCGCTCACTAAAGGCGCGCGTTCTTTTGGCGGCGGCCTCATTTCCTATACCACCATCAACCGCGCCCGTTTTTTAGGCAACGTACCGCTGTCCAAAACCTCCGCATTTTTAGTCGAGGTAGACCGCAGTCAAAACATGGAAAAAGTTGTGCAGTCCATCAATGCCAACATTCCTGGCGTGAAGGCTTGGATGCCTAAAGAATTTAAAAACCAGACGATCCTAACGGTACTCAAGTCCAGCGGTATTGCGTTTTCTTTTGGAACGCTCATCATTTTTGCACTCATTTCGGGCTTCATTATTATCGGGCTCACCCTCTACTCTGCGGCCATTGATCGCATCAAAGACTACGGCACGCTCAAGGCCATTGGTGCCACCAACGGCTACATCCGAAAGCTCATCTTGATGCAAGCCACCCTCTACGCCATCGTTGGTTTTTTAATCGGTTATGCTTTAATTGAAGGATTCAGAAACGGCATTGCCAATGCCGGCACCCTATTTACGTTCTCACCCGCCATCAAATTCGGATTTTTCATCATCACTGCCGTCATCAGTATTTCCGGAACTTTATTTGCCATCCGCCGCATCACCAAGTTGGAGCCCGCTTCAGTTTTTAGGAATTAGTAGCCAAGGCCTTCAAAATTCAGTACCTTTGCCAACCAATCAAAACCGGTTATGGACCAAACAGAAGGCATCCGCATCAATAAATACCTCAGTGAAGTTGGCTATTGCTCGCGCAGGGCTGCCGACCAACTCATTGAACGCGGAAGGGTCATGATCAATGGGCAGGTACCCGAAATGGGCACCAAAGTCATGCCCGGAGATGTGGTCACGGTAGACGACGAACCCGTAGGTGCGCCGCAAGAAGATTTTATCTATATTGCTTTCAACAAACCCGTCGGCATTGTCTGCACTACCGACCACGTGCGCGAAAAGGACAACATCATTGATTACATCAATCACCCTAAGCGAATTTTTCCGATCGGAAGGCTAGACAAACCCAGCGAGGGGCTTATTTTCTTAACCAACGACGGCGATATCGTCAATAAGATTTTAAGGGCGCGCAACAACCACGAAAAAGAATATTTAGTTCGGGTCAATAAGCGCATCACCCCCGATTTCATTCGCAAAATGGGACAAGGCGTCCCGATATTAGGTACCAAAACCCGCCGCTGCGACGTTCGTCAAATCGATGCTTTCACCTTTCGGATTGTCCTGACCCAAGGTCTCAATCGTCAAATTCGCCGCATGTGCGAATTCTTTGACTACCGCGTGGCTACGCTCAAGCGCATCCGCATCATGAACATCAAGCTCGATCTTCCGGTAGGCCAATGGCGCTACCTCAATGAAGACGAAATCATGGTGATTAAATCAATGGTAGCCGATAGCGTGAAGTCTTTTGACGACTCCGAATATCAGTAAGTTTTATAGTTTGATAATTTGTTTGGATTGAACGCTTCCATTTTGAGAAAGCTCAAACAAATAACTTCCTGAACTCAAATGTGAAAGCTTGAGGAGCTGTTGCCCCTGACCATCTACGGTGCCACTTTGAAGCAATTTACCTTGAAGATCAAAAATTGAATAGACACCTGGCTGAGTGCAAGTAAGAACTACTTCATCTTCAAAAGGATTGGGGTAAACACCAATTTGCATTTGCGCTTCTGGTACTTCGAGCGGGTTGTCATTTTCACAGAGCTCGCGTACCTCGGCCACACTTAAGGCTCTGTTCCACAAGACCAATTGATCCATCTTGCCCATTAAAAAAGCGCCGTTTGCATTTGTTGAATTGCCGATGTAATACCCAATTCCGGAGGGCGCAGTGGAATAAACCATCGTGTTTGAACCTGTTCCGGAGTAGGTCCCGGGCTGTTGTTCGCAATCAATGTAGATTTTCATGTCTTGGGCACTATTGATGATGCCTACAATATGGTGCCACTCGTTCAAAGATATACCCGCATTGGTGAGAAAGGAACGGCGATTGCTCGGATTGGCGCCACCCAAGCCTCCTGCCAAATGCAGACCAATTTGACCCGTATTAGCGGCAATATTCATCCAATATCCGTAGTAATTATTATACACGTTGTCACTCATAAAGATGGTATTGAACGCAGTTTTAGACTGGATATTGACCCAAACAGAAATCGTGACCGGAGGCTGCACCTTGACCGCGGTATCAGAAAAAGTGATGTAGTTTTGAGCACCCATAGCCAAACCTTGATTGGCAACACCTGTTCGGTCTGTTGTGAAGTTGGTTCCTTGCGGATTAAGTACAATTTGATTGGAACTCAGGTCATTGAAATGTTGATCAAAAGGGAACATGGCAATGAGGCCATTACTAAGTTGTGCTGAGATTATAGTGAAAAACGAAATTCCGTATAGTAAGGCTAAAATTTTCATTGTAAATGATTTAATGCTTCAACTATAGCGTAAAAATAAGCAAAAGGAGTAGTTCTAAAAATCAATGTACCGGCTCGAATAACAAATGCATATTCGGATCCATCATGAGTTGAACATCCTTACCGATCAAATCTTCCGGAATTTCAAATTGTTCTTTGCGCTGGCTCACATTAAGATGAAGTAATGCTGAAGGCTTGCCGTTGGGTGAGATCCTTATTTGCAACGGAAAAGCAAACAGGTTGGCTTGTACTTGTGTGATTTCGATATACTGTTTCCCTTTTTGCGTCAGGATGCGCGTTTTGAGTTGCGGATGCCCTACTTGATACAGCCATTGATTGAAAAATGGCGCCAAATCTTTGGGGCTGAGGCTGTCCATGAGGTGCGCAAAGTCTTGAGAAGTGGCGTTTTGGTATTTGTAGGTCTTGTAAAATTGCTGCAAGCCCAGCTTGAATAAGGAATCACCCATTTCGTAGCGGAGCATATGCAAAACCCATGCGCCTTTTTGATACGCATTGGCATTGAGGCGATCTTGCAGGTTGGGCGTCAAGGAATCTATTAGCGCCTGCTGAAATCCTTTGTTGTATAAATTATATACCCGCATTCGGTCGCTTGCAAGCTGTTTTAAGAATGCTTCTTTCCCTTCATGGGTTTCGATGTACATATTGGTCAGATAAGTAGCGAAGCCCTCGCTGAGCCAAAGGTGTTGCCAATCTGCTTCGCTGACGGCATTGCCAAACCACTGATGCGCCACCTCGTGGGCAATGAGGTGTGTACTGCGCAGGTCTGCATTCAAGGAATTTTCGTCGTAAAAAATACAGCCTGCGTTTTCCATGCCGCCGTAGCGCGTGGTGGATTGCACGTTATTGAGCTCTTTAAATGGATACGGACCAACCAACGCTTCAAAGAATGCCAATATTTCCGGCGCGACTTCAAAGGAAGCAAGCCCAAGAAGACTATCCTTTGAATAAACAGTACCAATAATTGGAGTTTGACCCACCTTCCCTATTTCTTTGGTGCAAAAATCGGCAACACCAATAACGGCAACTTTGGTTGGGATAGGTTCGTCGATGGCGTAGTTCCATACGATGGCATTGCGTTCTGGTTTTGGTGTTTTAGACAACAAGATCCCATTGGCAACCACCTGATAAATACTTGGTGCCTCTACCAAAAAAGTATAGGTGGCTTTGTCTGAGGGGTGGTCGTGACAGGCATACCAAAAATGCGCACGGTTGGGCCAGTTGTCGGCAAAGTAGGTGGTGTCACCATATTTATTGGCGTCGATGATGAGGCCATCTGCTGGTTTTCCTTCCAATTTAATTCCCAAGTTGAGCGCGCCATTTTGAAGGTTGGATGGCAAATCTATTTGAAGCGAAGTAAGCGTTTGTTGCCAGGTTAGCTTTTGATTTGGGGCCGTCACCGAAATAACTTTCATGCCACTGCCATTGGCCAAGGGACCTGCTAAATCCAATACGAGCTGAGGCATTGGCTCATTGAGTTGAATGGTAATAGACTCATCAATAAAGACTATTTGACTCCCTTCAAGGATGCGTACTCCAAGTTGGTAATGCTGCACATCATAAGGGCTTTGCGCATGAAAGCTTAAAGAAAAAAATAGCGAACAAAAAAGTAGATAAATCATCATGAAGAAGCAAATAAGACGCCTTCTTTGAGGGAGTAAGGCGAAATCAAGATTTGAGTGATGTTGGCCTGTCTCAAGACCCAACGTGTTTTGATAGCTGCAAGTGGTGCCATGCGTTTGCGAATGGAGATGATATGGGGGTTTTGATCGCGCTCGGCCTGTGTGGAGGCAATAATTTGTTGGAGCATGCGCTCAAAGGCTTCCCTATTTACCTCAACGGCTTGGCCTTGTGCCTGAAACACGCTTTCCTCCATTAGTTCATAAAACGTTTCAAAACTTCCAGAAGAACCGATGAGCACGGTTGGTAATTGCTGCTTGAAAAAGAGAGCGCAGCGCTCTTCGAGATATCTTTCTACCTTTTCAATGTCATTAAGACTCATGGGGTCTTGATAGTCAAAAAGCTGAAACAAGCGAGAAACACCAATATCAAAAGAATGTGCAACAAAGGGGCCCTGGTGGTCTGCGGCAATGAATTCGGTGGAGCCACCGCCGATGTCCATGATGAGTGCTGGCTTTTCAAAATCATGAGTCAGGCGGACGCCTTGGTAGATCAGTTCAGCCTCCTTCAGACCCGAGATGATTTCAATGGTAATTTGTAATTCGGATTTGACTTTTTCGAGTAATTCTTGGGCATTCGAGGCATCGCGCAAAGCAGATGTACCTATGGCTCGAATTTCGTTGACCTGCCAGTGCACACAAAGCGCCTTGAATTGGTGTAGTGCCGCAAAAGCACGTTCCATGGCCGCCTCGCCGATGCGCTGTTCATTAATGCCGCCCATGCCGAGCGCTACGCCTTCTTTGGTCTGAAAACAAATTTGACGTGTTTGGGTGTCGGCGATCAGCAGATTAAAGGTGTTGGTTCCAAGATCAATGACCGCCCGGCGCATGGTTAGAACTTAAGAATAGAATGCTTGTACCAGCGACCCGCCAATTTGAGCAGCAGAAGCGCGCTTGCAACAAGGACTAATAGACTCAGTAGGATTTTGGTGTAAAGGGCCAAGCTGACACCTTTGGCTAAGGTGATGAGTGCCAAAACCGGTGCACTGAACGGTAGATAGGCAAAGATTTGGGTAAGGGTGGTATTGGGAAAATAAATGGCGTAAATCCCCGCAAAAATACCAAAGGACACCAAGAAAATCAGCGGCAGTAAAAACTGCTGGCCGTCGGCGTCGGCGCCGCTGCGCGCGCCCAACACCGCGAAAAGCGCTCCATAAAACAAAAAGCTGGCCGCAAAAAACACCACAAAATGCAACAACAAAAAAGATAAATTGAGCTGTTCAAACACCAAAGTAGATAAGGGGTTGAGGCGTTCTGGGCCTCCCTGCCCCCAATGGCTTGGATCTAAAATATTCACAAAAATAGTCTCGCGCAAGAGCACAAAACCAAGTGCCAACAGGAGTACCCAGCCGAAAAGCTGCAAGAGCGCCACCAAACCAATACCCACAATTTTGCTGAGCATGAGTTGCTGCGGGCGCACACTGGCCAGCAAAACCTCTACAATACGGTTGCTCTTTTCGCGAACCGTAGCCCGAAAAATAGTCATGCCGTAGAGCCCGACAAAAAATAAGATGAAGCCTCCTAAAATAAAACCAGCCCAAGCATTGGCTTCTTTGGCTTCATTCTTCGGGTCTTTGAGGTCGCGAAAATCAAAGATAATGCCCTGCTTGATCTGGCGAAAAACTTGCTCGCTCAGGTTGGAGTGTTGGGCGGCTATGAGCTCTTCTAAGCGTCTTTCTACTTGAAATTTGAGTTGAATACGGGCGTCTAGCCCCAATTGATCGCGGTAAAAGACAAAGCATTTTTTGTTGTTGAGGACCTTTTCATTGAGCTCCACCAAGACATCAAATTCTTGATACGCTTTGGCGCGCTCAAATTCATTGAGTTCGAGGTAGTCGTCGAGGAAGTAATACTGGATGTGTTTTTCTTCTTGGGCCATTAAGCGGTGATCCATGATTTGACCTGGATCGGCAATCAGGACGCTCAGTTCTTGCTTGCCTTGGTCGGCAGCCTTAAGCAAAGCAACCAACAATAAGAGCACCACAACGGGCCCCAGTACGAGCATGTACCAAAATCCTTTTTGACCAAGTCTTTCTTGGATTTCGCGCTGAGTGAGTAGCAAAAACTTAGACATCTTGGTTTTCTTTTTGATTGATGAGGTCGACAAAAACTTCTTGCATGGAAGGCAAAAGCAATTCGATGTGTTCTACGGTGACTTGGTCTTGGAGGCTACGCATGAGGTCATTAACGCTGCGCTCGCCGCGGATTTGCAAGACGCAATCAAAAAGCCCTGGTTCGGTTTCTTTTTGTTCGAGGAGTGTGAAGTCGGTCCAGAGGGCGTTGGCAAAAGCGAGCATATGACCTCTGAAGCGCACAAAAACGCGCCCTTTGGCATGCGTGCGGCGAAGGTGCTGAACGGTGTCTTGGGCTAAGATTTGCCCTTGATGCAGCAGCGCGGCGTGGTCGCAAATTTCGTCGACGCTCTTCATGTTGTGGGTCGAGAGAATAATGGTGGTGCCGTGTGTTTTGAGAGCCTTGATTTCGTTCATGATGAGCTCCACGTTGAGCGGATCAAAGCCCGAAAGTGGTTCGTCTAGAATGAGCAATTGCGGCTGATGAACAAGTGCGGCAATAAACTGCACTTTTTGCGCCATGCCTTTGGAAAGCGTGGCAATGCGCTTATTTTGCCAATCTTGAATGTCAAAATGCGCTAACCAGTGATCGACGTTTTGGGCGGCAGTTGTTTTGGATAAGCCCCTGAGTTGGGCCAAAAACAACAAGTGCGCACGCACGGCCATGTTCTTATAAAGGCCACGCTCTTCGGGCAAATAGCCGATGAGTGGCAAATGGCGCTCGCCGAGCAATTGGCCATCAAAAGTGACCGAGCCTGCATCTGGGCTTGCCATTTGGTTGAGGATGCGGATGAGGGTTGTTTTGCCTGCGCCATTGGGGCCGAGCAAACCAAAAATTTGACCTTTCGAAACCTCCAACGAGACGTGGTCGAGCACCAACTTGCGCTGATAAGATTTACTGACTTGCGCTACTTTAATCATGACTTAAAGCTAAGAAAAATCTAGACTAGCGCAACGACGTAAGTGGTTTCCACTTGAATTTTTTCGAGAGCACGAAATAAATACCGGCAAATAAGAGCAAAGCGGAAACCAATTGGAAGTTCAAGGAACCCGGGCCTCGGTGGTCCATGAAGAGTGCTTCGGTATGAAAAGCCTGCCAATCGCTCGAGACAACGAAGGCTCCAAATAGGTTATTGAATATATGAAAAGCCAACGAGAGTTCTAGGCCGTCGTCTTGAACGGCAAGCAGCGCTAGAAAAAGGCCCGCCATGAAATAGTAGAGCAAAAGCCCCGGGCCTAAAACAGCAATTTCAGGATTTGAGATGTGCATCAGGGCAAACATAGCTGAACTCAGGCCGACACTCAGCCAAACACTTTTGGTGCGCATATACAATCCTTGCAACGCATAGACGCGAAAAACCAACTCTTCTATGCCCGCCTGAAATGGAATGAGCAACAAGGAAAAGAAGAACAAAGGCCAAAACTGCTCCGCTTTGAAATTCCATTGCACCAATTCAGCTTGCCCACTCCACAACACCTCTAGCAAGCTGAACAAACAAACCGTTAAGAATAAAATGCTGCCGAAACCCAAAAAGCGTTGCCAACGAAAGCGGCTTGCAGCCGTAAAAATGGAGCGCAATGCGCGCTGGTGTGCATAGCGCAAATACAACACAAAGCCCAGACAGGCAAAAAAGAAGGAGAGCAGCTCTCCAACAAGCAAGCGCGTGGAGCCATATGCTTTGATAAATGCAGGGTTTTCGATGTCGATTGCGGTGGAAGGCAAGCGCCACTGCGCATCGAAAAGCAAAGGCAAGCCACCTAATATAAACAGGACTATCAGCACGGCGATTCCGCCAATGTAAAGCCCTATTGAATTGCGGCCTAGCCTAGCAGCATCGATGAATCTCATGAACCAAAGATATCTCTTTAGCTAAAGATATCGCGCATGCGGCTAAAGAAACCCTTGTCTTTTTGCGCTTTGTAAGGGTCGAAGTTTTCAGAATCGCGGAGTTTTTCGAGGATTTCGCGTTCTTCTTTGCTCACGCTTGTTGGCGTGTAGATGTGCAGGTGCACAAAGAGGTCGCCGGTTCCGTAGCGCTGTACGTTGGGCAAGCCTTTGCCACGCAAGCGGAGTACTTTGCCACTTTGGGTTCCGGGATCAACTTTGATTTTGACCTTTCCTCCCACTGTAGGCACTTCTATGGAGGCACCTAGCACGGCATCCGTAAAGTTCAAGAAAGCGTCGTAGTGGAGGTTTTCGCCCTCTCTACGCAGCTCTTCGTGGGTTATTTCTTCAATCACGACAATGAGATCACCGGCTGCACCGTTGAACGGCCCAGCATTTCCTTTGCCGCGCACACTGAGTTGCATGCCTTCTTCTACGCCAGCAGGAATATCAATTTCAATGACTTCCTCTTGCTTTTTAAGACCCTGTGCATCGGCATCGGCAGGCTTAGACTCAACGGTCTTGCCCGCTCCCTGACACACATGACACGCAGACTGCGTTTGCATAGCTCCTAAGAAGGTTTGCGCAACTCGCGTGATGCGACCTGTTCCTTGGCAAGTGGGGCAGTTTTTGTAGGTGACGCCTTCGGCCTGTACTAATTTATTGACCTTGATTTTTTTCTTGACACCGCCAGAAATTTCTTCTAGCGTGAGTTTCATTTTGACGCGCAAGTTGGTGCCTTTTACCACTCTTGACCCACCTCGGCTGCCGCCAAAACTACCTCCGCCAAATGCGCCTCCAAAGATGTCGCCAAATTGGGAGAAGATGTCGTCCATGTTCATGCCGCCGCCACCAAAGCCACCGGCACCGCCCATTCCGGCGTGTCCGAAGCGATCGTATTGCGCTTTTTTCTCGGCGTTACTCAGGACTTCATAAGCTTCTGCAGCTTCTTTAAATTTGTCCTCAGCACTGGCGTCGTCTGGGTTTTTATCGGGGTGATACTTGAGGGCGAGTTTGCGATAAGCCTTCTTGATTTCGGACTCATCGGCATTTTTAGAAACACCCAGAACTTCGTAATAGTCGCGCTTGTTACTCATGTTTTATTTATTGACCAACAACTACTTTTGCAAAACGCAAAACCTTGTCATTGAGGTAATAACCTTTTTCTACATCATCAATTACTTTGCCCTTGAGCGCTGCATCTGGCGCCGGAATATTGGCAATGGCTTCGTGTAAATCGCTGTCGAAATCTTGACCTTTGGATTCCATTGGCTTCAAGCCTTTGGCCTCCAAATTAGCTTTCAACATATTGTAGATGAGCTGAAAACCTTCTTTTATAGCGGTGATGTCGTCCAAATTTTCATTGGTGGCAATGGCGCGCTCGAAGTTATCCAAAACAGGCAACATGGTGTTGATCACGTCTTTACCCGCAGTTGCAATCAATTGCAACTTTTCTTCATTGGTTCTGCGGCGGTAGTTATCGAACTCGGCGTAAAGGCGTACAAACTTATCCTTGTATTCGTCGACTAATTGCTCGTCTTGCTGCTCGTTTTCTTGCTGATTTTCGTGAGCAGTTTGGGCATCGTGCTGCGTTTCCTCGTTTTGACGTGCTTCGTTTGGTAGATCGTTCTCGACTGACATATTTACTTTTTTATTCGTTGAACACCACTAGACAAATAATAGACCAAGCGCAGTTTTGAGACAAGCTGGCAGAAATTTACTGACAGGTGTGTCAAAAAAGCAGTTTTAATTTAGTAGCCAAAGTTTGTGTAATTTTGAGATATGAAAAAAATACTCCTCTATTTTTTACTCCTCTCGAGCTTCTCCCAAGCCCAATTATTGTATCAAATCACAGAAAACGGACTCACTGAAGCCTCCTACTTATATGGCACCATCCATATTTTACCCAAGGACCAGTTTGAACTCAGCAATAGCCTCAAACGCGCATTTGAAGCCTCCAAAACAATTGCCATGGAAGTAGACCTCGACATGAGCGGCGCCGAAAAAATTGCACTTGCTCAAAAAGTCATGTTGCCCGATGGCAAAACACTCAAAGACTTCATGACTGCACCAGACTACACCCAACTCAAGATGTATTGTTTGGATAGCCTCAAATGGAGCGAAAGTAAATTTGAGCGCAGCAGCAAACTCAAGCCCATGTTTTTCTCAAGTATTCTCATTCAAGAAAGCATGTCGGATATGGCCTCTTACGAGATGGAATTCAATAAAATGGCCAAGAAAAAACACAAGGAAACAATTGGCCTCGAAACCATCGATTTTCAGTTGAGCCTCTTCGACCAATTACCGATGCAAACGCAAGTAGACATGCTCAAGCAAGACTACAACAGCGACCTGAAAACCTTTGACACACTCTTAGCCTGCTACATCAGAGAAGACCTCGAAACCCTCGGCAAGCTCATGGCAGAAGAAACGGCAGCATACCCCGAATTCGACGACATTTTATTGGTGCAACGCAACAAAAGTTGGATGGTACCCATGCGCACGCAAATGCAAAAAGAAAGCACCTTCTTTGCCGTTGGCGCAGGGCATTTGAGTGGCCCAGAAGGCGTCATCGCACTCTTGCAATCAATGGGCTATACCGTTACCCCGATCAAACAAAATTAACATGACGCAGCAAGAAAACTTCGAACAAATTATCCAATATAGACGCAGTAACCGCAAGTTTGACCCAAATGTACCGGTACCTGCCGAAGTCATTGAACGCAGCCTCAAAAGAAGCATCCTCTCCCCCAATTCTAGCAACATGCAACTTTGGGGTTTTCACTGGATCAACTCCCCTAAAGAAAAAGCAATTGTAGCAGAGCTTTGCCTCGGCCAATCTGCAGCCAAAACAGCGCAAGAATTAGTCGTTTTTGTGACGCGCCCCGACCTCTGGAAGCAGCGCAAAGACTGGCACCTCGCCCAGGTTCAGAACGAAATCAAGGGCGATCCAACCAAAGCACAAAAAATGATGTTGCAGTACTATGGCAAAGTCATGCCCTTGCTTTATGCCGCAGACCCACTCCGCTTGTTGGCAGGCTTACGCCTCACCGTCAGCTTTTTTGGAGGTTTATTCAAGCCTTTTTACAGAACAGGAGGCGCTGCAGCAGTGCGCATCGTGACCCACAAGTCTTGCGCATTGGCCGCACAAACTTTTATGCTTTCTATTGCCGCAGAAGGTTTCCACAGTTGCCCACTCGAGGGCTTTGACGAAAAGCGACTCAAGCGCTACCTGAAGTTACCGCGCCGAGCGGAAATCAATATGGTAGTAGCCGTTGGGCTCGGAACCGAACCTGGTATTTGGGGAGCGCGCGTGCGCGTCCCTTATGAGGAAGTGGTGAAAAAACACTAATAAAACCCAAGTATTAGTGTTTCAGATAGTTGCGAATACCCACCCGTAGCGCTGGTTTCATTTCTTGGCTCTCAAGAATAGCAATAATGGATCGCACTTCCTGGTCAATTTCCGGATAAGATTTTACAAATCTCTTGAGGTGATACAACGCATAAACCCGATTGGCCACAGCTGTGTCAGGATTTGCAAAAACCTCAAAACAATAATTGAGTAGCTCGCCTTTGAATTTCCTTTTGATGGGCAACTCCAATAAAACGACAAGCAAACTTCTTTGGACGCTGTGATTGGCTGTCTGCAGTAAGCCAGCGGTAAGTTGCTCTTGGAACGGTGCCAATAGTCCTGGATTTGCCTTCACAATATGAACGAGTAACCAAGCGCTATAGGCTGGTACAGGATGTGTTTTTTGAGACAGCGATAGGTCAACCAAAAAGGGAAGGGCTTTCGGGTTTTCTATGAAAAATTGATGAAGGGCGGTAAAGTTTGGGCTTTTAGCCCGCGCTAAAATCAAATCCTCAATGGATCGTTCATCGAACACTATTCTGCCTTAGGATCAGCCTTTTTCTTACTTGGCTTCGCCTTTTCAATACTGAGCTTCAAGACATCGGCACCTGTTTCAAAATCGAGCACAATGGTGTCACCGTCCTGTAAATTGGAGTTGATGATTTCTTCGGCGAGTGGATCTTCGATGTATTTTTGGATCGCTCTTTTGAGCGGGCGCGCACCGAATTTTTCGTCGTAGCCTCTTTCTGCAATAAAATCTTTGGCCGCTTCTGTACAGCTCACGTGGTAACCTAAGTTGCCGATGCGCTCGAGGAGTTTTTCAAGTTCGATATCGATAATGAGATGGATGTCTTCGCGTTTAAGCGACTTGAACATGATCATATCATCTACACGATTGAGGAATTCTGGCGAGAAGGCCTTGCGCAGTGCGTTTTGAACCACCGACAATGCATTTTGCTCCTGGGCCTCTTGTTGCGCTTTGGTGCCAAAGCCCATGCCTGTTCCGAAATCGGCAAGCTGGCGCGCACCGATATTGGAGGTCATGATGAGGATGGTATTTTTGAAGTCAATTTTGCGACCCAAACCGTCGGTCATGTGGCCGTCGTCTAGAACTTGCAACAACAAATTGAATACATCGGGATGCGCTTTTTCGATTTCGTCGAGCAATACAATAGCGTAAGGCTTGCGGCGCACTTTTTCGGTGAGCTGACCACCTTCTTCGTAGCCCACGTATCCCGGAGGAGCGCCAACGAGGCGAGAAATCGAGAATTTCTCCATGTATTCAGACATGTCGACACGGATTAGGGCGTCGTCTGAGTCGAAGAGATTTTTAGCGAGTATTTTGGCTAGCTGGGTTTTACCAACACCTGTTGGGCCTAAGAAAAAGAAAGAACCGATTGGCTTGTTGGGGTCTTTGAGCCCTGCGCGGTTGCGCTGAATCGCGCGCACCACTTTGGCAACGGCGTCGTCTTGACCGATGACTTTTCCACGGATGGTTTCGGCCATTTTGACCAATTTACCGAGTTCAGACTCAGAGATTTTGGTCACGGGAACGCCGCTCATCATGGAAACAACCTCGGCGACGTTTTCTTCTGTAACGACTACGCGGTTGTTTTTGGCTTCTTCTTCCCATTTGTTTTTGGCCGCTTCGAGGTCTTCTTGAAGCTTGCGTTCGGCGTCGCGGAGTTCAGCAGCTTTTTCGTATTGCTGGGAGCGAATAACCTCTGCTTTTTGACCTTTTAAACCTTCAATTTGACCTTCGATATCGGTGATTTCTTTTGGCACATGCAAATTGGTGATGTGTACTCTTGAACCGACTTCGTCTAGCGCGTCAATTGCTTTGTCTGGCAAGTGGCGATCGGTGATGTAGCGTTCGGTTAGCTTGACACAAGCCGCAAGTGCTTCATCGGTGTAGCGCACGCTGTGGTGGTCTTCGTAGCGCTCTTTGATGTTGTTGAGGATCTGGATGGTTTCGTCGATAGACGTTGGCTCGATGATCACTTTTTGAAAGCGGCGTTCGAGTGCGCCATCTTTTTCGATGTACTGACGGTATTCGTCTAGGGTGGTAGCGCCAATGGCTTGCATTTCGCCGCGGGCAAGCGCTGGCTTCACCATGTTAGAAGCATCTAGCGAACCACTTGCGCCTCCAGCGCCAATAATGGTGTGGATTTCATCGATAAACAAGATGATATCTGGATTCTTTTCGATTTCTTGCATCACGGCTTTCATACGCTCTTCGAACTGGCCTCTGTATTTGGTTCCCGCTACCAATGAGGCGAGGTCTAGTGATACAATGCGTTTGTTGAAGAGAATGCGCGAGACCTTTCTTTGCACGATGCGCAAGGCCAAGCCTTCTGCGATAGCAGACTTACCCACACCGGGTTCCCCGATGAGGATAGGATTGTTTTTCTTGCGACGCGACAAAATTTGGCTGACGCGCTCGATTTCTTTTTCGCGGCCCACAATAGGGTCGAGTCTTCCGAGCTCTGCCATTTTGGTGAGGTCGCGACCGAAGTTGTCGAGAACGGGCGTTTTGGATTTGGGGTCTGCGCTTTTGCGTTGTGCTTGACCGAAGTTTTCGTCTTCTTCTTGGCCCGATCCTGGGAATTCGGCGCTAGGTTGTTGTTTGTCTTGTAACATAAGTTCGTATTCGTCTCGTGCGTTTTCGTACATGATGCCGTATTTATTGAGAACCTGACATGCTACACTGTCTTCATAGCGGAGGATAGTCAGCAATAAGTGCTCTGTACCGATGATGTTTTGTTTGAATTCTTTGGCTTCTAAATATGACTGCTTGATGATGTTTTCCGCTTGTTTAAGAAGCGGTAAGTTCAGGTTGACTAACTCGCGAACGGCGCTTTTAGCTAGCATTTTTTCGAGCTCAGCTTTAAGTTCAGCTAAATCGAGTTTAAATTCTTGTACAATGCGGATTGCGGTGCCTTCATTGAGGCGAATGAGCCCCAATAATAAATGCTCTGCACCCACAAACTCGTTGGACAAGCGGACGGCTTCGTCTCGGCTGTAGCTGATCATGTCTTTGACACGTGGAGAAAATTTGGCTTCCATGGTTTACGTTTGCTTGATACAAATATAACTTTTATCTCCGCACTGCATCCGGTTTTATTCACAATTTATAGACTCATTTTGTTAGTAAAAAATGGCAGATAGAAGCCGTAAGGGTCTTCGTTTTATTAATTTTGAGACTCTATTTAACGAATACATAGACTAACTCAAAAATATGGCTGAAGGCGAAAAAATCATTCAGATCAACATCGAAGATGAAATGAAATCAGCATACATCGATTATTCGATGTCTGTTATTGTCTCACGCGCACTTCCAGATGTACGCGACGGATTCAAACCAGTGCACCGCAGGGTGCTTTACGGAATGCAAGATCTCGGCGTATTCTCCAACCGCCCATACAAGAAATCGGCGAGAATCGTTGGTGAGGTTTTGGGTAAGTACCACCCGCACGGCGACAGCTCTGTATACGACACTATGGTGCGCATGGCCCAGCCGTGGTCTTTGCGCTATCCATTAGTAGACGGTCAAGGTAACTTTGGTTCTGTAGACGGCGACAGCCCAGCAGCCATGCGTTACACAGAGGCCCGCTTGCGCAAAATTGCCGAAGAAATGCTCGACGACCTCGAAAAAGAAACCGTCGACTTCCGCCCTAACTTTGACGACTCTTTACAAGAGCCTAGTGTACTCCCAACCAAAATTCCAAATCTTTTGGTGAACGGAGCAGCCGGTATTGCCGTCGGTATGGCCACTAACATGGCGCCACACAACCTCACAGAAGTAGTAGATGGCACCATCGCCTACATCGAAAACCGAGACATCACCCCAGAAGAACTCCTCAATTACATCAAAGCACCGGACTTCCCGACCGGAGGTATCATCTACGGTTACGAAGGCGTGCGCGATGCACTTCTTACCGGACGCGGTCGTGTCGTGATCCGAGGAAAGGCTGAAATCGAAGAAGAGAACGGCCGCGAGCAAATTATCGTAACCGAAATCCCTTATCAAGTCAACAAGGCCGAAATGATCAAAAAGATCGCCGACTTGGTCAACGACAAAAAAATTGAAGGGATCTCCGACCTCCGCGACGAATCTGACCGCAACGGGATGCGCATCGTTTTTGAAATCAAGCGCGACGCCATTGCCAATGTCGTCCTCAACAAATTATATAAGTTCACTCAGCTTCAGACGTCCTTTTCTGTCAACAACATTTGTCTAGTAGACGGTCGTCCAAGATTGCTCAACGTCCGCGACCTCATTCAAGAGTTCGTTGAATTCCGTCACGAAGTCGTGATCCGACGCACCAGATTCGACTTGCGCAAAGCAGAAGAGCGCGCGCACATCTTAGAAGGGCTGATCATCGCTTCAGACAACATAGACGAAGTCATTGAGATCATCAAAACATCAGCTAGCCCAGACGACGCACGCGATCGCTTGGCTACACGTTTTGGTTTGTCAGATATCCAAACGCGCGCCATTGTAGACATGCGCCTGCGCCAGCTCACTGGCCTCGAGCAAGACAAACTGCGCGCAGAATACGACGAGCTCATGAAGCTCATCGCCGACCTCAAAGACATCCTAGACAAGGAAGAGCGCCGCATGCAAATCATCAAAGATGAACTCATCGAAGTGCGCGCCAAGTACGGCGACGAACGCCGTTCTAGCATCGAGTACAACTCCAGCGAAATGCGCATGGAAGACCTCATTGCCGACGAAGAAGTGGTGGTCACGATCTCACACGCTGGCTACATCAAACGCACCAATTTGGCCGAATACAAAGTGCAAAACCGTGGCGGCATGGGCTCCAAGGGCTCCGCTACCCGCGACCAAGACTTCCTCGAGCACCTATTTGTTGCCACCAACCACAACTACCTCCTTATTTTTACAGAAAAAGGACGTTGTTTCTGGATGCGTGTTTACGAAATTCCGGAAGGCAGCAAGACCTCGAAAGGTCGCGCCATCCAAAACCTCATCAATATTCCTGGCGACGACAAAGTCAAGGCTTACGTCAAGGTACTCGACCTTACCGATAAAGAATACGTTGAGAACAACTTTATCGTAATGTGCACCAAGCAAGGCGTCATTAAAAAGACATCACTCGAAGCATACTCGCGTCCGCGCAGCAACGGTATCAACGCCATTGGCATCCGCGACAACGACGAACTACTCGAAGCGAAACTCACCAACGGCAGCAATGAAATTGTATTAGCCACTAGCGACGGCCGCGCCATTCGCTTCAATGAATCTACCGTGCGTCCAATGGGTCGAAATGCCTCTGGTGTCCGCGGCGTCAACCTTAGCTCCGATCAAGAATGTGTCATTGGCATGATCTGCGTCGAAGACATCTTCTCTACCATTCTAGTTGTCTCCGAAAAAGGATATGGCAAGCGTACCTTCCTTAACGATCCAGAAGACAAAGAGCCCGTTTACCGCATCACCAACCGCGGTGGTAAAGGTGTCAAGACACTCAACATCACCGAGAAAACAGGCAAGCTTCTTTCCATCCAAAACGTATTCGACGAAGACGACCTCATGATCATCACCAAATCAGGCGTCACCATCCGCATGCACATCGATACGCTTCGCACTATGGGCCGCGCTGCTCAAGGCGTGAAGCTCATCAACCTCAAAGGCAACGCTGAAATTGCAGCCATTGCCCGCGTACCGCGCGCCGAGGACGAAGAAGAAGAAACAACCAGCGACAACACAGAAAGTGGCACGGAAATTGAAAACAATGAAGCGCAAAGCGAATAAAAATTAAACCATGAAAAAACAACTCCTCCTTGCTGGTCTGAGTCTTGTCTTGAGCACAGCTACATTTGCCCAGAAGAAAAACGTCACCGACGCCATCCTCTTAATGCGCAAATACAACCCAACAGGCGATATCGCTGCCAACAAAAAAATTGTTACCGAGGCCATGAGCTTCATCGATCTCGCCGCAGTCAATCCAGAAACCGCCGAAGACTTCAAAATGCACCTTTGCCGCGCCCAGGTTTATTATTCACTCATTGAAGTGAATGCGATGGAAAATAAAGGTGGCGTTTCCGATGCGGCTACAACCCAAAAATGGAAAGAAACATCTGTAGCTAGTTTCAAGAAAGTGCTCGAAGACCCTAAGAAAACCTTCACTGCCGACGCACAAAATTTCATCAACAGCCGCGCCGATTTCGTTTTCAATGCAGGAATTGCTGCCTACAACGCTAAAAAATATGAAGCAGCAGCCGATGCATTTATGGCTGCACACGAAATCAAGAGCTTTTTAGGTGAAGATTTCAAAGATGCAGAGGTCAATACTTCATTGGCTGCCAACTACGCTGTGGAAGACTTCCTCTCCGCTAAAAAATATGACGAAGCGTTGGTTTTTGCGAGCAGAATATCTGAGGCCATGCCAAAAAACATCGATATCTTGATCAGCTTGGTCAATATCAACCTTCAAAAAGGCGATGTAGCAGCTACCGAAAAATACATCGGCAAAGCACTTGAACTCGATCCGCAAAACAAGCAACTTTACTATGTCCTCGGCACTAGCTACATGGATAAAAAGGAGAATGAAAAGGCTACTGCGGCGCTACAAAAAGCCTTAGAAATTGACCCATCTTACAATGAAGCACTTTATCAATTGGGCGCGCACCTCTACAACCTCGCTGTAGAAAAACGCAACGCCACCATAGAACTTGACTATAAAGATCCTAAGGCTGTCAAATTAGAAGCCGAAGCAATTGACCTCTTCAAGCAAGCATTGGTACCTTTAGAAAAATACGTTGGCCAAAACCCTGATGATAAATCCATTCTAGACATCTTGTACAAAACCAATATGAAACTAGGGAACATCGACAAAGCGCAAGATTACAAGAAGCGCCTAGATGCGCTGAAAAACTAATACTGTTTTCCACCTTTGAAACTGCCCGCAAGTCGGGCAGTTTTTTTTTGAACTCTTTGCACATTTTTACTACCTTTGAAATATGGAATTTGTACACCCAGAACGCTTATGGTTCCTTTTCTTGCTACTGATTCCTATCGTTATTCACCTTTTTCATTTCAGAAAACGCAAGACGCTCTACTTTTCTTCCTTGCGCTTTATCCAATTCCTTGAAAAGGAGCAGCAAAGCACTAGAAAACTCAAACACTTATTGGTCTTACTGACACGACTTCTCGCGCTCATGGCCATTATTTTTGCTTTTGCGCAGCCGCAGGCTCCGAAATCCTCTTCAGCAAATGCAGGCAAGCCCGCCCTACTCATTTACCTAGACAACTCTTTTTCGATGAGCGCCATTGGTACAGAAGGCTCGCTTTTCTCTGAAGGCAGAGAGCTGGCTAAAAGAATGCTCGGACAAGTCAAGCCCGATACGCGCGTTTTGATTTGCAGCAACCAGCTCCATCATTCCGAACAGCGTTTCCAGAGCAAAGCAGAAGCTTTGCGCTACCTAGACAAACTCGATATCTATGCTATTAGTCGTTCGCTTAACGACGTATTCACATGGCAGCAGCGTCAGATCGACAGACACCAAATTCAAAAAGAAAAACTTGGTCAAATTCAACAAATTTTCATCTCCGATTTCCAACAAAGCCAAGCCAAGCTGAACACCCAAAAACCACAAGCTAACCAGTCTTTCTATGCGTATCAGCTCAAGGCACAGCAAATCCAAAATGCTTATATCGATAGCATTTGGTTTGCCAAGCCCACCCATCAGCGCCAAACCGAACAAACACTCATGGTGCGCGTACAAAACTTTGGAGAAGAAGCCAAAAAACGCTTAGAGCTACAGGTGAAAATTGGTAAACTCAAGCGCACCATGTTCATGCAAATTGGAGCCAACAACAGCCAAACTGCGAGCTTTCCCTACAACGAAACCAACAAAGGCTTTGTCCAGGGACAGGTTCAAATCAACGACCAACAAATTCATTTCGACGACACTTGGTATTTTTCTTACGAAGTACCGGAGCGCACCAACATCTATCTCATAGAAGAAGCAAACTCGAGCCCAAATGTTGCCAGAGCCTATGCCGTAGAAGCGCGCTACAACGTTCAAACCACCTCGCCGGGCGAAGTGTCCTCCAATACACTCGCTGAGGCAGATCTTATTGTACTCAATGGCCTCGATGAAATATCGAGTGGGCTACGCGACGAACTCAGTACTGCTCACCAAAACGGACAGCGCATATTAATCATCCCAGGAGAAAACATCAACCGCAACGACTACCAGCCCTTGCTTGCCGCTCTTTCCTTGCCCACTCTAGGCCCTATTCAGATCAACGCCCTCAATCTGCAACGCATCAACGACGAAGACCCTTTTTTTAGAGGTGTATTTGAAAAAAAACAAGAGCGCCTGAACGTGCCGCTGGTCAAAAAGGCCTATAGTATTCAAAACCAAGCACAAAGCAGCGCGACTCCCCTACTCATTACGCGTTCCGGACAAGCGCTTTTCATGAGGGCCAACAATACTGCGTTTTTGTTTACAACCGCGCTACAAAATTCGTTTGGCAGCCTTGTCAATCAGTCGTTGTTCCCAACTATTCTATTGCGTTGTGGTGAATACGCTAGCGAGCGCTTCCCGGCTTATGCCATTTTAGGTAAAGATGCCCAAATCAAAGTGCGCGCCAAGCACCAAGAAGAAGCTCCGCTTCGTTTTGTTTCCGAGCAAATAGAATTCATTGCCCAATACATCGCCTCGCCCAATCAATTGCGCATTCAAATTGGCGGTAGTGCAGCCCTAGAAAGACTAAAAGCAGGCATTTATGCGCTCAAGGGCACGGATGTGCTGGCACAGCTCGCGCTCAATAATAATCGCTCGGAATCTAAGCTCGAGCTACTCGACCAAACGGCTTTACTCGAACTTTTAGAATCTAACGGTATAAAAAATTGTACTTTTAACCAAATCAAAGAAGGACAAAGCCTGACCGCCATTCAGCTCGAAGACACCCAAAGTTATTGGCGCTACTTTCTCGTTTTTGGACTGCTTTGTCTTTTGGCCGAACTCTCATTGTTAAAATGGTGGAAATGAAAATTCAACTGAATAACGCAACAATCCTAGACCCGCAATCCAGCTGGAACAACCAAACATGTGATGTTCTCATCTCAGATGGCCAAATTGTTGAAATAGCCCCCAATCTAGATCATCCAGATGCGCTGCAAGTGCAGTCACCCCAACTTTTCCTTACTACAGGCTTCATAGACCTCAAAGCAGACTTCTGCGACCCAGGTCATGAGCACAAAGAAACAATCGTTTCTGGTTTAGATGCTGCAAGTGCAGGCGGTTATTCCCGGGTTTACATTCAACCGGGCACACAGCCTGTCATCGACAGCAAAGCGCTCGTGAGCTATGTGCAACAACAGAGCGCGAACAGCACTACCATGCTAGGTGTGAATGGTGCACTTTCAAAAGGAAATACAGGTGAAGAACTCGCCGAAATGTACGAGCTTTTCCAACAAGGCGTCAGACTTTTTACCGACGACAGCCACAGCGTGAGCGCAGGCTTGCTACACCGTGCATTGCTTTACACCAAAGATTTCAGCGGACGCGTGGCGCTACTGGCTCGAAATGCTTCTTTGAGTGCCAAGGCACAGGTGAATGAAGGCAGCGCTTCAACCCGAACCGGTCTCAAAGCAGACCCACATGTTTCAGAAATTATTGAAATTGAGCGCAATTTGCGTCTATTGGCCTACACAGGCGGCAAAATGCACCTTTCAGGTATCAGTACAGCAACCGGCGTTGAACTCATTCGCAGTGCTAAAAAAGAAGGCCTCGACCTTACCGCCGATGTACACCTCATGAATTTATGTTTTACCGAAGACAAAATGCTCAGTTTTGACACCCGTTTCAAGGTATTACCAGTGCTCCGAACGCAAGCAGATCAAGAAGCGCTATGGGCTGGCGTACTCGACGGTACGCTAGATGCCATTGTGAGTGACCACCGCCCCGGCGACCCCGAAGAAAAAGAACTTGAATTCGATCTCGCGCATTTTGGTGCACCCCAACTAGAAACCGTCTTCTCCGCGCTTTTGACGCAGCAGCCCGACGCCCTACAGCACTTTTTAAATGCGCTCAATATTGGCCCGAGAAATGTGCTTGATTTAGCAACCAATGCCATCGAAGTGGGTGCTCCTGCCGAACTCACCTTATTTGACCCGAGTTTGCCTTACCGCCCCAACATGCGCCCAGAACAATGGCGCTTTAGCCCCTTCAAGGATCTTTCGCTCCAAGGACAAATCCTTGGTGTTATCCGCGGCGCACACGCATCTATAGCCCAAGCCTGATGTCAAAAAGATCTTTTCTTAGAGAATTCTTCAAGGCCAACCGCATGGTGGGTTCTGTACTTCCGAGCTCCCGTTTTTTGAGTAAAAAAATGTTGCTGCCCATTGCCTTTGAAAAAGCAAAAGTACTCATAGAACTCGGCCCAGGCACAGGTGTTTTTACCAAAGAACTGCTGCGCCAAATGCCTCCGCATTGCCAATTGGTTGTCATTGAGCTCAACGATGCTTTTTTCCACGACCTTCAGAAGAAATTTCAAGCACCGAATGTGCACCTCATCCATGGTTCAGCTGCTGAAATCTCAGCGGTCTTGCAAAGCCTGCAATTGCCCAAAGCCGATTATATTCTATCGTCTTTACCGCTCTCGAACTTTCCCGTTGCGCTGCGCAGTGCCATTTTAGAAGAAGTCAAGCACAACATGCAGCCAGAAGGCAAACTCATCCAGTTTCAATACTCACGTGGGCTCAAGAAGCTTTATGGTGCCCATTTTGATCAGGTTTCCATAGACTACACCGTTTTAAATTTCCCGCCGGCCTTCATCTACACTTGCACAAATAGCTGATATCTTTTGCCTATCTTTGCGCAAAAATTGACAGCATGCTTTCGGTAACCAATCTCTCTTTACAATTCGGTAAACGCGTACTTTTTGATGAAGTAAACGTCAAATTTGTCAATGGCAACTGCTACGGCGTTATTGGTGCCAACGGTGCGGGCAAATCTACCTTCCTCAAAATTTTAACCGGTGACCAAGACCCCACAACAGGTCGTGTAGACCTCGAGCCGGGCAAGCGCATGGCTGTACTCAAGCAAAACCACTTTGAATTTGATCAAATTCAGGTCTTGCAAACCGTGATCATGGGCCACAAGCGCCTTTATGAAATCATGGTAGAAAAAGACGCGCTCTACGCCAAAGAAGATTTCAGCGATGCCGATGGCATGAAAACAGCTGAGCTCGAAGGTGAATTTGCGGACCTCGAAGGCTGGAATGCCGAAACAGATGCAGCAACGCTTCTGAGCAACCTCGGTATTGATGAGTCGAAGCACTACATGCTCATGGAAGAGCTTTCCAACGACCTCAAGGTACGCGTGCTCTTGGCACAAGCGCTTTTTGGCAACCCAGACGTACTGATTTTGGATGAGCCAACCAATGACCTCGACCTCAAAACGATTTCTTGGCTTGAAGACTTCTTACTCGATTTCCGCAATACCGTTATTGTGGTCTCTCACGACCGTCACTTCCTCGACACCGTCTGTACCCACATCTGCGACATCGACTTCAGCAAGCTCAATATGTTTACCGGCAACTACACCTTCTGGTACCAATCTTCACAACTTGCCTTGCGCCAGCGTGCAGACAAAAACAAGAAGGCAGAAGAAAAGAAAAAAGAACTCATGGAGTTTATTTCGCGCTTTTCTGCGAATGCTGCCAAATCCAAACAGGCCACGAGTCGTCGCAAAATGCTCGACAACCTCGATTTGGAAGAAATCAAGCCTTCATCTCGTCGTTACCCAGGTATTACTTTTCACCAAGAGCGCGATGCGGGTAACCAAATTTTGAGCATCGACAACCTCAGCAAAACAACAGATGGCAAAACGCTTTTCAAGGACCTCTATTTGACGGTCAACAAAGGCGATAAAATTGCTTTTATTTCCAGAGACTCTGTTGCGCTCACCCATTTCTTTGAAACACTTGCTGGCAATCTCAAGCCAGACACCGGTGACTTCACATATGGCACCACCATTACCACCGCTTATTTACCCAACGACAACCACCATTATTTTGAGGCCAAACTAAGCCTTATCGATTGGTTGCGTCAATATGCGCTAACCGACGAAGAACGCGAAGAAGTCTATTTGCGTACCTTCCTTGGTCGCATGCTCTTTACCGGTGAAGAAGCCATGAAAACGGCAAATGTACTTTCGGGTGGTGAAAAAGTGCGTTGTATGCTCTCCAAAATGATGCTCGCTAAAGCCAACTTGCTGCTCATGGACGAACCAACCAATCACCTTGACCTCGAATCCATTACAGCGCTCAACAACGCCATGCAAGAATTCCAAGGTACGCTCTTGTTCACCTCCCATGACCACGAATTGGTCAGTACGGTTGCCAATCGCATCATCGAGCTCACGCCGAATGGTATCATCGACAAAATGATGCCTTACGACGACTACCTCGCCGACGACAAAATTGCCCAACTTCAAGCAGAATTATACGCCTAAGCCATGGTCCGCTATCACGTCCGTTGCGAACAAGCCCAACAGCGCTACATTCAGTTCAGCGCAGTCTTTGAACAAGCTGCCGAACTCGACGTTCTGCAACTAGAGTTACCCAGCTGGAGACCCGGCCGTTACGAAATCGGGAATTTTGCCAAAAATATCAAGGGCTTCAAAGCATTTGGTGCCGACAAGCAAGCATTACACTTTGAAAAAACAGGCAAAGACACCTGGCAAATTGCAACACAGGGCCAGGCGCAAATTACCATCACTTACAATTATTATGCAGCTGAACTCAATGCAGGCTCTACATTCCTAGACCCCAAACAGCTCTATATCAATCCGGTCAATTGCTTTTTTTACGACGCCCAAAACACCGAGCAGCCGTATCAACTGCAGTTGCATATACCCGCCCAATGGCAAATTGCCTCAGCCTTGCATTTTGACGAAAATCAGACCGTAGCAATCGCCAACTTTGACCGTTTGGCAGATAGCCCATTGATCTGCAGCGCCACCATTGATAGACGCAGTTATGAAGTCAATGGCTATACTTTTCATATTTGCTTCAATCAGCAGGCAATGATTCCTTGGGAGCGTGTCCTAAACGACTTCTCTCAGTTTACGGAGCGTCAGATCCAAGATTTTGGCGAGTTCCCGAGTCCGGAATACACTTTTTTAATCCAGTCTTTGCCTTACGCAGCGTATCATGGCGTTGAGCACATAGACTCAACGGTCATTGCTCTTGGGCCTTCTTGCGACATTTTCAGTAGCCTTTATACGGAATTGCTCGGCGTTTGTTCTCATGAACTCTACCACGCCTGGAACATCAAAGCACTGAGGCCTGCCGAAATGCAACCCTACGATTTCAAGCGCGAAAACTACGCGCTCACCGGTTTCATCTACGAAGGCATCACCACGTACATGGGCGACCTCTATTTGCTCAAAAGTGGCGTTTTCAGCCTCGATCAATACCTCAAAGAACTCAGCAAACAAGTACAAAAACACCTCGATAACCCAGGACGTTTTTCCATGAGCGTAGCTGCTGCTTCTTTTGACACCTGGCTAGATGGCTATGTGCCGGGCGCTCCGGGCAGAAAAGTGTCTATCTATACAGAAGGTTGCCTATTGGCCTTTTATGTCGATTACCGACTGCGCAAAGCAACCAACCACAAAATTGGCATCGAGCAGGTCATTAAAAACCTCTACTACAACTTTGGCGCAAGTAATAACGGCTATACCTTACAAGACTATCAAACGACCCTAGAAAACCTTTCCGGCGAGTCTTTTGCCGCATTCTTCAAGGACTACGTTTGCGGCACCTCAGCCTATGAAGCACTGCTACAAGAAGCTTTTGACTTCTTTGGGCTCGAACTCCAACAGACTCCAAGTAAGAGCTATGCAGAAGCGCGCTTGGGCATGAAAGTCAGTTTGGTTGGCAAAGAATGGCAAATCTTGAGTATTTATCCGGGTGCTCCGGCAGACACTGGCGGTTTGGCCATCGGTGACCTCATCATTGGCGTCAATGGTCTGCGCGCTCTGCCTAGCCTAGACAACTGGTTGGCTTTTCACGAAAACCAAAACAAGACTTTACTCGTGGACCGAAATGGCCAATTACTGGAGCGTTTTATTCCGGAGGTTGACCGTCATTTTTATGTGAGCCATACGGTTGTGGCCGCCAATGACACCATTGCAGCTCAAGAAAAAGCCCTCTCTAATTGGGCGCATTGAGTGTAAAAAAGTCAGTCGGAAAGTTTAGTAAAAAGAGTTTTTCACTTGCCCGCGTAATGGCGGTATAGAGCCAGCGCAAATAAGCCGCATTTTTGCGTTCTTCAGGTAAATAGCCGTAATCAACATAGACATGTGCCCATTGGCCACCCTGCGCTTTGTGCACCGTAACGGCATGGGCGTATTTAATTTGCAGCGCATTGAAATACGGATTTTTGAGTACCTCACGGTAGCGTTTTTGTTTGTTTTTAATGTCGGTGTGTTCGGCTTCTATGGCATAAAATAACTTGCGCAAGACATCCCGACTGAGGCTCGGCCCCTCGTCAGACAAACTTTGGATGTGCACTATGCAGGTTATGGGCCCTTGATCGGGGTAGTCGACAAAACAGAGGTCGAGCTGGGCAAATTCAAAACCGTAATACGCTTCTAGCTTCCGGACGCGGTCTACACGGGCCAGCTCACCATTGGCAATAAATCCCATCTTTGAACTCGGATCTAGCCAAAAGTAATTGTTCTTGACCACCATCAGTAAATCGCCCTTCTCCAATACTTCTTCTCGGTAAAACAAGCGATTGCGGATTTCGAGATTCCATTGGTTGGCGCGTTTGTTGGCGAGCGTCAAGAGGATGGTTTCGTCTGTACCCACTTGTGCAATAGAACTCTCGAGGCTTTCTTGGAAGTCTGCGCCACTGATTTCTTGGACACTCGTATCGGTCAACTGACTCAGTTTGGGAAACAAGGGGAGTTCAAAATCTTGTTTCTGACGCAGGTAAGTGGCGGCTGTGAGAATACCTGAGCTTTCATGGACACGCACCACCTGAGTAAGGTGGCTGTGCCAGATGTGCAGTGTAGGGAAGGCCGTGACCAAAAGCTCAGGCTCTAGGGCCAAACTCTGCTCTTGCCCCACTGGCGGCAACTGACCGGGGTCACCGATGAAAATCAGGTGGCAATTTTCGCCGTTGTAAACATAATTCAGTAAGTCTTCGAGCACGTTGTTGGCTTCATAAGCAGATGACGCCGCGAGCATAGAGGCTTCATCGACAAAAAACAAAGTGTTTTTATGCAGGTTCTTTGCCAGCGAGAGCCCTTGCGTACTGAGTTCTCCGCCCGAAAAATAAATATGTCGGTGAATGGTACTCGCCGGGAAACCCGCATAGTTAGACAGCACTTTGGCTGCTCTACCCGTTGGGGCAAGCAATTTAAAAGGTAGGTTTTCTGCGTGCATTTGCCGTACGAGGTGCGCAATGAGTGTTGACTTTCCGGTACCGGCATAGCCTGTAAGCACCCACAACTTACGCGTTTCGCGCGCACGGATAAATTCCAAAAACTGCGCAAGCGCTTGTTCTTGATCTAAAGTAAAAGTGAGTGCTTGGTTCATGATTTTTGCGTTCTGCGCATTAACAAAATTAAATATTGTAGCTTTGTACTAAGGCGTTAAGCCCAAAGACTTATAAACAAGCCATGTCGCGTTTGGTACTTCACTATACATATTCTACGCTCTTGCTGCTCGAACAAGCACAAGAAAAAGTGGTGGTTCAATCCCTCCCACTCGAAACCGACAAACCTTTTGCCCGGGAGCGCATGTCAGGCCCAATCAAAAAAGCACTTGAAAGCCACACCCTGCAGCGCGTGTTGTGGTTCAGTCCGAATTACACTTTGTTTCCTAGAGCGCTTTTTGACCCCAATCAATTGGCGGCCTATTACCAACTCAATCAAGGAGAACTACCTGCAAACCAGCACCTCACACATCAAGTGCTCGCCGCACTCGACCTCGTTCTGATCTACAGTATCCCGGTTTGGCTCTATGACTTTGCCAAATACGATTTGCGCACGCCACAAGTTCAGCACAGTGTAGCGCTACAACTTACAAACCTGAGTGCGCAGCATCCGAAAGACAAAGTGGTGCTCTTGATAGAAGCCTCACATTTTGTTCTGATTGCCTTCAAAGACAGCAAACTTTTGTGCTGCACGGCCAACGAATACCAACAAATTACAGATATCATTTATTTCTTACTGGCGCATCAACAAAAACTGCAGTTGCCCCAGCACCTCGCACTAGACCTCTACGACGCCAGTGAGCGGTTTGATTACCCAGCATTTGCTGCGCTCATTTGTCAATTCAAAGATTTTGAGCATTACAATTGCACTTTTTACGACACCCCCACCTACCAAAACCAAATTTTGTGCGCATCATCCGAGGATCACTAAAAGGCAAGCGTTTTGCCACACCGCCGGGCTTTCCTTCAAGACCCACCACCGACTACGCCAAAGAAGGACTTTTCAATATGTTAGAAAACTCGGTAGACCTCGATGACCTCAGGGTACTGGATTTATGCGCCGGAACAGGCAACATTTCATTTGAATTTGTCAGCAGAGGGGCAGCGCATTTGTTAGCGATAGACAGCCATCCGCGCTGTGTTCAATACCTCAAACTCAACGTTCAGCAATTGCAAATTGCCGAAAAAATGCAAGTTTATAAATCAGATTGCGTGATTTATTGCCGCAATGCCAAAAACGTCCAGTACGACCTCATTTTTGCAGATCCACCCTATCATCTGGGCTTTCACGAAGAGCTCATCCAAACCATTTTTGAGAAACAACTCCTCACTCCAGATGGCTTGGTCATCATTGAACACGGTAAACAACACGATTTTTCTGCCGTAGCGCAATTCGATGCTTGTCGCAATTTTGGAAATGTGTATTTTAGTTTTTTCAAGCACAAAACATGAAACGCTGTCTTTTCCCTGGAAGTTTTGACCCTTTTACCAAAGGCCATGAAGCCATAGTATATCAGGCACTCAGTTTGTTTGACGAAGTGGTCATTGGCGTGGGCATCAACTCCAAAAAGCAAGGGCTTTTTAGCACAGACAAAAAAATAGCGCATATCCAATCGCTCTTTCTCGATCAGCCTCAGGTGCGTGTTGCGTCCTTTCAAAAGCTCACAGTCGAGTTTTGCAAGGATATCGCAGCGACGCATATTGTGCGCGGCTTGCGAGACGCCAAAGATTTTGAATATGAGCGCAGCATTGGCCATATGAACCATGCTATTTCGGGCATTGACACCGTCTTTTTCCTGACCGCACAAGCCCACAGCGCACTCAACTCGAGTATCATCCGAGAAATGTATCAAAATGGCGCTGACATCACGCCTTTCGTAACCAATCACGAACTGCTCGTTTGATGCACGTGAAGCACCTTCTTTTCATGAGCATGCTCGTACTGTGCTCCTCTTTTGAGGCCCAAGTACAACTCCGTGGCCTTTCCTTTTGGAATGAAGCCACGCTCGATATTTATCAAATCGATAACCACCTTAGCCAAGAAAAAACTAGGCTTCAGCGCGTTAGTCCCGACTCCATGGGCATTTTCAATGCAGAACTCGACCTCCAAGCAATTACTACTTTGCAAATCTGCAGTAGCAACAAATGCGCACTTTTCTACACCCAACCCAAGGGTCATTACCTCATCGAATTGCCTGAAGTGGAGCAACAAACCTTTTACAACCAAGACCAACAAGATGTTGAATTGCTGTTTTACCAACTCGACACCAACGACATCAATTACCGCATTTTAGGTTTTGAAGCCTGGATGGACAACTACATCGCAGATATC
The DNA here is from genome assembly GCA_039804625.1 of Bacteroidota bacterium. GTDB lineage: Bacteria > Bacteroidota > Bacteroidia > Flavobacteriales_D > Crocinitomicaceae > UBA952. The sequence continues at coordinate 37,435 of JBDLVT010000011.1, forward strand.
TACCAACTAAAAGATATCCGAAGCAATGAATTCATTTTGAAAGTACTGGCCTTTAAGGCAGAAACCGCAATGGTCTATGGCGAAGAAAGCAATGCTTTTTTGAGAGATTACATCAAATACAGCGTGGGCCTCACCATCGATAACTTTTCGGTAATTGGCGGCCCTTCCAAAGATGACAAATACAACTTCTACCTCCAAACCGATAGCGTAGACTACGCTCAGCCCAAACTCATCGAATACGCGCGGCTTTTTTATGAAAACTACGACTCACAAGTCGAGCTCAAAGTACGCAATGCCATTGACATCTCAATACAAGCCAATAGCCTAGACGGCGTGATCAAGGCCCTACAACAAGACCCCTTCATCTACAATGTTGCTTGGGCAGAATTTGTTGCCTTATCAATCATCCTCGAAGGCGAACAAACCAAGCGCATCCCCATAGAATTGGCGTTGGAACTCCTGATGAAATTATCCAAAGAAGGTCAGCAGAAAGGTCTACGTGATGCAGCCGCCTATTTTTGGTTAGAGAAAAGCAAATTGGGTAATGGCCAAACTTGGAGCCGAAGTTATGTCGAAAAGCAACTAGGCCTGCGCCTAGAGCCCAATCAATATATTTATTTGCATCATTATATTCCCGGCAATCAAAAATGCATTGCCGAAATGGCCGCCCTTAAACGTTTGGCAGAGCGCTACAAAAACAAGGTGCAAATCATTACGTTTGTGCAATCTGATGCTGTTTGGACCAACGCCGACAACAAAGCCTTTGAAGGCGCCAAGTGGCAGCGCTTAGACCTACCCAAAACAGCAACTTTGTGGCAACAATTGGGCTGGAAAAGCTCTCCAGCTTATATCTTACTCGATCCACAACTCAAAGTACTTTACCTAGATGCGCTCGGGCCCTTACCCAATGCGCGCACCCAAACCATTGACCTCATCTTTAGTCAATTGTTCAGTAATTAATCTACTGACGGCAGCACAAACCTGATTTGCAGGTTTCCTTGTTGGTCTTTGCTCAGCTCGTAACCATTCGACTGACGCAGCAACCAATCCACAAAGGCGCCATCAAGACCATCTCGCTTCAATTCAAGTGTTTGTGTCTCCCCTTTTAAAGTTGGCGTTTTCTTGCGCAGCTCTTTCATGTACATTAGCTGCACCACATCCCATTCAGACGCTTTTTGCATCCCCGACATAATGATTTCTTTTTCAGGATCGTAGACAAATACCCCGATTCTATTGTATCTGCTGAGCTCCGTTAGGCAATCTGTACATTTGGTTTCATAGCGCAGCACCGGATCTGGAATTTTCAGCGCTTGCGTTTGTGGAAGCTCAAGAGCCAATAATTTTTGCTGCAGTTCAGCAGATAGCGCTGGCACTTGATTTTGCTCAAAGTTTTGCTCAAAGGCAATACCCGATTGCGCCAATAACCTGGCCTGTGCTAAATCGATGCGCTTGCCCTGATAATAAGCCACAATAAAAGCATCTGTAATGCCTTTTGCAACAGCTAATTGCTGTCTAGCCTTGGCGTCTTTTAAGTTCCCAAACTTTCCGCTCGCATACCTGTATTGGCCTTTAGCTGTTTTGGCCTCAATGAGTTCACTCAGGCCAAGTTGCGCCTCAGAAGTCAAGGGCCTGTTGTAAACCCCTACCTGAACAGTATAATACAAACCTTGTCCGGGCGAGGCAAAAATAGAATTGATAGCGGAATTTTGAGTTGGTGCCAAAGTGGTTGTTGATTCCAGTACCCTACCCTGCGCCAAACTCAAGCGGCTGCAATTTTGATACGCCACTACAAACGCATCAGGATAACCCAACGTGCGAATTAATTTCCGTTGTTGCAGTGCCTCGGCAGACGAGCTAAAATACCCCGCCATATACACTGTGAGCCCATTAGCCAACACCTGACCATCAACCGGCGTAAATTCCCGAAAACGCTCGGCAGGAACCGGTTTTCTAAATGCGCCTACCTGAACCCTGAACACCAATCCTTGCGGACATGGCAAACCAACCGGTAGCGGTGTGGTTTGCGTTTGCGACGGGCTCTCTTGCACGGCAAAAACACTTGTCGTCACAGCAGCGGAACGCACTCCCTGGGCTAATTCAGTCTGCGCACTCACCTGAGGTCTGTAATTTTGCTGCAAAAGTGCCTCGTATATCGCCTGATTCGGCAAGGCCACCAAAGCCTGGTGTTGGGCGTTCAAACGTTCTTGTAATTGCCCCTGAGCCCATATCAAAGCCGCAAGCTGTTCCTTATCTTCTGCTCGAAAATCTTCTTCAATCGCCCTCAGCTCCTGCTGATTGCGCAACAGCTCATCTTTTATTTGCTCAAAAACCCGACGCTGCTCCACATAACTCACATATGCCTCCACATCAACATCTTGTTCAGTAGCATCTATCACTGGAAGTACCAATTGATGCTCCAAACTTTCTAGCGCCTCATTAGAAAGCCCCAGACGTTCAATCTTCGGAATTGTCTTCGGAATTTCATCGCCATTCATCATTGAAATAGTCAGAAGTTCTTGTTCAAATCTTGAAATTTGCTTTCGTATAAGTTCCTGATTCGACCCTAGATTACCATACTCAGGTGTGGTGGTAGAGATATTCCCATTCTCCGTTGCCGTACCATTTGAATTGACAAGCTCTGGGTTTCCATTTTCCTGATTCGACCCTAGATTACCATTCTCAGGTGTGGTGGTAGAGATATTCCCATTCTCCGTTAATG
>JBDLVT010000012.1:0-39628 GCA_039804625.1 Bacteroidota bacterium
GCTCCAGCTGTAGCCATTGCCGCCACTTGCCGTGAGTACGATACTTGTGGTGCTACAATTCAAGACTGTGGTAGAAGGGTTGTTTGCAATTGCAGCAACCGGGGCCTGAAAATCTGCACTAATATAGATGGAATCTTGATCTTGGCAGTTAATACCGTTAGAACCTGTTACACTATACCATCCGGGTTGTGTTACAACTAATTGAGGTGTAGTAGCAAGTTGTACACCATTATTATACCACGCATAAGAAGAAGCACCACTTGCTGTAAGGGTTAACGATGTATTACAAGTCACAGTTGTTCCAGATGCACTAGTAATTATTAGATTGGGTGTTTGGGCAACACCTACAAGAATCTGATCTGAAACCACACAGGAACCTTGAGTTGCAGTAAGTGTAAACGTAGTAGCAGTTGTGATAGTAGCCGTTGGATTCAGAATAGTTGAGGAATTGAGCGGAGCTGAAGGTGTCCAACTATATGTGATTGGCGCCGTATTAGCACCCACTGTACAATTTGTTACCGGAATAGTACTTGTTTGCCCGCCGGCCAAATTACCCGAATTGATCACAACATTATTACAAGATATCGTATAGCTTAAGGCATTGTTGTTATTTGACCCCTGTGTTTCAATATAAAAACTTAGCGTTGCATTCGAGGTAACAGGAAAGGTCTGACTTGCAGACGATGAGGCAAGGTATGGCCCACCAGAACCTATTACCCCTGAAGCGTTGGATAGGCTCCAACTAGTTTCATTCAGCGTCGTTTGGCCAGTAAGGGTTATGGTTAAGTTTGCGCCTGTACTTGTGTTTCCTGATTGTACCGATGCGTTTAATTGGGCTTGAGCCCCACTGCAAATTGAAAAATCTTGACCCGCGTTTACAACCGGGGGTGCTGTACAAGGAACTGAACAATTGACTGAATAAGCCAACTTTGTATTAGCATCTAATGCAAGACAATTGTATTTAGTTAGCAAAATGGTATACTGACCACCACCGCCTGCTGGACACAGCCAAATCATTTCAGCTTGGATTCCGTTCGAACAACCATTATCTGCAGATCCAATAGTAGCCAAAGCAGCGTTATAGAGTCTGAGTTTGGTATCAATTGTACTTAAACCACAAGTAGAAAACGTATAAGTACAACCAGCTGTGGCAGTAAAATTAAACGCCCTAACTCCAGTGTTATAGATTGCCGTTTGCTGAACAGTACCTGTCGGAGTTATCGCAATATTTGTAGTTGGTGTACTACAAAATTGTGCGTAAGATACATTTTGAAACAACCATAAAAAAAATAAAGCAAGGTAAATACGTATCACAATGGAGAGTTTAACATATTTGAGACGTTCAAATTAAATAACGGTTGCCTAACTAGATTTTGATTATTTTCATTTTCTGTGGTTGATTTTCCAAGACAAGATAGTAAATCCCTGGCATCAGCATGGAAATATCGATAGTTTCTAAGGAGCTATCTAAAGAACCTTTCAACACGATTCGTCCATTTGCATCAGTAAGCAAATACTCTGAATCTAATAATCCTTCTGACTTGATATTCAAAGTAGATGCTGTTGGATTAGGGAATACATCAAATGCGTAGTTATGATTTTCTATGCCTGCAGTTAAAGTAAGATTCAAAATAACAGTTGAATCACAGCCAAAACTATTGACCAATACCTGTTCGTATGTACCAGACTGCTCGTACAAAATACCATTCAGTTCATAACTATTAAGGTCCTCTACAAAAATCTCAACTGTTGATTCTTGACCAGCACTTAGGGAAAGTACTTCAGACTGAACGACGCAACCATTAGAACTTGTAATTGTACAGCTATAGGCTCCGACCTGATCAGTTATAATTCCGGAGGTCGTTTCGCCATTCGGAGACCATAGGTAGGTATTTCCTGGAACAGCATTTATTTGAATGAGCTCACCAGGACACAAGTAGTTGTTGCCGTCGGCTATTAAATTACTAGATGGGATATCATTTACGTTAACGGTGACCGAAGCCAAAGTAAAACATCCTGAACTCGAAAATGCAGTCACGACGTAATCACCTGAGCTAAGCGCTGAAATACTTGAACTTGAACTTCCTGTATTCCAAAAATAGCTGTATCCTCCGGTGGTTGTAAGTACAACAGAATCACCTTGACAGAAACTCAAAGGCCCGGAAGGAAGAATTTGAACTGAAGGATTCGCAAGTACTTCAACTACGACAGGCTCAGATGTCGCATAGCAACCCTGACTGTTTGTAACTAAAACGGTAAGTGTATCGCTTTGAGACACATTCACACCTTGTGTGGTTGCACCATTGGACCATAAGTATGTAGCACCTGGAGAAGCGACTAGCGTAACTAAAGATCCATCACATACAGTTGTTGGTGTAACAGGATTGATGCTTGCACCGAAACTTTGATACGCATCTACTAAGATTTCATTTGAAACCGAACTACAACCAGAATTATTAGTGGCAGTCACAAAGTATATACCGGATGAACTCACTTGAATTGATGGGCTTGTTAAGCCGTTCGACCAAACATAACTATCAGCAGCCGTGGCAGATAAAGTAACTGAGTTGCCATTACAAAAACTGGTTGGTCCAGAAGCCGCAATTGAAATGACTGGAGCTGTAGCGGTGTTGATCACCATTGGTTGTGACACACTACTACAACCAAAGCTGTTAGAAATAGTTAGCGTGTAGGTTCCAGGAATGGAAGTCTGTATTGATGAAGACACTGCACCATTGCTCCAGAGATATGTTTGCGCAGGAAACTCGGATGATAAAATAGCGGATGAATTAGGACAAATAGATGGATTAGATGTCAAAATCGATGCTACAGGCAAGCTGTTTACTACTACAGCCACCGGAGCAGATTCAATAGCACAAACCCCATTTGAAACGACAACAGAATAATTACCCGAAGTATTCGCAACAAGGCTTTGACTTGTACCATTGTTATTCGACCAATTGTAAGTATAGCCAGCAGGAGCGGTTAATGTAACCGATCCACCTGCACAGAAGACCAACGGACCGTTAATAGAAATAGCGGTTGGTGGAACATTCACGACACCTAAATTGAAATCTACAGTAGTTGAACAACCGGTTGAATTGGTAAGCGTATAACTTATGGTTGTGGAACCTAGTGCGTTACCCGTAACCGAACCAGTGCTAGAAATCGATGCAATTGCTGGCGAAGTCGAGTGCCATACTCCTCCAGACACTGCATGAGTGAGCGCTGATGTAGATCCTAGACATACAGAACTTGGGCCAGAGATAGAAGTTAGACCAGGGAACCCAGCAACCGTAACAGGGACAATATTGGAGTAAACGGTACATCCGAGGGTGTTTGTCACAGCTACTTGATAGTTACCACTTGTCTGAACTGTAAGCGCCTGACCAGGTTGAGAAAATGATGGATTAAGGGTATTTGACCAAGAATAGGCAAAACCTAATGGAGCGGTAAGTGTAACGGAACCTCCCTGACAGAATGTGGTTGCACCAGATACGTTAATATTCGCTGAAGGAGCAATGAGAACTTGAACGCTTTTGGTCACGACGGCTACACAACCGTTTAAATTAACTTGATAAGAAATTTGTGCAGTACCAACAGTTTGACCATTTATAATACCCGATGAATTGATTGCCGCGACAGTCGGGTTTGAGCTCGTCCAAACTCCGCCGGGATAAGCATTAGAAAAAGTAATCTGGCTTCCTTGACAAACCGTATTCTGACCAACAATTGCCTGTAAGTTTGGTTGTTCATTGACAATTACCGGTACTATATTACTTGTTGAACTACATCCATTAGAATTCGTTAATGTGTAAAAATATGATCCTGGATTCGTAACTAAAATTGCGGATTGAACAGAACCTGTATTCCAAGAAATAGCGCCTGAACCACTCGCCGACAAAACTACACTTGATCCCGTACAAAAAGTAGTCGGGCCACTTGCAATTATTTGTGCTGTAGGGTTAGAAAGAACAGTGATTTGTACTGGAATACTTGTCGAACTGCATCCGAAAGGAGATACGGCAGAAACCGAATAGGTTCCAGACTGAGAAATAACTCGTGAAGATCCTGTATAGTTATCGTTCCAAAGATAAGTAGCTCCTCCATTTGCTGAAAGCACCACAGAATCACCTTGACAAAAAGTTGTTGAACCAGAGTAGCTGATACTTGCAGTTGGCAATGGTTGAACTGAAACGGTAAATGAAGCAGAAGAATTGGATGTACATCCATTAGCGTCGGTAACAATCAGCGTATAAACTCCGCTGTTTGATACCGTAATACTCTGACTTGATTGGCCTGAATTCCAAGAATAGGAAGACGATGAAGGAGCTGAGAGCGTAAGCGAAGATCCTTGACAAATTACATTGCCATTAGAACTTGATATTACCGCAACCGGCAACGCATTGACATGAAGAGATTGAGAAGTTGTTGTGGAACAGCCATTTGTAGCAGTTAAAATGTATGATATTTGAACTTGCCCTTGAGACTGTGCAATAATCTGACCAGTTGAGGAATTAATGGTGGCTACTGAAGCGTTTGAACTACTCCAAGTTCCACCTTGAATCGGGTGAGAAGCAAGACTCGAACTACCAAGACATAACTGAGAGACCGTTGTAACTGGCAATGAGACGGGCGCAGGCAAAACAGTCAGCTGCAACGTATCTTGTGCTGAACATCCGTTGGAACCAGTTGCCGAAGCAACATAAGTGGTGCTCACCGTTGGTGAAATAGTACCAGAGCTCAAAGATCCGCTATTTCCGTTCGCATTGAAATAAGTCCATGATACAGGAAGAGGTGGACAACCGGTAGCTACGCCATTCCAAGTACCACTGATGCCTGGGTAATAATTACTAACAATTGGATTGCCCGATCCGTCTAAAATGTTAAAATAAGGTTCTTGTATCCATTGACCCGGGTTGAAAGTAACCGAAATATTCGCACCCATTGTAGCAGAAAAACTAAAAGACTGAGGGCCAAATCCATTAAGCAGCGTAATGTTAGAAAGAACAGTACTGCCATTCACGGAAACGTTAACAGAGCAATTTGTCCAACCATCACCATTGGAATCAAATAGTTGAATATGGTGCGTACAAGTGGTATTATAAATGACCGTAGCACCTAAATTAAACGATTCATTGGAACAAATTGTAGCGTTCGGATTCGCAGTAATTAATGGTGTTTGTAAAATACTTATAGCGGAAGTAGTGATGCTATTTGGACACCACGTTCCTGGATTAGGCACGCTATATTGAACTGAAACTGATCCGGGAATTAATGAAGTAAGAACGCCATTTACAGCGTTTATATTTGCAACAGTATTATTCGACACTGACCAGCTTCCTCCAGGTGTACTGTTGGTAAATGTAGCATTCGCACCAGAACAAAGAGAAGAAATACCTGCAATGGGCTGTAGGTTTATAATAGCTTGAACAATGAGCGTATCAATAACAGGACCGCTCGAAACACAGCCATTAGGACTGTTGTAATTCAATGAAATTTGTTTAAGTCCGGGTGTTAAAAAAGATACGGTTAGTGCATTTCCACTAAGGTTTGTGCCATTCTGAAGTTGGTAATCTATTCCATTTTGCCCTGTGATTTGCCAAACATAATTTTGCATGCCTAAAGGAGCAGAATACTGATAATTGGTTAGCGAACAAGCCTGTACGCTTGGAGTTGATACAAAACTAGTTTGAAAGGGAACGTGCGGGAGAACTGTAACTATGTAGTCTTCTGTTTCTCCGGCAGCGTAATTAGCACAAGGATCGATATTCACCAAAGAAGTCGACTGAATAGTGCGAACACGCATTCTATGAGCGCCTGTTAATGCTGTACAGCTTAAGGTGAAATTAAATTGCACGCTTTGTAAGTTTGTAGTTGTAGCCGCCGTTGAGTTGGCAATTTTTTCATTGGATTCAAATACATTATTGTCATTGTAATCTATCCATGCGGCAAATAATTGATTGGCTTGACTACCTCCAATAACTCCGAGTTGGTAACTTTGGCCAGCTGTAAGCTGAACCCCAGTGAGGTTACTGAAAAATGTATAAAACGGTGAAGAAACTTGTGGTAAGGTCGTGTTGTTTAATGTAGTTCCTGTTATTGATACTTTTGATATGGCGCAATTGGATGTGACCGTATTCGTATAAGTTGGGTAACAATACGGATTAACATATACATAAGTTGGCGTCGAAATGCCGGTTTGGTTCGAGTTAGTACACTGCACAACACATTGGTACCAAGATGCCGCGTTTGGAGAAAATGAAAGAATTGGTGCAGTTTGACCCACTATATCTAACCAAGGGCCATTTGCGCTTAGTGCTTGTTGCCATTGATAAGTTACACCCAAACCTGACGTTTGATTTTGTAGAGACAGCGCTACTGACTGCCCTATAAAAATTTCTGAACTGCTTGCTATTGTGGATCCAGGCGTTGGAGTGCCTTGGCAAGGTGGAGGTAAAACAAGTGTGATACAGTAATCCTCTGTTTCACCAAAAGTATAGTTTGTGTGTGCATAGTTTGTAGCCGAAAGAGCACCTTGAACATTGACAATCCGCATGCGCGTAGTGCCAGGTGTGGCAGTAAGCGGAGCGATAAAAGTTCCGGTTCTAGTATGATTACCCGAAACGGTTACATCTTGGTTGTAAACCAATTCGTTGGCATCTAAAAAGTCTCCGTCTTGGTTGTAATCGATATAAAATTGAAAGAAATTGGAATTGATCAACGCACCACAACTCGCTTGAGTGAAACTAAAATTGACGACAGATCCTAAGTTAATGCTAGGGCCTTGAACGATACCTGCAAAATTTGAATATTTATTTTGAGAGGATCCTAGTCCCTGAGAAGCTGAACTACATGTACTTGTATTGGTCATTGAGCCAACTGTAACCGAGGTGATTTCTTCGTTTGCAGTAAAAAGCGCAGAAAAAGTGGGGTATACATTACACTGACAAGGGTTGTTCACTAGACTCATTTCAAGCACATTAGAAGTGTTGAACGATCCTGAATTCGTGCAGGTGGTTTTGAGCCTGTAAAAAGTTGTTTGTGTAAGCGATGTGGTGAGACTCGCCTGATTGGCACCAACGATATCTAACCAAGGGCCTTGAGCTGTTGTAGCGCTTTGCCATTGTAAATTGAGTCCCAAACCTGATGAAAGTTGTGAACTACTCAAAGTAAACTGCGATCCTGAGCAAATGGAGGGCGTATTAGAGACTATGACTCCTGGATTGGGAAGACCGGTACACAATACTGCGGGCGTCAGCGTAACTTTATAGTCTCTTGTTTCACCATAAGTCAAGGTGGTACAAGCTGAAGAAGCAGATAATGGATTGGTTGCTGCTGCAAACTCAGTTCGAACACGCATGTTAATTATCCCAGCTGTAACAGTAATCGGAACCGTAATTGAAGCACTTGAATTGGTATAAGTCAGTGAAGTCGATGAACCTAAAGCGTAATACTCCGTAGTTTCATATACACTATTGTTGTTCCAATCGAACCAAGCGCCAACGGCATTATAATAACCACTATTTACTGTTAAATTATAGCTCAAACCACCTTGAAGTGTTGTTGTTGCTGTGGTTGTTGGGTAGCTGGCATAATAAGGAGAGGAAAGCGGCGTTAAGGAACTATGGTTCAATGTATTAAGTACTACACTTTTGATGGTTCCATAATATCCTCCAACTCCTCCTCCGGTAGATGTAGCAACACAAGGCCCCATTGTAATCTGTATAGGGGTTGAAGCAGCTGGTGAGCCGCAAGTTACTATACAACGCAACCAAACGTTTGAGGCAAAGGTAAGCGTGTAGGTACTTGAGTTTGCTCCAGTAATGGGTGACCACGGTCCGGAAGAACTAGTTGCACTTTGCCATTGATACGTAGCCGCAACTGAACTCGGGTTTTGTAGTGACAATAAGGTTGTACCACCAACTGGTACTTGAATGAATGTGGCATTTGTAAGCCCAGGGTTAGGAGTACTTGGACAGGCAGCACATGCCCCGGCTGAAACATAAGTGATAGCCGTTGTTCTACAACTGATTTGAGTCCCACAAGAGGAGTTGGTACTCCAATGACAAAAATAAGCACCCGCAACGGTTGTTGTAAAGGTAAGCGGCATTACTCCGGAGGCTATCACAGGGCCCGAAGGTGAACCTTGGCGCACAGTTACAAAATCGGTGGCTGTGGAAGAAGTTAATTTATAGACAGTCATTGCCTGAGCTCCGGTGAGTGATGAATACTCCCCACCGTAGGAACAGGTTGTAAAATTAGAAGTGCCCGACGTTGGGGCTGCTAAGCTCCCGGAAGGATATAGTGTTGTATGCGTACATTGTGCTGAATTCGTGGCACCACAAGTCACACAAGATATTGAAGAAGTACCTGTAGTTAAAGCAGTACCACATGTGGTACCGGAATTCCAATGAAGATAATACGTTCCTGAACAAGTTGCAGTAAATTGCAAAGGCGCCAAGCCAGCCGCCACAACAGACCCAGAAGCTGTATTGAAACGAACCGTCACGAACGCATTCGCGGCAGTATGATTCACTACATATAGGTTTCCAGCCACAATGCTGTTCACTTGCGAATACTGCGCAAGGCTCGATGTAGTAGATATGTTAGTAACCGTACTACCTGTAGGTGCCGTGACTGCCGAAGATGGAAATAATACGGTGTTGGTACACTGCGCAAATGAAGTATTGGAGCTAAAGAGAACAACATAAATTAAATAAAAAAATGTTGTTGTAAGGCTGATGTTAGGTATTTTCACGGTTGTAGTTTGAAAGTGATGACATAAAAATAACATAACGTTATTCATGCGGTTTCAAATTTACGGAATAGATATTTCATTTTGTAATTATGTTGCAAAAAGATGTGTTTTTTGAATATTAGATATCATCCAATGATTATAAATGTCATTTCATCGAATATTTTGCTCAAATCATCACAGTTATTTTCTTCATTAATTTACTTTGTATTTTTATACAAAAACCAATTTTTCCAACTATGAAACGCATCGGCTTGCTCTCTGATACCCATGGCAATTTAGACCCAAAAATCTGGAAATACTTTGCCGATGTCGATGAAGTTTGGCACGCCGGAGATATTGGTGACATGGCCACACTAGAGACGCTAGAAAATTTCAAACCCTTGAGGGTGGTGTATGGCAACATCGACAACCACTTGATTCGTCGTGAAACCAAGGAATTTTTAAGGTTCAAAGTCGAAGAGGTAGAGGTACTCATGACCCATATTGCTGGCAGACCAGGAAAATATGCTCGGCCAGCACTTGAGGAACTCCAAGCAAATGGCGCTCCTCAACTCTTTGTCTGCGGACACTCTCACATAGCGCTAGCCCAATTTGACAAGCGTTTCAATATGTTATGGCTCAACCCCGGTGCCTGTGGATACAAGGGTTTTCATCATGTCAAGACCATTTTTCGTTTTGCGATTAGCGGCAATCAAATTCACGATTTAGAGTGTATTGAACTAGGGCCACGCATCAGTAATTCTACGGAATAGCAAGAGTAATTTCTTGTTTTTCAGTATTTCTACTGAGTTTTATTTCGTGCATCACGGGTAATTTCGCTTTCTAAATTATCGAAAATGAAAAAACTCATTCCCTTTCTATTTTTACTTTCAAACGCCCCAATTTTTGGGCAAGTTTGTACAATTGATGCCACGCAAACCCAGGTAGGCATCTACCCTCCTACCCTGCCAGATGGCGCTGTTGGGCAAGCATATATTCAAGACCTCACGTTTGTAATGCCGCTAGATACGTTGGGCTATGACTTCACCAATTTTCAAATTGTATCCGTTGCCTTGCCAGTTGGCCTCAACTGGACCTGCAATAATGCCACTGCCAATTGCAATTACAACCCACAACTGTCACCACACGGCTGTGTGCACATTTCTGGAACTCCTCTATTGGCAGGCACCTATAGCATTGATGTCACAGTACTTGCCGATCTAAGCTTTCTTTCCGGCTACCCCATCATTTTTCAAAGACAAATCGTGATTACCCCCACAACAACAAGTATTTCCAACGATGGCTTCACAACTATAGGAGCAGCTGCTTGCGCACCTGCTTTGGTGCAAATCGTCAACAACAATCCTGGTTTAGCTTCTTATTATTGGGATTTTGGCAACGGCAATTTTTCCAATCAGGAGACTCCTACACCACAGTACTACCAGAATCCGGGTACATACTTCGTACATTACAATGCCTATGCCTCCACAGATACAACGAGTATTTTGACTTTAGAAAATCTTCACATTACAACCATGAGCAATTACGGTGGTGGCTTTCCATCTTATGACAACGCAGACAGCTATTTCAAGCTTTTGCAAAACGGAGCCCTTGTGTATCAATCAGGCATCATCGGAGATCAAAACCCGCCGGTTCAATGGGCTCTGAATATCAACTTAAATCCGAATACTACCTATACCGTAGAAATCTGGGAGGCCGACGACAGCTATGCCGAGTCCTACTTTGGCAACGACGACTACATAGGGAGCCACACCCTCAATTTGAATGGTTGCAATGCTTGTAATGCAGGCAACGCAAACATTAACTATTCCATTTTAACACAACAAATCTTGCCCACACCATTCATCACAACCATAGACACCATTGTCATTTACGAACTTCCAAATACACCAATTATTGCTTTCGACTCACTTTCACACACACTTAGCACGCCCGACCTTGGCTATGTGTATCAATGGTATTTGAATAATTCGCCTATTGCTGGTGCCACCTCGGCTACACATACTATTTATCAAAGTGGTGCTTATGCGCTTGTGGCGGTCAATGCAAATGGCTGCATTGCATTTTCAGACACACTTCAGGCAATTTATTGCAGCCCATATATACAACCTCAACTTACAGAAAACAACGGCACTCTTATTGTTTCAAATAGTACGCAAAATGCTACTTTTTCATGGTATTTAGACGGGCAACTAGTCCTCGACCAGCAAACCAACAGCCTTGCTTTCCAAGAAAATGGCAATTACCAATGTATTGTCACAGATGCTTTTGGCTGTACAGATACGACCAACGCTTTGCTCATACAGGTCGGAATTCCAACTTACACAATCGAGCAGCCGCAGCTCTTTCCGAATCCAACTTCGAACCTGATCACACTAACTATTCCCGATCATTGGTTAGGTGCAAATTTAGAGATCAACGACCTTTCCGGAAAAGTGCTTTATCATTGTCAAATAAAAGCCAATAACCATGAATTAACCTTTCAAGATTTTGAGCCCGGAACCTATCTGCTACGTCTAAAAACTCAGGAAAAGCTCTTCCAAGAAAGGGTCATTCGAATACCGCTGTATTAGCCGGTAAAATAAATGTAGTTTTACAAAGTGAAAGCAAATAAAACCCCTCTAAGCAAATACCAATGGTTGGTCGTTGCTATTTTAGCACTTACTCAATTTACCGTTGTGCTCGACTTCATGGTAATGTCTCCACTCGGAGACCTCCTTATGAAAGACTTACAGGTCAAACCGTATCAGTTTGGAATTGTAGTCTCGAGCTATGCACTCGCCGCTGGTTTGTCCGGATTTCTGACCGCTGGCTTTGCCGATCGCTTTGACCGCAAGCGCCTATTGATTTTCTTTTATTCAGGTTTTATCATAGGCACCTTATTTTGTGGCTTGGCGCGATCCTACGAGCAGTTGGTCTTGGCACGCATTTTCACTGGCATCTTTGGTGGCGTGATGTCTTCAATTGCTATGGCTATTGTGGCTGATTTATTCAGCTTACAGCAACGTGGCCGCGTTATGGGCTTCATGCAAATGGGTTTTGGCCTGAGTCAAATTTTAGGCATTCCAATTAGCTTATATATTGCAGCAAGATCAAACTGGCAAACACCTTTTTATATGATTGTCTGCCTGTCCATCATGATGTTGCTCTTTATAATATTTGGACTGAAGCCAGTCCGGGCACACCTAGATAAGCAAACAGACCATTCCGCTTTCCATCACTTATTGGCCACCATCAAAAACCGCAATTACCGCATTGGCTTTATGGCCACCGCCTTTATGTCACTAGGCGGTTACTTCATGATGCCTTGGGGCAGTGCTTTTGCGGTCAACAACGTGGGCATTTCTCAAAAAGAACTCCCTTTTTTGTTTATGGTTGTTGGGGTATCCACTTTTATGATCATGCCAATGATTGGACTACTCGCCGATAAAATCAATAAATTCCAACTTTTTATGTGGGCCTCTATTACTATGATATTTGCTGTTATGGTATATGTACACCTTGGTCAAACGAGCCTTTTCATATTAATTATCGTTAATGTGTTCATGATGGGTGGCATCATGGCACGCATGGTGCCCTCTCAGGCACTCACAAGTTCTGTACCCGAACTTCACGACCGCGGTGCTTTCATGAGCATCAATGCTTCCTTACAGCAAATTGCTGGTGGTATTGCAGCTATCATTGGCGGAAAAATCGTTTGGCAGAAGAGCCCGAGTGCACCACTCATGAACTTTGATCTTTTGGGCTATGTAGTTGTTGGGGTCATCGTGATGAACATCTACCTGACGCGCCGCGTATATAAATACGTGGACCGGAAAAACAAAGAGGCAGCCTAAGCCGCCTCTTTTCACATTTTATAAGCAACTAATTATTTATTCTTCTGTGAGTTTAGCCAAGCGCTTGAACTTGAGCTTATCCTTTATACGGTCAACAGTGTAATACATCATTGGCACCACAATAATGGTCAAGAACATCGAGCTGGTCAATCCGCCAATGAGCACCCAGGCCAAGCCGTTTTTCCATTCAGCACCAGAACCTGTTGCGGTGGCAATTGGCACCATTCCGATCACCATTGCGATGGTAGTCATGAGTATTGGGCGCATTCTTTCTTTTACAGATTCTAACAAGGCGCTATACGTACTCATTCCCTTCTCTTTAAGGTGATTGGTAAAGTCGACAATCAAAATAGCATTTTTGGCCACAAGTCCTAAGAGCATGAGCATACCCAGCATAGTGAAGATACCCATATTTGAAGAACTGAGTGCCAATGCCAAGATTGCACCCACTAATGAAACTAAGATTGAAAACAAAACCACAAACGGATACACGAAATTATCGTAAAGCGCCACCATGATCAAGTAAACCAAAATAACACCAATACCCATAGCGGTTCCGAGCGCACCAAAAGATTCTTTCTGACGTTTGATTTCTCCACCCCATGTGAGGCGCACATTAGGATCTAACGGATTTTTCTTGAGGTATTTTTCTATATCAGCAGCAACTGTTCCTGGTGCAGTACCCAATACATAACAACGCAAGGTGGTGTTGGAAATCCTGTTTTTACGCTCGAGTGTACCAGCTGCGTTGTCTACGGAGATATCTGCAAACTCGCTCAATTGCACTTGCTTACCTTCATTGTTGGCAAAAGTCATGTTTTGGATGTCTTCTACATCTTTGCGATTTGCCGCATCGAGCATTACGCGAATGTCGTATTCAGAGCCATCGAGGTCAATTTGGCTGTCGTGGTTACCAGATAGTGAGCCTTGCAACTGCATTCCTACTGCGGCAACGTTTACGCCTAATTGTCCCATTTTTTCACGATTGAGGGCAATTTTCACCTCTGGCGTCACATCTTCTGTACTGAGGCTTGGGTCTTTAGCTCCTTTCATGGCTTTGATAGCCGTTTTGAGCCTGCGCGCTTCTTTGACCATCAACTCTTTATCGTTACTCGAAATAAAGATTTCGATTGGCGCTTGTTCTGAATCAACCAATCCCATATTGAGCGCCTTGACTTCAACGCCTGGGTACTCATTTTCGATTTTAGTCCGGATCATGTTCATGTATTCAACAGTCGGAATTTCCTTTTGCTTGTCTTTTTTCAGCATTACGGTGATCTCCGAACGATTTTCGGAACCAAAAGCCGATGCCCCTAGTCCGGAGCTTGGCCCGCCAACATTTGAAAAAACAATCTTGACCATGTCTTTTTGTGCCAATAACAACTGCTCAATTTTCATGGTGGTGAGGTTGTTTTCAGCGAAAGTAGCACTCTTCTCATACTTGAGCTTAAGCATGAATTTACCTTGATCACCTTGCGAAACAAATTCTTGCCCAACGATACCTAGGCCCATGGTGGAAAAAGAAGCAACAAAAATGGCTATAACAATTAGGCCCATTGAAATTTTGTGGCGGAGCGCCCAACCTACAATTTTCACATAAGAGTTCGTAAAAATGGTGATACGGCGTTCAAACCAAAGCAAAATAGCCTGTATCGGTTTTTTAGGATCTAGTTTGACTTCTTTGGCAAAGCGGGACGCTAACCAAGGTGTTAAAGTAAAACACACAAAAAGGGACATCAGGGTAGAAACCACCACCACTATCGAGAATTGGTGGAGGATATCCGAAATGGTGCCTTCGATAAAGACCACCGGAGAGAACACCACAACATCCACAAGTGTAATGGCCAAGGCGGTAAATCCTATCTCGTTTCGACCATCCAAAGCTGCTTGGCGGCGTTTTTTACCCATTTGCAAGTGTCGGTAGATGTTTTCAAGTACAACAATTGAGTCATCTACCAAAATACCGATGACCAAGGACATCGCTAATAGGGTCATGAGGTTGAGCGTATAGCCCAACAAATACATGGCGACAAACGTGGAGATCAAGGAGGCTGGAATAGAAACCAATACGATAAATGCATTGCGGATCGTGTGCAAAAACAAGAGCATCACAAGTGCCACTAAGAATACGGCCAATTCAAGGTCGTGTAAAACGGCGTCTACGGATTCGATAGTCGGCAAGGAGGTGTCGGTTGCAACCGTAAAGCGCAGGCCTTCTTTATTGAATTTGTCTTCTAAATCTTTGAATTTAGCTTTGGTGGCATTCGCTACGTCTACTGCATTGGCATCTGATTGTTTTTTGATGCGCAAACCAATTCCGTTCACGCCATTCAAACGCGAAATCGTGATTTGGTCTTCGGAGGCATCTACTACTTCGGCCACATCGCGCAAGCGAATGGCACTGGTTCCTTTGGCCATCAGGACCAAATCCTGAAGGTCTTCTAGGTTTTTGTACTTACCCGTTAGGCGCACTGTAATTTGCTCGCTGCTGCTTTTGATTTTACCCGTTGGGAAATCAAGATTTGAAAGGGCAATCGCTTGATTGATTTGCGCCATAGACAAGCCCATTTTGCGCATTTTATCTTTGTCCACATTGACGCGAAACGAGCGGCGTTCTCCACCTATTACCTGCACTTCTGCCACTCCTTTCACCTGCTTGATGGCCGGTAATAGTTGGTCGTCCATGAGGCGCATGAGTTCGGCGTCTGACAAATTTTTAGCGACGGCACTCAACTGTAAGACAGGAGTTGCGTTGGGTTCAATTTTGGCTACCATTGGATTTTGAGCGTCATCTGGCAACCTACTGAGGTTATTGTTGATCTTGCGCTGTGCATCTTCTAAGGCGTCGTCTATGTTGGCTGAGGCCTTGAACTCAAGCAACACGAAAGAAGCGTTGTCAAATGAGAAGGAGGTCACTTCGTCGACATTTTCCATCCCGCTCAATACATCTTCTAGCGGTTTAGAAACCTGACTTTCTACCGTTGAAGGAGAAGCACCAGGATAGGCTGTAGTGATCGTGAGCAGGGGAGCCGAAAAATCGGGCATGAGTTCATATGAAAGCTGCTTGTAGCTCAAGAGTCCGCCACCTACCAAAACGGTAAAGATGACGATAATAAATGAGGGCCGTTTTATGGCTAATTCCGTAAGTGTCATGAGCTTATTTATTGCGTTTGATATTCATACCATTTTCCAAGTTTACTTGGCCTTTCACAACGATTTCATCTGTTGCACTCAAACCTGACACCACCTCTAAATAATTGCCATCGGCAGTTCCGGGGCTAAACGGCGTTAGCACTGCTTTACCATTAGAGACGACATAAATCTGTGGGTTTTTGGTAGAACCGATGAGGGCCTTGCGCGGTACCGCCAACGCTTTGATACTTTCGTTATTAGATAGCGTCACATTTCCGTACATACCCGCAAGAATTTTTTGTGCGCTAGTGTTGCTTACCAAAACTTGAACCTTAAAATTGTGCAAGCCGTCGGCCTGAACAGAAATGCTGTAAATGCTACCACTTACTTCTTTGTCATGCGCATCTAAACTCACACCTACTTTTTGGCCTTTTTTAAATTTGAGCACATCGCGTTCAGGTACAGAAATAGTGAGTTTGAGCTGTGAGATGTCTGTGAGCTCCACAATTGGGGTTCCTGGCATTACCATTGAGCCGAGGTCGGCCATTTTTTTAGTTACAACTCCAGAGAACGGTGCCAATACTTTGGTTCCGCGCAATTGCTTTTGCAACTGCTTGAGTTGCACTTCGGCAGATTTAAGCGCAAGTTCCATTTTTTCGGCCTCCATTGAAGAAACTGCTTGTTCTTTTCTTAGGTTGGCAAAGCGGGCGTTGTCGTTTTTGAGCTGTGCTATATTGAGCTTGGCGTTTTCGATTTGCAGCGAAATAAGTTCGTCATCTAGTTTAGCTATTACTTGTCCTTTGCTGACTTGATCACCTTCTTTGACCAATAGTTCGGTGAGTTTGCCCGAACCTTCAGAAGCCACATTGTTTTGGTGCATGGCCTCAAAGACGCCTAAATAAGAAAAAGCGCTTTCAAAGGTGTGCATTTGCGGATGGTCCGTATCGACCAAAACCGCCGCTTCCATATCGTGGATATAGATTTTCTTTTTGGCTTTCTCTGAATTTGAAAGAAGTTTGAAAATGATGAGGCTCAATAGAGCCACAACTGCTAGGGAGATAAAAATGATGCGTTTCATGAGTAGTTATTTGATATTTCCGTTTGATTTTAAGTATTCGAGTTCGGCTTGACGCAAAGCAACATAGGCTGCCACCACACCAGTTTGCGCTTGTTCAAGGCCTGTTTGCGCTTGAAGCAAATCATTGGTGCCAATGAGCCCTTCTGCAAACTTGAGGCTTGCATGTTGGTGCACAGCTTCGGCCAATTTCAATTGTTCTTTAGAGATGTCGAGTGCATTGGCTTTGACCTCCATAAGGCGTTTGTTCTGATCTATTTGCAATTGCAACTGTTGTTGAACAAGTGCCGTTTTTGTCTCGAGTTGTTCTTGTTTGAGTGCATTCACCGCAGCTTTATGGTGTTTGTCTAGGCCATCAAAAAGGTTCCAGTCGACACGTAAACCAACAAAAGCACCGTCGATACCTGTTCTAAAATCAGTCTTGGGGTTCATATTGACATTATATTGATAGATGCCATACAGATTGACATTTGGCAAGTAGCCCATCTTAATGCCTTTGGCCTCTTCTTGAGCCATTAATTTTTGTTGTTCGAGCAATTGAAGCGCAAATAAATTGCTCGCGTTTTGATCTACTAAGATCGATTTTTGAACCATTTGATCTGTTTGCAAAATAATTTTAGATTTCGGATCTACACCCATCAGTATTTTGAGCAAGTCTTCTAGCTGATTTTGAGTAGCCATCAAATTGGCTTGGGAGTTTTCTAAATTCAAGCGATTGATGCGGATTTTATCGGCCTCTGTTTGCACGAGCATTCCTTGCCCCACCATCAAATCCATGTTTTGCAAAATGCGATTGGCGTATGAAATATTGCTGTCAATAAATTGAAGCTGCTGATACAAACCTTGTAAAATAAAGAAGGTATTGGCTATTTGGTATTTGATATCTTGAATGGTCATGTCTCTTTGGATCTTGACAATTTCACTATTGATGCGCAAAGCGGCCAAACCGTAGTTGACTTGCGAATTGAACAAAATTTGGTTGAGTTGAACGGTGTTGCTTAATACAACCGGAACACCAAACTTTACTTCGGCGAAAGTACCAGCAGGGCCGCCAAAAAACTGTGCAGGAACCACCTGACCTGGGATAATTGCATTGTATTTGTAGTCGCCCACAAAATTTAACGAGGGCAAGCGCGTCGAGAGATATGCAGCGCGTTGACTCTCATTAATTGCCACATCAAGTTGAGCACTTCGGATTTGGGCATTGGCAGTTTCTGCAGAACGCAAACAGGCCGCCAAATCAAATGTTTGGGCTTGAGCTGAAAAGCCAAATAATAGGCTCAGCAGGCCACTGGAGAACAGGGTTTTCATTTTCATGCTTTTGGGTTTGATTTAAATAGATAATTGGTAATCAGTTCTTTGACTATTTCTTTGTGCTTTTTGAGGTCTTCCTCAAATATTTCAGTAGAGATGCCGTGGAATTGTTTAGTTAAGTTTTTTGACATAAAAGGATAATGCACATTTGACATCAGGAGCATGGTAACATTTCTAATGCTCACATCTCTGATTTCGCCATTTGCTTTGGCTTGTTCAAATTGTTCAAATATGCCTGTATTTGCAATGGGCTCCAAAAACTGACTCGGCATGGGTGCATTTGTCTTGTTTTGATGCAAGGATTGCAAGATAAACATAGGCAACTCTGGATGCTCCATAAAGAAGGAGAATTCTTTATCGATGAGTTGTTCTACTTTTTCTTTGAGCGTGAGGTCAGAACTGAAAACGGCAATCATGGACTGCAGAAAATCGCTCATGGCGCCTTCAAAAATGAGTTCAAAAAGTTTTTCTTTTGAGCGGAAGTAGTAATTGAGTAGCGCCACATTGCTGCCGACTTCTTTGGCGATGTCGCGCACAGAACAGCCATCAAAACCTTTGGTCATGAAGACTTTCTTGGCTGCTGCCTTGATTTTTTCTTCTGTACTTTGATCTCTTTTCATGTGTGTCGATTGGCTAGCGCGCCGCAAAGTTAAACACTCTTTTTAAACAAATGTTTAAGAATCTTGAAAAAATTAAACAATTGTTTAAATTTTGGCAAATTCGAGGCGTTTTTGTTACTTTGAGAGATGAAGTTTGTCCTTATTTTAAGTCTCCTACTCCCTGCCCTGTCCTTCTCGCAACAAACCGCTTGGTTCGCCGACGCCAAACTGGGCATTTTCATCCATTGGGGTATGTACGCTGCAGACGGTACTTCAGAAAGTTGGGCCTTTCACAACAAAACGGTTCCTTATGCGCAATACATGAGCCAAATGAACAGATTCAACGCCGAAAACTACAATCCAGCGTCGTGGGCTCAACTCATCAAAGAAAGCGGCGCCAAATATTGTGTCATCACGACCAAACACCACGACGGCCTTTCGCTCTACAATACCCAACTCAAAACCCCACAGGCGCCCAAACAAAAAAACTGGAACCCTAAATATCCGCTGAGCACTACCTACCAAACACCCGCAAAGCGAGACCTCATCAAGCCATTGTTTGACGCACTAGAAACAGAAGGCCTAAAAAAGGGCGCCTACTATTCGCTGCTAGACTGGACTTCTAATGATTACCCCGGTTTTTACAAAGACTCTAGTCGGTATCAAATTAAAGATGAACCCCAGCGTTGGGCACGCTTTCTAGATTTCATGCATGGGCAAATCTCTGAAATCAACACACAATTCAAACCCGATTTATTTTGGTTCGACGGCGACTGGGAGCACTCCGAAGCAGAATGGCAGGCCGCTAAAATTGATTCAATCATACATCAGACCAATCCGAATGCTATCTTGAACGGCCGACTCAAATCTTACGGAGACTACGACACCCCCGAACAAAACATGCCGGTGATGCATCCTGACCGCAACACCTGGGAGCTCTGCCTCACCACTAATGACAACTGGGGCTACCGCCCCCAAGACCACCACTTCAAAAGTCATTTTGAACTGCTCAGTATCTTTACCGAATGCTTGAGTATGGGCGGCAACCTCCTTTTGGATATTGGTCCAAAAGCCGACGGCAGTATCCCGAGCGAACAAATCGCGATACTCAAAGAGTTTGGTCGCTGGACCCAAAAACACAGCTCGGCTATTTACGGCACCATTGCAGGCCTCCCCTACGGACACTACCATGGCAACTCTACACTCAGCAAGGATTCAACCGTTTTGAATTTGTTTGTTTCGAGCCCGCAGGGTGTAAACCCTGACAAGATGAACCAAATGATCCCCATTTATATCAAAGGTTTGAAAAGCATTCCATCATCAATTACACTCCTCGGATCAACAACCCAAATTGAAAGTCATGAAGTAGGCAAAATTTCATGGAGCAGTGTGCCTGGTACTTTATTTATGGAAATTCCGATTTCGGCAATGGACCCTATGATCAGCGTGGTACAAATCAAATTTGAAGAACCCCTCCAACTTTACCGCGGCAAAGGCGGTTTTCATTAAAGCGGAATTGACCTCAGCTATGCGTACAATATTATTTCTCTCTATGTTCTTTCCGTTGCTCGTTTTGGGCCAGCAGGAACTATTCAACAATAAAGCACAATCAACTTTTGATTTTTACCTCAGAGAAATAGGGCAACAAAATAACCCTTTTCAACTTCATTTTTTCTGGCCAGACACCAGCGCTTTTCCGAATTGCAAAAATTGGGGTAACGACGGCTTTGGCATCATCACCAATCAGCAGACCATTTTAGTTTTTGGCTATTCCGACCAAGCCCTCGAAAATGGTGTTTACGATGTACTGCAACGCAAATTTGGCTTTGAATATTTTCAGGCAGAAGCGCTGCAAATTCCAAGCTCCCTGCCCAAGAAGTTTGCCTACGACAAATACGAATCCATCCCAGCTTTTAGCTACCGCGAAGTATTTTACGGCGAAACCCGCCGCAGTGGCTTCGCAGATTGGCACAAACTCACGAGTGGAGAATCGGCTTTCACTTTTGAAAACCATCCGGGTTGGGGCCTATGGGTACATACTTTACACCGCCTTTTACCACCTGAACAATACTTTGATGCACATCCGGAATACTATGCCCTGCGCAATGGCATCAGGCTCAAAGACCAAGTTTGCCTTAGCAATCCTGAGGTGCTCCAAATCGTTTGCAACAATCTCACTAAAGAAATAGCCAAGAACCCCAAAGCAAAATATTGGTCCGTAAGTCAGATGGACAACTACAATTACTGCCAGTGCGGCACCTGCCACCACATCGATTCACTTGAGAAAAGCCAGGCTGGCACCTTGCTGCGTTTTGTCAATGAAGTGGCTAAGCGTTTTCCGGAGCAAACGATCTCCACACTAGCGTATCAGTACACACGCTCCGCACCTGTGCTCACCAAACCTGAGCCCAATGTGAATATCATGCTCTGCACCATTGAAGAAGATCGTTCGAAAAGCTTGCGCGGCACTAGTTTTGAAAAAGACCTGAAAAATTGGGCTGCTCTCACTCACAACATCCTCATTTGGGATTACGTCATCAACTTTTCACATATGGTCATGCCTTTTCCGAATTGGCCGACCTTGCAAGAAAATATGCTCCTGTTCAAAGCCTATGACGTGCAAATGCTTTTCGAACAAGGTTATAATGCTCCTTCTTCAGAAATGCAGCCTTTACGGGCTTATTTACTTTCAAAATGGGCCTGGGACCCCACCCGCGATGCTACAAAACTCATATATGATTTCACCAACTATTTTTACGGACCCGCGGGTCCAATTGTCAGGGAAGTCATGGCTGCACAAATCAAAGATTTGCAAAACAGCAACAAAGCGCTCACACTTTACGAACCACCAATTACCCACATCGGCGGTTATTTAGCCCCAGCTGGTTTAAAATGGGCGCTCAACATGTATGAAAAAGCCAAAAATCTCGAAGGCATGAGTTCCGCGCAAATAGCGCGCATCGAGATGGCAGAACAAAGTATTCGCTATGCGCTCATCGAAGTCGGCAAATCTCCGCTGGCAGGCCCCGATTGGTATTTCAATAACAACGAAGAATTCTATCAAAAAATGTTGAAAGATTTTGTTCGGATTGCTACAGATAACGGACCAAAACTACTCCATGAAACAAGGCTAAGCCCAGCAGATTACTACTATAACACGCTCAAATTTTGGAACGAAGCCAAAGTAGTGCACTTGGCCAAAGGACAAAAAATCAAATACCATACCCTACCCGCCGCTAGCTATAAAGATGGTATGACCTCATCTGACACAACCTCTTGGACCCAAACATCATCAATTAACGATGGCCTGCGCTCCACACTTGAATACCAACGTGGCTGGCAGGGCTGGCAAGGTCAAGACGCCCAGCTGAGCATCCAACTGGCCAAACCTTACCTGATAGATTCCGTCCGAATCCATTACTTGGCCAACAACCAATCTTGGATTATGGGGCCGAGTGAATTACAGGTTAAAGGCCAAACGATTAACGGCATTTCCTTTGCTTCATTTCAAGAAAATCCATTTGTAAATACCCAACAAAACAACGGAGCTTATCCCTTAGTAGTCAGGAGTTTTCCTTTAGAGCCGATTCAAACCTTACAAATCCTGATCGGCAACCCAGGGCCTCTACCTAAGTGGAGAGGCGTAGCTGGCAATGGATGGTTATTTATCGATGAAATTGAAGTGTATGGACATGACTAAAACCCTGATCTTTTTCTTATTGGCGCTTTCCATTCCTTTTGTGAGCAGCGCCCAGCACCACGAGCAAACGTATTTCCAACCCACAGACAGCTTGGTGCTTCAAAAACTGGAGACTTGGCAAGACTACAAATTTGGCCTGCTCATGCACTGGGGCGCCTACAGCCAATGGGGCGTGGTAGAAAGCTGGAGCATTTGCCCAGAAGACGAAGACTGGTGCACACGCCGCGGACCCTATGCAACAAACTATTTTGAATATTTAAAGGCATATCAAAACTTGCAAACCACCTTCAACCCTTCTCAATTCGACCCCACGCGTTGGGCCAAGGCTGCCAAGAATGCGGGCATGAAATACATGGTGTTTACCACCAAGCACCACGACGGTTTTTGCATGTTCGATTCCAAACTCACTAATTACACAGTTGCCAACCCAGCCTGCCCCAACAGCCAAAGCAACCACCCCGACCTCACCAAAAGTATTTTTGACGCTTTTAGGGCCGAAGGCCTTATGATTGGCGCCTATTTCTCCAAACCTGACTGGCACCATCCAGACTACTGGGACCCCAAGTTTCCGCCCTACGACCGCAACCCCAACTACGAGCTTCAGAAGAAACCCGAAAAATGGGAAAGCTTCGTGCGCTTCACCCACAACCAAATCACTGAGCTCATGGCTAATTACGGAAAAATTGACATCCTTTGGTTAGATGGCGGCTGGGTGCAACCCTACACAGCCACTTCTCCCAAATGGGGCTACAAACCCGTAGATCAAAATATCCACATGGATGAACTCGCGGCCCAAGCGCGTCAGCTCCAACCGGGCTTAATTGTCGTTGACCGCGCCGTCGAAGGGCCCAACCAAAACTACCTCACCCCGGAGCAAAGCATCCCAGACCAACCCCTGCCCTATCCTTGGGAAACCTGCATGACCATGGCTAACAGTTGGAGCTACGTACCCGGCGATCAATACAAAAGCACTGCCACCTTACTTAAAAACCTCTGCCTCATTGTGTCGCGCGGGGGCAATTTCCTACTCAACATTGCCCCCGACCCACAAGGTCGCTGGGACAGCCTCGCCTACCAACGCCTCGCCGAAATCGGCGCGTGGATGCAAACAAATGGTCAAGCCATTTACAACTCCAAACCCGTTGCACCCTACCAAATCAATGACGGCGACAAAGGCAGTTGGGTCTTCACTAAAGTGGACGAGAGCATGTATGCAATTTGGATACCGGGTACCCAAGCTAAAGATCAAGTGAGTTTAGATTTAGCCCAATTATGTGCAGATGATCAACGAAGTAATTGGAAAATAAAGTCCTTGTATTCAAAAAACAAGACAAGTGTTCGAAATGGCATAGTAAACGTTGAAATGAGTATAAACCCATTACAAACACCGCAAGTTTTCAAAATTGACTTCTGACTTTTTAGAATGAAGCAATAAAATGTAGTTCTTGCACAACTTATTTTTGTTTTTTTTCGACTTAAAAAAAAACAAAATATGCGTCATTTATTACTATGTCTTTTTCTCATTTCCAATTCTGTTTTCTTTGCTCAAATTACCAAAGAGTGGGTATATACTTTTAACGGTCATGGTGACTTCAACGATCAATTCACCTGTTCAGCGACTGACTTAAATGGCAACATTATTCTTGCCGGATCAAGTGTCAACCCTAATTCGGATAGAGATTACCTCGTTTGCAAATACAATGCGAACGGCACTTTAATTTGGAAAAACACCTTGAATGGACTCGGATCCGGAACTGACGAAATCACTGCAATAGTTACAGATGCGCAAAACAATATTTATGTCACAGGATTTTCCAAAGGGTACAACACGAGCACAGATTTCCTAACTGTTAAATACAACAGCAACGGCGACACAATTTGGACAAGATCATATGACTTCGTGCTGGAATACGATCAAGCTAATTCTATAGCAATTGATAATTCGGGAAATATTTTTGTCACGGGTCAAAGCGATTCAGATCCGAGCAGCAACATCAATGATGACTACCTTACAATAAAATACAATATGAACGGCACATTGCTTTGGACTAAGCGATTTAATGGACTTGGAAATGCAATCGATCGAGCAGTTAAAATTGTTGTGGATAATACTTCGAGCTGCTACATAACGGGGAGAAGCAACAACGGTAGCGATGATGATTATGTAACGATTAAATACAATGCTTCAGGGGTGCAATCATGGATCAAATACGACGACCGAGGCGGCTGGGACAGAGCAAGCGCAATTGCAATTGATGCGAGCAATAATATCTACATAACAGGCAAAAGTCAAAACAATGCAAACTATGACTATTGGACGATCAAGTATAATAGCAACGGCAGCTTGCAATACCAACAAGCATATGACTTCGTTGATGACGATAACGCAACAGCAATCGCTGTAGACAACAATGGAAATTGCTTTGTAACAGGCGCTAGCGACGCCGATCCAAGTGCCTTGCAAAATTTTGATTTCCAGACATTAGCATATAATCCAAACGGGCAACTTTTATGGCAAAAACGCTACAATGGAACTGCAAATAATGACGATACTGCCAATTCAATTATTGTTAATTCAACTTCGGTGGTTATATGCGGAAATACAGATAAAGACTTGTCTAGTGCGACAAGTAATAACGGAATCAGCATCGCATATGCCATATCAAATGGCGCGCAAAACTGGACTAACGAAATAACAGGTAGTAATAATGACGCCTCTTTATTTGTATTGAATTACAACAATTCTACAATTATGGTAGGATATTCAGAGGATGCAAATTTTAACAAAAATGCAATCGCTGCATTCTATAACCAGGCCGGAACAACAATGTGGAATGCTTCTTTTAATGGCATAGGCGACAACAATGACAATATCAGAGGTATAGCCGTAGACAACGCGAACTACATTCATTTGTGTGGATATTCAGTTCAAAAAGGCACCAACAGAAATCTCAATTATTTGAATGTAACACCTGGAGGCCAGTTATCTTGCCAATATGATTTAGACGGAACAGCAACTGGTAGTACAGACGATGCACAAGGACTTATTGTTGACAACAATGGTCAGGCTATTATCGGTGGCTTCCTCCGCAATAAATCGAGTTCAAATGACATCGAATTGCTGAGTATGAATCCACAAGTTTGTGATACCAACTGGACTATTACCCTCGATGGAATAGGCATTGGATCTGATAAAATTTACGATATCCAAAAAGACAATAGTGGATTTATCTATGTTACGGGACGTCAAGATGTAGATAATACGAACAATTCAAATGACAATGCCTATACAGCGAAACTAAATGCCAACGGTACCCTTGTCTGGCAAAAATTATACAATAGTTCAAGCGCAAATGAAGACAGAGGCGAACTCCTCAAAATCTCGCCGCAAGGGAATATCTATACCTTGGGTAAAAGTTGGAATGGTAGTAATTACGATTTATTCTTGCTCAAATATGATCAAAATGGAAATCAAATATGGGTGCAGACATTTAATAGTAACAAAAACGATCTGCCTCAAGATTTGGCCATTGATGCAAGTGAAAACATCTATATTGTTTCCAATAAAATTATCGATACCATAGGAGTTTCTGATATCACAATATTGAAGTACAATGCAAATGGTCAACTCACTTGGAACGTTAGCTATGATGGCGGTGATGATGACAAAGCCATTCGTTTATCTGAAGTTATTTCGAACAAAATTACCCTAATAGGGACCACGGATAGCGATACAAATGAACTCACTACTAATTACGACATCCTCGTGCTTTGCTATGATTTAAGTGGCAACCAACTATGGAATTACAAGTATAATGGTTTGATAAATTCTGATGATATCGGAGACGATATCGCAATTTCAGACTTTGGGAATGTCTATTTGACGGGCCATACAAATAAATCTACAAGTCTTTCACCAAACTACGACATTGTCACTCAAATTCTCGATCCCAATGGTGTACAAATTTGGCAAGATATTTATAATGGAACAGCTGACAGTAGCGATATTCCAAATATTCTACTCCTAAAGGACGCCAGCTTTTATATTGCAGGGTCATCAGTTGAATCCAATGAAATGAAAAATGCCTTACTGATAAAATATACCGGAACTGTAGGGCTTTCTGACATCACTTTAGAAAATGACTTCTGTCAGATCTACCCAAACCCAACAACTAATACCCTATTTATTGAAAGTGCTTCAAATCAAAATGAAGTATTGAACATTCAGATCACGAACATTGAAGGCAATACTGTTCTGATCGATCAAACCACTGGACCACTAACTAGCTTGCAATTTGGCAAATTCAACCCCGGCATCTACTTTATTCAGCTCACAAATGCCTCGGGGCAAAAGCAAGTAAAAAAAGTAATAAAAATTTAATTAAAAAGCACCTAATATGCAGTTAAAGAAGACCATCGTTTCCAGATTTGTTGATTCATACGAAATCAATAAAGAAATGATTACTACTCACCAAATTAGTTCCGGTGACTTAGCAGTTTTTGAAGTATTGACAATTGGAAAACATGAATCAGCACAAATGATAGACGGTAGAAATAGAAGTATTTTTCCAGGTGATTTTTTAGTTGCAACGTTTGCAGACCGGTATGCAACATCCCAATTTGAAGGTTATGTACCCACTTCTCCCCAAGAGGAATATGACATTTTAGGCGCTGGAGGGGTAATTGGTATTGTCAAAAGTAAAAATGCTTCGTTCAAAGATATAGAACCCACAAAAGTTAAGTTAGTTGGTTATTGCTGCGATCATTCAGGCAAGGTCATCAATACAAAGTTCTACAACCAGCATCGAAGTAAATTTAGAAGTGCTGTCAAACCTAAAGTCATTTTATCCATCGGCTCAACAATGGATAGCGGAAAAACAACAACAGCTGCTTTTGTTGCACGCGGGCTCATGTTAGGCGGACACAAAGTAGGGTTCATCAAGTTAACAGGCACATGCTATACCAAAGACCGAGAATTTGTATTTGATTGCGGCGCCCATGTGGCAAAAGATTTTAGTGATTTTGGATACCCTTCTACATTTATGTGCAGTAAAGCAGAGATTCTAGATATTTACCAATCACTTATCGATAGTTTAGAATCAGAAAATCTTGAGTATATTGTGATGGAAATTGCAGACGGACTCATGCAGCGCGAAACAAACTTTCTACTTAAAGACTCTGCATTTATGGAAACTATCTATAAGGTTGTGTTCAGTTGTGGTGATAGCTTGAGCGCTTTTTATGGTGTTCAATTACTTAAAGATTGGGGAATCCAAACTGCGGCCATAAGCGGCCGTTTTACAATGAGTCCTTTGCTCATCGAAGAGGTGCAACAGGTGATAGACACGCCTATTTTCAAAATTGATGATGTCATGACCGGTCGACTTAACCAACTATTCAATGCTAATGTTCCTGCAATCGAGATATGCTGAAAATGACAAATGATAAATAGGAATCATATTGAACGACATCAACTAATTATTGAGTTTTGCAAGCAAAATGTTGGGTCTATAATGATGAATATTGTACTCAGAACGCTGAGTAGCATTTTTCATATCCTCATCCCTATAAGCCTAGGTTGGTACTACGAAATTACATTCCATAAAGGTGGGAGCAAACTTCATATTCTCGACCACTTCACAGACAACCCATTTAAGTTTGGAACCTTTTTTGTTGCTTTTGTGTTGCTTTTGTCTAGTTACACAATTTGTTCCTATTTGAATGAACTTTGCAGTAGAAAACTAAACGAGAAGTTCACTCTTTCCCTGCGCAATAAACTTGTTGAGGCGCAATTAAATCAAACCATTTCAACACATAAGCAAAAATCGTACGGTAAGTATTTACTTAGATTCAGCGGAGATCTCAGCACGATTCAAAATATCATGCGTTTTGCTATTGTAGATTTTATTGCAGATATCCTTTTTCTTTTATTTCTATTTGGATTAGCCTTTAGTTTATCATCAACACTACTGATTTTTGAAATTATCATCTGTGTATTATCACTTGTTGCCGTAACCTTTCTCAATTCGCGAATCGAAAAAACAACGCAGGCAAGACGTGACCAGCTCTCAATCAATCTGAATTGGGTTACAAATCGCCTTGCCAATTTTGACACCATTCAACTCTTTAATCGCTCACGATTAGAGCACAAGCGGTACCTAAAAAAAAGTCAACGACTCTATCTCCGTGGCTTAGCATATGCACGCTCGATTTCACTCATGAAGACGCTTCCAAAACTATTTTTCAGTCTTCAATTATTTGGCATACTGGCATTAATTTCATTCTTAAATCGCAGCCAACAGATCATTGATCCAAGAAACGGAATTGCTTTTATACTGCTTGTCTTTTACGCTCGAAGTCCTTTCAATCGGCTTTATAAATTGAATGCCAGATGGCAAATTGCAAGTGTTTCATTTCATAAAATTGTTGCGATCATGAATCAACCAAAGGAGGCCTATGAACTAGCTCCTTATGAACTCAATGACGCCGTAATCAGCGTTGAAAACCTCACTTTTGAGTACGGTCATCATTTGGTTTTTAACAATTTAAATCTTGTCATGCACCCAAAAGGCATTACACTCGTTTCTGGAAAATTTCATAAGGGAAAAACCACATTTGTAAAGCTTCTCACCAAACAATTATTGCCTAATCAGGGTGCCATCATGATAGGTGATCGAGATTTAAATAGTATTCCGACAGCAACTTGGCGCAAACAATTCACTCTAGTTTCCGAGAGCACTGACTTCATTGGGAACACACTTTTTGAGGCGCTATCCTACTCGAAAACAATGAGAAAACAAATCAAAGCCATCCAACTTATTCAAGAATTTGGCTTAGATCAAAAGCAAACAAGCCAGGAAATACTCAAGCTCAAGTTGGAACAATTTACTGCTCAATCATCAAATCAGGAAAAAATAATTTTTAAGTTTATCCGCTCATTTTTATCAGACAAACCACTTGTTATCATTGACGATATCATCCATCAATTAGACCTAGAAAATCAAGAAAAAATGTGTCGTTTTTTACACAAAATAAAATCTAAAAAAACAATGATAATTACGAGTAATCAAGAAATTAAAAGTCTTCAATATGACCATCATTACACACTACTTTAACAAAAAAACATTTAACTTTTTTCTCTGCGTCTTCCTACTCGGCAGCTTTTTTTCGTGTAAAAAACCGGGTATCGGAGGTGAAGCAAAAATTATTGGTTTTGTGAATGTCAAAAAGTATAATGCTACTTTCACGCAATACATAGGTGAATACCCAGGTAAGGATCTTTATGTTTACATTGTATTTGGTAACCATAGTGGTTACGATAAACGCATTAAAACCGATTTTCAAGGTCGTTTCGAATTTGCCAACCTTTATAAAGGAGATTACACCGTTTACATGTATAGTCGTGACAGCACCTTGAACGATTTAAGCGGGATTGTACCAGTTTCACAGCAAGTGACAATAGCAAAATATAAATCTTTAGTTGATTTAGATACTCTAACAGTATTTCAATGAAAAAAAAGCTCTTTTTCTTTACCATAGCATTGTTCTTTTTCTTTCATTCAGGGTTGAGTCAATCCAAGAATCAGATAAAAGATCGCAAAATAAAGTTGTCCTACACTCAAATATATGACCATCGAAAAGAAAATACCAATCGGATAATCTATTCCATTTATGATAAAAATGGAAATACCATTGAATTAAAGGAATATAAGCAGGATAGCAGCTTTGTAAGGTGGGAAAAAACTACTTATAATTCAAATTCAGACATCCTAATATCTCTTTCCTTAGGACCAGATGGTCAAACAATAGAAAAAACGGAAATTACCTACAATTCTTTTGAGCAACCTATAGAACAAAAAGTTACAGACAGTTCAAATCGGCTTATCGAAACAAATAAGTTTGAATACAATGCATATGGCAATAAGACATTTGAGCGTCAATATGACGGTAACCTGA
The DNA here is from genome assembly GCA_039804625.1 of Bacteroidota bacterium. Lineage (GTDB taxonomy): Bacteria > Bacteroidota > Bacteroidia > Flavobacteriales_D > Crocinitomicaceae > UBA952. Next base: position 30,374 of record JBDLVT010000012.1, read on the forward strand.
AGCTCGTCAGCTATAGCAAGTTCTTTTACGACAATAAAGACATGCTGATTAAGAAAGAAACATACAATTCAAAAGATGAGTTGTTGTATCTAAAAGAGATAAAATACGGATATTAAGATGAGAATCATTTTAGCCCTACTTATCTATTTTACGAGCAATTTATATGCTCAAAATCAAATTGATTTTCGTGGCATGCCACAATCGCTAATTGATTACAGGGCTAGTCAAAAAATATCAATTACATTTATCGGAAATACGCTATTCACCAATGATTTCCATAAACTGGGCTTTGCATTCTTCGATTTAGGCTGCAAGTATAGAATCAATCGTTCCTTCGGTATTAACCTCAACTACAGATCTTTAGCCAAACAATTATTGAACGATAATTTCCTTTGGCGAAATTTAGTCTATTTTGATTTCGATTTTTCTAAACCAATGAACAGGCTCACACTAGGCGGCACAATTCGTTTTCAAAATCAATTCATTCCAGGACAAATGCCCATCTTGTATAACCGGTCTAAGATCAATTTAAAATATAGATACTCATATTATTTACAACCATTTACCGAATTTGAACTCTTTACTCCCGTCATACATCCGACGCGCAACGCACCTGATCAGTTCAGAATTTCACTAGGAGTAAACTACAATTTCAACGAAAAATATAAATTAGAATCTTATTATCAACTCAGGAAATTAAGCGACCGGGCTGCCAACAACACCTATCATGTTTTTTCCCTCAATTTTATTTACAAGCTCTAATGACGAAATCCATTATATTTATTCTCACCTTTTTAACTAGTTTACTATTGCAAGGTCAATTATTTAAGAAAAATCACCCTGCACCAATAGCACTTGCCGTGCATGGCGGCGCAAGCAATATTAAAAATTTAAATCTCACTCCTGAACAAGAGCAGGCCTACATAAAAGCTATTGATAGTGCCTTAAATATAGGTTATCAAATTTTATCTTCCGGAGGGACGGCTATAGACGCGGTATCCCTGATGGTTGTATACCTTGAAGACAATCCGCTTTTCAATGCAGGCCGCGGATCAGTTATTGCCGCGGATTCTAGTATTCAAATGGATGCCGCAATCATGGATGGGAATTCACTCAAATGTGGTGCTGTTTCTGGTGTACAAACGACGAAGAACCCTATCCTTGTGGCAAAAACGATTCTTGAGAAGTCTAATTATATTTTTTTATACGGCAAAGGTGCTGAGCATTTTGCCAGCGCAAATGGACTTGAAATCGTTGACCCAAGTTATTTTCGTACGCCCTATCGTTGGAGTCAATTCCAAAAAGTTGTAAACACAGACACTGTTAAACTCGACAACGATTCCCGCGGAAGTATAGATCCGATTGATGATGCGAAGTTTGAGAAATTTGGTACCGTAGGAGCCGTAGCCAAAGATCAATACGGCAATTTAGCTGCAGCAACCTCAACTGGTGGTCTCTTGAATAAAAAATACAACCGCATTGGCGATAGCCCCATTATTGGGGCTGGCACCTATGCCAATAATGAAACCTGTGCGATCAGTTGTACAGGAAAAGGCGAAGATTTTCTACGGCTCGTAGTTGGGCATGAAATATCAGCTCGAATGCGTTACAAACATGAATCACTCCAAATAGCTGTCACAGAAGTAATTCAAAAAGATTTGAAAAGAATCAATGGCCGAGGTGGTTGCATTGGAATCGATAAAAAAGGTAATATTGCCATCTCGTTCACAACATCAGGAATGTTTCATGGCTACATCGATAAAAACGGCAAACGAACCGTAGCAATTTACGCCAAAGAAGAATAAACCACTAATTTTCTTGTCCGGCCGCATCTCGAAAACCAACTAACTAACTAAGCATATAGAATGCTTGAAAACTCGTCGTTTGGACGAGGGTTCGAACCCCTCTAGTATTCAACTTCAACTTGAAGGACCTCAAAAACGACATCAAATTTTTATCAGACATTTGTGATTTATTTTTTAATTTTGAATTCAACACTCTCCAATTATGAAATCAATATTAAACATCAAACTATCTCTTCCAATTTTTATAATTTGCTGCTTTTTAGCTTCGGGTGCTACCTATATATTTGCACTTAAATCCTCAAATGAAAAAATTGAATTACTCAACCAAGAACAGGCAGAGAAAGAACTTTTAGCAACTGATGATTGCAACTACAAAGTAGACCGCATGTCTGGCTATAAATTTATCAAACCTTTAATGTTTGTGGACAGGGAATGTGAAGCGGCTAGCCTCAAACCGATAAAATTAAAAATACTTCAAATTATAGATTCGTACAAAGCGTCTCAAAACCTCAATCAGGCCTCTGTTTATATTCGTGATTTCAACAGTACCTCCTGGACGGCAATAAATCCACAAGAAAACTATGAGCCTGGTTCTTTATTCAAGGTGCCAATCTTGTTGTGCTTTCTTAAAATGAATGAAATTCATCCTGGCATTCTAAACCGTAAATTACGTCTTGAGGTTCCCTTTGAAAATAAATTAAACGTCGCTTTTAAATCAAAATCAATTCAGGTTGGTAAATCATACACAATTCGCCAATTGCTCAAATATATGATTGTCTATTCAGACAATAACGCTACTATGCTGCTCAATCAAAATATTCAGTTCAGTGTTTTAACTCGGATTTTTAGCGATTTAGATCTACCTATTCCTGATAAAGACGCACCTCACTATTATTTTACAGTGGGTCAATATTCTATGTTCATGAGAGCAATATACAATGCTTGCTATCTAAATACCGAAGACTCCCAATACGCTGCAGAATTATTGACCCAAGCAGTTTTTAGCGAGGGGATCCGTAATGCTATTCCAAAGCCCATTCCAATTGCTCATAAATTTGGAGAATCCGGAAACTACGATGAAATTCAACTCCACGAGTCTGCAATTGTTTATCTTCATAACAGACCCTTTCTGCTGACTATTATGACCAAAGGTAAAGACAACAAAAAGTTAGCAAAACTAATGAGTGACATCACCAACGTAGTTTACGAAGATTTCGCAAAATAGTCAACTTTTTGAATTTATAGAACTACCTTTGCACAAACGTTCTTTGGGGTCGACATTGGATTTGACAGCGATAGCGGTAGTCAGGTGTCAGCATGCAGAGGCTTGTAGTGTTCCTCTTAAATCAAATGCTACGAACAATAAATGACAACACGTCATACGCACTTGCTGCTTAATTAACTGAATGTTAGTTGGCTTAATCCGGCTGAAGTATAGTAGGCCAGACAAGTACTTCTGATGAACTGCCACCCTTTCGGTTCATCGCTCAGAAGTTCATCCCATAGGGTTAGTGTTGCCAATGGTTTTACCGCAACATGAAACTAAAAAACCTAAGTATGCGCGTTGGGTGTTCTTGTCCGGCCGCATATCGAAAACCAACCAACGAACTAAGCATGTAGAAAGCTTGAAAACTCGTCGTTTGGACGAGGGTTCGAACCCCTCCGACTCCACAAGGTTAGAGCGTAATCACTTTTAAATAAAGAGATTACGCTTTTTTATTTTCGTATAAAATATAATTCAGGATTTATTAAAATCGAATAAAATCCCTACAAATACTCTGGATAATGTGCGGAGGTAAATTCAATTTCTGCGCTTGGTCGATCCAGTAGCTTATGGAATCTTGAATTTCTTGAACTACTTTTTTCGCGTTTTTGATGGTAAATGAATCGGCAATGGTGAGTAGATCTGACAAGGTAATATCGATGCGTTTGCCATTTATCGACAAGGCCCTGCTGGTTCTTGTATAGTTCAACAAAGGATTTAATGAATAGGTGATATCATACGCTGGAGAAATACGCCAACTGTCTTGATTCTTATGATTGTTGCAGTCAAAATATGTTGCTTTTCGCCATTTTGACGATCGAAACGAAGCGTGGCAAAGTGTCCTGAACATTCCATTTTACCTGCATTATAATTATATTTAATTTTAATCTGACTTTATTCGCTACCAATGAAATTCGGTTTCCGCATCCCCTCGTTCAAAAAAAGAATCGCTGCTCGCACATCCATGAAACGCGTCGTTCGTCACAACCTCGGTTTCAAAGCACCCAAAGGTTTTGGTTGGTTAACCAATCCAAAGAAAGCTGCATATAATAAGATTTATAACAAAACATCAAGAGGTTGTCTTTTTCAAGTAATGGTCTTGTTTGGAATCGGACTAGGTTTATTGAATTTTACGGCTTGCGACCTAAAACGTTCAGATACTGCTGGCGGCACGTATGTCAAACCGAGTGTCACGCGCACTGGAAAGATAAGAAGAGGCTACGTCAGAAGGAAGGTGAGCTTGCATAAAAATGCGGTGAGGAGACAAAATAGGTCGAGGTATTACTACCATACGAGGGGGAAGTACAGGCGGTAATGAAACATCAATTCTAGTTATTTATTAAATTGCTGAATAAAATCATTCCTTAGTTATAAAATCTATGAGTTTAGTCAATTCTTTCATCAATCAAATTGGACGTGAATTAGGTCGTGATGCCTATCGTTCTGTCGTCTATGGGGCTTCAAGAGGAACTAGAAAACAACAAATTGTCACTTCAGATGAATCACTTTATCAAAAAGTAATCAATTTTGAATTACTGGCAAATGATGAAAAAACTTTCAAGTCTTTGGCTAATTTGGTTGAAAAAGCGGAGAACACCGATCCCGAAGATTTTGAATGGCAAGAGCTTTTTTATGAATTAGATAACAAGATTGATTTTTGCAAAGCACAGCTTTCTGCAGAATATTTGCCCAAACTTGAAAAATTAGATCAAATCAATGCGGAAAATTACAAGTGGATTAAAGGTAAACACCTTAAATATATCGATACTGTAATTTCCCATTTTGACGCGACTGAAACTCAATTATCTCAAAAAAATATAGGCGTTGCCTACCTCCTCACCTTCATTGGACTCAGAGCAAGTTATTTAGGAGAACAACTAATTTACACGATCATAAATGTCTTGTATGTTTTCTTTCTTGGCTTCATTTTCTTCAATGGCTTGATCTCTTACAGTAACCCAAAAGAATTTAGCGGAAATTTAACAACTACCACAGCCGAAGAAATAGCTACCGTTCAGTCACTAAGCTCGATGCTGATGGGAATAGCTATATTTTTCTATCTCTTGTACTTTGGTCTTGGTGCTTACAAGGTAGCTAAGTACAAAAAAAAGCTGCAGAAAACATCTGATTCTAAACAGAAATTCATCAGTTATAAAGCAGAATTGAGCCAATAGCACGCCTACCTATACTACATCTTTTTCAAAATATACGCCACACCCTTCCCTTCAACCTGCACCAGATAAACTCCTGACTCCGTATATCCACCTACCCGTTATTATCTTTTTCTAGATTTCAGGACCCCTCGATAATTTCAATATATAATTTTGTTATTAAATGAAATAAATGAGGAACGAAATCATCTTCTATCTGTCCAACGAACTTCCTGCACATTTAGAGGTGAGATTTGAAGAGGAAACAATATGGCTTACGCAAAAACAAATGAGCATTTTGTTTGGTAAAGATACTGACACCGTAAGCTTACATCTTAAAAATATATTCTTTGAAAAAGAATTGGATGAAAATTCAACTACCGAGCATTTCTCGGTAGTTCAAAAAGAAGGTAACCGTTATGTGAGCAGAAGAATGAAATATTACAACCTCGATGCCATACTATCAGTAGGCTACCGAGTAAATTCAAAAAGGGGCACGCAATTCCGCATCTGGGCAAATCAGGTTTTAAAAGACTACTTACTCAAAGGCTATGCAATAAACAACCGCATGAACCGATTGGAAGATCATTTTGAAACACTCAAAGATAAAGTTCAACAAATAGACCTACAAATTCATTCGAAGCTCTTCCCCACCCAAGGTATCTTTTTCGAAGGTCAGGTTTTCGATGCTTACGAGTTAACATCAAGAATAATTCGTAGTGCAAAAAAGAGTATTGTTTTGATCGACAATTACATAGACGAAAGCACTTTATTGCATTTAACCAAAAAGGATAAGCATGTGGCTGCCTCTTTACTATCAAAAAGTAAAAGTTCACAGCTTGATTTAGACTTGAAAAAAGCAAATGAGCAATATGACAACTTTGATTGGAAAGAATTTAATAAAAGTCACGACCGCTTTTTAATTATCGACCAAAGCGAAGTATATCACTTAGGGGCTTCACTCAAAGATCTCGGTAAAAAATGGTTTGCCTTTTCCAAACTAGATAAACTATCCATGGAAAGTATGTTCAACTCAATTGCGGAAGTAATTAAAGCCGCCGAAGCTTAGTCCATCTTGGAAATAAAAGCCACACCCTTCCCTTCAACCTGCACCAGATAAACTCCTGACTCCATTTGGGATAAATCTATAAGCGTTGTGCCTTCTAGTTCTTGATCCAAAATGAATTTTCCGGCGATGGAATAAATGGAAACATGCCCTTTTTCAATACCCCCAATAGTGAATACACCATTAGTTGGATTCGGATAAATCATGATTTCTTGCTGCTGCTCGGTTTCAATACCAACAAAGCCATTGATATTAAAGGTAGTATTGGTGATGATGGCTGGGTTAAAATCAAAATAAATGTAAGCAGTATTTTCGATGACGGAATTCAAAGGTAAGTTAGGGTTTTCCATAAGTGAATACGTGACATATCCCTGGCTTGCCTCCAAATTAGTGGTTGAGGGTTGCAATTGAATGCCGCTAAAGCGAAATACAATTTCTCTTGTGCTTGGATCAATGCTGTAACTCACAGGGTGCTTTGCAGCAATTAGTTCAAAAGTCGATAAATCGAGCTGTGCTGAAATGGTATCGCGTATTTCAACATTCAAGGCCGAATAATTGCCATCATTTTGAAAACGAACGGTATAACCAAGCGTTTCTTGCTCCGAAGACTGAAGATTGGTTGGCAAATGACATTGTTTGTCATTTGGATCATAAGAATTCAGAACGGCTGTACTAAAATTGGCCGAATTGAACTGTAAATCTTGCTCGGTTTGTGCCTGAACATTCACCGAAAAATTAAGAACTGTGCCAGCCGGCGTATTCCCAGCAAAAGCACAAGGAAACGAATAGGTCATGCAGCCAGCTAAATAATTTTCATAAATAGTGACCGTGTCATTTTGAAAAGTAGCACTTGGTAAATTCGTCAAATCGGGTGCAAGACCCGCTGGCAAGGCAATTTTGATGGCGCTATTGGCGTAATTTCCGCAAGAAACATTGCATACCTGCACACTAATATTACCACTTTGAACAGGGGCTAAAAATTGAAACGCAGCGGCCGAACTCACTTCTAAATCGGGAACGGTGCCATTGCCAAGGCAATCAAGCGTCATGTTCATCGGGACGCCAAGTGCCTGTCCGTTAGAACTAAAAGCTGAGATGATAAAATCGGGAGAAGTTTGCGAGTAACCGTGGCTTTGCAACCAACTGCTACTCACCCCAACGGTGTAAGGAGTATTGTTAACATCTAACTCAGTGTAGTATGGATTTCCGAACGAATTCTGTGGATAAATAGTAGTAACCACACCTGCATTGTCTGTGACATCATAAGGCACGTTTTGTAAAAAATTACCACTCGGATTCAACATCGAAATGACATTAAAATAACCGCAAGCACTCGTATTTGTAATGACCCACTCAATGATTGAACTCCCTGCTAGTTGTCCGCCAGCGGTAGCGCTGTGTACTGTAACGAGGGCGTTATAGATGCCAGCTTGGCTGTAAGCGTGATCAAAAAGATAGCAATTTTGACTGTTTGGCGCTGAAAACACAGTGAGCGTATCACTGGCGCCGTCCATCCAATCAACGGTTATTTCGGCACCTGATTCAGGCAAAGTTCCGGTTGTGGTACAAACCGACATACTTGAGTAGCAGCCTATACCTGGAATCGAATTATATAGCAAACTGACGCCATTGACTTGAGACAGAGCTGCTGTGGTACTATAAACAAAAGTGCTGAGAGAAAATAGAAATGATTTCAAAGTAAAGGTTTTTTAAGATATTCACTTCACTGACGTTTACACCTTTCAAAAGGTTGCGTGGAAATTTCGATTCTCATTTAATTGAATCTTAAGTTGGGTTATTAACAATAATATCCTCTTTTACCTAGTAATTATACGGATAGTTACCTTAATTTTGTAAGGAAATTTTACAATGACATCCTTGAGGTGAACCACAGTTAGCACCAAAACCATTGTAAGAACTAAGTATACCTATTTGTCAATGAATAAGCTCATTTTTCTAAGCTTTTTTTCCTTGCTCATTTCAAGTACTCAAGCGCAGCATTTGATCATCAACGAAGTGTCACAAGGTACGGGCACCAGTGAATATGTGGAGTTTGTGGTAATCGGCACCCCTACATGCGCAAGCCCCACGCCAGGTTTTGATTTGCGCAAAGTGATTATCGACGACAACAACGGTCATTTTGCAACGGGTTCCTCTACCGGAATTGCACCCGGAGCTGTTAGATTTGCCAATAACTCATTTTGGCAAAATGTACCGCAAGGCACAATCATTGTTATTTACAACGAATCGAGCATCAACACAAGTTTACCCCCAGACGACATCAGTTTAAATGACGGCAATTGCCGCTTGATCATTCCTGCCAATTCCACTTTACTAGAAAAAACCACCACGAGCCCCACCCTTACGAATCAAAATTATCCACCGGACATCAACTGGACCGCAGGTGGTTCTTGGTCGCCACTTGCCATGGCCAATTCAGATGACTCCTTCCAAGTTCAAAATTACCCAGTAAGCGCAGCACCATTTCATGCAGTGAGCTGGGGAAACAACTCCAATAATTCAATCATTTATTTTGCTGGTACAGCTGCAGCAAAAGTATTCTCATTTACGAATAATAGTTCCAATGACTGGAACCTCAATTCCAACTGGACAAGCGCAGCTGTTGCCACAAACCAAACACCTGGTGCGCCTAACAATACGGCAAATGCAGCCTGGATTGGCAGCATGAATCCGAGTTGCAGCAACTCACCAAGCCTCACCATCACCGAAACGCTCACCAACGAAAGTTGCATAAATGCCTGCAATGGTTCAATTTCTACAACGATTTCAAACGGCGTTGCTCCTTATACCTACAGCTGGTCAACTGGTGCCACCAGCAGTGCGCTTGCTAATTTATGCCCCGGCACCTACACGCTAACTGTAACTGGCGCTAACGGCTGTAGCGAAAGTGAAACCTACACCATCGTTGCTGGTGCGGCCTTGCCAAACGCAGCCATTTCAGCTGCCGGC
>JBDLVT010000013.1:0-37715 GCA_039804625.1 Bacteroidota bacterium
AATATTCCTCACTGCTGCCTCCCGTAGGAGTCTGGTCCGTGTCTCAGTACCAGTGTGGGGGACCACCCTCTCAGGCCCCCTACCTATCGTAGCCATGGTGAGCCGTTACCTCACCATCTAGCTAATAGGACGCATGCCCATCTTATACCGCAATGCTTTAACTATCTTACCATGCGGTAAAACAGTACTATGGGGGATTAATCCGAATTTCTCCGGGCTATACCCCAGTATAAGGTAGGTTGCATACGCGTTACGCACCCGTGCGCCGGTCGTCAGCAATTAAGCAAGCTTAATCCTGCTACCCCTCGACTTGCATGTGTTAGGCCTGCCGCTAGCGTTCATCCTGAGCCAGGATCAAACTCTCCGTTGTATAATAACTTCGAATTTTAAGAGCTCGAGTATGTTTGTTTTTATTCTTAAAAACGCTGTTTCCTTATTTCTCAATACTTCAAAGAACTTGTCTTATGTAATCAGTAAGAACTCCCGTTCTTACTCATCTTTCATCTTTCAATCTTCCCGTTTGTGCTAGACCGTTGTCTCAATTGCGGGGTGCAAAGATATGTACTCTTTTTCGTTCTGCAATGCTTTTTTGAAAGAAATTTTATTTGAACTTTTTTGTGGAAACCCTGTATTTTCGGCATCTTTGCAAAGTATGGTACTTGGTAGAAGGGCTTATTTAAAATCTTTAAACGACGAACAATTGATTCATGTTTATAAAGAAAAGCAATGGTCGGCTTGCATAGATGAGCTGTACAAACGCTATGGGCACCTTGTATATGGAGTTCAACTTAAATATACAAAACAAACAATGGATGCCGAAGACCTCACCATGGAGTGCTTTGCCAAACTACCCAACCTGATCTTGAAACACGACATCGATTTTTTCAAAGGGTGGCTGTATACCGTAGCGCGCAATCTCGCTTTGGCCTTTCTGCGCAAAAACAAATCAAACCAAACAATACAAATAGACGAACAACTCTCTTCTCTTCCTGATGAAGCGTCGGATATCGATATAGAAGGCCAATTGAAACTTCTCGAATGGGCCATCCCACAACTCAAACCACATCAGAAAACCTGTATCGTTCTCTTTTATATAGATCGGCTAAGCTACGAGCAAATCATGACCCAAACTGGCTACTCCTTTAACGAAGTCAAAAGCTATGTGCAAAATGGAAGACGCAAGCTCAAATTGCTGATGGAACAAAAACAAAGTTATGAAGGCAAATAGAGCATTATTCAAGAAATACATCCATACAAGCAATCAAGAGGACAAACACCTTATTGAAAAGAAGTTTGTTGAGGACGACTTTGTCATGGATGCCCTCGAAGGATATCGTCAGGAGCCCGATGCTTGGAGTAGCTTTGAGGCTGTGGATAAAAAGTTCTTCAAAACCCAGCGCAAAAGAAGGCTAGCTTTGAGTACTGCAGGACTATTGGTGTCGCTTTCCCTCGGTCTGTATTTCATTCCGGAGGCTGCTACCAAAAATAACTTATCCATCCGTCGTGATGTCAAGAGGGTTCAAGTCATCAGAATCCATAAGCCATCAGACGTCAAATCAATGGTTGCTGCGTCACCAAAAGATCGCATTACGCCTCGTCAAGTCATTGAAGACCTCAAATCAATTACAAATACAAATGAACAAAAAGCAGAATTTTTGGAGCGCATTGCCCAAATCCCTGCAACTCAAGTCGAGTTTAAACATCAAAAACAAAGGCGACTAGCCATCAAAATGGGCCGAGAACTCTTTATTAAAAACTTTAAGGTTATTGATTACCGCTACTATCGAAAAGGAGATCGTACGGCAGGTCCAGCAGTTGCTGAGAATGAATTGGGCGAACAAGAAGTCAATATTCCATACATCAATATACTCAACAAAGCCATTGAATATTTCGCGCAACAAGATTACAAGTTGTCCTTGCTTCATTTCGATGAAATCTTGCAAACTTACCCCGACGACGCCAATGCACTCTTTTACGGCGCCATGTCCTTGATCAACCTCAGCGAATTTAATCAGGCTGAAATTAGGTTATTAAAACTTCAGAGTATTCCGTTTGCCAATTTCAGTGAAGAAGCAGAATGGTATCTCTTACATGTGTATCAACGCACAAAAAAAGCGGTGGCATTTGAGCAATTAAAAAATCAAATCATTGAAGCCAATGGTTTCTATAGTCAACGCTGCAAAAATTTTAACTTTAATTGACCTTTTCGAATTTCACAACAACTACTGAAAATGAAAAAAATCTTTACGCTTTTGTTCCTTATCAAAAGTTTCTCAAGTTTCCACGCACAGGAATATCTACAAATCAATGGCGCAACACAAGGCACCACTTTTCACATTGCATATCAAGATCCGAAAGAAAGAGACTTTTCTAAAAAGATATTTCAATTGCTTGCCGAATTCGATGCTTCGGTATCCACATACAACCCGCAATCGATCATCACAAAGGTGAATCAAAACCAAGTTGGGGTCAAATTAGATCCCTATTTTATTACTTGCTTTGAACAGGCTAAAATCATTTGGGATATGACTGAAGGGGCATTCGACCCTACAGTGTATCCGTTGGTGAATGCTTGGGGTTTTGGCCCAGAGCGCAAGAGCGTTCTAGAACAACAAAAAATAGATAGCTTGCTCGCGTTTGTTGGTTTTGACAAAATCGAAATTGTCAATGGTCAAATTCAAAAAAAAGACCCTAGAGTTCAGCTTGACTTTAATGCTTTTGCGCAGGGATATTCTGTTGATGTACTGGCTAACTTCTTGTTAAAAAAGGGCGTGCAAAATTTTATTGTAGAAATTGGAGGAGAAGTCTATGCCCATGGAAAAGCCGAAAATGGCAAATGGCGTGTAGGTATTGAACAACCGGTAGAAAACAAAACCACCAAAAACGAACTCCAAATCATTGTTGAATTGCAAGAATTGGCAGTTGCTACCTCTGGAAACTACAGAAGATTCAAAGAAGTTGACGGCAAAAAAATTGTACACCACCTCGATCCAAAAACAGGTAAACCAACTGCAAATAATTTATTAAGCGCATCGGTATTCAGCGCCCATGCCATTCAGTCAGATGCATTAGCCACAGGTTTTTTGGTGTTGGGACTTGAAAAATCGAAAGAATTTCTAAAACAGCACCCAGAAATACAAGTGTTCTTTATTTATGCCGACGATCAAGGTAAATACCGCGTCTTTATTACAGATCATCTTATGGAATGGATCGCTCAAGAACAATAAAAAAGGCTCCCATGGGGAGCCTTTTCAAATATGGAGATTGGTAAACTATTTATTGATAACGACTTTTTCTTTCTTCGTCGTTTTTCCGTTAGTTACAGCAATGAAATAAACTCCGTTAGGCATGGCAGAAAGATTAAGGACTTTCTTTTGCTCGTTCACTACAGATAGTGCCATTGTTTCTTCTCCGGCTAAATTATAGACAGAGATGGCTGTTGCATTATTAAAAGTAACTTCAAAAATTCCATCAGACGAAGGGTTTGGCGAAATGCTAACCAATAAAGGGCTCGCTACCTCCTCTATGCCAACACCAGAAGGATTCCACGCCAATGCAATGCCCGTAAAATTGGCGTCATCAGTAGGGGATTGAATATCTGCATTTGGGCCTTTAGTGAAGGTATATGATCTAGATGCTTTTGAGGTATTGCCGTGATTCCAGCATGACTCCACTGTAATTTTATAGGTGCCGTCAGGTACTAAGTTTCCAGATGCATCGGTGCCATCCCAACTCACATTGATGTTGCCAAAATTATTTAGGGTAGCACCTGTAGTGGCTCCAACTGTATTACATGAACCACTCATGCAGTTGTTTGCACTACCACCTGAATTTACAGCCCAAATTGGCAAATGATCAGAAGTGCCGCCGCCTGCATTTTTTTTGCGTGTTTTTACAAATGTACCAGAGCTTGTCTGAATCCAGATAGCCATGTTATTTTTATTTCCCGTATATGACGTATGAGGTACTTGGGTAAATGAAAGAGTGAGTGTTCCTTGGGTTTGCGAAAAAAGCAAATTGCTAAACAATAATGCGATTGTTAAGATAGATGTTTTCATGTTAAAAAAATTTGGTCGAATTTAAGAAATTTATGGACATTATAATAATTATTTGGTTTTTGCCTTGATTGATGCACAACGTGTGGCTTCCTTGCGCGCTTTGCGCTCTTTGTGCAGCACAAGAGCAGCTTCTGCGCAAAAGCAATGTGCGTCAGCATTTCCGCCATCGAGCTTGTTTACTTTTTTGAAATCAGTCAGTGCTTTATGGTAATTGTGTTGTTGCAAATAGCGTTCACCCCTTAAAAAATAAGCATCTGCAAGGCGTGGTGTTAGGCCCAATTGGCTAGTGAAATCAGCAATGGCACCTGTTTGGTCTCCTATTCTTGTCTTGATGATACCACGGTCAAGATAGATTTCTGACACGAATGGGTCTAGTGCAATTACTTGATCAAAAAAGGGCAGCGCCTCGGCAAAACGCTCTTCATATGATAACTGAATGGCTTGGGCGCAAAGTAAATTGACGGTCGGGTTCTTTGAAACAACTATGGAATCTTGGGCGCACACTAAAAAAGTGCCCATGAACCATACGATTAAACAGAACAAACGCGATTGCATTAATTATCTAATTTGCCTTGCTGAATCCAGCAACTAATTTTTTGGATGGTAGAATCGGGTAGTGCAGGGCCACCAATTGGCATGAGTTGGTAGGAGTTGGCTTTCATAGAACCAACTACCGCGTTTGCATTGGCCGCAACGGCTGTGTAATTACTTAGGTCGTAACCACCCGAAGCATTTCCTTGGTCGTGGCAACTGATGCAATTTGCTTGTAAAATTGGCATGACATCATTTGCAAAAGAAATGGTAGTGTTACACTGTTGGTCTATCGGTGTAACTTTTTCGCGGGTACATGAAAAAAGGGCCGCAGATCCGATGATCAAAATGAATATTGCTTTCATGTTTACTTGCTTTGTGCCGGAATATCAAAATTCACTTTCATAATATCTGGAACGGCATCGCTTTTTTTACCGACCTTGAAATCCATGCGGTTCACGTTAAAAGTTCCTTTAAAGCTGATCTTATTTCCAGACTTGGTATAAGTAGCCGGGACAGTGACCGTTTTTGTTGTCCCTTTAATGGTGAGATTTCCGATGATGTTGTAGGTATTCCCCTCTTTCTTTTCAACTTTGGTAGACTTGAATTTGGCATATGGATTCTTGGCGGAATCAAACCATTCTGGTGTTTGCGCCTTTTTATTCATCATGCCATTTCCTGTTGAGATGGTACGTACATCGATTTTGAAGTCAAAATTTGAACTTGCAAGGTCTTTTTCATCGAAATCGATATTACCCTCCATGGTCTTAAAAGAACCAGATGGATCTTTACTTTTAAACTCAATTGAGAAATCTTTTGAGACTTCGTAATGGTCCAAAATGAGATAAGTAAATGCGCCAAAAAGGAAAATGGCACTAAAAGAGATAAGGGAGATTTTGAGAGTTTTCATATTTATTTATTTTTTATTCGATAACAAATTTTCTGCCAACTGTGAAGCCAAAACGGAATTGACCTTTCTGCCATTGCTCAGTAGTGTAGGGTATAAATTGGGATTCGCCGATGCCGCCAGAGTTGGTAATGTTGATGGTGAAGTTGTGACCAAAAGTAAACCACTCGAGTGCAATGGCACCACTGTTGGTAAAGCCGGATTGGCGCGTTTGACTACCATTGAAGCAATAGTAATATTCACCGATGAGCGCAAAGCGAGAAGTGAGTCTGATGCGGCCCGACACACCTAATGCAAAAAGGTCGTTGGCATCGGTATTGGCCACGTAGTTGCGGTGTACGAGTGTTGGTGAAAATTGCAAAGCACCACGATTTCCGAAATGATGTGCGAAATTCACTTGCGCGAAATAGTTGAGCCGATGAATCGCTTTTGGAAAATGCGTCACCAAGCCTTCGTCTTGAGCGGCAGTCATGTAGGTGAAGCTCGAACCGGCTACCGCTGTAATGCTCAGTGGTGATTTTTCTGCTTCTTGAGAGATGACTTTATATTTGACAAAACCATCGACTAACGAACGGTAAGGCGCACCAGTTCCTTTTGAGCGTCCAAAGCCTACCATCAGTTGGTCAGTAATCCCGTATTCTAAGGCAATGCGCATATCGGAAAGGTTGTCAAAACCAAACATGTTTTGAACCCCGCCATTGACGCCGCCTATGTCGCCAAAGCGATGCTCGATACGGAATTCGTAGGTGCCTTTACTGAGTGTTTCTACTGAATGTCCATTGACCACACGCGTAGAGGAGAAAGTGCTGATGGGTTCTGAGTATTCCTCTTCGGTAATTGATTCGGAAGGTTCTTGCGCAAATAAAGTGATGGGAAAGATGAACGCAAGTGGGAGAATGTTGGAAATTTTCATTTGTAATTGTTTGAACCGATTGTAAGACGCAAAGTTTAGCAAAAAGTTGGATGCTAAGAAAAAATATTTATAAGTTGCAAAAACTATCGTTTTTTTCTTTTGTCGGCAAGCCATTTTGGAACGGTGGCCTCCTGTTGTGGGGTATCTAGGAGTTTCTCGAGGAGGTCTGGACGCTTGGCTTTCTGAAGGCGCTGGCGAATCCAGTCTTTGTTCTCCTTTTTATACCAAAAGAAATAGCGGTTTTGATTGAGCTTCTCCTCTCTGGTTTTGACGGTATTGACCGGTTTGAGCGTATATGGATGAACACCTGTGTAGTAAATGACTTCGGCAACCGTCATGGGGGTTGGCGTAAAATCTTGTACTTGTTCTAGCTGAAAACCCATGTCTTTGGTTTCTGCAGCGAGGTTGGCCATATCGATTTCTTCGCAACCTGGGTGTGACGAAATGAAATAGGGAATAAGCTGTTGTTTGAGGCCGTGTTTGGCAGACAAGCGGTCGTATTTTTCTTTGAATTTATGGAAATACTGAAACGAGGGCTTGCGCATAATTTTAAGCGTGGCATCTGAGGTATGCTCGGGTGCCACTTTGAGCCGGCCGGATACGTGGCGCGTGATGACTTGCTCGATGTATTCATCATGGTTGCCGTCTTCGTTGTTTTTGTTGAAGTCGTCTACTAAGAGGTCGTAGCGGATGCCAGAACCTACGAAAGCTTTTTTAACACCAGGGAATTGATCGATTTTGCGGTAGAGATCGGTCATTTGTTTGTGGGAGGTGTCTAGGTTATGACAGATCACGGGATGGATACAACTCGGTGAAACACACTTGGCACAAATAGCTTCGTCTTTGCCTTTCATGCGATACATGTTGGCAGACGGGCCACCGATATCGGAAAGATAACCTTTGAACTCGGGGTGTTTGGTGAGTTCTTCGACTTCTTTGAGGATGGACTTTTCACTGCGCGAAGCGATGAACTTGCCTTGGTGCGCAGAAATGGTACAGAAACTACAGCCGCCAAAACAACCGCGGTGGGTATTTACTGAAAATTTGATCATGTCGTAGGCTGGAATTGCACCGCGTTTTTTGTATTTAGGGTGCGGCAACCTTGTGTAAGGCAGGTCATAAGAGCCGTCCATTTCCTTTTCGGTCATGGTTTTGAACGGCGGATTGATGACTAATGTTTGAGCGCCAACTTGTTGCGTGATGCGATTGGCAGCCCATTTATTGGATTCCACCTCGACAATTTTGAAATTGGCTGCATATTTGAGTTTATCTCTTAAACAGACTTCATGACTAGCGAGCTCGATTGTTTCCCAATTTTTATTTTTAGGAAGTTCTCGGTCAGCATCTTGTAAAAAAGCTACTTGATTGATGGTCTTGGCTTGTTCGAAAGGTACGCCGCGTTTTAACAAGCGCAGTAAAGTTCTGAGCGGTTGTTCGCCCATACCGTATACGAGTAAATCAGCTTTGGCGTCCACAAGTATAGAGGGCATGAGTTGGTCCTTCCAATAATCGTAGTGGGAAACCCTTCTCAATGAGGCTTCAATACCCCCCAGCAAAACAGGAACATCTGGATAAAGATCTTTGAGGATATTGCTGTAAACAATACTGGCGTAGTCTGGTCGAAAACCAGCTTGGCCACCCGGCGTGTAGGCGTCTGTGGAACGCAAGCGCTTATTGGCGGTGTAGTGATTGACCATGGAGTCCATGCAGCCGGCGGTGACGCCAAAGAAATATTTGGGTTTACCGAGCTTTTTGAAGTCGCGGAGGTCGTCTTTCCAGTTGGGTTGGGCAACAATACCAATGCGGAAACCTTCGCTTTCAATGATGCGGCCAATAACAGCCGTTCCAAAACTTGGGTGGTCTACGTAGGCATCGCCGGAGATAAGGATGACATCAAAGGCATCCCAGCCTCTTTTTTCTGCTTCCTTTAAAGATAAAGGCAGCCAATCGGAAATCGGGCGCTCTGGGTTCATGTTACAAAGATACACCAAGAACAATGCGTCGTGAATTTTGTTGTAATTTTGTAGCTCAATTTACTCATTATTTACTCTAAATTAAGATCAAAATGGCTTTTGAACTTCCCGCTTTACCTTATGCTTATGATGCATTAGAACCGCATATCGATGCGCGCACAATGGAAATCCACCATTCTAAGCACCACCAAGCCTATACAACCAACCTCAATAACGCAATTGCAGGTACCGACATGGAAAACATGTCTATCGAAGAAATATTAATGAACTGCAAAGACAAACCAGCAGTCCGCAACAACGGTGGTGGTTTCTGGAACCACAACCTTTTCTGGGAAACCATGGCTCCTAACGCTGGCGGCAACCCAACTGGTGAACTCGCAGCGGCTATCGATGCAGCATTTGGTTCTTATGAAGCATTCAAAGACGAATTCGCCAAAGCAGCCACCACACGTTTTGGTTCAGGCTGGGCTTGGTTGTGCGCTAGCAATGGTACACTTGAAGTATGCTCAACACCCAACCAAGATAACCCACTCATGGGCGAAGGTTGCAACGGCACACCTCTTCTTGGCCTAGACGTTTGGGAACACGCTTACTATCTACACTACCAAAACCGTCGTCCAGACTACATCAATGCGTTTTTTAATGTCATCAACTGGGACGTTGTTGCCGCTAAATTTGCTGCAGCGAAGTAAGATTAAATAGCTTAATCAAAAAGGGCGGCCCTGCGGGCCGCCCTTTTTTGTTGTGTTATGTTTACGTTAACAAACCGAAATAATATTGAGAATGGCAAGGCAACAACCTACATTTGTTTTCAAAATCTCAAAATATGGCTGGTATATTAAGTTATTTCTTACCCAAAGACAAAGTCTTTTATTCGCTATTTGAAAAAGCAAGTGACAATCTAGAAAGCATTGCTCAAAAATTGTTAACAGTTGTTCATGAAGCCGATTACAACAAACGTGCTGCCATCATTGAAGAAATGCGCGACATCGAGCACCAAAACGACAATATTACCCACGAGATTTTTATCGAATTAGGCAAAAACTTCATTACGCCGTTTGACCGTGAAGATATCCACGCATTAGCATCTGCCCTAGATGATATCGCCGATTATATTTATGCATCGGGCAAGAAAATTAATTTCTACAAAATTGACCCCATATCTGACCAAGGAATCCAGAAAACGGCTGCAGCCATCAACGATGCAGTCATCGCTGTAAAGGCAGCTGTTATGGAATTGCGCAACCTCAAAAACACTCAAAAAATTATTGAGTGTGTGATCAAAATCAATAGTATTGAAAACAATGCCGACAATATTTTTGACATGAGTATTGAGCAATTATTCAATTCAGATGTAGACGCCAAAGAGTTGATCAAAAGACGTGAGCTTTATATGGTCATGGAAACGGCTACAGACAAGTGTGAAGATGCTGGAAACGTCATCGAATCTATCGTTGTTAAATACGCCTAATTTCTAGGCCCCACCATTTAAAGACAAACAGATGTTTACTTTATTACTTGTCGTGATTGGCATTGCGTTACTTTTTGACCTCGTCAATGGGTTTCACGATGCAGCGAACTCTATTGCAACAGTTGTTTCAACAAAAGTACTCACGCCTTTTCAGGCGGTACTTTGGGCAGCAATGTTCAATATCATCGCTTTCTGGGTATTTGACATGAGTGTGGGTAATACCGTTGCTAAAACCGTTGACAACAACGCTATTGACCTTTGGGTCATTTTAGCAGGTTTGTTGGCAGCTACCTTTTGGAACCTACTCACCTGGTTGTTGGGTATTCCTTCCTCCTCCTCCCACACACTCATAGGTGGGTTTGCAGGTGCGGCTGTTGCGCATGCGGGAATGAGTGTCATTGATAGTGGCGAGATTATTAAAGTGATTTTATTTATTTTCTTGGCCCCATTTATTGGCGGATTTATTGCTTATCTAATTGCTGTAGTTACTATTTCTCGGTCTTTCAGAAATAAAATACTTGTTATTTTAGCCTTTTCAGGATTGACTATTTACATGATGCAATATATGATTGATTTCCTGGACATGAAACCAATCATGATGTATATCGTCATTGGCATGATTTCGATATTCATTATCGTTTATACCTGGTTTGAAATTGTATATGGCTTGAAAAGACCCTCAGCAGTTAAAGAAGCGAGTATGCATAAAAAGTTGCAGTTGCTCTCCTCTGCAGCGTTCTCACTTGGTCATGGTGGAGCCGATTCTCAAAAAGTGATGGGTATCATCTGTGCGGCTTTGCTCGTTTATGGCAACATGGGCCGCCAGGGCAAACTAGATCAACCCGTTCCTAAAGATTTACGTATTACAGAACTCATGCAAATTGAGTACAAAAAAGCAGACGGGAAAAAGCATAAATACAAACCTGAAGCTGCACAAGTTGACGGACAGTTATATTTTCTCGACCACAATGAAGTGATTGATGCAGCAAGTGGTAAAGCAATTTACACAGAAGATGGCAAACCACTTCACAAAGTTGAAGGTGTACCAACTTTTCAACAAATCAACAACGCAATACACAAAATTGAAATCTACACTTTTGGCAAAGCGCTTTGTGATGCCAAAACAAATGATACCATTTTTCTGAAAAACAAGCTCAATCAATCTTATCAATACGCTCGTATTTTTGGTGAATATGTCAACCAAAATACCGGGGCTTTGCACAAAGGACACGAAATCAAAACCAAAGTACACTCTGAAACGATGCCAATGTGGGTGGCGTTCGGATGTTACCTCATGATAGGTTTGGGAACCCTAATGGGTGGCTGGAAAATTGTTAAAACAATGGGAACTAAGATCACCAAGGTGACACCGCTGGAAGGTGTTTGCGCCGAAACCGCAGGGGCACTTACCCTGTTCACGGTATCTCAGTTTGGAATCCCGGTTTCGACAACCCATACCATTACGGGTTCAATCATTGGCGTTGGCGCCACCAAACGACTCAGCGCAGTGCGTTGGGGTGTAACCATCAACTTACTTTGGGCTTGGATCCTTACCATCCCGGTAAGTGCTTTATTGGCGGCTATTTTTTATCATGTCATCATTTGGTTCAAGTAAAAAATCCTCGATTTTCATTGAAAAAGGGCGCATATGCGCCCTTTTTTATTAAATATTCATTCAGTTTTTAAGTTATTTTAAAATTTCTTAACTTTATTGCGAATCATAAAAAATCAACTATGAAAAAACTATTACTTACATTCAGTGCCATCGCACTATCTGTTGCAACTTATGCGCAGGTAATTGTTGCTGGCGTCTCGCCACAAAGTATTGTGGCCAATTACACCCACACTTGGGCTGATCCAGGAAGCGCCTGGGGAACACCAGATTTTAACGTTCCAGGAACCTATGTGCAAGATACCCTTATGATTGTTGACGACGGATCTACTGGTTTGAACGCTCAGGGCAACCCTATTTCTGCAGAAGGCTGTAACCCACTTATCAATGACCTTACAGGTAAAATTGCCGTTGTATTCCGCAACACTTGTGAGTTTGGAGCAAAAGCTTTTAACGCACAAAATGCAGGAGCTGTTGGCGTTATTGTTGTCAATCGCAACCCAGGTGAAGTCATCTCCATGGGGCCCGGTGTCAACGGTGCAAACGTAACAATTCCAGTCGTAATGATAGACATCAACGACGGTTTATCACTTATCGCTGAGATGGCAAATGGCCCTGTTGTCATGTTTTTGGGTAACAAAACCGGATTGTTCCCGAACGACGGTGGCATTTCTGGAGGCGCCACTTTATTGCCTCGTCAAGCCATGATCCCTTCTCTGTTGGCACAAAACGGAACAGAGTTCAATTTTGACCTCGGTTCGCGCGTATACAACTACGGTAACCAAGCGCAAACTGGTATGTCTTTAAACGCTAAAATCACCAATTCATCTGGTGCATCTGTCTATGACAACACAGCAACCGGCATCAACTTAGCTGCTGGGGACTCTGTAGATGTTTTCCCTGGTGGTACCTTCAGCTTGCCAAACTTCTCTTTAGCTTCTTACCCTGCAGGTACTTACACGCTTACTTATACGTTGTTGTTGAGCGGTACAGACGACTACAACGCAGACAACAGCCTTGTGTCTACTTTTACCGTAACTGATTCTTTATTCAGCTATGCACAAGCTGACGCTGCAACTGGTAAGCCAACTGGTGGTAACTACTACCGCCCAGGCACCAATAACCAAACGTATTCGTCTTGCCAAGTCCTTGACAACGCAAATGCAAGCCGATTGAAAGCCGATGGTATCTGGTTCTCTGCTACCACTTCTGCATCTTCAGGTGTACTTCTTACGGGAGAAGAAATGGCACTATACCTCTACAAGTGGGAAGATGTCTTTACCGACCTCAACGACGCTAATTTAGCATTCAACACGCTTACAGAAGTAGCCAACGGATTCTACTACTATCCTGATGATCTTCAAGGAGAAACCGTTTATGGTGCCTTCACTACACCTGTTGCTTTGCTAGACAACCAACGTTACCTTGCATGTGTACAAACCGTAAACCTCAACCTTTACATGGGTCATGAAAGCAGTACAAACCTTACTTGGAACGAGTCTTACTACCTTCAGCCAATGGCACCTAACGAAAGTGATGGTACTTGGTTTGCTGCTGGTTTCGGTTCAGACATCCCAAGCTCTTTGGCAATTGCTGTTTCTAACAACGATGTGAACGTTGCTGAATTGAATACGGGTGCAGGTAAAGCTTTTCCTAACCCCGCTAACGACGTAGTTACTGTTGCAATCGAAGGTGAAGGAACAGCTCAATTGACAGTTACAGATGTTGCCGGTAAAGTAGCTATGTCTGCTTCACTCAACCTTGCAGCTGGTCAGGACAACGTAAATATCGCAAGCTTGACTGCAGGTCTTTACATTTTCAGCGTTACACTTGAAAACGGTAAAACTGCCCAATTCAATGTTGTGAAAAAATAAGTTCAACTCATATTGAACTGAAAAGGGACGGGCAACCGTCCCTTTTTTATTTGCTATCTTTGTGGTATGTCAAAAGCATCTTATACTGTCACAGCAGCACTGCCTTACGCCAATGGCCCCCTTCATTTAGGACATGTTGCAGGCGTTTACTTACCCGCCGATATTTTTGTTCGTTTCTTGAGAATGAACAACCACGACGTCGCCTTTATATGTGGCGCCGATGAACACGGTGCAGCCATTACCCTGCGCGCCAAAAAAGAAGTGCTCAGCCCCAAAGACATCGTAGACAAATACGACGGCATCATTAGAACTGCGTTTCAAGACTTTCAAATTAGTTTTGACATCTTTCACCGCACCTCAAGTGAGCTACACCATCAAACTTCTGCCGACTTTTTCAAGCGACTTTATGACCAAGGCCAATTCACCGAAGAAGTTTCAGAACAATATTTTGACGAACAGTACCAACAATTTTTAGCAGATCGCTACATCACCGGCCAGTGCCCCAAGTGTAGCAATCCTAACGCATATGGCGACCAATGCGAAAAATGCGGTTCAGACCTCAGCCCTACTGAGCTCATCAA
Source organism: Bacteroidota bacterium (assembly GCA_039804625.1). Classification (GTDB taxonomy): domain Bacteria; phylum Bacteroidota; class Bacteroidia; order Flavobacteriales_D; family Crocinitomicaceae; genus UBA952. The sequence continues at coordinate 13,921 of JBDLVT010000013.1, forward strand.
TCCAGTCTCTACCTTAAGCGGTAGCAAACCGATTCTCAAGAGCACTTCTCATTGGTATTTACCCATGGACCAACACGAAGCATGGCTCAAAGACTGGATTCAAGAAGGTATCTTAGATGGGCAAAAACAACACGAACCCAAAGAATGGCGCAACCAAGTTATTGGTCAGTGCATGTCATGGATCAACGGAGGCTTGCGCCCACGCGCCATGACCCGCGACCTCGATTGGGGTGTGAAAGTCCCACTCCCAAATGCCGACGGCAAAGTGCTTTACGTCTGGTTAGACGCACCAATTGGCTATATTTCAGCTACCAAACAATGGGCCTTAGACAACGGCAAAGACTGGGAACAATACTGGCTCAAATCTAAAGCCAAAGACCGCAAGTTGGTGCACTTTATTGGAAAAGACAATATTGTATTTCACGCCATTATCTTCCCAATTTTACTCAAAAATCACGGCGATTTCATTTTGCCTGACAACGTTCCGGCCTACGAATTCCTGAACCTCGAAGGCGACAAATTCTCCACCTCCAGAAACTGGGCGGTTTGGCTCCATGAATACCTCGAGGCCTACCCCGATAAAATCGATGAGCTCAAGTATGTGCTCACCGCAATTGCCCCCGAGACCAAAGACTCAGAATTTACCTGGAAAGAATTCCAAACGCGCGTCAATTCAGAACTTGCCGACATCATGGGTAATTTCGTCAACCGCACCTTGGTACTCACCAACAAATACTACGAAGGCCAAGTGCCTGCAGCAGGTCAGTTCACCGAAGAGGACCAGCAAATCATTGCACAAATTCAAGAGATCCCATCTCGCATCTCGAAACTTGCCTACGCCTATAAGCTGCGCGAGGCCCAAGCCGAAATGATGAATTTTGCGCGCATCGGCAACAAATATTTAGCTGACAACGAACCTTGGAAACTCATCAAAACCGATCCAGCGCGCGTTCAAACCATTATGCATTTGGCGCTTCAAATTACAGCCAATCTCCAAATTGCGAGTCAACTATTCTTGCCCGCAACCGCGGACAAACTCGCCAAAATGCTCAATGCCTCCTGGACGCAGTATACCGACCTCGGCCGTACCGACCTATTGAAAGCGGGCCACCAAATTGGCGAAGTGCCGATCATGTTTGCCAAAATCGAAGATACACTCGTCGAAACAGAAATCAATAAATTAAAGGCCACAGCAGCCCCACAAAGTAACTACCCACCTATGAAAGACGCCATCGCCTTCGACGACTTCACCAAAATGGACCTCCGAATGGGCACCATCTTGGCCGCTCAAAAAGTCGAAAAAGCAGACAAGCTACTCCAACTCACCGTAGATACCGGCATCGATCACCGCACCATCGTCTCCGGTATAGCAGAACACTACGCCCCCGAAGACATCATCGGAAAAACAGTCCTCGTTCTTTTGAACCTCGAGCCCAGAAAAATCCGCGGTATCGAATCACAAGGCATGATCTTAATGGCTGAAAACGAAGAAGGTAAGCTCAGCTTCCTGTCCTCCGAAAAAGAATTCGGCCCGGGTCCTAACGTCCGCTAAACATTTTTTTATCGTTGGCAACTTGCAGAACCCAAAAAAGTTCGTATCTTTGTAGTCCCAATACGGAAAACAACACGTTTCAAGATATATTGCGGGGTGGAGCAGTTGGTAGCTCGTCGGGCTCATAACCCGAAGGCCACAGGTTCGAGTCCTGTCCCCGCTACAAGGAAAAGCCAGTCAAATTTGACTGGCTTTTTGCATTTCCAGAAGTGTTGAAAGTTCACTTTCATAAGCGAATGGGAATGTAAAAAGGAAGATCACGAAGTGGTCTGTGCTTTTCCTTGTAAAGCCCCTCTTTAGGTCCATCCGAAATGAAATGGAGGATATTCGTGTCCCCGCTGCTAAAAAGTAAAAAAGCCTGTAAGCTCGCTTTGAATTTTTATTTTAATTTTTCAGTCTTTGCCTTATAATTCTCTTGAATCATTTTGATAAAGGTATTTTTATCGCTTTTCATTATTGCTATTTCAGGACTATCTCTCATAATTGAATTGAGTTCCCTCACATTTTCATCACTCCAAATAGACAGTTCAACAATAATAGGAGTTAAAGCCAAGCCCTTTGCTGTTAAAAGATACAGATTTGTTTTTTTATTCTCAGGAAGTTGTGTTTTGATTATGATCCCCAATTCTTCAAGACATTTTAGTTTGGAAGAAAGAATATTTGTAGCGATTGCTTCTGGACTTTCCGTGAAGTCTTTAAACGTCATCTTATCTTCAATTAGCATTTGCTTAATGATTACTAACACCCATTTATCCCCTAAAATATCAAGGGCTGAAGTGATTGGGCATTCGCATCGGAACTTATAATCCATGTTGTGTAAATGTTATTTTTACTTGCAAATCGCAATTTATTTTTAATATTACTTGCAAATCAAAAGTAATTAAGTATTTTTGCTTGCGAAACAAAAGTAATAATTTAATTTTTAAAAATGGAAAATCACGAAAACAACAATGCAACAAAACCAGCATTTATTATGGTTCAAATGAAAGCAAAAAGCCTTGAGGAACTCAATCAACGTTATGCACAGTTTGCAATTCCTCTTTTGCATAAGCACGGTGGACAAATGATTGCGGGCACTCCTGCACCGAACATAAAAGAAGGTGATTGGAATGGAAACTGGGCTGCAGTTCTTCAATTCCCAAGTATGGAGGCAGCAGAAGGATGGTATAACTCTGAAGAGTATCAACCATACAAAAATCTTCGCATCAACGAATTACAATCAGAAGAAGGTAGAGTTGTAATTATACCAGGAATGTAATTTAAACAAAACAATCCAAACTCAATTAAAAAAGAGGTTTGGGTTGTTATTTGAAAATCAATAAATATTCAAAAAAATGAAAAAAGTACTAGTAACAGGAATTACAGGTTTTGTGGGACAACATTGTGCTGCAGAGTTATTAAAAAAAGGCTATGCCGTTCGTGGTTCAGTGAGAAGCCTATCGAATACCGATGAAGTTCAGAATGGAATAAAAAAAGTGGTTGATCCGAATGGGAATTTAGAATTTTGCGAACTTGACTTAATGAGCGATGCAGGTTGGGACAGAGCAATGGAAGGTTGCGATTTCGTTTTACACGTTGCTTCACCTTTTGTTGTAAAAGAACCCAAAAATGAAAGTGAATTAATAAAACCCGCTGTTGACGGTACATTAAGAGCTTTGAAGGCTGCAAAAAAAGCAGGGGTTAAAAAATTAGTTCTAACATCTTCAACAGCTGCAATGCAAGGAGGAAAAACAGGGCTCATAAAAATAGATCCAAAAAGTTGGACAAATGTTGACGCCAAAAATGTAACTGCCTATTTCAAAAGTAAAACGCTTGCAGAAAAAAGTGCATGGGAATTTATAAAAAATCAAACGGATGATTCCAAATTAGAATTAGTAGTTGTCAACCCTGGTCCTATCTATGGTCCAACATTAACGGGAAATCTTTCCAATGAAGCAATGGATTTTTTCAAAAAGTTAATAACTGGAAAAGTACCTATGTTGCCTCGTGCCTTTTCAGCGATGTCAGATGTAAGAGATGTTGCAGCCATTCATGTTGCGGCATTAGAAAATGAAAAAGCCAACGGCAATAGATTCATTGTTACAACAGAAAAAGCACACGCAATTCAAGAAATAGCCCAAATATTGAAAGCAAATGGATATAATAAAGTAAGCACCAAACTAGCACCAACTTTTTTATTAAAGTTCATGGCGAAATTCAATGATGAAGCTAAAGGTATGTTGCCGTTTATTGGAAATACTGTACAAGCTGATGTAAGCAATACAATGAACACTTTTAACTGGAAACCAATATCCTTTGAAAAAACTGTTCTTGATGCCGCTAAGTCTGTTGAGGAAGCGATGAAGAAGTAAAAACCTTCCAAAAAGGTTGTTTAAAAAGCAAAAGAAATCATTATGAAATATTTCGTTGAAATTTTAGTAGTAATCTCAAGTTTAACATTACTGGTGTTTGGTTTAAAGGCAATGTTCATGCCTAGGACGATGTTAGATTTTTTCGATATGGATCCTCGTGGAGTTTTCGGGATCAATAATATTCGAGCCAACCTAGGGGGAATGTTAATTGCTTGTTCGTTAATGATGTTGATAGGTTTATTCACACAAAATAATACTTGGTTTTTTGCATCAATATTATTAATTGGAGTCTTATTGGTCGGCAGAATCATAAGCTTCATTGTTGACGGTTGGGCACCTGATGCTTTATCTGCTCTTGTGATTGAGGTATTAATTATTGGAGTATTGATTGTGCGAGCAAAATTTAATTTAGAATAAGACATTACCAATGTTGCTAGATTTGAATTCTCCATCTTTCTTTGTTTTGAACCAGGAATATTAATAAGCAAGCAGGACAGAAGAAAAAACGCTGATCTAACCAAACAAACCAAAACTGTTAAGATTTTTTGGGATTCTTATGATGCAAAAATTAGGTTATAATACTAATAATCAAATGAATAGAAATTTAAAGATTCTGACAAACCTCCTCCAACCCATCCCAAATCAGGTTCGATAATTCGATGTTCCTGTCTACTAAGAAAAGCCAATCATTTCTGATTGGCTTTTTTTTTGTTTCAAGAAACGTTGAAAGTTTACTTTCAAAAGTGGATTGAAATGAAAAAAGAAAGATCACGTAGCGGTCTGAGCTTTTCTTAGTAAAGCCCTTACTAAGCCCTTTGGGAAGACTGTTTTCTGTAATTTCAATTTGGTTTCAAGGTCTGAAGAATCCCAATAATACTGTATGTTTCGAATTATCTCAATAGCTTCATTAATGAACATCTCGGAGTTAAATGTAATTTTTAGCTTTCAATTTTGGGAGCTTTAGCTTCCTTGATACCTGATTCAAATTGAACATCTAAACCATGAGATACAGTTTTAGTATCTTCATAAACATCAAATTTAACAGCCTTTCCCCATTTCAATGTGATAAAATGAACTCCTTTATTTATGTAGGGCTCACCATTTAATAAATGACAGAATGTCTGTTACCTCAAACTTAAGGTCTGGAAGTACAAATCGGGCTGTTCTGTAAATAAGTTCAAATAACGTTCCTGGGCAGATTGGATTAATAAAGATAATTCTCAATTAGGCTCTTTCAAGTGAGTGATTTCTTCTAAAGCATGACGCATAACGTTTTGCGTGCAGGCGATCGTAACCCTGTGTTGCGCCTGCGGCAGGGTTATGGCACTTGCACGCTGTTAGCAGTAGGCCGTATTAGTCTGGTTTAATAAATTTTCAAAGTTTTGTGGAAGTGTCGCTCGTAAATTTCTAATATAATCTTGGTCGTTTTGTGTTTTATATTTTAAGAATTTTAATATCGTCCGAAAATATAACTTGCAAAGTCTGTTATGAAACATAGTAATTGTTTCAGATTTTTTTTGAGAGATTTCTTGATTCAGAATCATGGCAAACTTAACGTTATAGAAATTTGTTCTTTCTTCAACCCATTTTGGTTTTACTTGATGGGATCTTGGTCTATCTAATATTGGTTCAGCCCAAAATTTAAATGCCCATGAAAATGTTTCATTAAATGAAGTAGTGTCAGGAGTATACTCGCTAGTCATTGAACCAATATAAATAGGTTCAACTTGTGGTTTAAATTGTCTTATTGTCGGGTCAATAATGATATTTTCGTACCCATTTACTGTAAGCCAAAAGTGTCGTATGCCGTTATAGTCTCCACCTGTCAACGAACAATGCATATCGTTTATTTTCAAAAACAATAGTAAGGGAAAACATGCACAGAAACAAAGATTTTTTGGGCATTCTTCACCTATTGTCGGTTCTGTGAATCGAGCTACGGTTGCTTTTAGATTTTCTTTTATTTCCTCTGTTATACTTTGCATTTTGTTGAATGATGTTTTCGGCCTACCGCTAACTTGAATATACACGAAACAAACCTTCGCTTAGCCATACAATAATGGAGTGATATGCGAAACTTTATTTCGTTTTATTCTTTTTGCAATTACAGATGTATTTTAAAATTAATTGCACCTAAAAATAACAATTTATCCCCATTTATTTACTGCACCTATTTAGAGATTTACACACCCTCTTCAGCCTTTTTTTCAATAATTCAATTCAGAAGTTTGTATCCTAATTGATATAAGACTTCATTTATGAAATTTTAATCATCTAGCCTATTCATATATTTCCACAAATCAACCACCAATTCATAACCCTCTAAAAAGTTAGAAATTTGTGGCTCACCCGCTACAAAGAAAACCTTAGTCTTTTGCAAAAGACTCAGGTTTTCTTTGTTAAGCCCTTCCCACGGTCCATCCGCAACGAAGTGAAGGATAGAGTCCAACAATGAAATAAAGTAATTTTAGGTGTCAATTATTTAAAATTGTAAAGAACGATTTATTGAAATGAAAAAATAAAAAAACATCATTGTATTGACCACATGAATACACCGAAAAGGTGCTCATAGGTTACATCTGCGAAATGGACAAGAAATTTCATCTCAAGAATTGGATTTAACGTTGCTTATTTAATAATGACTGTATTAAATAACCAACCAAAGAAACAGACATAAATGGAGAAGCAGCTAATGACAATTCTGGCGTAGCCGTTTCGCTAAATCAAGATGGAAGCGTTTTGGCAATCGGAGCTACAGGTAATGATGGAAATGGATCGAATGCCGGTCATGTGCGCGTATACTACTGGAATGGTAGTGTTTGGGTTCAAAGAGGATCAGATATCGACGGATCTGCAGGTAGTAATTATTGCGGGAAATCAGTTGAAATGAGCAATTCGGGCAATAGATTTATTGTAGGAGCACCCTACTTCGGATCATCACTTGGCCATGCACGTGTTTTTGAATGGACAGGTTCTGTTTGGTCACAAGTAGGAAGCGATATTTTAGGGGAAGATCCCAATGAACAATTTGGAGTTGCTGTAAGTATAAGTGCAGACGGTTCAAAGGCACTTGTTGGTGCAATTGGAAATAGTGATGCTGGATCACTTGCTGGTAGCGCTCGTGCGTTTCAATTCGTGTCTTCCAATTGGCAGCAAATAGGCAATGACCTTGATGGTGTAAATGCCAATGACCAATGCGGTACAGCTGTTTCAATAAGCGGGGACGCCCATACATTAGCCGTTAGTTCGTATCTCAACTCCACTTCTAATCCTGTGGCAGGCCATGTGAGGAACTGGAATATTTGCGAAACCGTTCACTCAACGGACGTTCAAGTAGCGTGCAGTCCTTTTACTTGGATTAATAACCAAACCTATACTTCGAATAATAGTTCTGCAACCTATACTTACCCAGGAGCATCCATAACCGGTTGCGACAGTATTGTCACACTTGATTTGACAATCATTCCAAGCTCACAAGGGATAGAAACAGTAAGTTCTTGTGGTTCTTATACCTGGATCAACGGAATAACCTATACAACAAATAATACAACCGCTACCTACACCTATCAAAACGCTGCTGCATCAGGATGTGACAGTGTGGTAACATTAAATCTTACAGTTATTCCATTGGGACAAAGCACAAATACCATTGTTTCTTGCACTCCGATTACCTGGATTGATGGAACAACCTATACTACATCCAATAACACCGCTTTTTATATATATCCCAACGGTTCAATTAATGGATGTGATAGTATTGTCTATTTAGCTCTAACAATAAATAGCATTTCAAATTCCAATGTTTCGACTTCAGGTGCTGTGTTAACTGCGCTTAACCCTAACGCAGACTATGTCTGGTTGGACTGTAATTCTAATTTTTCACCCATCCCTGGAGCAACCTCACAATCATTCACTGCAGCAGCAAACGGAAACTATGCCGTAGAATTAACAGAAAATGGTTGTGTTGACACTTCCAATTGTATTACAATCACAAATGTCGGACTTGAGACATTGTATGAAGAAAATAACCTCAGTATTTATCCTAATCCTTCAACCGGCGAATTTAGTATTGATTTAGGAAGCACCGAAGGTAACATTCAGGTCACTGTATATGATCTTAATAACAAGACAATCAGTTGCGATCATTTCAAAAATAGGCAATTCATAGACCTAACAATTGACGGTCCATCCGGTTTTTATTTTATAAACATAGGCCTAAGTGAAAGGAATAGTGTAGTAAAATTGATCAAATATTAACGGTTGTAACTTGGAGATATCGGAAGTCCGAAACCTTGAATTTCAATGAAAAACGCTATTCAAAGCGGAGCTGACACTTTTGACCTTGCAACGATTACAGATTTTGAATGGGACAGCCTTCAATTCACAAAAAAGCAATTGAACATTTGGACCGATGGTAAAACTAGGTCATTTGGGATGTAGATTTTAATTTCCTAAAAGTTTAATTTTTAATGTAGTTTTAGGATTTTTGCTACCTTTATCACATGGAAGCAATTATAAGAAGTCATTATTTAGAAAAACTAAATATTCTTAAAGATAAAAACTTCATCAAGGTAGCAACCGGAATTAGGCGTTGTGGAAAATCAACGTTGATGCTACAATTTCAAGATTTATTGCGTAGCCAAAACGCGAATGTATCCATTTTAGCAATTAACATGGATCAGCCAGAGTTTCGTTTTCTAGCTGAAAAAAACTGGAAAGAAATTTACGATTTCATAATTGAAAATCTTGATCAAAATCAAACCAATTACGTTTTTGTAGACGAGGTTCAAAACGTTCCAGAGTTTGAAAAGCTACTAGAAGGGTTGTATGTTCATCCACGAATTGACCTTTATGTTACTGGATCAAATGCATTTCTACTTTCTAGTGAGTTGGCAACATTATTAACAGGTAGAGCTTTTGAAATCAATATCTTACCCTTTTCTTTTCAGGAGTATTTAGAATTCACTAAAAAAACAAGTAATCCTGATCGCGCTTTTGCTGAATACATCCGTACAGGGGGATTCCCTGAAGCAATAAGGCTCTCAGTGGAAGGGCACCATTTATCGATTGAATATTTGCAAACTGTCTTTAAAAATATTTATGAGAACGATATTTCAAAACGGCATACCATTTACGGTGAAGAATCATATCAAGAGGTTGTACATTTTTTAATTGATTCTGTCGGATCGAGAGTATCAGCAGGAAATATTGCCAAAGTGCTTACTGCAAACAAAAAGAAGATCGACAATAAAACAGTATCCAGATATATTGAATTCTTAGTAGAGTCCTACCTATTTTATAAAGTGAACAGATATGATATCAAAGGGAAACAACATTTGGCAACACAAGAAAAATACTACTTAGTTGATTTAGGTTTTCGAACAGCATTGCTTGGCAAGGAACTTACAAGTGATGCTGGCCACTTGCTTGAAAATATCATCTATTTAGAACTCATCCGACGCAATTACCAAGTTTGGATAGGTAAAGTGAATAATTTAGAAATCGATTTTGTGGTTCGCAGTAAGGAAGGAATGACGCAATACATTCAAGTTTCACAAACGGTTCAGGACAAACAGACCCTTGCGCGTGAATTAGCACCATTGAATAGCATCTCAGACCATTTTGAAAAACTACTGATCACCATGGACTATGATACTGGAACCTATAATGGAATTAAAAAAGTAAATGCTATTGACTGGCTTCTGCAAGACCTTTAAATCTAGTCCTTTACCCATCTATAAAAGGATTTCAAAAATTACATATTGTATTTTTTACTGTATTTAATTGCTTTACCAATATATAGGCTACACATCTGAATCGAATCAAAACGTTCGAGAGCGGACTATTAGCGAAAAAAAGCAATACGGCAAATAGATGTTCAAGTTGTTTTACTTTTATTATTGCAATTCAAAAAAATATTCAAAAAATGAACCCTTATGAAAACCACCCTCCTCCTTCTTCTCCTCACTACTGTCTTAAGTGTGAACGCCCAGCAAAAACCACAAACGCAAATTATCGAAGGTATGGTAGTTGCCGGCTACGTGGATAACGGAGCTTATTTGAATTTCGTGGGGCCAAATATCAGTTGGCAAAAAGGGCAATCTAAAGTACTGCTTGGAATGCTGCCTTCCCTACGCTACAAGATAGATCAAGGTGCTACAGTGAATGCGCGCATTTACCCAGCCCTCGGAGCCGGACTTTCCTATTCTTATCAAAGATTCGTGTTTCAGGTGCCACTCTATTACAATACCAAAACAGCTGCAAGTAATGGCAATTGGCAAATTGGTTGCGGGTTGGGTATCAAGTTGAGTTATAAAAAATAAGCGGTTATTTTGTTCCCGATGAAGCTCCTTTTCTACTTTTTGACAATCCTCTTTTTAGCTAAAAACACGCTTTGTGCACAAACATCAAAAATTGACTTAGGGCTACAGGGAAGCCCAAGTCTAATGAGTATGCATGGCAATGAAATACTCAATAATGATCATCAATCAGGCCTGGGTTTTTCAGCAGGTATCTCTGCTCAATTTCATGTCAATAAGCATTGGTCTGTGGTTACTGATATCAATTTTGAACGCAAAGGCACTCATTCAGATGGTGTTTTGACAGATAACTTAGGCGAAGTCATTGGTACATTTCGATGCAAGCAACAATTTGACTACTTGGCCCTACCCGTTTTAGTGCGCTATCACTTTGGTGAGCAAATTCAATTTTTTGTCAATGCGGGGCCTTTTGTGGGTTATTTACTGCATCAGAACAATAAAATAAGTTCCGACCTTTTTGGACTGACAAGTTATTCAAGCAAGGCAGACTTTAATCCGCTCGATGCAGGAGTTTCAGCCGGCTTTGGAATGACTGCACATTTCAATTCTAAATTTTCTTACGCTATTGAATTAAGAAACAACCTTGGCATTTATAATATTAGTGCACTTCCTGTAATCAATAATGAAAAAGTCCAAACCAATTCTTTGAACTTGTCGGTGAGTTTAAGTTACCTTTTGAACTAGAATCCACCTCATTTTTATTTAGATTAATTCTAAATACCACTTTTGTGGTATTTCATGAGCCGAGGATCCTCGCTTACTTTGCACCATCAAATTTTAGCAAATGAGCAAGACTTTACCATTTCTAGTTATCTCTCTTCTTTTCAACTTTACTTGCGCCTTTTCGCAAGACACAGCGCGTGTGACCACCACTCAAGATGTGATTTTATTGGAAGGCTTGAATCAGAAAGGAGATTTATTTAGAATGCCTACAATTTCGGGTACGGATATCTTTTCGGGAAAGAAAAATGAAGTGATTTCAATAGGAGCGAGCACGGCTGATTTGTCGACAAACAGTTCAAGACAGATTTTTGCAAAAGTGCCCGGCCTCAGCATTTGGGAAAACGATGGCTCTGGAATTCAGACCAGCATCGCCACTCGCGGTCTTAGCCCGAACCGTTCTTGGGAATTCAATGTGCGCCAGAATGGTGCCGATATCAGCTCTGAAGTATTCGGTTATCCAGAAGCCTATTTTACACCGCCAACAGAAGCCATGGAACGCATAGAAGTGGTGCGCGGAGCTGGCGCTTTACAATATGGGCCTCAATTTGGCGGCCTCTTGAATTACGTTTCTAAAAAACAACTCGGTAACAAACCTCTGAGCATGGAAAGTAGCCAAACGATAGGCTCATATGGGTTGTTCAATTCTTACAATGCCATTGGCGGGCAGCTTAAAAAATTCAAGTACTATGCTTATTTGCACCACCGAAACGCCGATGGCTGGCGCGAAAACAGCCGCTACAAAACCCAAACTGCTGCACTTAATTTTACCTACGTATTCAATAGCAAATGGCAGTTGAATGGTGAATACACACACATGAATTACCTGAGCCAGCAAGCAGGGGGGCTCACAGACGCACAATTTACTACAGACCCTCAACAATCTCAGCGCGCGCGCAATTGGTTCAGTACACCCTGGAACACCGCAGCACTTAGTCTTCAATATAAAGTGAGCGAACAAACACTTTTTACTTTGCGCACTTTCGGTATTCTCGCCCAAAGAAATAGCGTTGGGTTTACCTCGGCAATTACCGTTGCTGACACCATCAACGACAACCTTGGGTCTTATAACCCTCGCCAAATAGATCGTGATGTATTTCAAAATTTTGGAACTGAACTCCGCGGCTTGCACCAATATCAATTTTTGAACGGCAAATCTGCACTTTCGGGAGGCTTGCGCATTTACAAAGGGCAAACCCTGCGCCATCAGAAAGGTATTGGCAGCACTAGCTCTGACTTTTCGCTAGATATCATTAACCAACAAAATGGTCTCGACTACGCCAAAAGTTTTGAGCTCGGCACGCTGAACGCCGCGGCTTTTATAGAAAACCTTTTTCAAATCACCAAGAAATTTGCGCTCACGCCAGGCCTTCGCTATGAGTGGATTCATTCATCAATTGATGGGTATATCAACACCAGCGCAACTGGCAAAATAAACGATGCGCGGAGTCGTCAACTTTTGCTCCTCGGAATTGGTGCTGAATACACTTTAACAGCACAGAGTAATTTCTACGGAAACTTTAGCCAAGGTTACAGACCGGTTACGTTTTCAGAACTCACACCTTCTGCAACTTCGGATATAATTGACCCCAATCTCAAAGATGCGAGCGGATACAACTCCGATTTTGGTTTCAGAGGAAGCATCAAGCAGCAGCTACTCAAATTTGATATTGGTGTGTTCAGGTTGTTTTACAATAACCGCATCGGCACCATTACACTCAACAATGCGCCCTACAAGACAAACATTGGTGCTTCAGTGAGTCAGGGTGTCGAAAGTTTTGTAGAATTAGATGTCATGCGCCTTTTTCCGCAATTTACGGCTTTGGGTATTAGTTTATTCACCAACTACGCCTATGTAGACGCCCGCTACACCCGCTGGGACAACCCCGCAACAATCAACGATCCATCTAAAAATCAAGCAGGAAAGCGCATAGAAAACGCACCAGAACACATCCTTCGAGCGGGCCTGAGCGTTAAATTCAAAGGTTTTGCTGCAACAGTTCAGTATAATTATGTGGCTGCAGTTTTCACGGACGCCCTCAACACAATTGAGCCAAATGCTACCTTCACAACAGGGCAACTACCCGCCTACCAACTCCTAGACTTCAATATGACCTACGCTTTCAAAGAAGTGTATCAATTCAGGGCTGGGATCAATAACCTTACCAATGAAATGTATGCAACCAGACGCGCAGGTGGTTATCCGGGCCCAGGAATTTTACCAGGTGCGCCAAGAACATGCTACTTGAGTATTGGTGTAAAGCTCTAATTCAATTAGTACTTCACTAAAGCCTTAGAGACACTGTGCTCATCTAGCTTGACAATAAAGTAGTAGCCTGGCGCCAAGCGCGAAAGATCAAAGGAATTGTGTGCGATTGCCGAGAAGTTAAATGACTGGCCACTGGTATTTTGAAGCACAATTTGTTGCACTGCTGCAGCGCCCAATAGTTGCAAATTGTGGTGGACCGGATTTTCAAAACTGAAATCAAATGCATTTTCTTCTAGCCCAGCGCCTGCCCCGAACTTAACCACATTGCCGAGGAGAACAGTACAGCTCGAGTCGTAGATTTGGTAATTGATTAGGCCTTTAGTGATGTCGTCGTAGCCGTCGATAAGGTAAGCTTCAATTTGAGCTGAATCGAGATCACAAAAACAATTGCTGAAAAGCGAGTAGTTCATGTTGGTGTTGTTGTCGACATTGTAATTGACGTTGCCACAAATTTCGTTATTGTAGATAGACGGGCTGTCTTGGACGCTCGCTACATTTGAAATGAGTAGGCCGCCGACGTTGTTGTTGATTTGGTTGTTGTGGATATTAGCATCGACACACGCTTCAATGGCGAGTTCGTTGTAGGAAAATATGTTGTTCAGGATTTCGCAGTAATAAGCCTGTTGAATAGCAGCGTCGTTGTCAGAGAACAAACAATACTCAACTCTACCGTTATTGGGGTAATTGATAGCCAAACCATTGTTCAGGAATTCACAATTTGAAATGACGGTAGAGTCTACTGCATTAGACAAAAAGGAAGCTCCAATCTGGTTGTCGATGAAACTACAATTGCTCATGGCAAAAGCGCTGGCGTAAATATAGAGCGAGGTGGTATTATCTTGGAAAAGGCAATTGTTAATGTTGAAATTGGCCCAGCCATAAACGCCTACTTCGTTATCAATAAATTCACAACCCGATAAATTGAGATTGGTGCCTACCGTAACTGCCTGAAAACAACGTGTGAACTTACAATTGGTATAGGAAAGTGTGGTGGGTATTGTTTCGTAGGACAACGGGAAATAAGCATTTGAGATCTCTATACGATCTGCATTCAATATGCCACCCTGAGAGCTCGTACATACAAAACCTTGCCAAGCAACTGTATTAAGCGTGTCGTAAAGCGCACGAACTGTGATAGGCTGCGCGTCTGTACCGATGCAATTGATGGTACCGCGCGTCTCGATGTAAATATTGGTGTTGTTCTGGTTATTGATTTGAATTTCTACGCCCGGCTCGATAGTTAGTGTTTTACCCGGAAACACAACCACTGAACTATTCACGATGTAAGGGCTACCGCTCAAAGACCACGTTGTATTTTGGTAGATGCCGCCGGATACATTCGTTTGTGCAAAGCTCAAAATTGAACAAGAAATAAAGAGGAGGCTAAAAAGGAATGATTTCATGGTAGTAGTTTGAAACAAAACAAAACTAGACCTTATTTGTTTGAGGAATAAATTAAAGGAATTAAGCATTAGCTTTTAGCGTACGCATGAACCCGAAAATTTGCCTCTCCAAAGTACTTTTCTCCTTCTTGTTTTTTACTTCCTTCATAAATGTAAAAGCGCAAGGTAGTTTTACGCCCAATTGTGACCCTACCGGAAATTGGATTTTGTTTGCCAACTACGACGGTGGTAACCTTAATATTGTGGTAGATCAGAACATCCCGAATCTTAAAATAGGCATTTGCACCTATGAACCAGTAAACGTATCGTTCAGTGGCCCATTTGTGAACAGCGTCACAGAAGTTTTATATGCTGGCTTCAATTCAGCACAGAACAATAACAATTGTGGGTTTCCAATCAATACGTCCAGTTTTACGGGCATCAATACGTCCATACTCACGGTGAATGTGGCTCCACCCGTGACAATAATAAGCCCTCCGAATCCGAATTACTTCAATATTCCAAACGGATGGAACAACGGCATTATTTGTTTGTACAGTTGCAATGTTGACGCCAACCAAGGTGGCTGCAATACAGTTGACCAAGTACTGGCTTATTTTCAGTCGCAATTTGGGGGCCTGCTCAGGGGTTTGAATGTACAGTACCCCTGCTGGGACAGCGGCACCAACTATACCGTCAGTGCGCAAACCGGCAATTGTTGCGGTGCTTGCTTACCAGATGCTGTGACGGTGAATCAGACCATTTGCAACGACCAATTTCCGTATAGTTGGAATGGCCTTAGCATCACAAGTGCTGGTTCACAAAGCGTTACACTGACTAACGCCTCTGGCTGTGATTCTGTTGTAACGTTAGATTTAGCCGTAAGTCAAAATTTAATCGGAACCGATATCCAGAGCGCTTGCGGCAGTTTCACTTGGCTAGACGACAACACCTACACGAGCTCCACAAATACTCCGGTCTATACAATTGTGGGAGGTAATGTAAATGGTTGTGATAGCGTCGTCAATCTGAATTTAACAATTAACCAAACCTCATCGAGTTCAGTAGCTGTTGCGTCCTGCGGACCCTATTTTGCACCCAACGGGCAAACCTACACCGAAAGCAGCAGCTTTTCATATGTCATTCCAAATGCGAACGGCTGCGACAGCACTATTACGGTTAATCTGACTATTTCCCCCACCCCAACAGCCGCATTCAGTAGCTCCCCTACACTTCTCGAATTTGGCTTGACCGAAATTCAAATGATCGACCAATCCGTGGGGCAAATCTCCTCCTGGAACTGGACCTACACCACAGCCAATGGTGCCATACAAACGAGCACTTTACAAAACCCGCTTTTCACCATTCCGACCAACACCAGTGGGAACCAAACCTTTCAACTAGCGGTCAGCAACGCACAGGGCTGCACCAGTGAAATCACTAGCATTCTAAATATCGTAGAAGACGCGGCGCTGTATATCCCCAATACCTTTAGCCCAGATGGCAATGCTTTTAATAATGTTTTCAAGGTAGTGGGTAGAAACATCGATCAGGATCAATTTGAACTCACTATATACAACCGCTGGGGAGAAATCATTTTCATTAGTCAAGACCAAAACATTGGCTGGGACGGCGCCGTTGGCAACAAAGGAATAGCGCCTAATGGCACTTATACCTATCAGGTGGTTTATCGATTTTTGAATTCCAGCGAAAGTCAAACACTTACTGGGCATTTGAATTTGATCCGGTAAGAGGGCGTTTATCCCACTTTGCCGTATGCGCCAAACGATCGATTGTTTTTATTTCTTTTTTTCCTCTTTGCCCATAAAGTCATTGATTGCTTGTCCTAGCTCATCCATGTCTTTATTCAATTCAAACTTGAAAGCCTCCCATTTGGTCTTGGAATCAAACTTAAACGAATCCAAACGCATTTTCATATCTGTATTTTTCTTGTTCAGGTCCTCCACTTTTTTCTCGTAATCTGCTTTTGCAGTTGCCTTTTGGGTATTGACTCTGGCCTTGAATTCTGCGATTTTAAGGTCGTTAGCCGCAATTTTCTCTTCAGATGTTTTGCGGTATTCTTTCATCTCTTTCTCGTATTCTTTTTTGGCAATTCTCAATTCTTTTTTGGCCTTGCGCGACGCATCCTCGGCATGATCTACTTTCTCTGCAGGCGTAGAGCAACTCACTAGGAGTGACCCGACGATAAAAAGAGATGCAAAACTCATTTTCATATAATTTTTCATACAATAATTTTTAAACACAACTCCATTGCTATGCACTGACAAAGTTCCTCAAACACAATAGAGTTCTCTTGCAAATAAAAGAGAAGATGTTGCAAGATTTTGATTTTTCTAATATATGATGAATTGAATGTTCTTGAGATTGAATGTTCTTGAAAATCAGGCATTCACTGTGATCTATATGTTAGATGATAAGTAAACGAATCGCAGCCGCGAGCTTTTCTTTGTTTTCAGGGCCAACACCTAAAGAAATATAGCGAATAATACCATTCTGGTCGATGACCATGGAGGTTGGAAATCCGGTTACCCCAAACTGAGTAGCCACCTCCATGGCATCGGGCACAATCTGATAATTAAATGGCGTTTTCTTCAAGAACTTCTTCAGCTGTTCGGCTTTATTCAGACCCAATGCCATAAATACAAGCTCTTCTTTTTGAAAATCAAAAACCAAGTCATTCAGTTCAGGAATTTCAGAAACACAAGGTTTACACTCCACAAACCAGAAGTTTAAAACGACAATCTTACCTTTTAATGCTGCTAGATCAACCGTTTTACCTTTCAAATCTTTTACTTCAAAAAGTGGTGCGGGTTGATTTAAAAATGGTGACGATTCAGTTTCAAACATACCGCTCATGTCTGGGCCACCATTTGCTTGCATTTGCTGCATCATTTTCAATTCTTCTGGCGTCGCTTTGCGCAGTACAAATGCCTTCACAACGGAGGCATTATCTAAATAAGGTTCGGGCACATACTCCATGGACATCATCATCCGATGAAAGGCTGGTTCTGTTAAACGCTCAAAATTCTCGTTATAAATCGGCATTTCTGCCGGATTCAGCATCAGTGGTGTGCCTGGTTTGATTTCATTCGGACCCGCAACATGCAAGCCTTCTAAAGCTTTTGGCTGTGTATTTTGGGCTGTTATACTCAAATTGAGGAGAGCTATAAAAGCAAGGTAAAAGAATTTGTTTTTCATTGTGATGAAGAAAAAAGGTGCGCTACAATAATAGTGTAACGAATTTATAATAAATAATTTACCTTACGAGATGTAGATCTGAACAACTCACGAAATATTGTATAGAAGGACAATAAAAAAGCCCTAGAAGACTCTAGGGCTTTTGTACCTCGGGCCGGGATCGAACCGGCACTCCCGAAAGAACAGGATTTTGAATCCAGCGCGTCTACCAGTTCCGCCACCGAGGCATTCTTATCGACTTTCAGGGTTGCAAAGATACAAACAAAAAAGTAACCAACCAATAGTAAATTAGTTTGATGTAAATTAAATATTAGCTAAATTTAGTCGAAGCCACAAGGGCACAATCTAGTATTCATTTTTAATTCAATCCACCATGAAACGCATCTTATACAAATGGGACAAATATAAGCTCGGGCGCCGTCTACATTACCTTCAAAAAAGATTGCACCGCGCCGAAGCCAATGGATACCAAGAAAAAATAAATAACTACAATCGCCTCATCCGCGATGTCCAAGAAAAATTAAAGCACATTAAAGAGTAGCCTTTCTTTGACGCTTTACGGAACGTATACTTCGTCTTGCTGGATCAGTTCGATCCAATCTTCGACGCTTTTGGCATTAGCGATATCAAATTGGCCAGACTTTGTGCGGCGCAAAGCAATGAGCGTAGCTCCCGAGTTCAGGCGCGTGCCAAAATCACTGGCAATGCTGCGAATGTAAGTGCCTTTACTGCAAGAGATTTCAAAGTCTATTTCGGGGAAGCGCTCGGCATTGATCTTGAAATCAGAGATTTCGATTTGACTCTGCTTGAGTTCGACATCTTTGCCTGCTCTGGCAAAATCATAGGCGCGCTTGCCATCGACCTGCTTGGCGGAGTAAATAGGCGGGGTTTGCATTTGTACACCCATAAAAGACGCGCGCACGCTTTCGAGTAGCGCGGCATCAATGTGGGCGGTGTCAAAATCTTGATTGTATTCAGTTTCTAGATCGAAAGAAGGTGTTGTTTTGCCAAGAAGCAAGGTGCCGGTGTAGGTTTTCCCATCGTTGGTGAGGCCTTCGATGAGTTTAGTGTGCTTGCCCAAACAAAGCACAAGTAAGCCTGTTGCCAACGGGTCTAGCGTGCCGGCATGGCCAACCTTTACATTTTTGACACCTAAGCTTCGCTTGAGGTTCCAGCGGATTTTGTTGACGACGTCAAAGGAGGTCCAGGTGTAGGGTTTGTCTACTAAAATGGTGAGGCCGTCTTGAATATCTAGCATTAGCCTGCCATTTGAAGTTCGACACCCATTGCCATTAAAATGAGCAATGCGGCGCCAAGAGCAATGCGGTACCAACCAAAGGCGCGAAAGCCTTTTTTCTGAAGAAACGAGATGAACGATTTGATGGCCAAGTAAGCTACAACAAACGCCACCGCATTGCCTACTAGTAGCAAGAGCCATTCCTGACCGCTTGACTGCAAAAGAAGTTCTTTTTCGTCGTACATGCTTTTGAGCGTGGCGGCTGCCATTGTTGGGACTGCCAAGAAAAATGAAAATTCAGCTGCTGCCTTGCGCGTGAGCTTTTGACTCAGGCCACCAATAATAGTAGCGGCTGAACGCGAAACACCAGGTACCATGGCCAAACTTTGAACCGTTCCGATGATGATTGCCGTCTTGAAATCGAGGGGCTTTTCTTCGGTTTGTGTTTCGTTTGCGGCAAAAAATTTGTCGACAAAAAGTAGTACAATGCCGCCGATAAGGAGCATCCAGGCCACAACAGCAACGTTCTCGAGGAGTGCGTCTATGTGTTTTTTGGCCAACAGCCCGATGATACCCGTTGGAATGAAAGCTGCAGCCAACAGCAAATAAAAACGGAAACTTTGGATGAACTTCTGAAAGTACACCAATACAACCGATAAGATGGCGCCAAACTGGATTACTACCGTAAAGAGCTTCACGAAGTCATCGGAAGCATTGCCCATGAGCGTTGAGGCAATGATCATGTGGCCAGTAGAAGAAATAGGCAAAAATTCGGTCAGGCCTTCGATGATGGCCAGGATAATCGCGTCGAGAAAACTCATTGGTTAGGCTTCGGTTTGGTCTTTTTTGTTGCGCTTCATGATCGCGTAGAAAATGACGATATAGCCCGCTACTATAAGCATGGGTGCCAAAGTAATGCGCACTGAACTGAAAAGCTCGTCTTCCTTGAATACTTGCGGATCAGTAGAGCCGCCGCCAATCATTAATAAAAAGCCGAGGATGTTGATAGCCAAGCCAATATAAAGCCATTTGTAGTTGGCGGGGTCAAAGCCGAAGTGTTTGATAGGTTCCTTCATAATTAATAAAGATCATCTAATTTCATACGAAGATACTTGTTTAAGGCAAACCAAGTTGATAACAACGTAATAAAAACGCCAATGACAAACAGTAAACTGATCAACATTAGGAAGCTTTCTAAGGTGTAGGCAATCTGAATGGTTTCGAGTAAGTTATTGATGCCATAGAATACGGTGAGCAACAATGCCAAGCCAATCAGTGCTGACAGCAAGCCCTGAAAGAGCGCCTGTCCTAAAAATGGTTTGCGGATATACATAGTGGTTGCGCCCACTAATTGCATCGTTTTGATCGTGAAGCGCTTGGAATACAAAGACAAGCGAATGGTATTATTGATCATGGCCACGGCAATCACAATGAGCAGCAAAGCCACCGCTAAAAATAAAATAGCAAATTGCTTGAAACCTAAATTGACATTCGCAACGCTCGATTTATCGTAATTGACCTCATCGATTTCTTCCTTGAAGCGCGAAAGCAATTTTCTTTTGATATGGGCCATTCCGCCTTGGCTGGCGTAGTCCATTTTGGGCTTAATCCCAATGGTGGCTGGGAGTGGGTTGTCGGCGTCAAAAAGGGCAAGAACGTCCTTTTCAACATCGCTTTCACCTGCAAACTCTTGAATGGCACGCTCTGGCGAAATGAAAAATACATCGGCAAATTCTGGCCAAGATTTGAGTTGTTCTTCAATTTGCTTGATATCGGCGTCATTGAGTGCAGACTTAAAGAAGATGTCTGCCTGGATATTCTCCTTGGCCTGTTTTTCTATACTGCGCAAGCCAAAAATACCGCCCAACACGAGGCCGATCATGAAAATGACCAATGAAATGCCAATAACGGTTGAAACATAGCCCGTTCTGATGCCACGTTTACTATAGATGTCTGCCTTATTTGCCATGATTCAAAAATACGCGCTTCAGGTCAAGTGAAAAGACGCAGATAGATTAGTTTTGAAGAATAAATTGTTTATTCAGGTATTGTTGTGCTCCGGATTCATTTTGGAGTTGATCGTCCGGCCGATAAGCGTAGCCCTTTGCTTGGCTTGCTCCGCCAAATCTCCTTCAAAAAGCTCATCGATAGTTTGCTTGAAAAGGGTGGTCCAGCGCTCAAAATGAGCTTGCTCGAGCGGCATGTGCAGGTGTTTTTCAGTGACGTTGGTGGTATAACCAGGCGCTGAAAGCAGCGCAAAACGCCAAAAATGTTCCATCTTAGGAAGATGCTCTTCAAAATTTAATTTGGAGAAAAAGGGTGTCAAAAGTTCGTCTTGTAAGACCTTTTCGTAGAAGGTGCTGACCATAAGATGAATATCGGCGGCGGTTTCAAGTTGTTTCATCTTCAAATTTACAGCGTTTTTTTGCTTAATTTAGGGACCTGATGCAACAATTTTCACTGCTTATTATCATCTTACTTGCTTTGCCTAAAGGGCTACTTGCGCAAGCTTTTACTGGAAATACGAAGCCCCAAATTCAGCAACAGAACAAAGGAGCCAACTGCCCGCCGCCTACCCACACTACTTTCATGGAGCTCAACAACGTGCGCACTATGATACACACTGCGGGCAACTTATGGCAGATCCCCAATCAAAATTATTCCATGTACGAGGTGCCTAAAAACTCGGGCATCAATGCGTTATTTACCGCTGCGCTTTGGCTCGGCGGTACCGACGTCAATAACCAGCTCAAGTTAGCTGCTTTGCGCTACCGCAATGGCCAAGACTACTGGACCGGACCACTCTCCAAAGTTTTTGCCGAAACAACTTCTGACAATTGCTCCAAATTCGACCAGCACTTCATCTCGAGCCAAGACGACATCCGCGAATTTAATGCCTGGTACGAGGCCGGAATTTACGATATGCAAAACGGAACCACCACACAGGCTGACTTGTTCCCGAACTATAGCGTCCCAAAAATTGTCAAGGAATGGCCTGCTCATGGCGATGTTTCACAGGGTCAAGACTACTATTTAGCGCCTTTTTACGATTACAACAACGACGGCACCTACAATTGGCAAGATGGCGATTTTCCGTGGTACGACATCAAGAAAACCAAAGATTGCTCTACGGAACGTAAAATTTCACTCTACGGTGACCTCAATTATTGGTGGGTCATGAACGACAAAGGGAATATCCACACCGAAACCGGCGCCGACCCTATTGGAATGGAAATCAGGGCACAGGCTTTTGCTTTTGCCTCCAACGACGAAATCAACAACATGACGTTTTACAACTACGAGCTCATCAACCGTGGTACCCAAACGTTATACAACACTTATTTTGGATTTTTCACCGACGGCGCCCTCGGCGATCCTTACGACGACTACGTGGGTTGTGATGTCAATCGTGGCTTGGGTTACTACTACAACGGCGACAACTTCGACGGCGACAACTCTGGTTACAAAGGCTACGGCTACTCTCCGCCTGCTGTGGGTGTTGACTTCTTTGAAGGCCCTTACCAAGACAACGACGGCACAGATAACGCCTTTGGCATCTGGGACAACGAAGCGTTGAACGGCATTGGTTACGGCGACGGCGTTGTAGACAACGAACGCTTTGGCATGCGCCGCTTCTTGTATTATTCCAACACTACCAACGGAGCCAATCCCAACCAAACAGACCCAGTGAACGCTGGCGATTACTACAACTACCTGCGTGGCTTCTGGAAAGACGGCACCAAATTCGTGTACGGCGGCAGCGGCCACATCTCTGACCCCGAAGCCGACCCCAACATGCCCTGCGACTTCATGTTCCCAGGCAACACCGACCCACTCGGCTGGGGCACCAACGGCAATCCGCAACCCAACTGGACCGAACAAACTGCCAATAACACGCCCAACGACCGCCGTTTTGTGCAGTCGGCTGGGCCATTTATTTTGAAGCCAGGTGCGGTAAACAATATTACAGTTGGTGTGGTTTGGGCGCGCTCAGGTGCAGGCGACCCCTTTGCTTCTGTAGAAACGCTGCGCAGAGCCGACGACAAAGCCCAAGCGCTTTTTGAAAACTGTTTTAAGGTACTCGACGGCCCGCATGCGCCTGACATACAAGCGCAAGAATTGGCCAATGAAGTCATTCTGATGCTTTCCAATCCGGTCAATTCAAATAATTACAAAGAGGAATACGTCGAATTTGATCCGTTTATTGTTGCTGCAGACCCCAATGCAGACAAAACCTATAAGTTTCAAGGATATCAGATTTTCCAATTGGCCAATTCCAAAGTCTCGAGCTCAGAACTCCAGGACCCCGACCAAGCACGCTTGGTGGCACAAAGCGACATCAAAGACGGCATCGGTAAAATCATCAATTTTGAGTTCAGCGACGAGCTCGGCGCATCCATTCCAGTACAGCGCGTCAATGGCGAAGACAAAGGTATCCAACACAGCTACCGCATCCAAACCGACCAATTTGCACAAGGCGATAAAAGATTAGTCAATTTCAAGCGCTATTACTACATGGCCATTGCCTACGCGCACAATAATTACAAAGATTACTCACCCAACGATCCGCTCTCGCTAGACGGTCAAAAGAAACGCTACATTGCCAGTCGCAAAGCTGCTGTGGGGGAAGTCAAGGTGCTTGAAGTGATCCCACACAACCCCATGCCTGAAGCTGGTGGTACAGCACAACTTGTTGCGTACGGTTCATCGCCGCGCATCACGCGCTTAGATGGCTACGGGAACGG
>JBDLVT010000014.1:0-17495 GCA_039804625.1 Bacteroidota bacterium
GATTTTCATTTGATTTTCATTTGATTTTCATTTGATTTTCATTTGATTTTCATTTGATTTTCATTTGATTTTCATTTGATTTTCATTTGATTTTCATTTTTTTAAATAGAGTCCTAATGTATACAAAATTAAGGGCTTTATTATTAGTCGTATCTTTGTGTCAATGAAATTTGAAGACTACCATATTGATCAAAAAATCAAGGACCAACTAGCAGTCCTCGGTTTCAGACGCCCTACTGACATCCAATACCGTGCCATAAAACACATCTTGGACGGAGAAGACGTCATGGCTGTGGCCCAAACCGGAACTGGTAAAACAGCTGCTTTTGTGATTCCCGTCCTGAACAAACTCCTCAAATATAAAAAACAAGCCACCAACTCCGTTCAGATCCGCTGCATTGTTTTGGTGCCTACCCGCGAACTTGCGCAGCAAATTACCGGCGTTTTTGAGCAAATTGGTGCCCAAACAAAGGTCAAAGTCATCGGTTTGTATGGCGGCGTGGAGCAAGAAGCGCAAATCAAGCAGCTTCAAGTTGGTGCAGAGGTGCTCATCGCCACCCCAGGTCGCATGTTTGACCTCATCTCGCAGGGTCATCTCGATGTGTCAGGCGTGCACACCCTCGTACTAGACGAAGCTGACCTTATGCTAGACCTCGGCTTCAACAAAGACATCCAAGATATCATCAAAAAAATACCAGCCAAGCACCAAACCTTGTTTTTTACGGCTACCATTGACAAAAAAATCAAGTCTTTGGCTTACGACGTCGTGCGTTCGGCTATTCGCATTCAGTTGTCACCACAAAATCCGGTCTCTAAAAACGTGCAGCACGCCGTGGCCTTCATCGAAATGGACGACAAACGCTTTTTCTTAGAAAACATGATTGGTGAATATCCCGAGGCGCGTTTTTTGGTTTTTGCGCGCACCAAAGTGCGTGTGGAGAGAATCGTAAAGGCTATGGAACGCGTTGGCGTACATGCCGAGGCTTTGCATGGTGGCGTGCCTCAAAATGAAAGATTTGCACTCCTTGAGCGTTTCCGAGAAGGCAAAAACCAAGTGCTCATCACTACCGACGTTTCGGCGCGCGGCATCGACATTCCAAACATGGAATACGTCATCAACTACGATTTACCAGACAACCCCGAAAACTACGTGCACCGCTGTGGTCGAACGGGTAGGGGTAATGCATTGGGGCAAGCGCTGTCTTTTTGTAGCAAAGATGAACTTCCTTTGCTAGACGCCATTGAAGCTTACACTGGTGAGGAAGTCTTGCGCTACGAAATTTCAGAAGGCGAATACAAAGCCATCTTATTCGATGCCGATGACCCCAATTATAATTGGCAAAAACTCATCGATGAAAATGAAAATCCAGATTTTTGGGGTGATTAACTTTTGTTTTGTATTTTCACCACACTAAACAATTTAATACACTTCCATGAAAAAATTAATCCTGTTTTTTGCGCTCGCCCTTGGTGTTGCAGCGCCGCTTTTAGCTCAAACAAAGAAATTTCACGGCGTGAGTTTCAATACCGAACTCAAGTTAGATGGCGAGAACCTTGTCATTAACGGTGCAGGCTTGCGCGAAAAATACTTCATGGACCTCTACGTTGCAGGTCTTTATCTTCCAAAGAAAACGGCCGATGCCAAAAAAGTGATTTACGACGACACCGAAATGGCTATTCACATAAAAATTGTGTCGAGCAGCGTTACGCGTGAGCGTTTCATCGAGTCAGTCAACGAGGGATTCGCGGCATCAAAGCATGGCAACGCGAGCAAAGAAGAAATTAAGAAATTTGTTGGTTTTTTCAATGAGCCCATCAAAGAAGGCGACAAAATCAACCTCGACTACATCCCTGGTAAAGGTGTTCGCGTCACCAAAAATGGCGATGTGAAAGGCACTGTTCCTGGTCTTGACTTCAAAAAAGCACTTTTCGGCATTTGGTTTGGCACGCCTCCAGTACAAGAGAGCTTGAAAAACGAAATGTTGGGCAAAGACTAGCTTGTTTTCTAGATTATCAGTTCAAAAGCCACGAAAGTGGCTTTTTTTTGTGACTAAAGTCACATTTTAAAAGCAAACAATGGCGTACTTTTGTAGCAAATAACTGCAGATGAAAGTAGAACAAATTTATACCGGATGTTTGGCGCAAGGAGCTTACTATGTTGTCAGTAACAACGAAGCATTTATAATTGATCCATTAAGAGAGGTTCAGCCCTATTTAGATCGCATCGCTGCTGATGGCGTGACGCTCAAATATATTTTTGAAACGCATTTTCATGCTGATTTTGTTTCTGGACACCTTGATTTAAGCCAACTTACTGGGGCTCCTATTGTCTACGGACCAACCGCTCATCCTGCTTTCGCTGCTACTATCGCCCAAGATGGACAAGTTTTTGAAATAGGCGCTGTCAAGATCAAAGTCTTGCATACGCCCGGGCACACCATGGAGAGCACAACCTATTTATTGATCAACGAAGCAGGTAAAGAAGATGCCATCTTTTCTGGAGATACGCTTTTCTTAGGTGACGTCGGCCGTCCAGACCTCGCTCAAAAAGCAGCCGACATGACTCAAGATCAACTTGCAGGTATGCTCTACGACTCTCTGATGACTAAAATCATGCCTTTGGCAGACGACGTTACGGTTTATCCAGCACATGGTGCGGGGTCGGCTTGTGGTAAAAATATGATGAAAGAAACGGTAGATACCTTAGGCAATCAAAAGCAAATGAACTATGCCTTGAATCAACCCAACAAAGAAGCTTTCATCGCAGCTGTTACAGACGGCTTATTGCCTCCGCCTGCTTATTTTGGACACAATGTAGCCATGAACAAAACAGGTTACGACAGTTTTGAGTCAGTGAAAAAGAAGGCCCTAACGCCTCTTAGCGCTGAAGCTATTGAAACGCTTGTCGAGTCGAGTAATGCCTTGATTTTAGATACGCGTTCACCAGGAGAATTTTACAAAGGTTTTGTTCCACAATCTGTTAACATCGGCATCAAAGGTGACTTCGCTCCTTGGGTGGGTACTTTAATTGGAGATGTCAAGCAAGAAATCATCCTCATCACTGAGCCAGGAATGGAAGAAGAAGTCGTGACGCGTTTGAGTCGTGTTGGTTTTGATAAAGTGCTTGGATATTTAGCAGGTGGTTTTGCTACATGGAAAGAAGCAGGCAAGGAAATCGATCAAGTCAAGCGCATTACAGCCGACGAATTTGAAGCTGAATTCAAAGCTGGTGAATCAATGGTCATCGACGTGCGCAAAGAGACTGAATACGAGGCAGAACACGTCGAAGACGCCTACAGCAAGCCGCTCGCCTTTATCAACGACTGGACCAAAGATATACAGCCAGATCAGCATTTTTTCATGCACTGTGCCGGTGGATACCGCAGCATGATCGCCGCTTCCATTCTACAAGCGCGCGGCTACCGTAATTTTACAGAAGTAGATGGTGGTTTTGGGGCCATTTCCAAAACTGCGGTGCCACGGACCGATTTTATTTGCCAGAGTAAGGTCTTGAAGCTTTAAGTTTCTTCACAAATGACCTTCGATCTACTTGCTATTTTTGGTCTGCTCGCGAGCGTTTTAATTGGTGTTTCGCTCGGGTTAATTGGCGGTGGAGGTTCTATATTAACCGTTCCTGTACTGGTTTATCTACTAAAAGTCGACCCCGTTCTCGCTACCGCTTATTCGCTATTTATTGTGGGTTTGAGTAGTTTGGTGGGGGCAATTCCAAAGTATAAGACGGGTCTGATTGACTTCAAAACTGCCTTAGTGTTTGGCATTCCCTCCATTATTGCTGTTTTTCTAACCCGAAAAGTGTTGGTTCCCGCTATTCCATCCAACCTATTTGAATTTGAAGGCATCATCGTAACGAAAGCATTGGCCATGATGCTGCTTTTTGCTTTATTGATGGTGGCGGCATCGGTCTCTATGATCCGAACTCCAAAAGAGATAGCAGACACCAACACGCAAACTAGGGTTTTCAATTCTCCTGTCATTTTATTGGAGGGCACTATCTTATGATCAAGGAGTTGTTTTTTCCTGGCGCCGAAGTTCATTAAGTAAAAATCTAGGTAACCTTACTTATCCAATTTAAAATGAATCAAATAAAAAATATAATTAGCGTTTTTTTATGGATTCAATTTTCGGGAATTCTACTTTCAAATACCCATGCCCAAACCAACAACTTTCCTTTTGAAGTGGTGCTCAAGGTAGATTCCATTGCAGGTTTCAACGGCTTGCATTCTTTCGCTTACGGCCAGCTCGAAGGAAAAGTACTGTTGATTGGCGGTAGGCCCGACGGTATTCATGCGCGCCAGCCTTTCAATGCCTTCCCAGCGAGTCAGAACAACCAATTCTTGCAAGTTTTGGATTTGAGCACGAAGCAACATTGGACCAGGCCTTTGGCGGAGTTGTCTGTGTCCTTGCAAGAACAGCTGCAGAGTACCAACATGAATTTTTATCAGGATGGCAATGCGTTGGTAATTGCGGGTGGCTATGCCTTTAGTGCTACGGCCAATGACCACATCACTTTTCCTTACCTCACCAGAATTGATTTAGATGGCTTGATCAGTGCAATTATTTCCAATACACCAATTTCCCCATTTTTTGAACAGCTTCAAGACGAGCGCTTTGCGGTAACGGGCGGTAATTTAGCAAAGATTGGTGGGCAGTATTATTTAGTAGGTGGGCACCGTTTTGATGGCCGTTACAACCCCATGAACAACCCGACCTTTGTTCAGACGTATGTCGATGGGCTTAAAAAGTTTGAATTGAGCCCAATTGGCCAGCCGCTTGCAGTGCAAAATTACCAGCTCAGCACCGATCAAGTGAATCTACACCGCCGCGACTACAATTTGTTGCCACACATTTATCCCAACGGAGAAGCGGGCTTCCTCATTTCTTCGGGTGTCTTTCAGCTCAATGCCGATTTGCCTTTTTTGTATCCTGTAGAAATCAAAAGCAGTGGCCATACGCCTGTCAATGGTTTTAGTCAGTATTTGAGCGCCTATCATTCCAGTAAGTTCAGTTTGTTTGATAGCACTTCCCAAACAATGCACCATCTCTTTTTGGGAGGCTTGAGTCAGTATTATTATCAAAATGGAACGCTCCTCAACGATGCGAATGTGCCGTTTGTCAAAACGATTAGTCGTTTGGCGCAAGGGCCTGATGGCGCATATCAAGAATATTTGTTGTCTTCGGAAATGCCTGCTTTACTCGGCGCCAGTGCGGAGTTTATTCTTTTGGAGCAGGTACCACATTACGCGTCGGAAATCATCGATTTAGCAGCACTCAGAGGTGATTCTATCCTTATTGGGCATTTGGTTGGGGGTATCAAGAGCGGAAGTCTGAATCCTTTTACCCAGAACAATACCAACGCTACCGATGCCAATGCCTTGATCTACCAAGTATGGCTCAAGCGCACGGCAACAAATGCGATAGAGGTGGTTTTGCCGGAAGAAACGCTGGCCATTGAGTTGTTTCCGAATCCGAGTGTGGAGGACATCTACATCGATTTCAATTTCTCGGCAAAGCATAACGTGGAGTTGTTTATTTTGGATGCAAGTGGAAAACTAGTGCACGAAGTATATTATGAAAAAGTGAAAAATGCTAAAAAATCTATCGATGTCAAGGAAAAGAATTTGAAACCGGGTAGTTATACCTTTCAATTCATCATCGACGACCAACAAACCCTGACCAAACAACTCGCTGTACAATGAAATCATTCTGGAATGAACGCTACACCGAAGCTCAATATGCCTACGGAATTGAACCCAATGATTTTTTGAAGTCTTTGCCCATTGG
Organism: Bacteroidota bacterium; assembly: GCA_039804625.1. Lineage (GTDB taxonomy): Bacteria > Bacteroidota > Bacteroidia > Flavobacteriales_D > Crocinitomicaceae > UBA952. Next base: position 5,803 of record JBDLVT010000014.1, read on the forward strand.
TTCGGGTTTAAAAGTGCTGTGTTTGGCAGAAGGCGAAGGCCGCAATGGCGTCTACCTTGCAGGACTCGGAAACGACGTCACCTGCATAGATTATGCTGAAGAAGGCTTGAAAAAAACAAGCCAATTGGCAGCTCATTATGGAAGTCTACGATCAAGAGCAATTGCGTTTTGGTACCGGTGGCCCACAGCAGCCCGATTTATTGTATTCAAAAGTGGAACTTCAGGCTTTAATCGGACAAGACTTCACGAAAGTAAAGATGGAGAAAGTCTATCGAGAGGTCAATGAAGGAACTTATCACAATGGCGCTTCAGCAACCATTCAACTCCAAGCTATAAAATAAAAGGTGCTGTTGGTTAGATTTTCGAATTTTCCACGTTAATTTGGAAGGAAAATGAAAACGGCTACGCTTCTCTTCTTTACGTCTATATTTTTGGCGCTTGCAGCCCGTGCACAAGAGAGTTGTGACTTCAAGCCGCAAAACAAAAAAGGCGGTCATTATCTTTTCTCTACTTTTTACCTCGATGACCTCAAAACACCCAGAGAAGGGGTTTGCCAAACGCTCCATATGGGTAAAATCTACGAGCGCAGGGTTTTTGTGAAAGGGCATTTGGTGGAAGAAACCTGCAATACGCTAGAAGGGAACCCGCGCGTGCAGAGCAAGTTTTCTCTCTGGGACGACGATTCTTTGCTCATCGACCAGCGGGTATACTATGAAAACGGGCCCTTGCAAACGCACAACATTATTTATCTCGACGCCAGTGGCCGCAGGTGCATGAAATCCATTGAATTTGGTTTGAAGGGCCAAAAACGCTTTGAGCATACGTATGCCTGGATTCGCTACAACGAGCTCAATGAATCGGATAAAAGCAGCCATCCTGAACACACCGTAGATGATTACGGCTATACCTATTTGATGGTGCCTATTGGTCAAGAAAAAATATATGATCCCACGACGGGTAGTTTAAGCATGGTTCGTTACCATCAATTCATCAAAGATGGCAATTATGAACACCGTTCTTTAAACGGTCCAGCCCTAGAATATTACGACAATGGAAAAGTAAAAGCCAAAGGCAGCTACAAAGACGGCAGTCTGAAGGGTAAATACCAAACGTTTTATTTTGATGGTCAAATTGAATCTGTGCGCTATTATGACAACGATGTTCCGGTAGGTGAATGGAAGGGTTGGCACGCCAACGGCAAGCAGGCTTATTGGTATCTCTATGACCTCAATACCGCACATCCTTTTGAACCCAACAAAAAAGAATGGGCCGATAACGGTCAGCTCACGCTGGAGCAAGTATTGGATGTTGGAGCGAATGGTTTTTTGCGCGAATGGTCGAAAGATGGGGTACTTATTCACGATGTCGATATCCATTTGCTAGACCGCACCAAAGGAGTAGAAACCCATTGGCACAACAACGGGCAGCTGCATTGGCGCCGCGATTACCGCCCCGGACAAGACACCACCATGATTCAATTCTATGCAAATGGTGATCCCCAACGTTTAGAGATCTCCAAAGAAAAGGGTTTGGATACGTATCGCGAAAACCGTCGTTGGTATCCGAACTCAGTGCCTGAAAGCATTTTTATGGCGCAAACCCGCAAAGACGGCTTTTTTAGTCAATCCCAAGAACTGTATTACCCTAATGGCCAACTCCAAAGCACAGTATTGTACAAAAACAAGGAATGTTACAAAGAATTTTATGCCACCAATGGTATCAAAATACGCTCCTTACATACCATATCTGATAGCCTTCTTGGGCCGTATCAGTTGCTAGATTCACTCGGAAATCTTTTACTCGATTACCGCTATCAAAGTGGTTTGCGCCATGGTTGGTGCCGTGAGTACGACCACACAGGTCAACTGCTTTTTTCAAAATACTATCAAGAGGGTATTCCAGTAAAGGATGCTGCAGCAATTGAAAGAAAAACAGAATTCTTGGCGCTCACCCAAGCGCAGCGCAAGGGGCTTGACAGGCTGATCAGCTTCCAAAATATCGATTCGCTGAAGTTTTCTAAAAATGAAATTGAGGCATTGTTCAAGCTCGCTTATTTGAATTTTCCCGAACAATTTGAGCCACTTCCGCAAAACGATTATAAAGGGGGCTTACAGGAATACAACCACTTCCTGCGCATTAATTTACGACGCAATGGGGACCTGATTTGGATGGATTTGAGTTCAGCTGCCATCTCAAGCGTATCGTTAATTATTTATCCTGATATGGAAATAGAGATTTTCAATCATCGGTATACCAAAGAAGAATTGAACAAAGAACTGAACACGCATCCTAAATTTTATATGTGGAACGACTGATTTGGAGCCTACTTTTTGTTTGTAGCATTTCTTTGCTGCGCGCAGATCTACTTCCGGTAGAACTCAAATTGACATTGAAGCAAGTGCCTACGCTCTCAGATGCGTATACGGTACTCGAATTAGAAATAGTCAACCAATCTGAATTAAACAATAGCATTTTGGTGCCCAGGCATCCTCAACTTGGGCTGGGCTTGTTTGAAGTATTTGCTTACGAGCGAGAAGCAACAATGAAATGGACGCTCGCTCGCACTTATCAATTGCTTCTTGCTGATTCGGTAGAGGTGGACCACAAATACATGCAGTTTTGGAGCCTCAGGCCTGGCGAGCGCTTCAAACAGTTGTTTGTCTTGAACGAGTCGCCGTCACCCGCATGCGCCTATCAAATCAAGTACCAGCCACATGTATGTGAGGCTTATTTCAAGTACTGTTTTCGCTGGCACGACCAAGAAGGAAGCCCAACAGAGGAGGCAATAGACGGCGATCAGCGCTTTGCATATCAAGGCCCCATGTTTAGTGATCTTTGTCAAATCTTTGCGCAAGAAAATTCTTTTTTTAAACTCGATCGCAAGAGCAAAAAATATTACAATGCCAATTGGGGGCAAGTCAAAGCACAGCTCAAGCGACACAAACGATATGCAGAAACTTGGCCTGTTTTGAATGCGCAGCTGTACAGTCAGGCAGTTTTATCCTCTTTGCCTACATATTCCCATCAATACGTCATACTCGAGACCAAAAACGGTATAGCCTATCTGTCCTTGGGTTACCAAATTGGCAAAATCTACCCTTTACGGAGCTTTTTGGCTAAAATCGCGCATCTTTGTGGAGCAAGACGCGTTTTTTGGCAAACAACTTCCTCTCGAAAAGTCAAACTCCGCACATTCAATAAATATACATATCAATTAGAATCTGCTTTACCATGAAAATTATTAATACCCTTTTTTTTACCCTCAGTATTTTTACCGTTTTTGCACAAGAAAACCCAGCTGCTAAAGAAATCGACGAAGCCATCAAAGAAATGGATGCCGGCAACTTTTCGCAGAGCCGTGTCATCTTAGAGGGTGTTTTGCAACAAGATTCTTCCAATTACGATGCCTGGTACGAGTATGCATATAGCTATTATATGCAAAAGGATTACGCAAAGGCGGTACAAATTATGCAAACCCAAACAGATCATCCTGAGGCAACCGATCAACTTTGGCAAATGATTGGCAACAGCCAAGATATTATGGGGAATCCTGAAGAGGCTTTGGCTACTTACGCTAAAGGCATGGAGCGCTTTCCGCACAGCGGTAGGTTATATGTAGAGTCTGGTAACATTTTTTTGATCAAAGGCGAAACTGAAAAGGCCATTCCATATTACGAAAAAGGCATCCAAATGGCGCCTGAGTTCCCTTCAAATTACTATCGTTTGGCGCGTATTTATTGCAATTCCGAAAATGAAATTTGGGGTGTTATTTATGGTGAAATTTTCATCAATCTGGAGCGAAATACCCAACGCACCCGCGAAATGAGCGCTATTTTATACCAAACCTACCAAAATGCCTTTTTATTTGGAAAAGACGGCGTCGGAACGAGTTTTGCTCAAGACATGTCGCCGTTTTCTATGGCCTTTGAATCTACAATGGCGAATGCCGCAGCGCAGTACCAACTCAACTCTAAGAAAGCAAGTATAAATGTGGCTTCTTTATTAAGTATCAGAAAAGAATTTATGACAAGTTGGTTGCAAAGCGAGAGTGCCAAGCAGTTTCCGGTGCAACTTTTTGAGTTTTGGCTAAGTATTGACGACATGAACTTCTTTGAATGCTATCACTATTGGGTGTTTAGTCAGGCGCCAAACGAACAATTTGAAAAATGGCGCAAAGCCAACGAAACCAACTTCGGTTATTTTGTGAAGTGGTACAATCCCAACCCAATTGTAATTACCGAAGCCAATTACTTCTCGCGTTCTAAAATGCTCAATTGAGTAGGTAGGGAATCCTTATTGTTGTCGATTCATTTGGCGTTTGAACCCTTAAAAAAGCGGTGTTTGCAGGGAAGGTAATTCTGCAGCCATTAGACATTTGTTCCCGAATGATGTTTTGTGTTCTTCCCACTAAATCGAACGCTTCAATCTCTCTAAAGGAAGCTCCAATTAACTCCATTTGCTGTGGCCCAGTGACTTTGCATTGAATCTGACTTGGATTAGAAAGACCGGCGCTCGAAATATTGACATCAACTAGCACTGTATCGGTATCGCACAGCCCTTCGGCAATGAGCATGACTTGATACGTGCTGAGGTTGTATTCAAAACCGATGATGGATCCTGTTTCGATGGTCATGTCGGGGAAATACCAAGTAAAGTTGGCGGTTTGGTTCGCGGTGGCCGAAAAACTCAATAAACTTGCGCCGGGTATACTTGAATAGCCAACTGTTGCTTGTAGCGTGCTATCCGGATATACCAACTGCCAGGTATCAAGGCTGTCAAATACAATTGAACTTGCCACATTTTGCAAAATAGTTGTTGTATTCGGATCTATTCCTGGATTAAAATTACTTCCGACAGCACTCTTGTGGAATAGAGAGGCATAGAAAACACAAGCGGCCAGATAAGAACCCTCAACACTTGGGTGTGAACCATCTTGCTGATATAAATTGATCGCCGGGTAGTTGTCTCGGACGTATTTCCAGGCTACACCGACAGGAGAAACTGCAGCCTGCGCAGAATCTGCTATGCGCAAATAGGCGTCGCGCAGGCGCGCGTTCATTTTGTCGAAGGTATTAATGGAGTCCCACTGTGGGTCGCCATCTTGGCGGCCCCAAGTCATGAAATAATTGACCTGACTGCAAGGTTGAATGGCTTTGGCGCTGTCTGCCAATTGTACAGCGTAAGGTAAGGTTTGCGCATTGACTTGGTCATACGGAAAGCTCGGTTCTTGGCTTTGGCCCTGTAAAATGATGTAGTCCCATTCTTGTGTGGCCATTTTTTGGTAATTGACCGGGTTGGCAGCCTGCATTTGAAAGGTTTGCCCGCCAGGCGTGTTGCTGTCGTAAATCAGGACGTCTCCGAGCGAGCTACTGAGGTCCTGGACCATTTGAGGTAAGTTATTGACGCTCATATAGCTGTTGCCAATGAATAGCGCACGCAGCGTATCTTGGGCCAGCAATAAATGGGAAAGCATGAGGGAAGCGGAAAGGATGACGAGACGCATTAATTTTGAATTTGAAGGATTGGTGATTGCAGGCGGATGTCTTTTGAGGAGCTGCCGATCTTAAGCCTAAATTGTGTTGGGTATGCAGCTGAGCCGGGGCCTGTTGGAATACCTAATTTAGTCAGCGGAATTTTGTAGGATATAAAACCCATTGTTTCGCCTTTTTTGAGCTGTACTTTTTTGGTGTCGATGAGGTATTGTACGGGTAAGGTTTTTTTACTGTAAAGGGGTTTAATATAAAATTGAATGGCCTCAGCGCCATCGAATGCACCTGTATTTTGAATAAGGAAAGAAAATTCTAAGGTGTCTGTCCCACTCCGTAAGGAGAAAGTGTTTGGTGCCATGTTGAATTGACTATAGGTAAATTGGGTATAGCTCAGGCCATAGCCAAAAGGGTAGAGGGGTTCTCCGCTGCTATTGACGTAGTCGTCGCCTCGGCCCGTGGCTTCGTGCCAATAACTCAAGGGAAGTTGGCCTTCGTGCTGCGGAATCGTAATGGGGAGTTTCCCCGATGGGCTTACCTTTCCAGATAAAATATTGGCGAGAGCCAGGCCGCCAGCTTCACCGCTGTACCAATTGTATAAAATAGCCGCAGCGTCGTCTTGCCATTCGGTCATGGTGACCGCACTGCCCCCAACAAGCACCACCACAACAGGTATGCCGCAGGCCTTGATTTTTTTAATCAGTGTAACTTGCGCAGGAGCAAGTGCTAAGGAGGAGCGGTCTTGGAATTCGCCTTCTGGGTAATCTACCACTATAATGGCCACATCGCTGTCTAATTGCTTTTCTAAATCAAAATAAGTAGTCTCGATGGGGTTCGTTTGCGCTTTTAGCTGCAATAAAATGCGTCCGTTGTCTTGAGGTTCGGTGAATTCAATGCGCACGTCAAAAGAATTCCCCTCCTCAAGTGCAAGACGGTAAATACGTTCATGGTAACCCTGCTTTTGCCATTGATCAATGACACATGTGTCGTTGAGATACATTCGAAAGCCATCGTTTCCGGCTAATTTTAGTTCGATGTTGCCGGTTTTTTTTGCAGTTAGTGTGCTTGTCCAGCGCCCTGAAAAAAAACTATTTCCGGTTGTGCTGTCGGGTCCGTAGAGAGTCCAGTGGTGGTCGATTTGTGTTTCAGTTCGCAACAATACGGATTGGCCTTCAAGTTGCGGATTATTGAAATAGGCGGCCTCAAATCCATTGCTTAAATGTAACCATTCATTCTCCTGGTTCAGGACTTGAAAGCCATCCGACCACGGGTTTTGAGGGTAGGGAAGGTATTGGATGTTATTGACGCCAAAAGTAGCTTCTAAACCTGATTTGATAGACGTGTTCTGATACCCTTTGCCGCTGTACCCGCCGAGTTTAACCTCGGCTGCCGCTGCTCCTAAGAGTAAAATTTTGCTGTCTTTGGCAAGTGGCAAGATTGGATGCAGGTCTTTTTGTGGTTCATTTTTCAATAAAACGATGGAGGCTTCGGCACACTTTTGCGCGATGTCGAAGCCGTCGGTGAGTAACTTTTGAATTTCTTTTTCTTTCGGAGGTTTCAAGTAGGGTTGTTCAAAAAGCCCGAGTTCAAACTTGACGCGCAAGACGCGAGCTACCGCTGAATCGATGCGGGCTTGCGCGAGCGCTTGTCCGAGTAAACCGGGTTCAAATAACTGAAAATGCGCGCAATCGGTCTGGAAAATAACGTCGAGGCCAGCGTCTAGAGCATGTTGGCCGCTTTCGTTGTAAGAAATTGCGGTGTGGTGCAGTACGAGTTCTCCGCCTACTGCATTTGCGTCGGATATCACGAAGCCTTTGAAGCCCCAGTCTTGCTTGAGGGTTTCGGTGAGAAGCGCTTTGGCTGCTGAACAAGCAGCGCCATCGAACGAATTATAGGCGCTCATGACCGAACGTGCTTTACCCTCATGAAATGCAGTCAGAAAAGGGCGGTAATGGCTCATGTACAGCGCGCGTTCGCTCAGGCCAATCGGGTAGGAGTCGCGGCCCCCTGCGCCAACATTGACCACAAAATGTTTGGGTGTACACACCACGCCGGCCGCCTCAAGTGGTAGAATAAATGCGAGCCCCATTTGGCTAGCTAAGTACGGATCTTCGCCGAAGGTTTCTTCGGTGCGGCCCCAGCGTACGTCGGTAGCCAAATTGAGCACAGGGCTCAGGACTTGGCGTATGCCAATGAGGCGCGCTTCGCGCGCAATTTGCGCCGCCGCGCTGCTCACGAGCTGCGGATCAAATGTAGCCGCAAGGCCAATGGCTTGTGGAAAGCTCGTGGCTTGGGCGCGCACCAAACCGTGCAATCCTTCGTCAAAAAAGATAATGGGGATGCCTAGGCGCGTGTTTTCAATGAAGTGTTTTTGAATGTCGTTGGCCCGCTCAATGAGTTCAAGGTTGGTGTTCGAACTTGAATAGTTCAGGATTTGTTGATTGGGGTCTGAAAGTGCCGAAGCAAATAACTGGATACCAAAAATGCCGTCGGTAAAACGGCATTTAGTGGTATCGAAGTCCGAAGGGACCATAAAAAGTTGCCAAGCTTTTTCTGAAGCGGTCATCCGACCAAGAAGGTCGGAAACACGCGCTTCGATGGGCTGGCTTGGGTCTTTGTAGATTTGAGCGCTAAGCCCAAAACTAAAACACATAAAAAGAAGCAGTATTTTCATCTAGGACGAAGATACTGCAATCTTATAATCCGTTGGCGGCCATGCGCAATTTAAGGTCGATGTACGCTTGTTCGTATGCTTCGCGTTGCTTTTTGTCGCGGTTAGAGATGTCCATACGGCCCATTGTTTTGAGGATTTCGTCTGCAGCTGCGGTGTTGCGCAACGCAAAATAGGCCTCAAGTAAGTTAAAGTAGATGGCTACAGTGATGTCTTTGTCGATGCGTGCTTTTTTGTTTTCGATATCAGACTCTTCGAGTGCTTTGTTCCAGATACCAACGGCTTCGTTGAGTTTCATGGCGCCTTGCGCTTCGTTGGTGCCAAGCATCTTGAAGCCGAGGTTGGCTGCATTGAAAGCGTCGAGAAGGTCGTTGTGTGACTCGTTTTTAGATTTGACGAAGTTGAGTTCGAAAGTTTTTTCAGTGCGCTCAAAACCAATGCGGTCATTGACCATGTGGTTGATCACTTTAAGGTTTTCTTGCAAACATTTGTCTTCCATTTGCTTGAGCACTGAGCTCACATCCATTGAAGGTTGTGTTTTGGTAGCAGTACCTTTGTAAAGTTTAAATTCAGTGAATTCTGCAGGTGCCGCCGCATAAATTTCTTGATTGATGGCATTGGCCACACGGAAACTCATGGGGTGGCGGTAAGTAAACTCGATGTGGTAGTAAGTGACGTTGTTGGTTGTAGAAACACCATCTTTACGCGTTACTTCTTGCTTTACTTCTGAAACAATCTTAGCTGGTGTCGCTTCAAATCCTTGTAGGGTTACTGTATAGTTGAGCGCGTTCGCTGCACCTTTTTGCAGGCCATCGATGAAGAGGTAGGTAGAGGCTAAAGAGTTGTAGTCGTATGCTGTTTTCATGACCGGCATCGGGATGGTGCGGCGGTAGGGTTGCGGTACGTAGTCTTTGACTGGTTTGTTGTTCTCGTTTAATACTTGTTTTTCGATGATTTTTGAAGCGGTAGACTTCTCGTTCCATGCTTTGGTTTCGCGCTCAAATTTTTCGTCTGCAGCCTTTTGTTTGTTCGGAAGGTCTGCCATTTCGCGCTGGTAGTCCGCTTCTGCTTGTGCTTTATCGGCTTCGTACTGCGCCATTAATTTTTGGTTCTCTGCCTCATAAGCCGCAGTAACCGTTGCGGTGTAGGCTGTTGGTTTGGGCTGAACAGGGTTGCTCGGCAGTTTGGTGTAGGTATAGGTAATCGGCTCTTCTTTTACTGATTGTGCAAAAGAGTTGAAAGCGAGGGCCATGGCCACTAAAAGGATTGATTTTTTCACGTGTTTATTTTTTGTACCCGCAAAGGACGTGAAAATTGGAGGAATAGTTGCTTTTACTCTGCTTAAAAATTTGTTAAATGATTTTTTTGATTAGGTCAGAACATAAGTCCTTTTATTTTGTTTAAATAATAAACTCAAACATGAAACAAAACGGTATCCAGGTCAACAACAGCACAATTGACATCCTCATTGAAGAAATGGGAGACGAACACGTGAGCACCTCCGTAGAAACGCCTCTCAGACCCGACGCATTTGCACTTTCCGACGATCAGAAAATTGAACAAATTGCCGTGCATTTTGGCCAAATCATGGACCTCCTCGGCCTAGACCGCACAGACGACAGCCTCAGCGGGACGCCAAGGCGCGTAGCCAAAATGTATGTTAAAGAAATTTTCAGTGGCCTCAATCCTGCCAATTTCCCAGACATCAAGCTCTTCGAAAACAAATACCAGTACAACCAAATGCTCGTCGAGAAGAATATTTTGTTTTACTCAAACTGCGAGCACCACTTTGTGCCCATCATCGGCAAAGCGCACGTGGCCTATATTTCTTCGGGTAAGGTCATTGGCTTGTCAAAAATCAATCGGGTCGTGCAGCATTTTGCCCAGCGCCCACAGGTACAAGAGCGCCTCACCATGCAAATCACAAATGCACTAAAAAAAGTCTTGGAAACAGAAGATGTTGCAGTTATTATCGATGCCACACACCTTTGTGTTTCGTCTAGAGGCGTCAAAGATGTCAATAGTAGCACAGTAACGGCTCACTACTGCGGCAAATTTGAAGAGGAAGCTACCAAGAACGAATTCTTGAAATACTTGGATTTATAAGTTTGCTTAATTTTGAGCATGACGCAAATGCAAAACCTCATTGAAGCACTCCATCTTTTGCCACACCCGGAGGGCGGATTCTACAAAGAAACCTATCGTTCTGAACTCACCCTCGAGGGTAAAGATCGCCAACTGCTGACTTCCATTTATTTCTTGCTGACCTCAGACAACGTCTCCAAATTTCACCGCATCAAGAGCGATGAACTCTGGTATTTTCATGCCGGAAGCCCCTTGATTGTACATACACTTGGCGAGCGCGGCCACCAGCAACACCTCCTCGGGCTCGACCTATCCAAAGGCCAACAACCTTTTCTCTGGATCCCCAAAGACACCATTTTCGGCAGCACTGTTCTTGAAAATGACGGCTTCTCCTTGGTTTCCTGCGCCGTAGCGCCCGGCTTCGACTTTCGCGATTTCGAGCTCTTTAAGCGCTCGGAACTGCTGGCAGCTTATCCGGACCATAAAGAACTTGTGGAGCGCTTGAGTTAGTGAGCTTTTATCGGTGTTTTCAAATGGATCTTCCAAACGGTTCATTCGGTTATTTACCGCACCACGACGACAAAACCCTGATAAATTTCATTTACCGTATTGGCGGGCTTGAAATAAACCACATATGTGTAAACGCCATCAAGTACCGGAAGGCCTGTTCTTTGGTCGGTGCCGTCCCATTTGAATTGGGTAGGAGAGAAGTCAGCGATGACATTGCCCCAGCGGTTGAGGATCCAACCACGTTCAATCAAGCCATTTTGAAAGACAATTTCAAAGGTGTCGTTAACGTCATCTCCGTTGGGTGTGAATACGTTTGGAATATAGATGACTGCTGGTTCGGTCACACAAGAGGTTTCTTGAACTTGGATGGTATGCAGGATGCTGCAACCATTCGCATCGGTTTCGGTTTGCACCACATTTTGGGTGTTGTAGATCCATTGGTTGAAAACCCAAACGGAGTCGAACTCACAAAGTGGTATTGTTTCGCTGATATTTAAAGTGTTGTAGACATTCAAGTAGGCGATATGCGTGCTATCACAAAGATTGACATCTAAGAAAGATTGTGCATAAGTGCCTGGGGTGCTTTGCCAATTGCCATTGATCAGGATGGAATCGCCTGGGCAAATAGTAAGCGTTTCGGAAGTGGTTTGAGGTGTGCAACCATTGGTAACGACAAGCACAATACATTGTGTGTCTGCACAAACACCGGAGCCGAGTGTATAACATACTTGCCAAGAGCCAACGCCGGCAATTTGTGGGTTGAAACTCCCAGAAGCACTCAGGCAGGCGCCACAATTAGCATTCCAGACCCCTCCTGAGTTCAGTGCCTGAAGTTGTTGTGCCGGATCTTGATTGGTAAAGGGGCCGGCAGCTGAAATGGCTGCGTTTGGCAAGGCCGCACCAGCAACGATGGTGTAGGTTTCACTTTCGCTACAGCCGTT
>JBDLVT010000015.1:0-4430 GCA_039804625.1 Bacteroidota bacterium
CAAGAATTGTTGTCTACAGACGTGACCATCCGCTTGCGCGTCAACAAAGAATACAAAAACTTTGTAGGCTCAGGTGAAAACGCAGGTAAGCCTATGTACAGCTGGTCTATGGAAGACATCGCTACTAAAGTGGGTTCTCAAGACATGCTCAAAGAAGCCTTGGCGCTGATCAATGTAGTGCCAAATCCTTATTATGCTTTCTCTGAGTACGAGCGCAACAAACTAGATAACCGCATCAAGATAACCAACCTTCCAGAACAGTGTCAGATCAGGATCTATACGGCCAATGGTAAGCTCATTCGCAACATCAAAAAAGACAGCCCACTTACCTTCCAAGATTGGGACCTCACCAACCATGCGGGTATTCCAGTTGCGGGTGGTGTATACCTCATCCACGTTGAGGTACCAAATGTTGGTGAAAGGGTCCTGAAGGCTTTCATCGCGATGCGAATGGTTGATCTTCAAAATATTTAATTTTTTAACATGAAAACTTTACTCTCAGTTCTTGCCTTCCTTTTATCTATCAACGGATTTGCGCAAGTTTACACACTTCCCGATTTACCTTATGATTTTGCGGCCTACGAGCCTGCAGTTGATGCGCAAACCATGCAAATTCACCACGACAAGCACCATGCTGCATACGTATCGAACCTCAACAAAGCGATCACCGGAACAGCTATGGAAAAGATCAGCATGAACGACCTGCTCATGTATGCGAGTTTTCGTTCGGCAACGGTGCGCAACAACGCTGGTGGCCACTACAACCATAGTTTATTTTGGGATATCCTTGCGCCCAAAGAAAGTCAGCGTCTTATTTCTAAAGAACTTCAATTGGCAATTGAAACTAAATTTACCTCTATCGACTCGCTTATTGCTAGCGTTAATAAAGCAGCAAGTACCCGTTTTGGCAGTGGTTGGGCTTGGCTCATGGTGACGCCGAACGGGCAATTAGCTGTGGTAAGTACGGGCAATCAGGACAATCCGATCATGGATGTGAGCAGCGAACGCGGTATTCCAATTCTAGGTATCGATGTTTGGGAACACGCCTACTACCTCAAATACCAAAATAAAAGAGCCGATTACCTCAACAATATTTGGTCACTGATCAATTGGGGTGCGGTATCAGACAAATATGCAGCGGCACTCAACGACCCTTTGCTCAAAGAAATCGAAAAAGACAACTGGCTGGCCATCAAAGATTTTCATAAAGTAATGGCCCAAACTTTTCATCCGGCAGAAGAAAAAAACTTTGCGCCTTTATTGAGCCGCTCCGGCGAACTTTATGCCAAGGCCATCTTACTCAAAAACTCAACTCCGCCTGTTTCCGCCAACAACGCAGGCATTCAGGATGCCCTTACCAGACTTGAAAAACAGTGCTTGGACATCCATCAATTGGTACAAAAACCAAGTAAAGATCAGGAGAAGAAAAACGCGCAACTTTTCGAAATGATGACCAAAGCCCATGATATCTTTCACGAGGTGGAAGGCCTTTGCCACGACTAATTGCCGCAGAACTTAACCTTGCGTTAAAACCTTTGCAACGCAATTGCGTATCTTTGTCAAAAAAGAGCCGGTGCGTTTTGAGTTAACCAAAGAATTTATTTCCGAACTGCGTCAGAGAATTGTGGCGCAAGACAGTCTTTGGATCCAAGAGCAAGTCTTAGAACTCCACTACGCCGAGGTAGCCGAAATTCTCGACAAACTCACCAACGACGAAGCCAAATTCATCTACTTCATGGTAGATGAAGACACCCAGGCCGACATCTTAATGGAGCTTGAAGAGGAAGTCCGCGACCGTTTCTTGGCCTCACTTTCCAGTAAAGAGATGGCCGATCAGCTCGAAAACCTCGACTCCGACGACGCCGCCGATATCCTCGGAGACCTCCCCGACGAAAAAATCCAGGAGGTCATCTCCCAAATGGAAGACGACGAAGCTGCCGAAGACATCGTCGACCTCCTCAACTACGACGACGACACCGCAGGGGGGCTCATGCAAAAAGAGTTTTTCCAAGCCAACGTCGAATGGCCTGTAAACCGCGCCATCATTGAACTGCGCAAACAAGCAGAAGACGTCGAGAAAGTATACAACATCTTTGTAGTCGATGACGACGACCACCTCCTTGGGGTGCTGTCGCTCAAAAGACTCCTCTTTGCCAATGCGCGTACCAAAATCGAGAACATTTACCAAAGCAAAAAAATCATCTCCGTCAAGACCAGTGATTCGGCAGAATTGGTTTCGAAAGTCATGGAAAAATACGACCTCGTCTCGGTGCCCGTTGTGGACTACCAAAATAAATTAGTGGGCCGCATCACCTTAGACGACGTCGTGGATTACATCAAGGAAGAGGCCGACAAAGACTTCCAGATGGCAACGGGTATCTCCGATAAGGTGGACTCAGACGCCGCAATTTGGAAAGTAGGTTTTTCTCGCTTGCCTTGGCTGATCATCGCCATGTTTGGCGGCACCATTGGCGCTAAAGTCATCTCTAATTTTGAAGCAAGTATTACGGCCATCCCGGCTATGGCCTTCTTCATCCCACTCATTACCGCCATGGGAGGCAACGTAGGCGTGCAATCTTCGGCAATTGTTGTTCAATCCTTAGCCAGAGGCGACAAAGACCTCGGCAGAATTCTCCCTAAACTCATCCGAGAAGGAAGCGTAGGGCTCATGAACGGGCTCATTTTATCGAGTTTGGTCTTTTTGGTGGCCACCGTTTTTGTCGATGTTCATTTAGGAGTGGTGGTGAGTTTATCACTCTTCACGGTCATCTTATTTGCTGCCATCTTCGGTACGCTCTTCCCCATGATCTTAAATCGCTACAAAATTGACCCCGCATTAGCCATCGGTCCTTTCGTAACGACCCTCAACGACGTCATTGGCATCTTCATTTATTTCTCGATCGGCTTGCTGTTGATGTAATGACACAAGCGCAACTCGGTCTCAAAGCAAATTGGCAACAATTTAGTTTACTTGTCCTCGTCAACGCTTTTGTTGGTGGTATGGTTGGCATGGAGCGGAGTATTTTGCCACAATTGGCACAAGAAGAATTTCATCTTGCTGCAAAAACAGCTATTCTTTCATTTATTGTTGTGTTTGGCAGCACAAAAGCGCTCACCAACTATTTTGCAGGTACTTTAGCCAACCGCTGGGGACGCAAAAAACTCCTGATCTTAGGCTGGATTTTTGCCCTACCCGTTCCTTTTTTACTGATTAACGCACCAAATTGGTCTTGGATAATTATTGCAAATGTTTTTCTAGGCATCAATCAGGGCTTAGCCTGGAGCAGTACGGTAGTCATGAAAATTGATTTAGTTGGCCCAAAAAACCGAGGCTTTGCGATGGGTATTAACGAGGCTGCCGGCTATATTTCCGTTGGTGCTGTAGCCTTTTTAAGCGCGAGTATTGCCAATGCATACGGCGTGCGACCTTTTCCCTTTTACATTGGTATCCTACTTGCTATTTTTGGACTTTTGTCAAGTATTTTTTTAATCAAAGACACCAGTTCTTTTGTCCAACGCGAAGGCGAAGAAAGCAAAGCACCGCTCTTGAAAAATATTTTTTCCGAAACCTCCTGGAAACACCCCAATTTGAGCGCCATAAGCCAAGGCGGCTTGGTCAACAACCTCAACGACGGCATGATCTGGGGCTTGTTTCCCATCTTACTACTGAGCAAGGGATTCACTGTAACCGAACTCGCACAAATCATTGCCATTTACCCCACAGTCTGGGGCCTCAGCCAGCTTTTTACCGGCAAACTGGCCGATCGCTACACCAAAAAATCCTTGCTGTTTTGGGGTATGTTCATACAGGGGCTCGCCATACTCGGCTTCATCTGGGCACAATCATTTGCTGCTTTTGCCGCCCTCAGCATCTTGCTTGGACTCGGCACAGCGGTAGTCTACCCCACTTTCTTAGCTGCCATCGCAGACAATACCCACCCGAGCCAGCGGGCCCAATGTATAGGCGTGTATCGCCTTTGGCGTGACCTCGGCTACGCTGTGGGCGCCCTTCTCACCGGCATTCTCGCCGATGTTTGGTCCACGAATACCGCCATTTTTGCCATCGGGAGCCTTACCCTCCTTTCAGCACTCGTGATCCAACTGCGCATGCGCCCAGTTTCCTAGAATCAAAAAAGCTTTGTATCTTTGCACTCCACTAAACCTTGGAGAGGTGTCCGAGTGGTTGAAGGAGCACGCCTGGAAAGTGTGTATAGGCCTAAAGCTTATCGAGGGTTCGAATCCCTCTCTCTCCGCAAAACAATTGAAAAGCTAGCCGTTAGGCTGGCTTTTTTGTTTTACATGCGTCAAAAGCTTGCTTTTGGAAGCAATGTAAAACAAAAAAGGCAAAGTTGCGCAGCAACTGGCTTTTCAATTGTTTTGATCCTCCCCTCAAGGGTTCACGAGCGATAGCGAGTAATCCGTTACAAAGG